>CANRNT010000021.1 GCA_947631995.1 uncultured Clostridia bacterium | reverse complement strand
ATAATAAATAGTTATCATGCGTTAGGCAAGAAATACCAATTATTATATGTGCGGAAAGATACTGTCTGAGAGGATGATAGGACATACATTTTAAGCGAGTTGATAATAATGTTTTCAGAAAAGTATAATTATAAACCTGAGCAGCCAATTCAGATTGAAACTGTTTCCGATAGGTTGAGACAACGAATATGGAATTTGTTTTATAGTACAGAGATCAAAGCTGGCGGATTAGGCTCAGACAGGATAGGAAAATCATTAAATGGAGAGCCTTTAGTGGAAGATCTTTTGCTTGACAAATTCGGTGCAGATATAGATCAGACCGGCAAAACAAAATATTTAAAGGAATTGATACTGAAAGATACTCCCTGGTATATCATCTATGACTTTATAGAAAATCACTTATCTGTTTTGGATGAAGATGCGAGAGCTGTACGGACTAAGCAATACAATGATCTTCTTGAACAAGAAAAATCAGGATATAGGGTGATCAACGGCGAAGTTGCGCCGATATCCAATGAACTGGAGATCAACGCTATAGAGAATGCTGCAAGCACTCCTTATGATAGTGTTAATAAGCATATTCAAAAAGCGTTAGAACATTATTCCGACAGAGAAAATCCCGACTATGAAAATTCAATAAAAGAATCAATAAGCGCAGTTGAGGCAATATGCTGTATTATTACTTCGACATCCGGGAAAGGTGCTACTTTAGGTTTTGCCATAAAAAGACTAAAAGAGAAGGGAGTATACATTCACCCTGCTATGGAAAGTGCATTTAACTCGCTGTATGGATACACTTCCGATGAACAAGGAATACGTCACGGTGGTATAGATTTTAAGGAAGCACCGGCTGAAGATGCCAAGTATATGCTTGTTTCTTGCTCGGCATTTGTCAATTATCTTATAGAAAAATGGAGCAGGATAGAAAAACAATAAAATATTCATCGCCAAAATGATTTAGTATTGGGTGATAAGTCCTTTTAATTAAAAGTAGACTGTACCCGACATCACAGGATTTTACTGAGGACGTCGGTAGAGCACTCGGCTGTTAACCGAGTTGTCGTCCGTTCGAGTCGGACAGGGGGAGCCAGAAACGCCTCTGACTTATGTCAGGGGCGTTTTTATGTAAGCTTTAATTTTACCTGCCAACTAATTTATGACAATACCACCAAACCAAGAATTGTTTTTTCTGCAATTTATCCATTGTCAAAACAAAAAATATGATATATAATAAAATCAGACAGATTTTTCAACAATGACATCTATCAACATTCACCTTATCACGCATGGTCTATGGCGGCAAATGTTATTTGCAGGTATTGATTATATTTACATGTTATGGTAAAATGTACACAGTAAACAATAACAAGGAGGCGAAGGTATGAAGAAAAAGTTTATGTCGGTAGTATGCATGCTGATATCAATATTGTGCTTTACAAGCTGTCAGCCGCCTATGTCTTTATATCCTGACGGAATGGAAAATCACGATTTTGATTTTGATGAAATTGAAGAACTTGTTACAAACTACATAGAAGATAAATACGGCGTTGATTGCGAAATGACCACCGGTTCTGTCAAACGCGTCGGCGGCGAAAAATATGTATCGGCGCATTTCAAAACATCTGAAAATGACAATGAATATGATGTTACCATATATCCCGAACCTGATACCGATTCAGACGGTGATGGTTTTTACGATTCTTATTGTATTAAAGCCGAGAATTATTATTCATATTATGTTTCGCCGATGAGCGCCGAGTGGTTTGACGAAGTGGTTTCGGAATATACCGACTATACTAATTACAAAGTATTTGCTTCATTAGGATACAATGATGTCAATAAAGATCCGGAGCCTCCAAGCGACGTTGATTATATTTTAAATAAAAAAAGCGATGCAAGCGGTATGCTGCGTATTATTTTATCTGAAGAATATTATTCTCCTGACAGAAATTTTGAGGAAGAAACTCAAAGGCTCCTTGATTATTTAAATAGTTTGGAGCTATCTTATAGTTTTAGAATTTATGTTTATGATAAAGAAGAATTTGAAACAGTAGAACAAATTCAGACATATTATGAATTTAACACAGAAATACGTCATTATTTGAGTATGTATTATAAAGTAAAATAAGTAGAGTACTCCAAAAGAACATATACCACCGCGGGGCGATAGCTTTGCGGTGATTTTTTGTTTTGATAATTGTAAACAAAGTATTAACAAACGTAAAATATACTTGACAGGCAATACTATGCGTGATATAGTATTATGTGTAAGGAGGTATTGTATGGATATACAGCTGAAAAGAGGTCTGCTTGAAGTATGCGTGCTTGCGGCGATAAAGAACGAGGACAGCTACGGATACAAGATAATCAAAGATATTAAGCCGTATGTGGAGATATCGGAATCGACTCTTTACCCGATACTGCGGCGTTTGCAGGCTGCCTCGCTGCTGACGGAGCGCACCGCCGAGCACAACGGCAGGCTGAGAAAATACTACAGCATTACTGAATCCGGCAGAAAACGCATAGAGGAATTCAAGGAAGAATGGAAAGAGATAATGTCGATATACGGATTTGTTACGAAGGAGGAAAACTGCGATGACGAAAAATGAATTTTTAACGCAGCTTGAGGGGCGGCTGAACGGTCTGCCCGACGAGGATATAAAACGTTCGCTGGACTATTATTCAGAGATGATAGACGACAGGTTGGAGGACGGTATGGACGAGGCGCAGGCGGTGGCTGACATTGGCAGTATGGACAGCATTGTATCCGAGATACTGGCAGATGTGCCGCTGCAAAAGCTCGTTAAAAGGCGCGTAAAGCCAAAGCGCGCGCTGAAAGGTCTGGAGATAGCGCTGCTTGTTTTGGGCTCGCCGGTGTGGGCGGCGCTTTTGCTTGCTGCGGCGATCGTGATATTCGCGCTGTACATTGTGCTGTGGTCGGTGGTAATTTCGCTTTACGCGGTGTTTATTTCGTTTGCGGCGGCGGTTGCGGCAGGCATTTTCGATATGTGTCTTACGCTGTTCAAGGGCGCGGCGTTGCAGTCGGCGATGTATTTTGGCATAGCGCTTGTTTGCGCAGGACTGATGATACTGTTTTTCCACATAGGAAATCTGGCGGCAAAGGGCGCTGCGATACTGGGCAAGAAGATACTTATCGGCATAAAGAAGTGCTTTATATGATTTTTTGAAAGGTTTGAAAAGGTATGAAAAAAGGTAAAAAAATATCCCTGATAGCGGCGACGGTACTGATACTGGCAGGCTGCGCTGTATCTGGCACGGCATACGCGCTTTCGGGGTTTGACATAACTAAATTCAACTCTATTCAGTACAGCGAAAAAGAGTACGAATTTACTGAAGATATTGAAAACATTCACATCGAGGCTGTTGAATGTGATGTGCAGCTTATAACATCGAGCGACGGCAAATGCCATGTGACGGTATATGACAGTGAGGACATTTATCACAAGGTAAACGCGGAAAACGGCGTGCTTGAAATTATACGGTATGACGACAGAAAATGGTGGGAAAGAATGGACATTGACTTTTTCTCGGAAGAAATGGTCATAACCGTAGCTCTGCCGAAAAATGAGTTTGACAAGATATACGCCGAGAGCGTGAGTGGCGACGTTAAGATAGGGCAGGAGTTTGTTTTTGACAGCGCGGAAATTGTAACGACGAGCGGAGATGTTGATTTCAGCGGCGAGGCTGAAACGGAAATTGAAGTCTCAACTGTGAGCGGAGATATAACAATAAGCGGCGTGGACACCCAAAGGGCTTTCATTGAAACAACAAGCGGAGAAGTGAAGCTGAAAAGCGTTATCGCAGACAAGGCGGAAATAACGAGCGTCAGCGGCGACATAACGTTTGACGGCTGCGACGGCGAGGAGTTTGACGTTGACACGACAAGCGGCGATGTTAAGGGAACTCTGCTGAGCGGAAAGGACTTTGTGACCGACACCGTGAGCGGCGATATTGACCTGCCGAAAGCTGAGGAAAACGGCACTTTCAATGTGGCGACCGTAAGCGGCGACATCAAGCTGAAAACTGTGGACTGAGCTTTGTATACATAGTATATATAAATCTTCCTCAAACAAAAAATGCCCTCGGATAAGCTTCGGGGGCATTTTCATTGTTTCGATATCAATAATTTTCGGCGTGTATCTCGAAAAAGCTTTGCGGGTGCGCGCAAACAGGACATACGTCGGGCGCTTTTGTACCAACAATGATATGACCGCAGTTGCGGCACTCCCATACCTTGACTTCGCTCTTTTCAAATACCGCGGCAGTCTCTACGTTTTTCAGCAGAGCGCGGTATCTTTCCTCGTGAGCTTTCTCGATAGCGGCTACCATTCTGAATTTCTTTGCCAGCTCGTTAAAGCCCTCTTCTTCGGCAGTCTTTGCAAAGCCCTCGTACATATCCGTCCACTCGTAGTTCTCGCCGTCAGCCGCAGCCGCAAGATTTTCCGCCGTGCTGCCTATGCCCTCAAGCTCCTTGAACCACATCTTTGCGTGCTCTTTTTCGTTGTCGGCTGTCTTGAGAAATAACGCCGCTATCTGCTCAAAACCGTCTTTCTTTGCCTTTGACGCAAAATATGTATACTTGTTTCTCGCCTGCGACTCCCCTGCAAAAGCTGCCTCCAGGTTCTTTTCCGTCTGTGTTCCTGCATACTTGCTCATTACATCATATCCTTTCGTTATCAGTATCTGACATATTGTAATGTCAGTGCCTATATTATAACACGTTGTCTGCCTTTTTTCAAGACCCCACCAATAGCCAAAGTAATATTGTAATATAAGTCATTGGTTTACTTACTATACCTACTTTGCTGTTGGGGGAGACCCTTTTGGAAAAGGGTCTTCCCCCAAGCCCCCTCACTAAAACTCATATATTTTTTGGCGAGGGGTAATTGTTCTCTTTAGAAAATTGATAACTTACAATTTATCGCTGTTTATGAAAGAAATTACCCCTCGCCAAAAAACAATATAAAAGTCTTTGGAAAGGGGTATGGGGAAAAGCCTTTCTTCAGAAAGGTTTTCCCCAAAAGAAAAACAGGTACGGTAGATAACCAATGATTTTATAATTCAATTTACCAGTTCGGCGAGGGTAGTTTCGCCCCAACTATAATTAGTGAGGTAGCTGCCCTTAAACAGGTGGGCAAACTTTTCGCGATGTGAGAGGTAATCATACAGATCGCACCGCACGTTTTCGGTCACGAGGCGGTGTTTGCCGTTAGCGGAAGCAACGATATCGGCAATACCGTGTTCCGCGAGTATATTTTTGAGATTATACACCACCTTGCGGTATCTTGCCTGTGTTACGGTATTTACGGGTTCGTCCTCCCACAGGAAGCCTATGCCCTCCGCCGCCGAGATGTAGCCGCCCTTGCGATCGACCAGCAGAGCGAACAGCTCCTTTGACTTCTCATTACGGAAAGCTATCGGCTTGTCGCCGATAAACACATCGAAATATCCGAAAGTGCGAATGTACACTCTCGGTCTGACGGTAACGCTGCCTGCGGGGTCGCTGCTGACGCTTTCGGTTGTGTTGTACAGCATAACGTACTGCGGAGCTCCGTCCTCAGCCGAGTGCGAGCTGACCGCTCTTATCCTGCGGCGCGTGCCGCTCTTTGTGTCTGTGTACTCAAACTCCGCCTCGCCGCTGTCGAATATCTTTACGAAATCGCTGTATGGTATGCCGCTGCGCGAAACAAAGTCTTTCAGCGTTCGGCTTTTGCGCGCAAGATAAGACCACTCCTCTTTTGAATATCCGAAGAATGTGCGAACGTTGTCGCTTGCGTAAAGCGGTCTGATACGCGCGTCCTCTATCTCGAAAGCGACAATGCCGTCCGTCATCTGCATAACGAGCTCCTGAACGCCGGCAGTTACTTCGCCGCCGCGGCGGGAGCTGTTTTCCTCCGCGCGTTTACAGCAGAAAAGCCCCTGCGCTTCGTCAACGGGTATGTATGCCGCAATATAACGCTTTTCCTCGCCGCTCGAGGAGACCGCGCTGAACTGAGTTTTGGGTATGCCGCCGTTTTTGCCTGCCGTCTTGCTGTCGAAAATATCTGCGGCAAGTCCGCGAAGGGTCTGCCTGCTTTCTTCGCTGACTATGGTGTCTATCCAATGCGATATAGCCTGATCGAGGTGCATAGGTATCCCGCGTATGTTGTTGAACGCTTCACTGCCGCCGCTTTCGAGCAGGGTTATCGTTTTGCCTGAGAGGTCGCACAGGAATATTTTTTCGTAGACCTCGCCGAGTACCGAAAGATAACGCTTTGCGGCGCGTTCCTTTTGCATATTGTACCTGTCGGTGATATCCGTGCATACGGCGCGGAGCATTTCGTTGCCGCTTTCGTCCGTGTACTTTGACATCCAGCCTGAAAGCCTTATCCTTACGCTGTCAAAGCGGATAGCTGACAATTCTCCGTAAACGGCTTTGCCGCCTGCGCTTTGCGCGCTGCTTATTATCTGCGCAAATTCCATACGCTCCTCAACGGGTATCATCAGGTAAACGTCGTTGCCGAGCAGCCGCATAGGATAGGGAACACCCTCCGCACTTTCGGGAACGCGCAGTATCTGCGACATACGCTCGTTCATATAAATTATCTTCGGGTGTTCGTCGCAGGTGAGCGTCAAAAATCCGCAGGGCACGGTGCTGCGCAGGTAATCCAGCTCGGTGTTTTCGGATACCGTCTGCGATATGTCGGTCATAACGCCGCATACCGATATCACGCCGCTTTTGGATATGTTCACCGATACCGACTCGCTGACCGTCATCGTCCTGCCGCTTTTGTGCCTTACTCTGAAACGTGCTGTGTGTACGCTGTTTCCTGCGGGCGAAAGGCTCTGCATAAGTCCTTTGAAGGTCTCGCGGTCGTCGGGGTGTACAAGGTCGGCAAAGTCGCTTCCGACAAGCTCTTTTTCCGTATATCCCAGCATTTTGCAAAAGCTCACGCTGACGCTTGTCAGCAGGGTATCGCTCGGGGAGCTTAGCTGATGAAATCCGTTTATATTATTGTATAGTATGCTGCTATGGTCTTTTCTCATATGATCGCACCCGTATACCTTATTTATAATATTATGATCTTAATTTAAACATAACATAAATCTCGCGATTTGTCAATTGACAAGCGGCAGTATAGCGCCTTTTACGGCAATTTTCGTGCCACAAAGGGAAATGTTCACAATTATTTTACAAATTATTTTCCGAGTATTCATATGTACACCTGCTCTGAGGAACAGCAATGGAACAGCAATGGAACATTTCGGGAACTGCCTTTATGTATAATAGTACAAGCAAACGCTGTGACCGCTCGCCGAGAATGAGCGCAGCACCGTTTGGAAATCAAAATATTTATTTTTTGGAGGAAACAATTATGGACAACCTGTTTGAAACTATTGCAAAGATCATTGCCGATCGTACCGACCGCGACATAGCCGAGATCAAGCCTGAAAGCACTTTTGAGGAGCTGGGTATTGACTCTCTCGATACCGTTGAGCTTCTTATGAACCTCGAGGACGAGATAGGTATCGAGATCGAGCTGGATCAGAAAGTTGAAACTATCAACGATCTCGTTAAATTCATCGAGAGCAAACAGGAGTAATTCGTACAATGATAAAATCACGTCTGTGTGAAATGCTGGGTATAAAGTACCCGGTATTTCAGGGAGGAATGGCGTGGATCGCTGACGGAAAGCTGGCCGCTGCCGTATCTGAGGGCGGCGGTCTTGGCATTATTGCGGCAGGAAACGCGCCCGGAGAATATGTCAGAGAGCAGATAAAGATAGCAAGAACGCTTACCGATAAACCGATAGGCGTGAATATCATGCTCATGAGCCCGTTTTGCGACGAGGTCGCAAAGGTGGTAGTTGAGGAGAAAGTGCCCGTTGTTACGACAGGCGCGGGCAACCCCTCGAAGTATATGGAAAGCTGGAAAGAAGCAGGCATAAAGGTGATACCCGTTGTGGCTTCGGTGGCTATGGCAAAGCTTATGACGAGAGTTGGAGCTACTGCTCTTATCGCCGAGGGCGGCGAGAGCGGCGGACACGTCGGTGAGCTTACAACGATAGTCCTCGTTCCGCAGATATGCGACGCTACCGACCTGCCTGTACTCGCGGCAGGCGGCATAGCAGACGGCAGAGGTGCCGCTGCGGCGTTCATGCTGGGCGCTTGCGGCATACAGATGGGTACGCGTTTTCTTTCGGCATATGAGTGCAGCATACACCCGACTTATAAGGAAAAGATACTCAAGGCGAACGACCTTTGCACCATGGTAACGGGCAAAAGGCTCGGTCACCCCGTGCGCAGCCTGAGAACGCGCTTTGCGAGAGATTACTCAAAGGCTGAATACGGCGGAATGCCCGATGATGAGCTTGAAAAAATGGGCGGCGGCGCGCTTCGTCTTGCCGTGCAGGAGGGCGACCTTGAAAAGGGCTGCTTCCTTGCGGGACAGATAGCGGCTGTTGTAAACAAAGAACAGCCTGCCGCTGAGATAATCAAAGAAGTTATGGAACAGACCGAGGTCGTTCTTTCGGGGGCAGAAAAATGGGTAAAATAGCATTTGTTTTTTCGGGTCAGGGCGACCAGTTCCCCGGAATGGGCAAGCAGCTTTGCGAGCAGTATAGCGCGGCGGCAGAGGTTTTTTCTCTGTGCGACAGCCTGCGCGAGGGTACTTCAAGGCAATGCTTTGAGGGCAGCGAGGACGAGCTTAAAGAGACCAAAAACACGCAACCCTGCCTTTTCGCTGTTGAAATGGCGGCTTTTAAGGTGCTGCAGGAAAAGGGCATAAAGCCCGATATGGTCGCAGGCTTTTCGCTCGGCGAGGTAGTTGCTCTTACGGCGGCGGAAAAGCTGTCGGTCGAGGACGGCTTTAAGCTGGTGTGCAAGCGCGGCGAGCTTATGCAGAGCGCGGCGGAAAAGTTTGACACATCAATGGCGGCGGTGGTAAAGCTTACTAATGAAAAGGTAGAGGAGCTGTGCGCGGCTTATTCGCAGGTGTACCCCGTAAACTACAACTGCCCCGGTCAGGTGAGCGTTGCAGGGCTTACGGAGCAAATGCCGCAGTTTTCAGCCGACGTAAAGGCGGCAGGCGGCAGAGCTATACCGCTGAAGGTAAAGGGCGCGTTCCATTCGCCTTTTATGAACGGCGCGGCTGAGAGCTTTGCAAAGGTGCTTGAAGGCGTAGAGTTTGCAAAGGGAGAAACGCAGGTGTATTCCGACGTTACCGCTATGCCTTACGAGGGCGACGAAAGGGAGCTTTTGTCAAAGCAGATATGCAGCCCGGTAAAGTTTGAAAAGATAGTAAGGAACATGATAGAGCAGGGTGCGGACACGTTTGTAGAGATAGGCCCGGGCAAAACGCTCATCAATATGATTAAGAAGATCAGCGCGGACGTAAAGACATACTGTACAGCAGAAATGGAAACGCTGCTTGACGAGGTGAAATAGGCGCAGAAGTTTGAGCCCCTGTCAAGAAACTAAAAGTTTTCGATCGACCCTTTTTCAAAAGGGTCGCAGGGGTACGGGGGCGGCGCCCCCGAAAACGCCTTAAGCGCTCCGCAAGGGGTGAATTTCAAAATAGTCCGGTGGACTATTTTGAAAGAGGGAACGCCCTGCAAGAGAGGGCGTTCCCTTTGAGAAGACCTTAGCAATTATTCCTGCGCGCTTGCGTGCGCAATAGCATTGTTAAAAGTTTGCGCTTACGCGCAAGCCTGTCGGAGCCACACTTTGCGCATTTTATTTGTTGTGAATTTTTATATTGTTCGGCGTTCTCTGAGAGAACGCGGAAAGAGAGCTAAAGTTTTCTCAAAGGAGAGGCTCTCTCTTGCAGAGCCTCTCCTCTTTCTAAACAGTCCACAGGACTGTTTAGAAATTCACCTCTTGCAGAGCGCCTGCCGTATGGGGCTTTCGCCGTCTGCGGACGGCGACGGGGGTTTCACCCCTCGACCCTGACGACCCTTTTGAAAAAGGGTCGACCGAAAACTTTTATTGTCTTGACAAGAATTTAAGATACGCGGCGTAAGCCGCACCTTAACTATTCATCACACGTTGACCGCCACAAGTGTCGGTCAAGTGCAGAAGAACCCTCTGCGAGGCTTCTTCCCATTCACTATTTCACTATTCACTACTTCTGCTACTGCGCTGCGTGATGGAGAAAGAAATAAAATTTGTTTTATAACTCTTGTATAAAGATAAAATTTAAAAGGTGGTGCTTGATATGGACAAGATACTAAGCGGCAAGACCGCTATTGTTACGGGCGGCTCGCAGGGTATTGGCGAGGCTATCTCTAAAAGACTCGCTTCTATGGGAGCCGACATAGCCGTTCTTTATGTGGGCAGCGACGAGCCTGCTAAAAAAGTATGCGAGGATATCACAAAGGAATACGGCGTTAAGATAAAAAGCTATTACTGTGATGTTTCAAGCTTTGAGGAAGCTAAGAAAACAGTCGCGCAGATAAAGACCGACTTCGGCGGTGCCGCGATACTTGTAAACAATGCAGGCATTACGCGTGACGGACTTATCGCTACGATGAAAGAGGAGGACTTTGACGCGGTAATCAGCGTCAACCTCAAGGGCGCATACAACATGATACGCCATTGCACGGGGCTTTTCCTGCGCGCGAAAGAGGGGTGCATTATCAACATAAGCTCTGTTTCGGGTCTTATGGGAAATGCGGGTCAGAGCAACTATGCCGCTTCAAAGGCTGGTCTTGTGGGTCTTACAAAGTCGGTTGCTAAAGAGCTTGCGCCGCGCGGTATACGCTGCAACGCCATCGCGCCCGGCTTCATACAGACGAGCATGACACAGTCGCAGACGGAAAACCCGCTTTTGAAGATGATACCCCTTGCGAGAATGGGCAGTCCCGAAGATATAGCTGACGCGGCTGAATTTCTCGTAAAGGCAAGCTACGTTACCGGCGAAGTGATCAAGGTAGACGGCGGCATAGCTATGTAATTTATATAGGAGAGTAGATGAAAATGGATAACGCTTGGAGAAGAGTTGTAGTTACGGGTCTCGGCGCGGTAACGCCCGTTGGAAATAACGTTGCCGACACTTGGGAGAGCCTTAAAAACGGCAAAAACGGCATTGCGCCGATAACACTTTTTGATACTACTGATTTTAAAGCAAAGCTGGGCGCTGAGGTAAAGGACTTCAACATTCTTGACTATATGGAGAAGGCCGACTCGCTCAGGAGCGACAGGTTCACTCACCTTGCCGTTGCCGCCGCCGCACAGGCTTGCTCAGACAGCGGCATAGACGGAAATGTCGCGCCCGAAAGATATGCTGTGTATTACGGCGTTGGTATAGGCGGTATGGCGACCTTTGAAACGGAGCACACAAAGCTTATGGAACGCGGCCCGAAAAGAGTTTCGCCGCTGTTCGTACCTATGATGATACCCAACATGGCGCCGGGCACTATCGCTATAAGACACAACTGTCAGGGCCCTGCAATGCCTGCTGTTACTGCGTGCGCCTCGGGTTCTAACGCAATAGGCGAGGCTGTAAGGCTCATTCGCCACGGTTACGCAGACGCTGTAATTTCGGGCGGTGTTGAGTCAACGATAACAAAATGCGCCGTTGCAGGATTTTCAAATATGCAGGCGCTTTCGACTGCTACCGACCCCGACGCTGCTTCCCTGCCGTTTGACAAGAGAAGAGCGGGATTTGTTATAGGCGAGGGTTCGGTCGCGCTTATTCTTGAAGAATACGAACACGCAAAGGCGAGAGGCGCGAAAATATACGGTGAGGTGGTAGGCTACGGCTCTACCTGCGACGCACACCACATCACAGCGCCGCACCCCGAGGCGATAGGCGGTGCGAAAGCTATGGAGGACGCCATGGCGGAGGCAGGTTACACCGAGAACGATGTTGTTTATGTAAACGCTCACGGCACGGGTACTCCGATGAACGACAAGACTGAAACTATTGCAATAAAGAAGGCTCTGGGCGAGGAAGCCGCAAGAAGGGCGTATGTAAGCTCGACTAAGTCTATGACGGGACATATGCTGGGTGCGGCAGGAGCTATTGAAGCTATGGCTTGCATTCTTGCGCTGAGAGACGGCATTATTCCGCCGACTATAAACCTCAATGAGCCCGACCCCGAGTGCGACCTTAACTATGTGCCGCACACGGCTGTAAAGGCGGATATAACGCTTGCGCTTTCAAACTCGCTCGGCTTCGGCGGCCATAACGCCTGCCTTGCATTCAGAAAGATATAAAAGATAAATCGGGATTTTGTCCGCTATACCTACCTTGCTGTTGGGGGAGACCCTTTTGGAAAAGGGTCTTCCCCCAAGCCCCCTCACTAAAACTCATATATTTTTTGGCGAGGGGTAATTGTTCTCTTTAGAAAATTGATAACTTACAATTTATCGCTGTTTATGAAAGAAATTACCCCTCGCCAAAAAACAATATAAAAGTCTTTGGAAAGGGGTATGGGGAAAAGCCTTTCTTCAGAAAGGTTTTCCCCAAAAGAAAAACAGGCACAGCAGGCAAAATCCGATTTATCTTATAATACTTTTGCATAAAGCAAGAAAATAAAATTCTATAAGGAGGATATTTCAGATATGAAAGAGTCCGATATAAGAAAATACGCCGAGCTTATGAAAGAGCTTGACCTTACCGCGCTGGAGATAAACGAAAACGGCGTAAGGCTGGAGCGCACACCGATAGCGGTTGCGGCTGCGCCCGTTTCTGCGCCCGTTCAGAGCGCGCCTGCGGCGGCTGTGACAGCGGCGGCAGACGACGGAAGCTTTGTTGTGAGGTCTCCGATAGTTGGCGTGTTCTATGCCGCACCTGCGGAAAATTCCGAGCCGTTCGTTTCGCTCGGCGACAAGATAGAGCAGGGCAAAACTCTTTGCATAATTGAAGCTATGAAGATGATGAACGAGATAACCGCAGAGGTAGGCGGCGAGATAGCCGAGATATGCGTTACCAACGGTCAGGTGGTAGAGTACGGCACACCGCTCTTCAAGATAAGGAGGGCGTAAAATGCAGCGCGAGGACATAATGAAAATACTCCCCCACAGGGATAATATGCTGCTTTTGGACGACGCCGAGAACGTTGACGGTGAAGCTGTCGGACATTACAAAGTGCGCGGCGACGAGTTCTTTCTGAACGGTCACTTCCCGGGCAACCCGATAGTTCCGGGCGTTATCCTTTGCGAGATACTGGCGCAGTCGGCGTGCGTGCTTTTGCAGGACGCTATAAGCGAGGGCAAGCTGCCTGTGTATACGGGACTTAACAACGTAAAGTTCCGCTCATCGGTGCGCCCCGGCGATACCATTGAAACGCGCTGTACGATAACGAGAGCGAAACCGCCTTTCTATTTTGCAAAGGGCACAGCTTGCGTTGACGGCAAAGTGGCAGTGGCAGCGGAATTTTCGTTTGCCGTTACCGACAAAAAATGATCTGCGAAGCGGAGATTGAGAAATGTTTTCAAAAATACTTATCGCTAACCGCGGCGAGATAGCGGTCAGGATAATAAGAGCCTGCAAGGAAATGGGCATTGCCACCGTTGCGGTGTATTCGCAGGCGGATAAAAACGCTCTGCACGTTGCCCTTGCGGACGAGAGCTACTGCATAGGCGCTGCGGAAGCGAGCGAAAGCTATCTGAACGAAAATCAGATAATCAGCACGGCTCTGCTGTCGGGCGCTCAGGCGATACACCCCGGCTACGGATTTTTGTCCGAAAACGCGCATTTTGCACGTCTTTGCCGAAAGAACGGCATAGTTTTCATAGGTCCCGACCCCGAGGGAATGGAAAGGCTCAGCGACAAGGCGGTGCTGAAAGAGCTTATCGCCGATACGGGTCTTACCGTAATACCGGGAACAAAGGCTCTGTCATCGGTGGACGAAGCGAAGAAAGCCGCTGAAAAGCTGGGTTATCCGGTTATGCTCAAGGCGTGCGCGGGCGGCGGCGGAAGAGGTATAAGGCTTATCCGCAGCGAGGACGAGATTGAAGATAACTATATGCAGGCGACCGCAGAGGCTGCTTCGGCTTTCGGCGACGGTTCTGTGTATCTGGAAAAATACGTTTTCCCTGCGCGGCACGTTGAATTGCAGATAATGGCTGACGAGGACGGCAACGTCGTGTGCCTTGGCGAGCGCGACTGCTCTATGCAGAGGCGTAATCAGAAGCTTATTGAAGAAACACCGTCTCCCGCAGTAGACAAGGAAAAACGTGACAGGATAATAGAGCTTGCGATCGACGCCGTAAAGAAGATAGGCTATGTTGGTCTGGGAACGCTGGAATTTCTGCTTGATAAAGAGGGGAATTTCTGGTTCATGGAGATGAACGTGCGCTTGCAGGTGGAGCATTGCGTCACCGAAATGCTTACGGGCATTGACCTTGTAAAGTGGCAGATACGAATAGCCGCGGGCATAGATATAAACTTTGAGCAGAAAAATATCCGTATGCGCGGAAGTGCGATAGAGTGCAGGATAAATGCCCAAAGCTGCGGTACTCTCGGTATGCTGCACATACCGGGCGGCCCGTTTGTGAGGTTCGATACGAGCCTTGTCGAGGGCGTGTCTGTGTCGCCGTATTACGACTCGCTCGTAGGCAAGCTGATAGTGCACGCAGGTACGAGAGAGGAAGCTCTGCGAAAAATGCGCGCGGCGCTGTGCGAGCTTGTGATAGAGGGCATAGCTACGAACATCGAAGAGCAACTGCGTATCATTGACGACGACCGATTTATTTCGGGGGATTATGACCTGACTTTTATGGGTAACAGATAAAGCTTTGCTTTGGCGCGTGCTAATTATTTGCGCTTACGCGCGGCGCTCACACATTGACCGCCTGACAAGCAGTCGGTCAAGTGCAGAAGAACCCTCTGCGAGGCTTCTTCCGAGCGCACACGTTGATCGCCACAAGCAGTTGGTCAAAGAGTGCTATCATTACTTGCCCCGCAAAATCAACCTCTCCCCCTAACCGTCCCAAAAGAAAGCGTGTTGGCAGAATATTCTTCCACTCCCTTTTTAGAGGAAGACAGTAGGTAGGGACATTCAATAGATTTGTTTTATATAATTTTTTCACATAGCACGGCGTTCCAGAATGGAACGCGGAAAGAGAGATATGGCTTCTCAAAGGAGAGGCTCTCTCTTGCAAGAGCACAGCGTTCCCGTTGGGAACGCCTGAAGAATTATTTCGCACCAAAAATTAAAAGCGAAATAATTCTTTCCGCGGTCGCTTGCGACCGCTGCCCTCTTTATAAACAGTCCACCGGACTGTTTATAAATTCACCTCTTGCAGAGCGCCTAACGCGTTTTCGGGGGCGCCGCCCCCGTACCCCTGCAAGCCTTGGCAGTTGCGCAGCAACTGTAAAAAAGAGCTTGACCGAAAACTTTCACGTTCTTGACAGGGTTTATAACCTTTGTGTACTATGGGCGTTGGACTGCTCCTCAGGCTACGCCGCAATGAGCATTAATATTAAACAGATACAAAAATTTTATTTGGTTGGTGAAAATAAAATGGCATTACTGAATTTTCTGAAACCGAAAAACCAGTTGGAGGAGGGCGGAAGAAATGCAGCTCCTGTCCACCAGGACGCGGGCGAACCCGAAAAGACCTGCCCCAACTGTCATAAGGAGATACCGCTCAGCCAGCTTTGGGCAAATCAGTTGGTGTGTCCGTGCGGATATCATTTCCGTATGAAAGCGCGCCACCGCATAAACATGACGGTGGATAAGGGAACGTTCAAGGAGATGTATCCCGACCTGCGGTCAACCGACCCGCTGCTGTTCCCCGGCTATCAGCAAAAGCTGGAGACCGTCGGCAACGCAAGTGGCGAGACCGAGGGCGTGATATGCGGAACGGCACAGATAGGCAAGCAGGATTGCTGTCTTTTCGTTATGGAGCCTTACTTCATGATGGGAAGCATGGGCAGCGTTGTCGGCGAAAAGATAACGCGGCTGTTTGAGTACGCTCTGGAGAACAGACTGCCCGTTATAGGCTATACCGTTTCGGGCGGCGCGAGAATGCAGGAGGGACTGGTCTCCCTTATGCAGATGGCTAAAACGAGCGCGGCGGTAAAGCGTCACAGCGACGCAGGACTGCTTTATATTGCTGTGCTTACCGACCCCACAACAGGCGGAGTTACGGCAAGCTTCGCTATGGAAGCGGATATCATTCTCGCCGAGCCTGACGCGATAGTCGGCTTTGCGGGAGCGAGAGTTATTGAGCAGACGACCAAAAAAGCTCTGCCAAAGGGCTTCCAGAAGTCGGAGTTTGTGCTGAAGCACGGATTTATCGACCAGATAATCCCGAGAAAAGACCAGAAGAGGCTGCTCACGGAGCTTCTGAAAATTCATAACGGAGGTTAAGACAATGAGTCAGACGCCTTATGACAAAGTAAAACAAGCCCGCAGTATCAACAGACCTACGGGCGGAGATTATATCAGAAATATTTTTACGAATTTTATTGAGCTGCACGGCGACAGAAGATTTTCCGACGACGCCGCTATCATAGGCGGTATAGCGCGCCTTGACGGCGCACCCGTTACTGTTGTAGCCATTGACAAGGGTCATACGACAAAGGAAAGAGTAGCGCGCAACTTCGGCGCTCCCAATCCCGAGGGTTACAGAAAGGCTCTGCGGCTTATGAAGCAGGCGGAAAAGTTCGGCAGACCGATAGTTTGCTTTATTGATACCTCAGGCGCATACTGCGGTATAGGAGCGGAGGAAAGAGGTCAGGGTCAGGCAATTGCAGAGAACCTTATGGAAATGTCAACGCTCTGTGTGCCCGTTATCTCTATACTCATCGGCGAGGGCGGAAGCGGAGGAGCTTTGGCTCTGGCGGTAGCCGACAGAGTATGGATGCTGCAAAATTCCGTGTATTCGGTAATATCGCCCGAGGGCTGCGCTAGCATACTCTGGAAGGACGCTGCAAAAGCCGAAGCAGCCGCCGCAAGTCTGAGACTTACGGCTGAGGACGCAAAGTTTCTGGGCATTGTTGAAGAGGTCATATCCGAAAAGGATATCGGCACAAAGCCTTTCTATGATAGGATACGCAAACAGCTTTGCGACGAGATAGCAGAGCTTTCACAAGACCCAGAGCTTATACAGAAGCGTTATGACAGGTTTCGCAGGATAGGCAGCGAAATGAAGACCGTGCCGACCGAATGATCGGCGCATTGTAAAATAAGTAAAGAAAAAAGGTATTAAATTATGAGCATATATCAGAAATACTGCTATGAAAAGGTAGACGAAAACGGCAGGCTTACAGAGTTTAAGCTGAATTTGCCTGATAATTTCAACTTCGGATACGATATAGTTGACGCTATCGCTAAGGAAGAACCCGATAAGAGAGCTTTGGTGTGGTGCAACACCGAAAATGAAGAGAGGATATTTTCCTTCGGCGATATCAAAAGGCTCAGCGACAAGGCTGCAAATGTGTTCAAAGCGGCGGGACTTAAAAAGGGCGACAGGGTGCTGCTCGTTCTCAAGCGCCATTACGAATACTGGATAGCCGTCGTTGCGCTGCTGAAGCTGGGAGTTGTGGCTATTCCCGCTACAAATCAGCTTACCGTCGATGACCTTGTTTACCGACTGAACTGCTCAAAGGCAAAAGCTGTACTCTGCACCGCGCAGAACGATTTTCCTCAAAAGGTGCTTGCGGCGGTGGAGAAGTCGCAGCTGGAGAGCTGTAAGCTTTGGTGCGCGCAGGGAAATGCCGATGGCTTTGAGAACTTCGACGACGCGATAGAAAAGGCTGACGATAACTGGGAGCGTATACCCACGCAGCTTTACGAGCCTATGCTGATGTATTTTACATCGGGTACTACGGGATATCCCAAGGGCGTTATGCACGACCATTCCTACCCTCTGGCGCACGTTCCTACCGCGAAATACTGGCAGCAGGCTGAGGACAACGGTCTGCACTTTACCGTAGCCGAGACAGGCTGGGCAAAAGCTTCCTGGGGAAAGATTTACGGTCAGTGGGCGGTAGGCAGCGCGATAATGGTGTACGACTTTGACAACTTCGAGCCGAAAAACCTCATCACGATAATAAACCGCTACGGCGTGACGTCTTTCTGCGCTCCGCCGACGGTGTACAGATATCTGGTGCGCAAGGATATACCAGAAATGCCGAACCTGAAGCATTGCTCCACCGCGGGCGAAATGCTCGCCGCCGAGGTGTTCAGGCTGTTCGAGGAAAAAACGGGTATGCCTATATACGAGGGCTTCGGGCAGACGGAATCAACTCTGCTGCTCGGCAATATGACAGGCTATGAGCCTACTCACGGCTCTATGGGCAGGGTAAATCCGCTGTATAATATAGAGCTTTGGGACAAGGACTGCCAAAAGGTCAAGGACGGCGAGATAGGCGAGATAGTAGTTATCCCTCCGCAGGGCGGCAGACAGCCGGGCATTTTCTGTCAGTATCTCGACAACGAGGAACAGCAGGCTTACGCTTGGCGCGGCGGCGCGTACCATACGGGCGACTCCGCTTGGCGCGATGAGAACGGTCTTTACTGGTTCAACGGCAGATTTGACGACATTATAAAAACAGGCGGATACAGAGTAGGGCCGTCCGAGATAGAAAACGTGCTCATGGAGCACCCCGCCGTTATGGAGTGCGGAGTTATCGGTATACCCGACAAGCTCAGAGGTCAGGCGATAAAAGCCGTCGTGGTTCTTTCGAGCGGATATGAGCCGTCAAAGCAGTTGGAGAACGACATAAAGAACTTCTGCAACTCAAAGCTCGCAGAGTATAAGTGGATAAGAGTGTTGCAGATAGTTGACGAAATGCCAAAGACCATAAGCGGCAAGATACGCAAGACAGAGCTGCGCAAAATGGCAGAGGAAAACTGACGCTGCTCGCCGTTTGCGCTGAAACAGGGCGTTATCGTATATATCAAATAATAAAGAAGCAGTACGCTAAGTACCGCTTCTTTTTGTTTTTCATACTACATTTATTCCGACTGAAACAGCCGCCCTTGAAAGCTGTTTCGCCTGCCCAATTCCTTGTCTATGCCGTTCATGACGCAGAATTTTTTCAGGCTCCATAAAGGCGCGAGGAGATCTGCCTTTGCCCCGTCGCCCGTAACGCGTTCTATGACGGTCTCGGGTGGGAAAAGCTCCAACTGACCGCATACGATGTCTATATATTCGTCCATGTCCATAGGCTGATACTCTCCGCTGAGGAACATATCAGCCAGCGGCGTACCTTTCAGAACGTGCAGCAGGTGCAGCTTTACGGCGTGCGGACGCAGCAGACCGACCTCGCGCGCGGTAGAAAACATCATATCCCTGTCCTCGTGCGGCAGAGCGTTTATAAGATGTATACAAACGTTTATGCCGCGCTTTGTCAGCAGTTCATATCCCTGCAGAAAATCACGGTATGTGTGACAGCGGTTTATCAGCTGCGCCGTACTGTCGTGTATCGTTTGCAGACCCAATTCAACTACCAGATATGTCTTTTCGGAAAGCTCCGCGAGCATATCGGCTTTTTGCTCGTCAATACAGTCTGCTCTGGTGGCAATGCTCAGCCCTACAACATTATCGAGCGTCAAAGCCTTTTCAAACGCCTTTTTCAGAAAAGCGGTGTCGGCATAAGTGTTTGTGCCCGCCTGAAAATACGCGATATAAAGGCTCTCCTGCCACTTGCCGCGCATTTTCATCCTTATATCCTCAAACTGCCTTTCAATGCTCTGCGACGGGTCGCCGCCGAAGTCGCCGCTCAAAGAGCGAGAGCAGAATATACAGCCCCCGATACCCTTGACCCCGTCGCGGTTGGGACAGGAAAGCCCCAGATTTAATGATATTTTGGATACCTTTTTACCGAACCGTCCGCGCAGATAGTGATTGTATGTGTGATATCTTTTGTTGTCGCGCGAGTATGCGAACGGATTATCCTTTATGCTGTTCATATGCTTTACGCTTTACTGTGCCTGAGCCTGTGGAGAGGGAGCAGGCGGAACAGTCGTTTCCGCAGGTGTCTCCGACGGCGTTTCGGGCGGCGGAGTATCCTCAGGCGAAGTAGGCTCTGACGACGGATCTGTCACAGGCGGGTTATCCGACGGCTGTGTTTCGCTGTCGCTCACGGACGGATCTGTGGAAACATCGGAGCTGTCGGACGACGACTCGGACGGAGGAGTTTCGGGCGGCCTTGTGGCTGACGGAACATAAGCACCTGTTGTGGTGAATGACGAAGTCAGCGATGTGTATTGCGATACCTTTCCCGTGAAATTGTTCTCAACGCTGACGGGAGGAGGGCCTAATGTTACGGGTACGCCTGTTGCCGAAGCATTTACGGATACCGAGTCTGTGCTTTCGGCAGACACAACGGGAGCGGAAGTGTAGCTTCCCGTGTGACGGTCAAAGCTTCCGCCTGCGCCCGGCTGGTCGTCAGGCGAAAACGGGTCTGCTATCTCGGGAAGCAGGATATCGTTATTGCCTATACCGTAGATATGTCCCGTAAATCTTGCCGCCTTGGCTATCGTATCGTCCAATCTCATCTGATTTATATATCTGTTTGAAATGGCTTGCGTGTAAGAGCCGTTAAAAAAGCTTTCAAACGAAAACTGAATGTTGTCCTCTCCGTAGCGCTCTGTCTGACGTATCAGCAGCAGAGTGAGAGCAATAGCAAAGAATGTTATCATCAGCGCGGCGAGCTCTATAAAAGTATAGTGCGCGCGAACGGTGTCGTCGGCTATCTCTTTAAAGACCTCGTCTGCGGGGTCGTCCGTTTCCTCGGGGATAACGGCAGAGCCTGCGGGAGGTATTATCTCGCCGTCGCTTGTCATCATCTCTGCCGGAGCTTCTTCGACATCTTCTTCCTCGGGTACGGCTTCTTCTGCCGCTTCTTCGATAACTTCTTCCTCGGGTACGGCTTCTTCTGCCGCTTCTTCGACATTTTCTTCCTCGGGTACGACTTCTTCTGCCGTTTCTTCGATATCTTCTTCCTCGGGTGCGGCCTCTTCGACCGTTTCTTCTATAACTTCTTCAACGGGTGCGGCTTCTTCAACGGGTATCTCCTCGGGAACATACGCATTTGTTTTTGACAAGCCAGAAAGGGTTATCTTATCAAGATCGTTGTCCGACGCGGCGTTTGAAAGTCTGTCCGTATTTTTCGCGCCGACGCTGTCACCGTTGGCTGTAAGCCTTATGTTCAGATCGTTGTCGTTGTTCATATCGTACCCTCCTTTTTAAGCGGTCAAAGACTGATTACCGCAGAATTTTATATTATCAGCGAAGCTGTAAGAGCCGTTGCGGTAAGGAAAAGCAAAAAGCACATAGCCGCTGTCCGCAGCAGCCTGAATGCACCGTACCATACCGCAGATCTCTGCGACAGCTCGGTGACGGTCTTTTTGCAAAGATACCTTACTGGCGGAAGATATATAAGCGTGAGCGCCGCAAGCGCAAAAATATATTTCAGCAAAACGTCCTTTAGCGCAACGCTCAGTATATAAGGTTCTCCTTTTCCTATAAGTCCCGCAGCCCACGTTTTTAATTCGGCAAGGCTTCCGAACCTTGTAAGCGAGAACAGCGCGAACAGTACGGCGAGCGTATACACCCACGATATAACCGCGATATGCTCGTCAAAGAACTTTTTAAGGAAAAGTGTTTCCAGTATGATAAATATCGCTGCCGCAGCGCCTGCCGCAGCGTAAAACAATCCCGAATGATACCACATTCCTATCATAGCTCCGCAGAGTATCATAGCAAGATATCCCGCAAGCTTGCTTTTTTCGTTTACAGACTTTACAACAGCGTCGTCGAACAGCGTGTTCAGAGTGCTGTTGAAGCTTTTGGCAATGCCCGAAACATAACCGTCCATTTTGATAAAAGTGAAGCTTTCGGGATAAACAAAGCCGAACAGCCTGCCGCAGCCTACGGATATATCGCAGGCTCCCGACCATACTATGCACAGCCGCAGTATATATGCCGCCATGCCTATCCAGCTTCCCGATATTGTTACTTCGCCGCTGTCAAGCCCTGCGGCGGCTACCTCCGCAAGTATCGGAGCGGCTACTGTCAGCTTTGCCGCGCCGATGATGATCCTTTCCATGCCCTCAGCTATCAGTTTGCCGTTGACCTCGCGCTCCCTTATCTGCTTTGATATGTCGCCGTACCTTACTATGGGCCCCGCCGTCATAAGAGGGAATGATATCATGTACGTCATAAAACAGAATATGTTCTTTTCCGCGGGTATCCTTTTGCAGAAACAGTCTAGCACATACGAAAATGCCCTCAGCGTGTAGAACGTCACGCCTATAGGTATCAGCTCGCGTGAGAGCGAGAGCGCGCCCTCAAACAGATAATTCCTGCCCAGCCATACGAAAAGAGCGGCGTTCATCATAAGGTCTAAGACGAGCGCGCCTATCCGCAAAGCCTTAGGCTTTTGCGAGCCGCACAGCATTCCCAGCAGCCAGTCGAATATCACGGAAACAAAAAGCAGGCATACTATGAAAGGTCTGCCCCACGCAAAGAACAGCACCGAAAAAATTATCAGAATAAAATTTTTATACTCGGCGCTTCTTTCAAAAAAAGAGAACAGTACCGAAAGCGGCAGAAAGCAGAATAGAAAGAACATATCTGTCGTTTGCAATTTTATCTCTCCTCGGGTATTGAATATATTGATAACGATAAGCTACTGTATCAGTCAGACGGTAAAAAAGCGTTTTTTATGCCCGTCCCTTATATAGAATTTTATCACATTTCACAAAAAGTTGCAAGCAAAATTATAAAATAAATAAAAATAAACAAAAAATGAAAAAAAGTCTTTTCAATTCAAAGATATTGTGGTATAATATATCGTAGGTGACGTATGCGGTCAGCCTTTTACATATATTTCCCGACAGTGGGACGTTTTTCCTTGTGGAAAACTATATTGACAAGATACCCGAAAATTACGAGGTGAATAAAATGGCATCAGTTTTAATAACAGGCGCGAGCGGTATGATAGGTATGTATCTTACCTCGTCGCTGCTGCAAAAAAAGCATAAGGTGTTCGCTGTTGACAGCAAGCCGAATGAGTTTATCGGCACAAACCCCGATTACTCGTTCATACAGTGCGATATCACGGATAAAAACGCTATCGAGGGCGTTATCAAGGGAAACAAGATAGATACGCTCGTGCATCTTGCCTGCTCCGTTGACAACGATATAGACTCTCTCATTACCGACGACGTTATCAAATCCAGCAAAACGTGTGATAAATTCCTGTATGACGCGGCGGTAAGCGCAAATGTAACTAATATACTTCTTCTCAGCACTACCGACGTTTACGGTATGCAGAAGGGCAGAGAGCCGATCAGAGAGGATACCCCCGAAAAGGGAAGCAGCTATTATGCGGATATGAAGCTGACAAGCGAAAAGTTCCTTATGAAAGCTGTTAAAAAATCCAATGTTACTCCCGTTATAGCAAGAGTAGCTCCCGTTTATACCGCTGAATATACGCAGAACCTCCGCGACAGAGTGTATGACGCAAAGGAGGACGTTGCGTACATAATCAGAGAGGGCGAAAACAGCTTCTCGTTCTGTTGTGTATTCAACCTTATAGACTTTATCAACGCGATTGTCAGCGTGCCGACGGTGAGATATGAGGGCGTGTTCAACATTGCGGACACAAGAATGATATCCGCAAAGGAGATACTCGACTACGAGAGAGACCACCACAGGATAGGCGCAGTAATACAGAAGCAGCCGCCTGTGAACCTTGTTCCGCTCAGCAAGCAGAGAGCAAGGACGGATTACAGATATTTCGATATTTCTATGGCTCTTGCAAACTGGTATGTTGACAACGTAAAGGCGCAGAGGATATCGACCTTCCGCTGGAACCTGAAAAATACAAAGTGACTAAGGTCGCTGATAAAAAGGCTGTAAAGCCCTTATGCACCGTCAAAGTATGGCGCATAAGGGCTTATTTTTATAAACATTTAAAAAATCAATAAGAAATTCACTAAAATTGCTATTTACAAATCATTTGAAATGTGCTACAATATATAGTTAGGAGGATAACGTCCGATGAAAGCTGTTTTGTTCGGGCGATGAACGGCAAAGCTTTACGCAATGCCTATATCTGACTTCAAAAAACTTGAGGAGGTTTTTTACCAATGGCAAGAAAAATGAAAACCATGGACGGTAACAACGCTGCTGCATGGGCGTCATACCCATTTACAGAAGTCGCTGCTATCTATCCGATCACACCGTCTTCAGTTATGGCTGAAGTAACAGACCAGTGGTCCGCCAAGGGACAGACGAACATCTTCGGAACACCCGTTAAGGTAGCCGAAATGCAGTCCGAGGCAGGAGCATCGGGTACTGTGCACGGTTCGCTCGCCGCAGGCGCGCTGACTACGACTTATACCGCTTCGCAGGGTCTGCTTCTCATGATCCCGAATATGTATAAGATCGCCGGTGAGCTGCTTCCCTGCGTTATACACGTTTCGGCAAGATGTGTAGCTTCACACGCTCTTAACATCTTCGGAGACCACTCCGATATCTATGCTTGCCGTCAGACAGGCTTTGCTATGCTCTGCTCTACCGACCCGCAGGAGGTCATGGATCTCGGCACGGTAGCTCATCTGGCAACTATCAAGGGAAGAGTTCCTTTCCTGCACTTCTTTGACGGATTCAGAACGTCTCACGAGATACAGAAGATAAACGTATGGGATAAGGCTGACGTAGCCGAAATGGTAGATATGAAGGCTATTGAGGACTTCAGAGCAAGAGCTCTCAACCCCGAGCACCCCGTTCTTCGCGGTACTGCCCAGAACCCCGATATCTTCTTCCAGGCTCGCGAGGCTTGCAATAAGTATTATAATGAGATACCCGGCATTGTTGAAGAGTATATGAACAAGGTCAACGAAAAGGCCGGCACAAACTATAAGCTGTTCAACTACTACGGCGCGCCCGACGCTACTCACGTTATCGTTGCTATGGGCTCGGTATGCGATACTATTGAAGAGACTATCGACTACCTCAACGCTACCGAGGGCACTAAGCTCGGTCTCGTTAAGGTAAGACTGTACAGACCGTTCTGCGCAGATAAGCTCGTTGAAGCTCTGCCCGATACCGTTGAGCAGGTATCCGTTCTTGACAGAACAAAAGAACCCGGCTCTCTCGGCGAACCTCTGTACCTCGACGTTGTTGCAGCTCTCAAGGGCACAAAGTTCAACAACATCACCATAGCTTCCGGCAGATACGGCCTCGGCTCTAAGGATACCACTCCCGACCAGATCAAGGCAGTATTCTGGAACGCTTCGTGGAAGGATACCTATAAGCCCAGATTTACTATCGGCATAGAGGACGACGTTACAAATCTGTCTCTCAAGTCGGAGGGCAAGCTGGACAGCGCTCCCAAGGGTACTACGGCTTGTAAGTTCTGGGGTCTCGGCGCTGACGGTACCGTTGGTGCAAACAAGAACTCCATAAAGATCATAGGCGACCATACCGATATGTACGCTCAGGCATATTTTGCATACGACTCCAAGAAGTCGGGCGGCGTTACGATTTCTCACCTGAGATTTGGCAAGACTCCTATAAAGTCAACATACCTCATCAATCAGGCTGACTTTGTTGCCTGCCATAACGAGAGCTATATAGATAAGTATGATATGGTAACCGACGTTAAGCCGGGCGGAACATTCCTCCTTAACTGCCAGTGGGACGACAAGGAGCTCGATAAGCACCTCCCCGGTCAGGTAAAGAGATATATCGCTCAGAACAATATAAAATTCTATACTATCAACGGCGTTAAGATAGGTAAGGATATAGGACTCGGCAACAGGATAAACACCGTTTTGCAGTCCGCATTCTTCAAGCTCGCCAACATCATTCCGATAGACGAGGCTGTCAAGTATATGAAGGACGCCGCTACGGCTTCTTATTCAAAGAAGGGCGAAGCTATCGTTAAGATGAACCACGACGCTATCGACGCAGGTTATCAGCAGATACACGAGGTCAAAGTTCCTGCCGCTTGGAAGAAGGCTAAGGATACCGCTATGGGTATGCCTGCCGTTAAGGACAGCAACAAGACACTCGAAAGCTTCGTGAACAATATACTCATTCCGTGCAACGCTCAGCAGGGCGACAAGCTCCCCGTATCTACCTTTGCTGATATGGCTGACGGTACGTTCCCGCAGGGCTCTGCCGCATTCGAGAAGAGAGGTATAGCTGTTGACGTTCCTTCGTGGAACAGCGAGAACTGCATACAGTGCAACTTCTGCTCGTATGTATGTCCTCACGCAGTTATAAGACCCGTTGTTATGACCGACGCAGAGCTGAAAAAAGCTCCCGCGCTGGCAAAGAAGAAGGCTGTTCCTATGACAGGTATGCCGGGATATAACTTCGTTATGACGATGTCCGCTCTCGACTGCACAGGCTGCGGCTCTTGCGTAAACGTATGCCCGGGCAAGAAGGGCAATAAGGCTCTCAGCATGATGCCGCTGGAAACTCAGCTCGCAGAGCAGGAGGTATTCAACTACGGCCTTACTCTCGCAGAGAAGCCGGAGGTATTCGAGAAGTTCAAGGCTACCACAGTAAAGGGCTCGCAGTTCAAGCAGCCGCTGCTCGAATTCTCGGGCGCTTGCGCAGGCTGCGGCGAAACTCCGTATGCTAAGCTCGTAACTCAGCTGTTCGGCGACAGAATGTATATCGCTAACGCAACAGGCTGCTCGTCCATCTGGGGCGGTTCTGCACCGTCAACTCCTTATACCACCAATAAGGCTGGTAAGGGTCCTGCATGGGCAAACTCGCTGTTCGAGGATAACGCTGAGTACGGCTACGGTATGTTCCTTGCTCAGAATACTATCAGACAGAGAGCTATCGCTAAGATACTCGAGCTGGAGAAGACCACCAAGAAAGCCGACCTCAAGGAGGCTATCGAGGGCTATCTCTCTACTGTAAACGACGGCAAGGCTAACTCGCCTGCTACCGATAAGCTCATCGCTGCTCTGAAGAAGAACAAGACAAAGGCAAGCGAGGAGATACTCAAGGACGCTGATTACCTCAGAAAGAAGTCCATGTGGATATTCGGCGGAGACGGCTGGGCATACGATATAGGCTTCTCGGGTCTTGACCACGTTATCGCTCAGAACGAGGACGTAAACATCTTCGTATTCGATACCGAGGTTTACTCCAATACGGGCGGACAGTCCTCTAAGTCTACTCCTACCGGCGCTATTGCACAGTTCGCTGCCGCAGGTAAGGAAGTCAAGAAGAAGGACCTCGCAGGTATAGCCATGAGCTACGGTTACGTTTATGTTGCGCATATCGCTATGGGCGCTGACTACAACCAGTGTATCAAGGCTATCGAAGAGGCTGAAAGCTACAACGGCCCGTCGCTCATAATTGCTTACGCTCCTTGTATCAACCACGGTATCAAGGGCGGTATGAGCATAGCTCAGACCGAGGAGAAGAAGGCTGTTCAGGCAGGTTACTGGCATCTGTACAGATTCGATCCGCGTCTGAAAGCAGAGGGCAAGAATCCGTTCACGCTCGATTCCAAGGCTCCTACTGCCGACTATAAGGACTTCATCATGGGCGAAGTTCGTTACAACGCTCTTGCCCGTCAGAATCCCGAAAGAGCAGAGAAGCTGTTCGGAGCGGCTATCAAGAACGCTGCCGACAGATATGATTATCTTGTTCGTTACAGCAAGCTCTACGGCGAAGATAAGTAATTTACAGCGCTGACAGCGTATTTAAAAACAAGCTTCCCCTGTCGGAAACGGCAGGGGAGTTTAGTCTGTAAAAAAATAAAATAAGTAAAATTCGGGAATTCATTTCTCGAATTTTACACCGCTGTCGGCGCAGCTAAAAAAATACATCATAATGTATTTTTTAGCGTGAGGGTAACGGAGCCGACGTCAGGAACACGGTTTTACCTTTTAGGTAAAACCGCAGGAAAACCCGTTCGGGGTGTTCCCGTGAAGTGTCGACGAAGTCGGCACGAAAGCTTCCCCTGTCGGAAACGGCAGGGGAGTTTTGGTACTTTGCAGATATAGTTTGATACTTGTGCAGATATAGGAGGTATATCATCTATGAGCGAAATAAATGATGTGAGCCAAAAGTATTCCGTGTGTATCGGGATAAACGAGGAAAAGGTCGCCGCCGATAACGTGTATGTGCTCAGCTCGGTGTACGAAGCGGTAGACGATGAATGTCAGTCTCACGGGTTTACGAAAACCAACAGCGAGAACGGTTTGCTGACATATTCGGCAGAGTGCGGATACGCGGTATCATGGAATGTGATACGCCGCCTGCTCGGCTCGGAAATAAAGGACTGCTTCAAAACCTTTTTGTGGAGCAGCGAGAGCGAGGAGATAACAGAGGACGTCCTCGGCAAGGCTACCGTTCAGGGCGAGGAGAAAAGAAAGCTCATCACCATGAAGTTCAGCGTGCCAAAGCTCAAAGAGCATATGCGCGCCGTCAACAGGCATTATCTGTTGCGAAAAGCCGTAAAGCAGGTAGAGAGCGTGCTGAACAGAGCAGGCTTTGAGTATTCAAAGATGTTCGGAGGCTTTATCTCTTCCGATACGATGACGTATGCGGAAGCGACCGACGTTTCGCAAGCCCTTTTCAAAGAGTGTGAATGGCTGCGCGACTGCGCGACATCATTTGGTATCTCGTCCGTCGGCAAGACTGTTGATATGAGCGGCATAATTAAAAAAGCCGCAGACGAACAGCAGCAGTAATTGCCGCGGAAGCGCTATTGTATCCGCGCGAAACATATATATGCTTGCATACAAAAAATCCGTGAGCCGCTATGGGATTTTTATGCGAAATACCACCTTGACATTTGGTCTGAATTGAGTTATAATGTTGAAAAGTAAACAATCTACTTTTCAACATTATATTTGCCAAAGGGGTGAACATACCGTGACAAACAACTATATCATGAGGGAGCTTTATCAGCTCAATAATGCTATGCGTAAATTTTTTGACCGCTCATCGGTGAAAAAGGAGCTTGAAAGCGTTTCGGGTACTCACGGCTGGGTGATAGCTTACCTTGCAAATCACGAGAACGAGGACGTGTATCAGCGCGACCTTGAAAGAGAGTTCGGTATAACCCGCTCGACTACATCTAAGATGATAGCGCTTATGGAGAAAAACGGTCTTGTGGGCAAAGAGAAGGTGGCGTGCGACGACAGGCTCAAAAAGCTAGTGCTTACGGATAGGTCAAAAAAGCTTGCGGAAAAGATATGCAAGGATAATCAAATGACCGAAAAGCAGCTTACAAAGGGCTTTTCAAATGAGGAGCTTAAAATGCTCAGCGAGTTTATGCGCAGAATGAAAGAAAATCTACAGGGCGAAAGGAAAGACTGACATTAAATGCTGAAAACAATGATGAAATGTATAAGGGAATATAAGCTCCCGACGATACTTACCATTATATTTATAATAGGAGAGGTAGTCATCGAGGTAATAATACCCTTTATCACCGCAGATCTTATAAACTCAATAAACAAAGGCGTTGTCATGTCGGAGATACTGAAAACAGGGGCGCTTTTGCTTGCAATGGCGCTGGTTTCGCTGGCGTGCGGAGGTATGGCAGGCTTTACCTGCGCGAAGGCTTCAGCGGGCTTTGCGAAAAACGTGCGGCATGACATCTTCAAACGCGTGCAGACGTTCGCATTCAAAAATATAGACAAATTTTCAACTTCTTCTCTGGTAACGAGAATGACTACCGATATAAACAACGTTCAGATGTCGTTCATGATGCTTATCCGTATGGCGATAAGAGCGCCCTTTATGCTCATATTCGCAGTTATCATGGCGTACATAATGGGCGGCGCATTGGCGTCCTGCTTTGTGGTGGTAATACCCGTGCTCGTGTGCGGACTGCTGCTTGTATCAAGGTCGGCAATGCCCGCATTCAGAAGAGTGTTTAAAAAGTACGATAAGCTGAATGAGTCGGTAGAAGAAAACGTAAGAGCGATGAGAGTTGTAAAGGGCTTTTCAAGAGAGGACTACGAAAAGAAAAAGTTTGCGGCCGCGTCGGAGGATATACGCAAGGACTTTACAAGAGCTGAAAGGCTCGTGGCTCTGAATACGCCGCTCATGCAGATATGCGTGTACTTCAATATGGCGTTCGTGCTGCTGATAGGCTCAAGGATAATAATATCCAGCAAGGGCGCAACCATAGACGTAGGTCAGATACAGGCAATGCTGACTTACGGTATGCAGATACTTATGCAGCTTATGATGCTCTCTATGATATACGTTATGCTCACCATGTCGGCGGAGTCGATAAAGCGTATATGCGAGGTACTCAACGAGGAGACCGCTATACACGACCCCGAGAACCCCGTTATGGAAGTCGCAGACGGTTCAGTAGAGTTTAAAGATGTAAACTTCAAGTATTCGGAGGACGCGCAGAAATATGCTCTTGCCGATGTTGACCTGAAAATACCCTCGGGCGCAACGGTGGGTATTATAGGCGGAACGGGCTCCAGCAAGTCAACGCTCGTTCAGCTCATACCGCGCCTTTATGACGTTACAGAGGGCGAAGTAAAGGTCGGCGGCGTTGACGTCCGCGATTACGATCTTGAAACGCTTAGAAACAGCGTCGCAATGGTGCTCCAGAAGAACCTGCTGTTTTCGGGTACTATCAAGGATAATCTGCGCTGGGGAAATGCGCAGGCTACAGATGAAGAAATGATCCACGCCTGCAAACTGGCTCAGGCAGATGAATTTGTGCAGTCGTTCCCCGATGGTTACGATACCTACATAGAACAGGGCGGTACTAACGTTTCGGGCGGACAGAAGCAGAGACTTTGTATCGCCAGAGCGCTGCTCAAAAAGCCTAAGATACTTATCCTTGATGACTCTACCAGCGCCGTTGACACAAAGACCGACGCGCTGATAAGAGCGGGATTTAAAGAGTATATCCCCGAAACAACGAAGATAATCATAGCTCAGCGTATCGCCTCCGTTCAGGACGCCGATATGATAATTGTTATGGATAACGGCGTTGTTACCGCTGTCGGCAAGCACGATGAGCTTCTTGAAAGCAGCGAGATATACCGCGAGGTCTACGAGCAGCAGACAAACGGCAGCGGCTCGGACGACGAGAGGGGTGATGAAAATGCCTAGAATGCCAAGAAATATGAAAGGCGGCAGACCGCAGGTGAGCATTTTCAAGACCCTCGGACGGGCGATAAAAATGCTGTTCAAATTCTATCCCGTGCTTGTGCCGATAACGATAGGCTGTATAATCTTCTCGGCGGTCGCTTCCGCTATACCTGCGTTCTTTTTGCAAAAGGTAATTGCAGATATAGAAAAATGGAGAGATACGGGCAACTGGGCAGGCGCTAAAGAGGACATCATACCCAAAATACTGCTTCTGATAGGTATGTATGTGCTGTCCATAATAGCGATAACAGCATGGTCGCAGATAATGGCGTACATGACGCAGGGGTATCTTAGCAAGCTGAGATGTTATATGTTCGACGATATGCAAGACCTGCCGATAAGATACTTCGATACCCATAAGCACGGCGACATAATGAGCTACTATACCAACGATATAGATACTCTTCGTCAGTTGATATCGCAGTCGCTGCCGTCTCTTTTGCAGGCGTGCGTTATAGTAGTTACGGTATTCTTCATAATGATATATTACAGCATATGGCTGACGCTCGTGCTCATGGCAGGCGTGCTGCTGATGACGTTTGTTTCGTCAGTCATAGGAAAAGGCTCGGCGAAGTACTTTATCAGCCAGCAGCGTTCTGTCGGCAAGACGGAGGGCTTCATTCAGGAGATAATGAACGGTCAGAAGGTCGTTAAGGTATTCTGCCACGAGGAGCAGAGCCAGAAGGACTTCGACGCCGTTAACGACGAGCTGTGCGAGAATATGTATAAAGCTCACGCGTTCGCAAACTCTCTGGGTCCAATAATTATGAACCTCGGCAACATTATGTATGTAATTATAGCCGTGGTGGGCGGTTTGTTCCTTATATCGGGAATGAGCAACCTGTCAATATCGGGACTGGCGTTCAGCATTGACATTATAATACCGTTTTTGTCGATGACAAAGCAGTTCACGGGAAATATAAATCAGGTATCGCAGCAGATAAACGCCATTGTAATGGGCGCGGCAGGCGCTGAAAGAGTTTTCGCTCTGATAGACGAAAAGCCCGAGGAGGACAACGGCTATGTTACGCTCGTCAACGCTAAAGTCGCTGCCGACGGTACTATCACAGAGACCGCGGAAAGAACTCATCAGTGGGCTTGGAAGCACCCCCATACCGCGGACGGTTCGGTAACGTATACGCTCCTTGAGGGCGACGTTACGCTGGACGGCGTTGACTTCGGCTACGAGCCCGACAAGGAAGTGCTTCATGATGTTACCGTGTACGCGAAGCCGGGTCAGAAGGTGGCGTTCGTAGGCGCGACTGGCGCAGGCAAAACGACCATTACCAACCTTATAAACCGCTTTTACGACATCGCCGACGGCAAGATACGCTACGACGGCATAAACATCAACAAGATACGCAAGAGCGACCTGAGAAAGTCGCTGGGAATAGTGCTGCAGGAAACTAACCTGTTCACAGGCACGGTCATGGAGAATATCCGCTACGGCAGACTTGACGCCACCGATGAGGAATGTAAGCAGGCGGCAAGGCTTGCGGGCGCGCACGGATTTATAATGCGCCTGCCGATGGGGTACGATACAGAGCTTGCGAACAACGGTTCTAACCTGTCGCAGGGTCAGAGACAGCTTATCGCGATAGCGCGTGCGGCAGTTGCAGATCCGCCCGTTATGATACTCGATGAGGCGACGTCCTCGATAGATACCCGTACCGAGGCTATCGTGCAGAAGGGTATGGACGCGCTGATGAGGGGCAGAACGGTGTTCGTCATAGCGCACAGGCTGTCAACGGTCAAGAACTCCGATGTTATCATGGTGCTTGACCACGGCCGTATCATAGAGCGCGGCTCGCACGATAAGCTTATCGCCGAAAAGGGTACTTACTATCAGCTCTATACCGGCGCATTCGAGCTGGAATAAAAAGAAAAAGCACTCCGCAAGGGGTGCTTTTTAGATGTAAGATGTTAGAGGTTAGGAGTTAGAAATGGCTTTTAAGGCTTTGCGGCGGCTTATTATTTTTGCGGTTTAGATAGAGGCAAGAGACAAGAAGTGGTAACTTCAACTTTCGTGCGTATTATAAAAACTTGTCAAGAAACTGAAAGTTTTCGATTGACCCTTTTTCAAAAGGGTCGCGGGGCGTGGGGCAGCGCCCCACAAAGGCACAGCGTGCGCTCCGCAAGGGGTGAATTAGAAAACAGTTCGGTGAACTGTTTTCTAAGAGGGGAGGCTCTGCAAGAGAGAGCCTCCCCTTGTTGTAGTGCAACGCTCTCTTTCCGCGTTCCATTCTGGAACGCCAAACAAAGTGAAAAAATCTTATAAAGCAAAGTAATATTTCATTCGCGCATTTCCTGCGAGGGGCAGCGACTGCAAGCAGTCGCGTAAAGAATTGGGCTTTGCCCAATTCTTCTGCACTTCACGAAGTGAAGTGTGCCATAGAGGACTTAGGGGGTAAATATGACTGGTAGGGCGCGCTGCTTTATAGCGTCTGCAAGCAGCCGCCACAAGTTTCTTGCGAAACTTGCCCCCTTTTCCTAGCGCTCCCCTTGGGCGGTCGCTTGCGAACGCTGTACCAGACCCTCATCCACGCGCTGAGCCGTGAAAGCAGTTCGCGACCTCTTCATTCTAGGCTTCATTTCGCAAGAACGGAAAGACAGATTAAAAACATTGGTTTTGTGCTCCAACAAGATAGGTAAGTAGTGCAGAATGTTTCTTCGCCAAATTATGATTTGTTATTCCTCTAAATTTTTCAGGGCATTCAGTTCGTCCTTATTGACCCTGATCACGCTATCCTTAATGACCTGAACGTCGTTCTTATCGACGGTAATTACCGCGTCGCTCTCCAAGCGGACGCGCAGCTTGCCCGTAAGCAGATTGACCTCCTCGACAGTACCCTTGCCGTCCGCGGCAAGAACGATAGCTCCTACCTTAGGGGTGCTGCGCAGAAGCTCGGTGTAGCTGTCCTGCTCGTATTTCAGGCAGCACATCAGCCTGCCGCACGCGCCCGATATCTTTGTCGGGTTCAGGGATAAGCCCTGCTCTTTTGCCATCTTTATCGAAACGGGCTGGAACTCTCCCAGAAAACGGGAGCAGCAGTACGGCTGACCGCATACGCCTATTCCGCCCAGCATTTTAGCCTCGTCGCGCACGCCTATCTGACGCAGCTCTATCCTCGTGCGGAACACCGAAGCCAAGTCTTTTACCAGCTCGCGGAAATCCACCCTGTTTTCAGCCGTAAAGTAGAACAGCAGCTTGTTGTTGTCAAATGTGCATTCAACGTCTACCAGCTTCATTTTAAGACCGTGCTTTGCGATCTTTTCCTCGCATATCTTAAAGGCGTCCTCTTCTTTTTTGCGGTTGTTCTCAACGGTCTTTAAGTCCTGCTCCGTTGCAACGCGCATAACGGGCTTCAGCGGAGCTACAATGCTGCTGTCCTCCAATTCCCGCGGACCGAGAACAACATCTCCGCACTCTACGCCCCTTGCCGTTTCGACTATCACCTTGTCGCCTGTGTTTATCTTTTTGCCGTCGGGTGAAAAATAATATACCTTTCCGACGCTTTTAAATCGTACTCCGATGATCTCCGTCAAGCCTTTCACTTTCCTTTCCCAGTAAATATGTAACGATAGGCATACTCAGCCCGTAATGTTTTTTATGTCGGCACAAAGCGAACAAAGGCATAGCTGTAAGCCTGCGTTCGCGTTTATGCGGAATATGTATTTTTCAGAAAGCGAGCAAAGCTCGCCCAGCTTTGATACAGACAGCGAAGCAGCCATTTTTTCCGAAGCCTCGGCGCAGCAGCCGCAGTTTTCTATGGTGCAGCCCAAAGCCGCAAGATATGCGTCCCTGAAAATATTTTGCAGCAGCTTCAGCATAGATACGGTAAGCTCTCTGTCCTTGTCGCAGACGGAAAGAGCTTTCATCAGCTCATACTCGTTTCTGTCGGCAGTCGCTTTTGCGGCAAGGCGAGCCGTTTCAGCCGCAGCGCGCAGACCCTTGCTTTCCAAATATTCAAGGCACATACCTATATTTCCGCCCATAGCGCTAACGGCTTCTGCTATCTCCTCCGAGCTGTGGGAGCTGTGCTTTTTCAGATACTCTGCGCATTGCTCCGCTGTAACGGGCGACATACCTATCGCTATCACCCTTGACAGTATTGTCGGCAGAAAGTACTCTTTGGACGAAGCCGTAAGTATTATCACTACATGATCCGGCGGCTCTTCAATGAGCTTTAAAAGAGCGTTCTGCGAGCCGACGGGGGTCTTGTCCATATCCGCTATGAGATAAATCTTCACGCTGCTCTCGTTTGGCGCCGTAACAGCGTCCGCTGCAACAAAGCGCAGATCCTCGTCCAGCTTGTAAGCGCCGCTCTTCAGCGACGGCTGTACCTGAATAAAGTCCGGGTGACCTCCTCCCGCAAGCATAACGCAGCTCCTGCATATGCCGCACGGAGAAGCCGCCGCGCTTTTGCAAAGCATACGCGCTGCTATGTATTTCGCCAGAGATCTTTTGCCCAAACCTTTCTCGCCGTATATGACTATGCTGTGCGGCGTCCTGCCGCTTGAAAGCAGAGCGTCAACAGCCGCAAGAGCGTTTTCGTTGCCTATGATCTCCATTGCTTTTATACTCTCTCTATCCTCTCAATAGGAACTATGAATATAGTCGCGCCGCCTACCGATACCTCAACGGGGAACATGGTGCTGTCAGATATCGAAGCAGCCATTTCGGAGGAAACGACCTGCTTGCGCTTGCGAGAATGTGTCCTTATGACTTCAACGACCTCGTCCACCTTGCCGTCCTCGCAGGCTATCATGAAAGTGGTGTTGCCCGTTGAGAGAAAACCTCCCGAAGAAGCAAGCTTTGTAGCGCGGAAGCCCGCCTTTGTGATCGCCGATGAAACGCTGTGACTGTCGTCGCTGTTAACGATAGCAAAAATCAGTTTCATAATACTGCTCTCCTTTTCGTTTTATCGTCAGTCGGGGTATTCGGAGGTTATTCCGAAATACTCCTCAAGACATATATCGTTTTCCATAATGACCTTGGCTATTTCCTCCCCGACATAGCGAACGTGCCATGATTCGTACATAAATCCCGTTATGTCCTCTTTGCCCTTGGGATATCTTATTATAAAGCCGTACTCGGCGCAATGCTCTTTCAGCCATTGAGCCTCGGGAGTGTCGTCAAATGCGCTGGTAGGGTCGTTGACGTCGAACGTAAGACCCGTTTCATGCTCCGAATGTCCCGGACGCGCCGAATAGGTGTCAGCCGCGTCGTATCCGTCGGTAGCCGCGTAAGCCTCATACAGCTCGCGCTGGTAATCGTAAGTCCTGTAACCCGAAGCCGTCCAGAGCGTCAGCCCGTCGTCGGCAGCGGCGTCGTACATCTCAAGCAGCTTTGCCTCCGCAACGGGGTCTACCCCAGGGTCGAAGCTCTCGGGAACGGAGTAAGTCTTGTTCACAATGAGTATGCCGTTTATGTATGTTACGCCGTCTATCACGGTAATGTCGGTCTCAACAGGGAAAGGAGATGTCGGCTCGACCTCGGAGCTTTCGGTCGTAGTGGTGGTCGTCGTTTCCGAGGTAGTAACAGGCGGAGCGGTAGTAACTACCGCAGGGACGTCCTGCTCGGAGCTGTCGTTCTTGTGCACCTCTTTTGTTATCTCGTCCTTGAATATCATGATAAGAACTATGAGCAGAACAAAAAGAATTATTATCAGCGCAAGCATAGCTACCGCCGACCATCTTATCCTTACCTTGCCCGTCGGTCTTTTAGCGCCGTTTCCTCTGCTGTTTCTGCCGCCGTTGTCGGCATAATTATCGTTATTATCGTCATCAAAATAATTTGTAAAAAGATCAATATCGTTCCCGCTGCTTTCCTCGTGAACGTTATTAAGATTTTTATCCAATCCATACACCTCAAATTTTTTAGTCGTACACAAACTAGTATAGCATATTTTCTTTGATTTTGCAACAGCAAACTAAAAATTAACATCAGAATATCTATCATGAAATATTTTGTAGATATTACTGTCAAACACTCGCTTTTATATGGTTGACATCGGAGAAATAATATATTATAATAGTATTAGGTATTGCTAAATCTTTGTAAGAGGAAAAGATCATAATGCAGAACGAAAAATCTTGCGGCGCTATCGTGTACAGGAAATATCACGGAAATACCGAGATACTTCTCATAAAGCATATCGGAAGCGGACATTGGTCGTTCCCGAAAGGCCACGTTGAGGGCGATGAAACCGAGATAGAGACCGCTAAAAGGGAAATATTTGAAGAAACAGGCATAGACGTCATGATAGACCCTACATTCAGGGAGATCATTTCTTATTCGCCGAAAAAGGATACAAATAAGATAGTCGTTTATTTTATCGCAAAAGCTAGGAATACGGATTTTGTCCCGCAGGAGGACGAGATAGCTGATATACGGTGGGTCGAGCTGGGCAGGATATGCTCCGTGCTGTCTTACGAGAATGATAAAAGCATAGTGAATAAGGCTAAGAATTTTATAATATAGCGAGATCGGGAGGTAACGGCGATGAAAAAGATCATATTGGTAATAACAGCCATGATAATGGCGTTTGCATTGGCGTCCTGCGGCAGCACGGCGGACAGCGGATCTGAGGTCACACAGTCGGGTGACACTAATGACAGCGCGGTCTCGGTCACTACTACAAAAAAGAACAAAACCACTACGGTCGCAAATAAGGTATCTGTTACTGCGACGGATAAAGATGACGTCGGCAATGAGGTAACTACCGCAGCGAAAACGGAAGCTGCAACGGAAGAGAAGAAGGAAACTCAGAAGCCTGACGATAAGCCGTCAGGCGGAAATACCGATGGCGCAGCAGGTAATACCGACGAAAGCATTGGCGGCAGTTCGGGCGGCAGCGCCGACGGGAACTCGGGCGGAAACGTCGCCGAAAATGTAGGAGGAAACACCGATAATGTCGGCGCAAATGCAGGCGGCAGCGATGACGGAAACACAGGCGCCGTCGAGACAAAGACTTGCACCGACTGCGGCGGAAGCGGAATATGTGTTGAGTGCGGCGGAAACGGGAACTGTGTTGTTTGTAATGGGTCAGGCGGAAGTTATCTGGTCTTTAACGGCTCGGTCACGAACAAATGGGCAGACTGTAAAACGTGTTACGGTGACGGGAAATGCGTAAAATGCGGCGGTAACGGCAATTGCAATAAATGCGGCGGCGCAGGTGCATTGACGGCTTCGGGAGGACTTATTTTCTCAGGCGCTGCGTCATCAAATAAATGTCCCAACTGCAACGGTACGGGAAGACGAAGCTGTAAATCCTGCAACGGTTTGGGAAGATGTACATGGTGCGGCGGCAGCGGAACGATGTATAACGGCGGCTTGTATGGCACTTGTACACACTGCTATGGCGACGGAAAATGTCCTGATTGCCATGGCGACCTAAAATGCTATGCTTGCAATGGTACAGGAAAGAAAACATAACGATATTATCTTATAGAAAGGTTTATCAGGAGGTCAATGAATTGAACAACAAGATACTTTCGGTGGCGCTCATGGCGGTTGCGGCAATATGTATAATAGCCGCTCCGTTCGCGCTGAACTCTTCAAAAGACGATATACCAAGCGCTCCCGCTGCCTCGGACAGCGCTTTGTCAGATATCGACAGCATATCTGACAGCTCGGAGGACTCCTCCGCTGTTGTGACTACAACGCCGTCGGTTACTACAACTGCCAAGAACAGCAGTAAGACTACAACTACCGCAAAGGCAGAGGAAACATCTGCCGCGGAACCTACCGATCCGTCAGGCGGTCAGCAGCCCTCGGGCGG
>CANRNT010000020.1 GCA_947631995.1 uncultured Clostridia bacterium | reverse complement strand
AGATATTTAATTGCTCTGCATCATTTACTGTTGCAATTCTTACCATAATTACACCTCATCAAATTCCGATTTGTCGGTCAGTTTATCCGACAGAAGTGTTGTATCATATTATCTAAAAAATAGTGAATAATGAATAGGGCAGAAGGACTTGAAGTTGCTTCGCAACCCCTCTTGCGGTGCCCGAAAAAGACTTCGGTCGCCTTTACGGCTTTTTCCTCGTCTTTTTCGACCGCTGCGCCAACTCCGCCTCGCTGTTTCGCCCACCGGGCGCGCTCAGCGGAGTTGCCCGGCACGCTGAGTGCCTCGGCTTCAAGTCCTATTACACTAACAAAATCCGTTCCAACCGCAAAAGTGATAGTAATTAGGTATTTATATTCACGGGAACAAAAAAGGAACACATCACTCTGTGTCCCGAAATTGGGTGCAGCGTCACGCTGCTGGCAGGGGCAGAAGGACTTGAACCCTCGGCACGTGGTTTTGGAGACCACTGCTCTACCATCTGAGCTATACCCCTATATCTTCACGACTTATTTATTATATCATATGCGAATAAAAATGTCAAGGGATTTTTCATATTTTTTATATTAACAAAACAGCAAGGTCGGCGATATCACTCACCGACCCTTTATCTTATGCTCTGAGGTAAACACCGTTATCTTCAATGTAATCCTCTATGTCGTCCTTGTATCCCAGATGAAGTAGGTCTGGGTCTGCTTTAAGCGCCCGCTGACCTATATCCTTGCGGAAGTGAACATTTTCCCAGCTTATTTTGCTGACTGCTTCATATGATTTCTCAAGTGCAGATTTAAGTGTAAATCCCGTGCAGGTAACGCCCAGAACTCTGCCGCCGTTGGTAAGGAATTTTCCGCCCGAAGGCTTTGTTCCCGCGTGGTATACAAATGCGCCGTCAATCTGTCCCATATCGTCAAGACCGCTTATCTCAAGCCCCTTTTCATAGGCGAGGGGATAGCCTCCGCTTGCCATAACAACGCAGGTGCAAAATTCGCTTTTCCACTTGATGTCAACGTCTTTCAGCCTGTGGTCGTATATTGCCTCAAATATCTCGTAAAGGTCTGTATCAAGCAGAGGAAGAACTACCTGTGTTTCGGGATCGCCGAAACGGCAGTTGTACTCAATAACTTTCGGACCGTTCTCCGTCAACATAAGGCCAAAGTACAGACAGCCTTCAAACGTTCTGCCAAGCTGTTTCATAGCCTTGATAGTCGGCAGGAATATTTTTTCCATACATTCTTTGGCTATCTGATCGGTGTAGTACGGATTAGGCGCAACAGTACCCATACCGCCCGTGTTAAGACCCTCGTCGTTGTCATTAGCACGCTTGTGATCCATTGAAGATATCATCGGCACAACGGTCTCGCCGTCGGTAAACGAAAGTACCGATACTTCTGGACCTGTCAGATATTCTTCTATAACAATGGTGGTACTGCTCTCGCCGAACTTCTTGCCGTCTATCATAGATTTTATCGCTTCTACGGCTTCTTCTTCATTCTGCGCAAGTATAACGCCCTTGCCGAGAGCAAGTCCGTCAGCCTTTATAACAGCAGGATATTTGTTGTACTGCTTTACATATTTTATAGCGTCATCGCTGTTTGTGAATACTTCATATTCAGCGGTAGGTATGCCAAACTGCTTCATCAGATTTTTAGAAAACACCTTTGAACCCTCTATTATAGCGGCGTTCTTTTTAGGACCGAAGGTCTTGAAGCCCTCAGCCTGCAAAGCGTCTACCATACCCATAACGAGCGGGTCGTCGGGCGCAACTGCGACCATATCGACATTCAGCTTTTTTGCAAGTGCAACAACGCCGTCAATGTCGGTAGCCGAGACGTCAAAACATTCGGCGTACTTTGAAATACCGCCGTTTCCCGGTGTGCAGAACAGCTTTTCTACCTTTGGCGACTGCGCCAGCTTCATAATGATCGCGTGCTCTCTGCCGCCGCCGCCCACAACTAAAACTTTACTCATGGGGCTTACCTCCTATTAGTGGTGGAACAATCTCATTCCCGTGAACGCCATAGCAATGCCGTACTTGTTGCAGGTCATTATAACGTGGTCGTCACGGATAGAACCGCCAGGCTCTGCGATGTAGCAAACGCCCGATTTTCTTGCCCTCTCGATGTTGTCACCAAACGGGAAGAACGCGTCTGAACCCAGGCAAACATCGGTATTCTTAGACAGCCATTCTTTCTTTTCTTCGGCAGTCAGCACTTCGGGCTTAACCTTAAAAATGTTTTCCCATGCGCCGTCAGCCAGAACGTCCATATACTCGTCAGAAATGTATACGTCAATTGCGTTGTCGCGGTCGGGGCGTCTTATGTTGTCAACAAACTGCAAGCCCATTACCTTTGGGTGCTGCCTCAGCCACCATATGTCAGCCTTGTTGCCTGCGAGCCTTGTGCAATGTATTCTTGACTGCTGACCTGCACCAATGCCGATAGCCTGTCCGTTTTTAACATAGCAAACGCTGTTTGACTGCGTGTATTTCAGCGTGATGAGCGAAATAACAAGGTCGTCCTTCTTGTCGTCGGGAATATCCTTGTTTTCGGTAACGATGTTAGCAAGCATATCGTTGTCTATCTTCAGCTCATTCCTGCCTTGCTCAAACGTAACGCCGAACACCTGCTTTCTCTCAACAGGGTCGGGAACGTAATTTTCATCTATCTTTATAATATTGTATGTGCCTTTTCTCTTTGACTTAAGTATTTCAAGAGCTTCGTCAGTGTAGCCGGGAGCGATTATACCGTCGGAGACCTCGCGCTGTATCATTTTAGCGGTGGGAACGTCGCAAACATCTGAAAGTGCTATAAAATCGCCGTATGATGACATTCTGTCAGCTCCTCTTGCTCTTGCATAAGCGCACGCAAGGGGAGAAAGCTCGCCGAGGTCGTCAACGAAATATATCTTAGCTTCGGTCTCGGTAAGCGGTTTGCCGATAGCTGCTCCCGCAGGCGAAACGTGCTTGAAAGACGTTGCCGCGCAGTAACCGGTAGCCGCTTTAAGCTCTCTTACAAGCTGCCAACCGTTGAAAGCATCAAGCAGATTGATATAGCCGGGCTTGCCGTTGAGCACCTCGATAGGCAGCTCTTTTCCGTTCTCCATAAAAACTCTTGACGGCTTCTGATTAGGATTGCAGCCGTACTTTAAAAGCATTTCGTTTGCCATTTGTTTCAACCTCCGCAATTTTATTTTGTATACTTGTTTACTATCTTTGAAACGTACTTGCCGCTCTCAATATCAATGTATCTTACAAACAGCGATACCTTGTTGTCCTCGTTCAGAGCGTTCCAAAGACCGTTTGTAAATTCGTTTATATCATTGGGGATAGCTATCTTCTTAGGCTCGCCCTCAAAGCTGGGCAGGGGAGAACCGTCGCCGATATATGTATGAATAAAGTGACCTATGCCGTTTATAGGATTAGTGTATGAGAAGGTAAATCTCTCACAGCAGCCGGGGTTTCCGTCAGCGGATTTGAGTATGCTCATAGCATAGTTGTATGTGCCGTTTTCAATGTGCATAATGCCCGATATCCTCGGTGTGTAGTTGGGAGCATCGTCCTCGTACTCTCTGCCGCGCAGCGATTGCTCAAATGTCTGCTGCTTGTCCATAAGCTCATAAATGGTGTCTGTCTGGTCGCCGTTGGTAACAATGGTCTTGTTGCCGAGAACGCGAACAGGCGAATATATTATCAGGTGCGGGTCTGACAGCTTTGTAGGGTCGGCAGCCTCCGTTTTAATGCCGTCGGCAGTTTCGGTAAACACCCTGTTGCGCGAGTTCACGCTCCTACCCATTATGAAGTACGCGGTAACAGCGTTTTTGCCGTCCTCGCTCTTGCCGATTATTATTCCTCTGCCGGGGTACGGGTTGGAGGAAAGCTCCTTGTAGATATCAAGCGTTTTCATTTTAATTACCTCACTTTTTTATATATGTCCTCTCGCCGACTACTTCTATCTTATCTTCACAGAAAAGCGAAACAGCCTGCGGCAGCAGTTTCCATTCAACGTTTTCCATTATGCGCTTTTGCAGTACCTCGGGTGTGTCGTCGTCAAGCACAGGCACAGTACCCTGCAATATGATAGGCCCGCCGTCGCATACCTCTGTAACAAAATGCACCGTTGCGCCCGAAATTTTCACGCCGCGCTGCAAAACAGCCTCGTGAACGTGCAGACCGTAATAACCCTTTCCGCAAAAAGAGGGTATAAGCGCCGGGTGAATGTTTATCATCTTGTACGGAAAAGCTTTTACTATCTGATCGTCAAGTATCGTCATAAAGCCTGCGTAAACAATAAGGTCGGCTTTTTCTTCAATAAGTGCATCAGTAACAGCTTTGGTATACGTTGCAACGTCAGCGTAATCCTTGCGCGGTATTACCCTTGTGGGAATTTTGTTTAGTTTTGCCCTTTCAAGCGCATAAACGCCCTCTTTGGAGGATATAACACAGGTTATCTTTCCGTTCTTTATCTGACCGCTTTTTTCGGCGTCAATAAGCGCTTGCAGATTTGTTCCTCCGCCAGAAACAAGCACACATATATTCTTCATAAGTTATCCTCCTATTGCCATAATAATGCCGAGTACCAACAGAACAGCGCCTATAATAATGAGAATACGGCTGCTCTTGAGCTTTGAGAAGTTATCATTTTCAAGAAAGAACTGATCTGCTCGCTGAGGGTCTACAAGTATCTCTATCTTATCACCAACGCCGAAATACATCTGGGTGTTGTTCATAACGCCTGCATAATGCGCTTTCTGCTCAATACCGTAAAGAGAATAAACTACCTCGGGGCAGTATGTACTCATATAACCCGTAAGGGTAGAGGAGACCGTGCGTATCTTAGTAACGGTAGCCTCAAACTTTTCTATTCTGTCGCTGTTAAGTCTTTTACCGTATGAATAGTTTACACAGCCCAGCGCGGCAACTATAAAACCCACAAAAATAAACGAAAGCTCTAATGCGCCCATAATATATTCCTCAGCAGATGATAACGCCTTCGTAGCTGTCAATAAGCTCACCAAGAACATAAGCTTCCTCGCCTGCGTTTTTGATAGCTTCTATTGCCTTGTCAACGTCGTTTTTGTCAACAACTACCGTCATACCTACGCCCATATTAAAGGTGTTGAACATATCTCTCTCTGGTATGCCGCCCTTTTCCATAACAAGCTTGAATATCGGCAGAACGTCAACAGCTTTTCTCTCTATCTTTACGGAAATACCGTTTGGCAGAGAGCGAGGGATATTCTCATAAAATCCGCCGCCCGTTATGTGCGATATAGATTTAACATTGCACACTTCGAGCAACTGCATTATAGCCTTTACATATATCTTAGTAGGCGTGAGCAGTACGTCGCCGAGGTTTGCGCCAAGGTCTGTATCGTATCTTGAAAGGTTGGACTCCGTGACCGCAAACACCTTTCTTATAAGCGAAAAGCCGTTTGAATGTACGCCGCTTGACTTTATGCCTATCATTATGTCGCCGGCTTTCTGAGTATCGGGCTTTAGTATCTTGTCCTTGTCAACAACGCCTACCGAAAAACCTGCGAGGTCGTACTCATCAACAGGGTAGAAGCCGGGCATTTCGGCAGTTTCGCCGCCTATAAGAGCGCAGCCTGCCTGAACGCAGCCGTCAGCAACGCCTGAAACTATCTGCGCTATCTTTTCGGGGTAGTTCTTGCCTACCGCGATGTAGTCAAGGAAAAACTGAGGCTTTGCGCCGCAGCAGATGATGTCGTTAACGCACATCGCAACGCAGTCGATACCCACGGTATCGTGCTTATCCATAAGGAAAGCGATCTTCAGCTTTGTGCCAACGCCGTCCGTACCCGAAACAAGCACGGGCTTGCTTATATTCGTGGTGTCAAGCTCAAACAGACCGCCAAAGCCGCCTATTCCGCTGAGTACGCCTTTTGTGACAGTCTTTGCAACGTGCTCCTTCATAAGCTCAACAGCTCTGTAGCCTGCAGTAACGTCAACGCCTGCATTTTTATAGCTTTCAGAAAAACTTTTCATAAATTTGTTCCTTTCAGCAAAAGTTAAATATGATGTATCAGTCGGCAGCGCCTGTTATCCTCTTCATCATTTCGTTGTAAGCCTCTTCAACACCGCCCATATCTCTGCGGAAGCGGTCTTTGTCGAGCTTCTCGTGGGTCGTGGAGTCCCAGAAACGGCAGGTGTCGGGAGATATCTCATCAGCAAGGATTATCTGACCCTTGAAGCGGCCGAACTCTATTTTGAAGTCGATAAGGTCGATATTTATCTTCTTGAAGAATTTGAGCATAAAGTCGTTTACCATAAACGCATATTTTGTGATAGTGTCTATCTCTTCCTCGGTAGCAAGGTCAAGACCCAAAGCGTAGTATCTGTTTATGAACGGGTCGCCCAGCTCGTCGTTTTTGTAGCTGAATTCCAGAGTAGGCTGTTTGAGAGGAGTGCCCTCAGCAATGCCGAGCTTTTTGGAAAAGCTGCCTGCCGCAACGTTTCTTACAATTACCTCCAGCGGAACTATCTCCACCTTTTTAACAATAGTTTCTCTGTCGCTTATCTCCTCTACAAGGTGAGTGGGAACGCCCTCCTTTTCGAGCAGACCGAGCATAAGGTTAGTCATCTTGTTGTTGATAACGCCCTTGCCGACGATAGTGCCTTTCTTTTCGCCGTTGAATGCCGTTGCGTCGTCCTTGTAGTCAACGATAACGAGGTCTGGGTCGTTTGTAGCAAAGACTTTCTTTGCCTTTCCTTCATAAAGCTGTTCGCCTTTGATGATGTTTTCCATTGATGTTTCCTCCTGTAATGTTTATGTTTTATTTATTCATTTAATAGTAACTTGGTTATATCCTGCGGTGTGTCCGCAATAAAAAGGACGCCTGCGTTTTCAAGCTCTTCGCGGCTTCCGTAGCCGTAAAGCGCGCCTATGCTGTCTATACCGACCTTCTTCGCGCCCTCTATGTCGTGTATCCTGTCGCCGATCATCACGGTCTTGCGTTTGTCTGCTTTAAGTATATCCATAACATACTCAATTACCTGATCTTTGTAATCTCGCGAGCCGTCGGGAAGTCCTCCGCCGATGTAGTCAAAATATCTGTCAAGACCAAAATGAACCAGTATTTCTTTTGCGGTATTTTCAAGCTTAGATGTTGCGACCGCAAGCCTCAGCCCTGCGTTTTTCAACTCTTTGAGCATATCCTCAATACCGCCGTATACGCAGTTTTCGTATTTGCCGACTGTGAAGTACCTTTCGCGAAAGTAAGCTATCGCCTTTACGGTGTCTTTTTCGTTAAGACCGCAGTCCTGAGCATAAGTTACTTTCAGCGGCGGGCCTATAAATACTCTGTACCAGTCACGCTCGTAAAGCGGCAGACCCATTTTTTCAAATGAGTATACAGCGCAGTTGATTATGCCCTCGGCAGAGTCGGTAAGTGTTCCGTCAAGATCGAACAGAACAGTATCGTATTTGTAAGACATTTATATTCTTGCAGCTTCTTCCTGCAAAGCCTTGTCTTTAGCGATAACGCCTTCTATCATAGCTTTCTTTTCATCTTCAAGCTTTGCGGCAAGTGTATCGTCAGAAAGTGCAAGCATCTGCACAGCCAGAACAGCCGCATTTTTAGCGCCGTTTATTGCAACGGTCGCAACGGGTATGCCAGACGGCATCATTACCGTTGCAAGCAGAGCGTCCATACCCTCCAGCGCGGCAGACTTTATAGGTATGCCAATAACCGGCAGAGTGGTGTTTCCGGCGATAACTCCTGCAAGGTGTGCCGCCATACCGGCAGCGCATATAATCACGCCGAAGCCGTTTTCCTTTGCGTTTGCTGCAAATTCCGCGGCAAGCTGCGGCGTGCGGTGCGCGGACATTACTTTGCATTCAAACGGTACGCCGTATTTTTTAAGCTCGGAAAGCGCGCCCTTAACAACGGGGAAATCGCTGTCAGAACCCATGATAACAGCAACTTTTTTCATAGTACAAACTTCCTTTTCTGTCAAAAAAGATAAGTGCCGCATAAAGCCGCACTTGTTTTCTTATCAATATTTTTCAGGTTTTGCGCAAAATAAATCATACGGCTGAAACAGCCGCACAGCAGCCCTGTATCGAAAATGCAAGGTCTTGTCATTATTACGCACCTACCCGAAATCATCTATACTTATATTTTACATTATTTTTGCCGTTATTTCAACCTAGTATTATATAGAATTTGAAAGGAATTTACAAAATCCTATTAGGCATTTTAGACAAATATCGGGCATAGCGCCGCTAAATCGCTTATACATTGATAGTGTCATACGACATATTGTTGCCGCTCGTGTCGACAGTATCCATATATGCGGATAGCTGCGAAGAGTTCATGGAAGCGATAGGACTGCTCAGTAAGCTGCGCTTTGCGGCAGGCTCAAGGGAAGAAAATTCTTTTGCAAATCGTTCATCTGATAAAAATGCCCTGCTTAAAGCGACAGGCAATTCACCGCCGCGTGTAAATCCTCTGTTTAGCATATGCAACACTCCTTTTGTTTAGTTTTATCATATTGCGAACATATTATCCTTGACAAGCCGATAAAAAAATAATAAAATATAATATGATCGGAAGTGAGAGTGTAATTATGGGTGATCTTACAAATATAAGCGTTTTAAAAAGGCTTTTAGAAAAAAACGGATTTACGTTTTCCAAATCGCTCGGACAGAATTTTATCATAGACCCTGCTGTTTGTCCTAAGATAGCGCAAATGGGCAGCGCCGATAAAGAACATGGCGTGATAGAGATAGGAACAGGCGTAGGAGTTCTTACGGCAGAGCTTGCAAAGCGTGCAAAAAAGGTAGTTGCGATAGAGATAGATACCCGTCTGAAGCCTGTTTTGGAGGAAACTCTCAGCGAATACGATAATGTTGAGATAATTTTTGCCGACGTGATGAAGCTGGATCTGAAAAAGCTGATAAATGATAAATTCGCGGGAATGAAAGTTGCAGTATGCGCCAATCTCCCGTATTATATCACTTCGCCCATAATTATGAAGCTGCTTGAACAGCGTCTGCCGATAGAGTCAGTTACGGTAATGGTGCAAAAAGAAGCGGCTGACAGATTGTGTGCGCCTATCCCGAGCAGGGAGGTAGGAGCTGTTACCATTGCGGTAAATTACTTTTCAAGACCTAAGGTTCTCTTCGGCGTTTCTAGAGGCTGTTTTATGCCGTCACCAAAGGTGGACAGCAGCGTTATACGTCTCGATATGATAACGGAAACTCCGTATAAAGCCGAAGATGAGGAGTTTTTCTTTAAAACCGTCAGAGGAGCGTTCTCGCAAAGAAGAAAAACTCTGGCTAATTCGGTCGCCGCTTCAATGAATATTGAAAAAAGTAAGGTCATTGAAGCTATTTCTGATGTAGGACTTCCCGATACGGTACGTCCTGAAAATCTCACAGTCGAGCAGTTTATAATGCTCTCGGATAAGCTTGGCAAGATAGTTTCTTCATCGCCGACGCAGTAAAAATACTGTGCCGGCAGTTTTTTTATGCGTTTTGTTGGCACATATCATAAACTGACAATATTTTCCAATTCCTTTTGCTATAATGAAATCAAAAATATAGAAAACAACAAAAGGAATGACAAAAATGAAAAGGACAACAAACGGAAAAAACAAGAAAAAACATATCTCTTTAAAGCCGATATCTGTGGGTGCGCGGATACTTCTGTGCTTTATCTGTTCACAGGCTCAGTTGTTGGGTATGCCGTCAACTCTGGGTATAGCAGTATTGGCGTCAGCGGGGAAATGCGCAATACTTTGCTATCTTGCTTCGGTAGTCGGTATGCTTGTTTTCGGCACGCTGAATGAGCGGATATTCTATGCCGCGGCGATCACGTTGGTAATGGGCTTCAAAAGTCTTTACTCGTTCAGCAGAAAGAAGATCGATCCTGCCGGCAGCGTCGTTTTTACCGCTGTGGGAATGACGACTGCGCTTATCATAGTTTCGATATTCTTTGAGCTTACCGCACGCGAGGCATTGTACTGCATATGCTCGATATTTATATGCTGTATGCTTTCGCATTTTGCAGTATCCGCTAAGAACCGTACCGACGCCGACGGTATGCTGGACATAAACGGAACACACGGTATATCTCTTGCTGTACTGTATGTAGCGGTCGTTTCCTTGCTTACGTCGCTTGAAGTATTCGGCTTTAACGCAGGACGGATATTCGGAGCGGTAGTATTGCTGTGCGCAGCAACAAAGTACAAGCATATAGGCGGCGCAGTCTGCGGAGCGCTGACTACCTGCGGAGTGCTGCTTTGCTCAGTAGATACTGCGGGAAATACTCTGCTGCTTGCAACAGCCGGACTTATATGCGGAGCAGTTTCTGCGGCAGGAAGCTTCGCAATGGTGCTTACATTCCTTATAGCGTCCATAATGGGTCTTGTCATTATAGGCGTAACTCCAGACACATTCAATATGCTCAAGGACGTAGCGTTGGCGTCCGTTATATATAGCTGTATGCCCGGAAGCTTTGTAAGAAAGCTTCTTAATTATGTCGGCGGAGAAACGAACGCTGTAAGTATCGTTGGACAAGCAGCCTCGTCGCGTTTGAATTTTGCTTCTAGAACGCTGAGCGGTATAAGAGGACAGCTCAACGAGATAGCAGAAGTTATCAGAAAGAAAAGCGCGCAGACTGATATACAAACTCTGGCAGGAAACAAGGTCTGCCTTGAGTGCGGCGGCTGTAAGACCTGCTGGAGCGAGAATTCAACGGAGACCGTAAACGCTTTTACAGGGTTGGAGGATAAGGTAGAAAAAGTTGGCGAAATAAACAGCAGAGACGTTGTTTCCTGCCTCCCAAAATGCAGGCGTCCCGCAGATCTTACATACGCATTCAACAGTTGCTATCAGGAAAAGCTTTACGAGTATTCCAACGGGGTAAGAGCAGGGGAGCTGCGCGAGGTGGTGACGCAGCAGCTTTCAGCAATGGAGGATATACTCAGCGATCTGTCGCATAGGATATCGCAGATGTCAAGCGTTGACCCCTCGCTTTCCGAAAAAGTAAGGTCTGCCGCGGTAAGGCTCGGGTGCAGGAACGCCAAGGCCTGCGTGAGCTGCGATGAGAATAAAAACTACCGCGCCGAGCTTTTCATACCTAATCTGAGCAGGGTAGATATAGTAAAGCTGACTGTGGAAGTGAGCGATATATTGGATCTTGATATGGAGCTTCCGACGGCTTCATCGTCAGATGGCGTAACAAAGCTTACATTTACCCCTATGCCCGAATATAAAATAGATGTCGGTATATGGCAGTCATCAAGCAATAACGATATCTATTGCGGAGATACCGTGGAGCGAGTTGAGCTTAATTCCTGCGAGGAGTATGTTGTCCTGTCGGACGGTATGGGTACTGGCAAGAGAGCAAAGCTTGACTCAATGCTCGCTTCCGGTCTTGCAAGAAAACTTCTTAAAGCAGGTATAAGCTGTCAGACGGGAATGAGAATGATAAATTCGGTAATGAGAGTAAAGGGCTGGGAGGAGTCGTTTTCAACTATTGATATAGCGCACTTTGATCTTCGCAGAGGGATATGCGAATTTGTCAAGGCAGGCGCGGCAGCCAGCTTTTTGGTAAGAGACGAGACCATACGTTCGTTCACTATGGATTCGCTGCCGCTGGGTATCCTTGCCGAAACGGATATATCCTCCGAAAGAGTAAAGCTGTTCGACAGGGATATAATAATCCTTGCGTCAGACGGTATTGGAAGCTATCCCGAAAAAGCAATACTTTCTGCGGCGATGTCCGAAAAGGGAGAACGCTCCGATACGCTTGCCGCCGAGATAGGAAAACACTTTGTGCCTGAGAACGGAGCGGTGCGAAGAGATGATATAACGGTGGCAGTTATCAAGGTGTGTTCGGCAGTTGAGCATGAAGTGTAACGTTTGCTGTAAAAATATGGGAATATTTTTGTCATAATAACCAAAAGAACTTGTTGAAATATGTGTGAATATTAGAACATTTTATAAAACTCTTGAAAAAAATATGAAAAAGGCGTACAATTATATTATAAAAATTATGGGAGGTAGATATTTTGACAGGTTCAAAACAGATACCCAAGGACTATCAGATACCTTTGTACCTGTTCCACAACGGTGCAAACTATAAAGCAGGTGAGTTTTTCGGCTCTCACAAAGGCGTGAAAGACGGAGTAGAGGGATATTATTTCCGCGTCTGGGCTCCTAATGCAAAGAGCGTATCCGTGGTCGGCGATTTTAATAATTGGGACGATAAAGCTGATCCTATGGAGCTTATCGCCGATACGGAGGTATGGGAAGCTTTTGTCGGCGGGCTGAAGATGTATGATTGCTATAAGTACAGTATTCTTGGCTGCGACAATAAGGTGCATGTTAAAGCCGATCCTTATGGTCTGCATATGGAGGCCGCTCCCAATACTGCTACAAAGATATTCGATATTGATTCATACAAATGGAAAGATAAAAAGTGGCAGGATGCAAAGTCAAAGTCAAATCCTTATGACTCCGCTATGAATATCTATGAGGTGCATCTCAATTCGTGGAGACAGTATCCCGACGGTATGTACTTCAGCTATACAAAGTTTGCCGAAAGCATAATACCGTACCTCAAAGAGATGAGCTATACTCATATCGAGTTCATGCCGCTTGCAGAGTATCCGTTCGACGGTTCGTGGGGATATCAGGGCATAGGTTACTTTGCGCCTACATCGCGTTTCGGCTCACCCTTTGACTTTATGGAAATGATAGATATGTTCCATGAGGCGGATATCGCTGTTATACTCGACTGGGTGCCCGCTCACTTTCCTAAAGACGCGGCAGGTCTGTATGAGTTTGACGGCTCATGCTGCTATGAGTATACCGACCCCAAAAAGCGCGATCACCTCGCATGGGGAACAAGAGTATTTGACTACGGCAAGAACGAGGTAATATCATTCCTTGTTTCAAACGCTATACATTGGCTCGGAAAGTTACATGTTGACGGTCTGCGTGTCGACGCGGTAGCTTCAATGCTTTATCTGGATTATGACAGACGCGATGGCGAGTGGACGCCTAACGTTTACGGGGGTCATGAGAACCTCGAGGCAATAGAGTTTTTGAAAAAACTTAATTCCGCAGTTTTCAAGGAGTTCCCGAATGCGCTTATGATAGCCGAGGAATCTACGGCGTGGCCGCTTGTAACTAAGCCTACCGACATCGGCGGACTGGGCTTCAACTTCAAGTGGAACATGGGCTGGATGAACGATATGCTCAAGTATATGGCGCTCGACCCGATACACAGAGCGTTCCACCACGATATGCTCACATTCTCGTTCTTCTATGCGTTTTCAGAAAACTTCATTCTTCCGATATCTCATGACGAGGTCGTTCACGGAAAGGGTTCGCTCATCAATAAGATGTACGGAGATATGGAAGCGAAATTTGCTCAGGACAGAGCGTTCATGGCGTATATGATGGCCCACCCCGGCAAGAAACTGACGTTCATGGGAAGCGAGTTTGCGCAGGTAAGAGAGTGGGATTATGAAAACGGCCTTGAATGGTTCATGATAGATGAGTTTGAAAATCATAGGAATTTCCAAGCCTATATCAAAAACCTCAATAAGTTTTATAAGGAAAATTCTCCGTTCTGGGAAGTTGATTACTCATGGGAGGGCTTCAACTGGATATCCAATGACGACTACCGTCAGAGCATTATAGTTTTCAGACGTATCGATAGAAAGGGAAACGAAGTCGTTGTAGTATGTAACTTTGTTCCTGTCGGCAGGTCTAACTATTGCTTCGGCGTACCGTATAAGGGAACTTATACCGAGGTGCTCAATTCGTCCTCGCGTGACGGAACACCGTATCTCAACGGCACAGTCAAAACTCAGGACGTCCCTATGCACGGATATGAACAGTCTATCTCAATTGAGATACCGCCTTTCTCGGTAATGTATTTCAAGCATAAGAAAGCTCCGGTCAGAAAGAAAGCCGCTCCGAAAGCGCTTGCTGACAAATCTGTTGCAGCTGAAAAAACAGTCAAGAAAACAAAATAAAATAAATGGTTGGTGAATAATAATGTTTAACAAAAAAGAATGTGTGGCAATGCTTCTGGCAGGCGGACAGGGAAGCCGACTGTATGCGCTTACACAGTCGGTGGCAAAGCCCGCCGTACCGTTCGGAGCAAAATACAGGATAATCGATTTTCCTCTGTCTAACTGTATCAACTCCGGTATTGATACCGTCGGCGTACTGACACAGTATCAGCCGCTGGTGCTCAACGAGTATATCGGCAACGGACAGCCTTGGGACCTTGACCGTATCCACGGCGGCGTTCATGTGCTGCCGCCTTATCAAAAGGCTTCCGGCTCTGACTGGTATTCGGGTACGGCTAACGCTATCTATCAGAATATCTCGTTTATGGACAGATATGACCCTGAATATGTTATAATACTTTCGGGCGACCATATCTATAAAATGGACTATGACAAAATGCTTACTTACCATAAGCAGAACAATGCCGCATGTACCATAGCGGTAATAGACGTTCCTCTGGAAGAGGCTTCGCGTTTCGGTATAATGTTCGCGCACGATGACGGCGAGATATACGATTTTGTTGAGAAGCCGAAAGAGCCTAAGTCAACGCTGGCTTCAATGGGTATTTATATCTTTACCTACTCAAAGCTTAAAGAGTATCTTATCGCCAACGAGAACGATAAGGACGCTACCAAGGACTTCGGCAACAACATAATCCCTGCGCTGCTTGCAAATAAAGAGCGTGTATGGGCTTACCGCTTTGACGGCTACTGGAAAGACGTCGGAACGATAGATTCCCTCTGGGAAGCCAATATGGACCTTATCAATCCTAAAATACCTATCGACTTGTATGACCCCGACTGGAAGATATATTCCCGTAACCCCGTTATGCCGCCGCAGTGCATAGGAAAGAACGCAGCGGTGCAGAACTCGGTCGTTACCGAGGGTTGCTACATAGACGGAAGCGTAGAATTTTCAATGATATCAAACGGCGTTACTATCGAGGAGGGAGCAGTAGTCCTTGATTCGATACTTATGCCGGGTTGCGTTATAAAGAAGAACGCTAAGATAGAATATGCCATAGTAGGCGAAAATTCCGTTATTGAAGAAAACGCACAGGTAGGTTCTCGCCCCGAAAACGTCGAAAACAGAGACGAGTGGGGAATTGCCGTTGTGGGACATAACCTTACAGTTTCCTCCGGCTCTTATATAAAGCCGAAGCAGATAATCTCAGAGAGTGTGTAATTGTGTAAGAGAGAAAGGGAGGAATAGAAAATGGCAGTTAATATGGGAAACGTAATGGGCATAATATTTGCCAATATGAATGAAAGCGTTATCAACGAGATAACAAAAAACAGGACTATGGGTTCTGTCCTGTTTGGCGGAAGATACAGACTTATAGATTTTCCTCTTTCAAATATGGCTAACAGCGGAGTTGACGAGGTAGCCGTTATCACAAAGGAAAACTATCAGTCGCTCCTTGACCACCTCGGCTCTGCAAGAGAGTGGGACTTGGCCCGTAAAAAGGGCGGACTTCATATCTTGCCGCCGTTCGGACACGTTGAGGCTGGTCTTTACAGAGGAAGATTGGAGGCTCTTTACGGGGGCATAAGCTTCTTGAAGGCTTCCAGAGCGGAGTATGTTATTTTAGCGGACTGCGACGTAGTAGCAAACGTTGACTTCAAACCGATAGTCAATGCCCATGTGGACAGCGGCGCGGATATAACGATAGTTACTCATACAGGACTTTATACCAATGAGGAAGCTTCATCGTCTACTATTATCCAGACAGATGACAGCGGCAAAGTACGCGATGTTCTCCATAAGCCGAATATGGCAGGAGAGTGTACTGTATGTCTGAATATGTTCGTAATGAAAATGGAGTTTCTTATTCAGCTCCTCGAGGACGGAAACGCAAGGGGATATTTCAGCTTTGAAAGAGATGTCCTCCAGCGCAAGGTCAACGAGCTGAACATCAGAACATATGAGTATGACGGATATTTCAGTAAAATACACGATATGAAGAGCTTTGTTAAGGCAAATACCGATCTTATAGATCCCGAGAATGCTAACAAACTTTATCTTCAGGACAGACCTATCTATACAAAGGTACGCGACAACGCACCCTCAAAGTATGATCTTGACTGTATCGTTAAGAGCTCTCTCATAGCTGACGGCTGTATAATCGAGGGAGAAGTTGAAAATTCCGTACTGTTCAGAGGCGTTAAGGTAGGCAAGGGCACAAAGATAAAAAACAGTATACTCATGCAGGATACGGTAGTTGGCGATAATGCGGTGATAACAAATATAGTTGCCGATAAGGACGTTACTATCGCCGATAACAGAATACTTTCCGGCTCTGAGGAATTTCCTCTTTATATCGGCAAGGGAGCTTCTGTATAATACATAAAATTCAAAAGAAAAGAGGTAAATCAAGTGAATATTTTATATTGCTCCAGCGAGGCATTGCCTTATATCGCGTCCGGCGGACTGGCTGATGTTGCAGGTTCTTTGCCTGCGGCTATCAATGAACTTGGTCACGATTGCCGCGTTGTAATACCGTATTACAGTAACATCAAACCGGAGCTTAAAGCTTCACTTACATATCTTACGAACTTTACTGTCCCGGTAGCGTGGAGAAATCAGTACTGCGGCGTTTTCACGGGCGTTGCAAACGGAGTTACTTATTACCTGCTCGATAATGAGTATTATTTCGCGAGGAACGGTCTGTATGGCTTCTACGATGACGCTGAAAGATATATATTCTTTTCCAGAGCCGTTCTTGAGCTTCTGCATTATATTGATTTCAAGCCCAAGGTAATAAATGCGAACGATTGGCAGACAGCGTTAGTACCTGTCTACTATGATGTGTTCTATCGTTATCAGCAGGGCTATGAGGACATCAAGACCGTATTTACGATACACAATATCCAGTATCAGGGCAAGTACGGTATGGAGCTTATAAATGACCTCATCGGTATCCCCCTTTACCACAGCGACCTGCTCGCTTACGACGGCTGTGTAAACTTTATGAAAGCCGCTATCGAGACTGCTGACAAGGTTACTACCGTTTCGCCCAGCTATGCTTGGGAGATACTTGACCCGTGGTATTCGCATGGCCTTGACAGGATACTTATACATAAGCAGTATAAGCTGTGCGGCTTCCTCAACGGCATAGATCAGAATATTTACGACCCAGCTACTGACCCGAAGATACCCAAAAATTATAGTGTGGAAGATAAATCGGGCAAGGCGGTATGTAAAGAAGCTCTTCTCCGCGAACTTGGTCTGGCAGAGGGCAAAGAGCCTATTATAGGAATAGTAACAAGATTTGTTTCTCATAAGGGTCTTGACCTTATAAAGTATGTTTTCGAGGATATAATCCATTTGGGATACAAATTTGCCATACTCGGCTCAGGTGAAAAAATGTATGAGGATTTCTTTAGAGAAATGGCATACCGTTATCCTGACAGAGTAGGAGTTGTTATCGGATTTGTACCCGATCTCTCAAGACGTATATATGCGGGAGCTGATATGTTCCTCATGCCGTCGCAGAGTGAGCCATGCGGACTTGCACAGATGATATCGCTCAGATACGGTACTATACCTATTGTCCGTGAGACTGGCGGACTTCGCGACAGTATCCGTGACGCCGGAGGAGAAAACGGCAACGGCTTCACCTTTAAGACGTACAATGCTCATGATATGCTCGATGCCTGCACCAGAGCAAGAAGCTATTATGATCAGCGCATGAAGTGGGGCAAGCTCGTTTCACACGCTATGAGAGAGGACTTTAGTTGGAAGAAATCGGCACAGCTTTATATTGGTCTGTATTCCGATATCCACTAAGTTTAGTATATATTCAGCCGACCGAGCTTTTTTCGGTCGGCTGTTTTGTCGTTTGTGCTTGACAAGTTCAAGAAATTGAAGTATAATAATTAATGTTATCTGCTGCTGTGGCGGAACAGGCAGACGCAAGGGACTTAAAATCCCTCGGTGGAAACATCGTGTGGGTTCGATTCCCATCAGCAGCACCAGCAGCGTGACGCTGCACCCATTTCGGGACACAGAGCGATGTGTCCCGTTTTTGTTAGTTAAAGGCTCGGTGAATAGCTTACAGTATACGCTGAGAGGCGTTTCTGCAAGATCGTAAGAAACATAAATTTAATTTCGCTCTTGTATTTGTGCTGCAAATGTGCTAAAATATACGTTGGAGTTTTATGTGAGATATATTATAAAGTTTGATCAGTACCAAATTTGGCATTTATTTGAACATCAAGGTGGAATTATCCGTGAAGATATTAAGCAGAGTTTTTGAGATCATCAAGAAACAGCCCGTGCTTTGCATAGCATTCGCTGCTATGGCGGTAACTTGCTTTTTTGTGCCGCCCGATAAAGAGTATCTTGGCTACTTTGATATGAAAACGCTTGCCTGCCTCTTTTGTACACTTGAGGTGGTGTGCGGATTTTCGGACATACATACCTTTGAGCTTGTTGCAGAGAAAATAGTCCTAAGCCTCAGTAATACCAGAAATGTCATTATCGGCGTTGTATTTATCACATATACGGGATCTATGCTTCTTGCTAACGATATGGCACTGCTCACGTTTCTTCCGCTGGGATATTTTGTACTGAAAACAACGGGTAAGCAAAAATATATGGCGTACACATTTGTGCTTCAGAACATAGCCGCTAATCTCGGCGGAATGATAACGCCGTTCGGCAATCCGCAAAATCTGTACTTGTATTCATATTACGATATAGGCACAGCGGAATTTGTCAAGATAATGACTGTGCCGTTCGCAGTCGCTTTTTTACTGATAGCTATATGCTGTCTGCTCATACCAAAAGAGCCTATGACGCTGAATGAAAAGGTCGAGCACGCTGTAAATAAGCCTAAAACTGTTATCTACAGTTTGCTTTTTATCGTTTCTATACTCGGCGTTCTGCGCGTTATACCGTATCTGTTGTGTACTGCCGTAGTTACCGCTGCAATGTTAGTCATAGACAGGAAAGCGCTTTTGGAGGTCAACTATTCTTTGATAGCGACATTTGCCGTGTTCTTTGTGTTTTCAGGAAATATGGCGCGTATAGAAACGGTACGAAGTATGCTGTTTGAAGTATTTCCGGGCAGGGAACTGCTGCTCGGTATACTGTGCTGTCAGGTCATAAGCAATGTACCGACGGCTGTTATGCTGTCACACTTTACATCTGCATACGGCAGACTGCTTGTTGCCGTTAACATTGGCGGCCTCGGTACGCCCATAGCTTCTCTGGCAAGCCTTATAACTCTGAGCGAATACCGCAAAAGAGACCACGCAGGCATAAAGAAATACATAATTATTTTTGCCGCGCTGAATTTTTTGTTTTTGGCTGTGATATTCCTGATAGAGCATTTGTTGGTCAGAATATGAGAGGGGAACATCAATGAGGATCAAATATATCCGTGAGCCTGACGATCTGCAATGCGGTCAGGCAGTTTTGGCAATGTTGCTTGACAGATCGGTCGATGAGATAGTGAGGTATCTTTCAAATGAAAGAGAGACCGACCTTAAAGAAATGAAGTCCGCTCTCAGAGCGTTCGGAGTATATATTTCCGATGAAAGAAAGGCAGTCACAGATAAGTCGCAGCTGCCCGATGTGTGCCTGCTTAGTCTGGAAACGCCGCGTTGTTGGCATTGGTCATTATACTGTGAGGGCACGTTTTATGATCCCGAGCATGGCATAATGGATAACTTTCCTGTTTCTGCCAGACGATATTACTGGGAGATCGTTATGCCGAAAAACGGTCTGCAATGTGAGCAGATTTAAAGGAGGTCTTATGATGACAAGAAATGAACTGGTGGAATATATTTCAGAGAAATACCATGTTGATGGTGATCACCCGTGGTCTGACGAACCGCAGTACACGGTATTCAGGCATACGGCAAACAAAAAGTGGTTCGCATTGATAATGGAGATACCCAAAAACCGTCTCGGACTGAAAGAAGAGGGGAATATAGACATCGTCAATGTCAAATGCGATACGCTTATGATAGGCTCATTTCGTGGAGAAAGAGGATTTTATCCGGCATATCATATGAGCAAAACAAACTGGATAACAATTGCTCTTGACGGCAGTGCAGACGATGAAAAGATCAGACTGCTTCTCGATATGAGCTATGATATGACAGCTCCTAAAACACGAAAAAGAAAAGTATAGGTCTAAATTAAAAAAACGCGATACCCGCTGTTATAACGAGTATTGCGTTTTTATATCATATGTACAGTTTTTTAAGAAGCTCTTCAATGTTTACAGGCTTTGAAATGAAATCGTTCATTCCGCATTCAAACGCTCTTTCTCTTTCCTCTGAAAGGGAATTGGCGGTGCAGGCAAATATGCGTACCGTTTTAGCGTCATCTCTGTTTAAAGCCCTTATAGCCTTTGTGGTCTCAAAACCGTCCATTTCAGGCATAAGCAGATCCATGAGTATTACGCCGTATGTGCCGGTCTGGGAATCGCGGAACATTTCAAAAGCTTGTTTTCCGTCCACAGCGATGTCAGCCTCAAATCCGTCATTCTGAAGAAGCTCTAATATTATTTCACCGTTGAGTTCATTATCCTCCGCTACCAGTATTCTGGGACGTTCGTGGTTTTCCGAAGCGTCAGCATTGACCGTTCTTACGATCGGATCGGTTTGTTCAGCGATGAAGGTGAACGTAAATTTGCTTCCAACACCTTTTTTACTTTCGCATATCAGATCTCCGCCCATAAGACGGGCTAATCTTCTGCTTATGGGCAGCCCCAGTCCGGTGCCCTGATTTCCTTTAGATACTGTTTCAAGCTCTTGCGCGAACAGGTCAAACACGTTCTTTTGGAACTCTTCGCTCATGCCTTTTCCTGTATCAGTAACGGTTATAGTAGTCAATACCTTGCCGCCGTCAGTAAGGTCCTGCTTCATATCAAGAGTAATGCTTCCGTTTTCTGAAGTGAACTTGCGAGCGTTGTCCAAAAGGTTGAGCAACACCTGCTGTATTCTTATCTCATCGCCCAGTATATATCTGTAAGGAAGCTCGCCCGTAACTGAATAGTTGAGGTGTTTATCCGACATTGCCGTGCGTTCTATGGAAGTTACCGTTTCAGTTACCAGCTCCAGATCGACAGGTCTGATGATAAGATCAAGCTTCTGAGCTTCAAGCTTTGAAGAATCCAGTATGTCATTTACCAGCGAAAGCAGATAGTTTGCCGTTATTGATGACTGCCGCAGATATTCCTGCATTTTATCCTTGTTGTCAAGCCTTTGTGTCATAAGGTAGTTCAAACCTATCAGTCCGTTCAAAGGCGTGCGTATCTCGTGACTCATTGTTGAGAGAAATCTGCCTTTAGCCTTTGCTTCCGCCTTGCTTTCCGCATAATGTATCCGCTGACGCGTAAGAAGTATTACCAGCACGATTATGATCAAAAGCGATATAAATAATATTGCAACGGCATATCTATACTTGTTGAGAAAATCAGAAAACGTGTAATTATACTGATTTTCCATAACTCCCTGTATAATGTAGCTGCCTATCTCATCTTCGGACAAACAGTCAATTGTTTTATCGAGGATATCTATCAGTATCTGACCGTCTTCCTGCGACATACCGCCCTTTCCGTCAAGCTCAACAACAGCAGAGAAGCACAGTTGATCGTCCAGACCGACAACGGGAATGACTTTCAGCTTTTCATACTTAGGCTTTGCCATCCAGTATTCAACTACATACTGGTTCTGTATCATAAGATCTGCTTCACCCGAATAGACGGCGTCAAAGCAATCCGATATCGAAGGGTAATCCTTAAGCTCAAAGTTCGGGAACATATTTGCCAGTACTTTTTTGAGCGTTTGCGAACCTGTTGAGACCGCAACGGTAAAGTGCTTGTCCGTGCTGAATTCAAGGTTGCCCTTTGCAACGACAACTTTACGGCTCGAAAGATAAGGCTTACTTATCAATATACCTCTGGCTTTTTTATTTTCCTCGTTATATTCAACGCTTGTAACAAGGTCAAAACCCTCACTCTGAAGATAATCATATGTAACGTTTCCTGTCGGGAGCGCGACATATTCAAATTTCAGCCCTGATATTTCGCTTATGCGATCAAAAATATACCGTGATATACCGTCGGCATTGCCGTCATCATCAGGGAAGGACACGGGTATCCTGTCCTGAACGAAGCCTACCTTGAGAGTGCCTTGTGAAGATATGTAGTTTTGCTCTTCCTCCGTAAAGGCAGGCGTTTTGCTTTCGCTGTCCGCATATACCTGTGCAGCAGGCAGGCAGAGAAGCAGCGAGAGCACGACAGCTATCGCGGTAAAGATATGCAAACATCTGCGCACCGTTATCAACTTCTTCCGTTTAAGAATGTTCATCATAAAATACAAATGTGCATAATTCAATTATACTATTCTGAAATATATTTGTCAATGGATAAGTGCAATTAATATAATAAAACAGCCTCAGCTTTTTGTAAATTGATCAGCGTCTTCCTTTGGAAGCCCCTTAAAGAACAGTATGCCAAACGGTATGGTAAAGGGGAGCGAGAGAAGCAGCGCGACAGGCTGTGCCTCTTGGATACCTGACAGTCCGCGGAATTTTGACAGGAGCAGCAGAGCAGGAATGAAAAACAGTCCGCTCCTGAGTGAGGAAAGTATAGAAGCTCCCAACCGCTTTCCCGTACTCTGATACAGCATTTCGACCGCCATACACGGAGGAAGCACCAACTGTGAGACAGCCTGCAATCTTAAAGCGCGAACACCTATCTTTATGACCTCCGTGTCGTTTCTGAAAACGCCTATAAGGCTTCCCGAGAAGATAAACAGCACGGTACATCCCACAACAATGATACATTCAGACACAAGTATCGTAAAGGCAAACGCTTTTCGCAGACGTCCGTATTTTTTCGCCCCGTAATTGAAGCCTGAAACAGGCTGAAAACCTTGACCTATGCCCAAAGCGACAGAGAATGCAAAGAATACTATCCTTGTAACAATGCTCATAGCCGCAACGGCTGCGTCGCCGTGATCGGCACAGCAGGAGTTGAGCAGAACGGTAGTAATGCTGTTAAGTCCCTGCCTGAGCAGGCTGGGAAATCCAGTAGCCATGATATTTGTCACCATTATCAAGCTGCCTTTTCTTAGCTGTGAAAAGCCGAGCTTCGTGTCCGTTTTTCCCGAAAGGAACATTCCCACCAGTATACACCAGCTGACTATCTGGCTGAGCGCAGTAGAAAGTCCTGCGCCCGCTATGTCCATATCAAGAAGAAACATAAAAATAGGGTCGCCTATCATATTCAGCACAGCTCCGGTCATAAGACCTATCATACCAAGTGAAGCCCTGCCCTCATAACGAAGTATATTGTTCAGGGTCAGGCTGGAGCTCATAAACGGCGCGGCAATAAGGATATAGGCTATGTATGTTTTTGCAAACGGAGCAATAGTATCCGTGCTTCCGAGAAGATAAACTATATCTTTGAGGAATACAAAACCTACCGCCGTTATCATAAGTCCGCACAGGAAAGACGAGGCAAAGCCCAACGAAGCGTGAACGGAAGCTTTTTCTCTGTCCTGCTGACCGAGCGCGCGGGATATAATGCTGCCCGAGCCTTGTCCGAACATAAATCCGAACGCCTGTATTATTGCCATAAATCCAAATACTACGCCGACCGCACCGCTTGCGCTCGTACCCAGCTTACCGACAAAAGCCGTATCGACCAGGTTGTAAATATTTGTGACCAGCATGGAAATAACGGTGGGTATTGAAAGTGTGATGATAAGACGCGGTATAGGCGTATTTGTCATTTTTTCATACTGTGTCATTCTATGACCTCTTTTTTACCTGTTCAAATTACATATATTATATCACATAGTGTAGATTTTTGCAAGGGCATAAATTTGAGCAAATATAAAAGCCGCATACATTATAATATAAGCGGCTCGATAAACCTATTTGCTTATTGTTATAGTGACGTCTCCGTGCCCGAGAAGTTGCTCCATATCCTCTTGTGTACAGTCTGTGATACTGCCCAATTTTGTGTACGCCCAAGAGTTCTGACCGTAGAAAACAACTATCTGATCTCCTGAATACAGCACGATATCACCGAAGTTTGTAGTCGTCTGTACATCATCGCGCGGAAGCTCGCAGCCTATATTTCCGACCTGTTCAAATCCGCCGTACATAGACATCTCTAACGTGAGCGGAGCCTCTGCGCAAAGCTCTGTCAGAGCCTTGACCGACTCGTTTTCCTCCCATTTCACCGTAACTTCTTTTTCACCGATATATAGCTTCAAGTGTTCTTCCTCCTCAATAACCGAATTGCCGACAGCAGTTTGTTTTATAGACGTATTCTCCTGAAACTCACTTTGCGTATTTTCCGTATTTTCCATAGTTACCGTCGTAACAACGCTCTCATCGGAAATACTGCTTTCACTGCCGCTGCCGTTGCAGGCAGTCAGCGTAAGAATGAGTGTAAATGCCAGAAATGTCACAATAAATGCAGTTTTGTGCTTGCACATAATTTATCGCTCCTCTCCACTACTATACCAGTATAACACATCAGGCGAAGAGCGTCAAGTATTTGCAATTTTATAGAAAGTGTAGTATAATATATCTACGGGAGATGAGAGGTATGAGAACAACAGTAAAGGATAGAACTTTTGATGAAGAACGCGCATTGTACAATATCATGCACGCTGATATAAATAACTGTGTCTTTGCAGGACCTGCGGACGGTGAGTCTGTATTAAAGGAAGCGCGTGATGTAAATGTTTCTGACTGCGAGTTCTCGCTCAGATACCCTCTGTGGCACATAGATGTTTTTTCTGTCAGCAACACCTGCATAGGCGAAACGGCTCGTGCCGCGCTGTGGTACAGCCGCCACGGCAAAATAACCGACTGCAAATTCAGCGGGATAAAGGCGGTGCGAGAGTGCAGCGATATCACTATAACAAACTCGCATATCGCTTCCGAGGAATTTGGCTGGAAGTCATCGGAGATAATTCTCAAAGATAGTGATATTGAAAGCGAATATCTTTTTCTTGACAGCAGTAATATCCGTCTTGACAATGTAAAAATGAAAGGGAAGTACTCTTTTCAGTATATTGACGGGCTTGAAATATTGAACTCACAGCTCGATACCAAGGACGCTTTCTGGCATAGCAAAAATATCACGGTAAGGGACTCGATAGTGAAAGGGGAGTATCTCGGCTGGTTTTCCGAGGGGCTGACTCTTATCAACTGCAAGATATCGGGTACTCAGCCGCTATGCTACTGTAAAGATCTTACGCTCATCAACTGTACTATGGACGGCTGCGACCTTTCGTTCGAGTATTCCGACGTTCAGGCGGATATAATAGGACATATCGACTCTGTGAAGAACCCGAGGTCGGGTAAGATAGTTGCCGACAGTATAGGCGAGATAATAACAGAAAATGCCGTTATGGAGTGTCTGGGCAAAGTTGAGATAAGGCAGAGCAGTATATAAAAAGCCGCAATAATTTGCAATGAACAGCATAAAAAACTTCCCGCATTTTGCAGGAAGTTTTTTATTTGTTAAGTTGTATCAGAAATCGACTTTATGACTTTTTCTTCTTTGAAGCTACAACTGCCATTGACAGCGCTGTCGCCGCAAGCATAAGAGCACCAACTGTACGTCCTGTCTTAGGGCTGTTGTCGTTCTTGCTGTTAGAGCCTGTACCTGTGCCGACTCCGCCGCTGCTGCCGTTGGAAGCGTCCTGATTTCCCAAACCGGAATCATTGTCACTTTCGGAGCTGCTGGTGTCATCATTTGAGGTATCATCTGAATCGCCTGTGCTGTCAGAGCTGTCGGAATCCTCTGTGTCGATGTCGCTGCTGCTGTCAGAGCTGTCGGAATCCTCTGTGTCGATGTCGCTGCCGCTTTCTGAGCTGTCTGAATCATCGGAAGATTCTTCAATTTTATCAGCAGTATTTGTTATGGTAACTGCTCCGTCAACAATATCAACAGGATTCTCGGCTGACGATGTAAAGCCTTCAATGTTGGTTTCCTTTATCTGATAGGTTATCTCACAAGGTTCGCTGTTAATGAAATAATACTTCGGCAGATCTGTAATAGTGTACGACCAAGTTTTTCCGTCATTGGTGACATCGTAGTCCTCGGGTTTAATTGTTAAGTCCTTTTCGATAACTACTTCGCCGTTTGCCGTACCCGTTATCTCTACATCTATGCTGTCAGGTATAACTGCGCTTGAGTTAGCAGATGTATCCCATATCTTAGTGATCTCAAGCGGATCGTAAGCGATATATTCGTTTGTTACCGTAACTTCGGCAGTAAAATCGTCACCATTTTGTGAGAGGGTAAAGGGATTTTTAACTATCGTTACTTCGTTGAAATCGTTATTCTTAGCGGAAATAGTTTCTGACAATGTGTATTTCATCAGATTTTCGCCGTCATATACGGGAAGATTTTCAAATACATATACGGTATCACCTGTCGTCCACTTGCCGCTGTACGAATTTCCGGCAGAATCGGTAAGCTCAAACGATATATTCGGGTGACCGCCAAGACCTTCATAGCCTTCCCAGTTTTTGTTGACCGTAAGTTTGCCAAGGAGCTGACCGTAGTTATAAGTGTTTGTTATTGTTACGGTTATATTATTGTTGCTGTCTTTGTCGGTTTTGTATGTCGTAATATAGCCGCCAATTGTTACTTCTGTTACATCTACATCATAAGTGAGCTCGTTCTTAGAGAGAGTACCGTCAGAGTTCTTGACCCACTCATAAGCGGGAAGTTCATCAGGATAAGTCCACGACCAATCAGGGTCTGTAAGGGTTATATCTTCATCGTAAACGGTTTCGCTTCCGCAGGTTATTTCAACATTTGCTTTAACATCAGCGTGAGCAGCAGCAGTATTGGGATTATTGGTTTCTACCCACTCTTTGTTGACCGTTACAGTAACGCTGTCAATATCTTTGAGAGTGTTGGTGATGATGATCTTAGCGTCTTTAGTGCCGAGCGTAACATCACCGCTGCTCGTGAATGCTTCCTCATAACCGTCTGCGAGAGTTTCTGTGACAGTATAAACAGCGTCGTCATTGTAATCGAGGATAGTCACGGTTACAGTCCATTCAGTTCCCTCTGTGTCTACCTCAATAGTGTAGTCAGTATCCAATGTAAGAGTTTCTCCGCCCTCCTTGACGGTAAGCCATTTCATGAATGTTTCAGCAGAGGGGAGTATGTCAGTCGAACAGTCCCATTCCTTTGTAAACGTAAGCTCCTGCTCTATCTTTTCGTCCTTCTTTATCAGCGAGAACGGCGCACGGCAAGTGCGGAACGTAAACTGTGTTGAGCCGCTAAAACTTTGAGCAATAAGCGCTCCTGAGAGGTGACCGCGAGGGTTTACTGCTTTATCTAGATATTCATAAGCATAATCGGTAACGTGAGCCCTAGGCGCGAGAATAGAGCCTTGGAAATTAGTTACAAGTACTACCTTTGTAGCGTTAGGCAAGTTATAAATGATACTGTCAGTACCCGGCTTATTATTCTTTGGAATTTCTGTGTCATTCTCTCTTGAAACATAAGTATCATTAATAATAGTAAATTTTTCTTCGTAACTTGGATCTGCCAAAAAAACAGCAGTATCATCTTTAACGGAAGCAGGGGCATAACCATTAAAATTATCGGTTCCTTTGATATTTACAACGATATAAGCATATTCCCAATTGTCCGTAGTAGCTGTTCTTCTGTCACCTACTTTAGAGGTTTTGACAATGTCTCTGGCAGTTGGAAGCTTGGGGATATTTTTAAATTCAACTATCTGAGCATCTTTAAATTTTTCAAGTTCCTTGTCAGCAAGATCAAAATAAACAGACTCTGCCGTAGTCTCTTTACCTGTATAAGTAAAAACAGCCCTTGTTTTACCATCACTATCTGTTATAAAATCAACCGTGCCGTTTGAAGGCTGCTCTGCAAGCAATTCGCTTCTTTCTGTAATAAGTTTAAAGGATTTTTCAAAATCGATTAAGTCGCTGATATAAGCTTGCGACTGGTCAATACGATTGTTTGATTGTTCCGGGATAACACCATCGGTAATTGCTTTGCTGGATTGAAGTACGATCTTCTTTTTTGACTGCTTTTGTTCATTTAGATCATCATAATAAAAATCGGCGATCTCTTTATTCGTAGTTCCGGCTAAAACAATATTGGCAAAATTAGAATTACCAAGAAGTGCATCTATAGGAATATAGGTTTCGGCTTCTCCCTTGCCAATTTCATAGTTAAATGTGGTTTCTTGAATTAAATCTCCGCCGATCGCAGCGCGACCTTCAGTATCGCTCTCCTTAACCGTAAAATCGCCATTAAGAAAAACACTAAACTCCGATGCCACACCGAGAAGATACTTGTCCTCAAGATTTTGTACTGTACCTTCAAACGTATCTGCTTTATCAGGAGAAATATCGCCAACGAGCAGAGTAGATTTTGTCGTTTCCGAGCCTTCTTCGTTGAGATAATTTTTGAATTCTTCTTCGGCAGCGGAAGCTAACGAAGTCGGCAGCATAACAGCCGCCGCGAGCAGCAGCGCAGTCGCGCCGCATACCAAGCGTTTGTTAAGTTTCTTTTTCATTGTCTCATTTCCTTTACTTTGAATTTCGATTTTTTGCGAATAATCGTAATTGCTTTAGTGTATATCTTTTATCATTATATCATATATTTCGAAAATAATCAATAAAATATTGAACAATTTTTTGTGCACAAAATTGGACTGTTTGTACAAAAAATCAGCCTGTTTTCACTAATTTTTTGATTCGGCGGCTTTTCATGGCTATTGCATTTATCGTAAAACCGTGTTATAATAAATTAAAATCCTTTTGAGAGGGCAGAACTTTATGATATATAATAATGTGCTTGAAGCTGTCGGACATACTCCGATGATACGTCTTAACAAAATGAACAAGCCCGAAAATGCCGAGGTGCTTGTCAAATTTGAGGGGCTGAACGTTGGCGGCTCTATAAAGACCCGTACCGCGCTGAACATGATATGCAAGGCGGAGGAAGAGGGAAAAATAAATAAAGATACCATAATCGTTGAGCCGACCAGCGGAAATCAGGGTATAGGTCTTGCGCTGGTAGGAGCAGTACGGGGCTACAAGACAATTATCATCATGCCCGACTCTGTAAGCGAGGAGCGGCGCAAGCTTGTTCGTCATTACGGAGCAGAGGTGAAGCTCGTTCACGATGACGGCGATATTGGCAAGTGTATAAGAGGGTGTCTTGAACTGGCTATGAAAATGGCAGAGGAAGATGAGAGAGTATTTGTGCCGCAGCAGTTCAACAATATCAACAATATCTATGCGCATAAATATCATACGGCTCTGGAGATACTGGAGCAGACGGCAGGGAAGATAGACGGCTTCTGTTCTGGCATTGGCACGGGCGGCACTATAACAGGTATCGGGGAAACGCTGCGTTCGCAATATCCCGATATGGTGATATGGGCTGTCGAGCCTGAAAACGCCGCCATACTCGCAGGAGGAAATATAGGTACGCACCTGCAAATGGGTATAGGCGACGGCATAATACCCGATATCCTTAACAGGGAAATATATGATGATATTTACATAGTATCTGACGAAGAAGCGATACAGACTGCCCGTGATCTTGCGCGCAAAGAGGGGATAATGTGCGGTATATCAAGCGGTACGAACGTTGCCGCAGCTCTGAAGCTGGCAGAAAAGCTGGGCAGGGGAAAAACGGTCGTCACTATTCTTCCCGATACTGCCGAAAGATACTTCTCCACACCTCTTTTTGACGAATAGGCAAAGAAACAGACCATATCGTACAGCTCTTTAGCATACGGATATGGTCTTTTTTATTACGAAATAGAGATGATAGGGTGTTTTGCGCTGTCGAGCCATTTAAGAATGTACAGCATATCCGCCTCGGGTACCGAAACACAGCCTGCCGTGTATGAAGCTGTCATGCAATGCAGGAAAATAGCGGAGCCTTTATACGGGATTATGGGGTCGGTGTTGTAGTTTATGGCTACGGCGTATTTGTAGCTGTTCGGATAATCTATAAGGTGTTCGGCGCTTTGCCAGCTTACGGTGTCGCTTTCTACCCACATATTATAGTACGGCGATAACGGATCGTCTACCCAATAGCAGTTAGCGTTGACTGTTCTGTATTCAATTGAAAGATCATCTAACCTCTGCGTCCCGAACGCAAAGCCCAGCGGAAAAACGCCTTTTGGAGTACGGTAGTCGCCCTCCTGACTTTTTTCAGAAACGCCGTTTCTGCCGACTGCTCCGTATGTTTCGTATACTCGATCCCAAACGCCGCCGTCCTTTTGATATAGCCTTACGGTGCAAGAGCTTCCGCTTGATTCAACAGTTATTAGCTGTTCGCTGACGCCCGTATCGAATGGAAAAACATACTCAGGCTTAATGTCAGCGGCTGCTTCTGTAACGTCGGGTACTGTTTCTTGAGTTACCTCTGTCGCTGCTGTCTGCTCCTCCGTTGTCGTTTCAGAAACTGTGGTGATATCAGGCGTTGTTGATGTCGTCGTCTTTGCGGTGGTCACGGCAGATGTTTTTGCAGTTGACGAAGTTGTATATTTTGTTGTTACTTCATTATCCGCTTCCGATGAAGAAAGATCCGAGCCTGACATATTGCTGTCGGCAGGGGGAGACGCTTTACTTGAGCTTCTCGGTATCAGTAAGAGGATCGCCGTTAAAATGAGCGCGACCGCTGTAACGGCTGTAATGATAATTACCGCTTTTTTGCGGCTTGCTCCGATGTCGTTGTCGTTTTGTTTGTTTGTCTCCATTTTATTTCACCGCCGTTATTTTATTTTGCTCACTATGCTTACTATAAGGATAGCTCCGCCCAATACTGCGAGCACAATGCCCGTAACTCTGTTCAGTACTGCGGGACTTGCTTTGTTTGCCATTCTTGCGGCTATCCTTGCCCATAGCAGCGTTGACAGTACACACCACATCAGACACCAAAGATCGGGCAGTCCACCAATAGTAAAGTGACTTACCGCGCCTGTGAAAGCCGTGAACGCCATTATAAAAACACTCGTTCCTACAGCCGTTTTCAATTCGTATCCCAAAACGCTCGTAAGTATCAGCAACATCATCATGCCGCCGCCCGCGCCGATAAATCCGCATATAAGTCCTATGACCATTCCGCATATTATAGACTGTATCAGACGTTTTTTCGGGTCTGCCGCATGCATGGCTTCCTTGGTCGTCATTACGGGTCTTACGATAAACTTTATGCCGAGAAGAAATGTCATGATAACTGAAAAGCTGCCCATAGTGGTGTTGGGTACAAGACTTGCGAGATAACTTCCCAGCATTGTGAACGTCAGCACAGTTATCATCATTACAAGACCGTTTTTTATGTCAAGATTTTTGTTCTTTCCATAGGTGTATGCACTTGCCGCACTTGCCAATACGTCGCTTGCAAGCGCTATACCGACTGCTTCGTATGCAGGCATATCCAGAAAAGTTATAAGCATGGGGCTTATTACCGCGGCAGCGCTCATTCCTGCAAATCCTGTTCCCAGTCCTGCGCCTGTTCCGGCAATAAAGCAAATTATAAAGCGTAACATAACTGACCTCTATCCGTATTGTGTTCTGTACAATAAAGCCGATGATATATTAAATCATATTATATTTTATCATAAATGTCAAGCGTGACGCAGATATGCTTATAGCAGTCTTGCGGACTTTTTGACCTTATTTTGAGAAATCAGTTGAAATAGGCTTAAAAGTATGATAAAATATATAGGAAAGTGTGTTGTTTGTAAGTAAGGAACGATGAGCTATTATATAGAAAATAACGGCGGAGGATATGTCATATGGATAATATCAATAAAAAGAAACTTACGGTTGTAACTGCGGCGGCGGTGGCATTCATCGCATTGATAGTAACTGTACTTATCGTAGCGCTGCACGGCGGTCATAAAGATAATAAGCAGGAAACATCGTCATTATCTGACAGCTCTTATGACAGCAGCGATACGCAGTCGTCTGCTGACAGCGAAGCCGATAGACCCTCAAAGCCCCATGCCAACGCCGCTGACGGTCTGAGCGAGGACGCTTCGGAGTATGAGGGAATAGAGGGCACGGGCAACTATAATTACGGCGAGGCTCTGCAAAAATCACTCATATTTTATGAGCTTCAAAGGTCGGGCGAGCTTGACGGTACTGAGCGTACAAACTGGCGCGGCGATTCTGGACTTAATGACGGCGCTGACAACGGCGTTGACCTGACGGGCGGACTTTATGACGCAGGCGACAACGTGAAGTTCAATCTGCCTATGGCGTACACGGCTTCAATGCTGGCATGGAGCGTTTACGAGGACTATGACAGCTATGAGCAGAGCGGTCAGCTTGAATACATACTCGGCGACATAAAGTGGATAAGCGATTATCTTATAAAATGTCATACTGCCGAAAACGAGTTCTATTATCAGGTGGGTGACGGCAACATCGACCACTCATGGTGGGGCGCTCCCGAGGTTATGCAGATGAACAGACCGTCATACAAGGTAACGGAATCCTCGCCAGGCTCTACGGTCGTAGGTGAGGCTGCGGCTGCGTTGGCTGCAACAGCAGTCATATACAAAGACATTGACGCGGAGTATTCGGAGGAATGTCTTACGCACGCAAAACAGCTTTACTCCTTTGCAGAAAGCACTAAAAGCGACAGCGGCTATACGGCTGCGAACGGTTTTTACAACAGCTGGAGCGGCTTTTACGATGAGCTTTCATGGGCAGCAACGTGGCTTTATACTGCTACGGGCGACGAAAAATATCTTGACAGCGCGGGAGATTATTTCACGCAGGCAGGCAGCAACTACAAGTGGGCTATGTGCTGGGACGACGTCGGCATTGGCGCGGCGCTTAGGCTCACGCAGCTTACGGGCGACGACGAATACCGTACATTCCTTGAAAAGAGCCTTGATTTCTGGACGGTGGGCGTTGACGGCGAAAAGATAACATACACGCCTAAAGGCCTTGCATGGCTGGACACATGGGGCAGCCTGAGATATGCGACTTCGCAGGCGTTCATAGCCGCGCTGTACAGCGAGAGCGAATACTGCCCGTCGTCTAAAAAAGATACATACTGGGATTTTGCGGTAAGTCAGATAGATTATGCGCTCGGCAGCAGCGGCAGGAGCTTTGTGTGCGGATTTGGCGAGAACTTCCCTGTAAATCCTCACCACAGAAATGCGCAGGGTTCGTACATTGACAACATGAACACACCCGAGACCGCGCGGCACACTCTTTACGGTGCTTTGGTCGGCGGCCCCGACGCAAATGACGGTTACAACGATACCGTTTCGGATTACACCGCAAACGAGGTGGCGTGCGACTACAATGCAGGCTACACTTGTGCTCTTGCAAAGCTGTACAGCAAATATCACGGAAAGACTTTGAAAAACTTCGGCGCGGTAGAGCCTGTTGAAGAGGAATACTCTATTGACGCTTGTGTAAACGCGTCAGGAAATGATTTTACCGAGATAAAAGCTATTGTATACAACAAAACGGGCTGGCCTGCAAGGGTAAGCAAAGAGCCCGTGCTGAGATATTTTATAGACCTTTCGGAGACTGACCCCTCGCAGGTTAGCGTGAATATGGGTTACTCAATGGGCGGCGGCGCAAGCTGTCAGGTAGTGCCGTGGAGCGGCGATATTTACTGTGTTGAGATAACGTTCGGCGACAAGCTGCTCTATCCGGGCGGACAGGACGCATACCGCTGCGAGGTACAGTTCAGGATAAGCTCGACAGGAACGTGGGATCCGTCTAACGACCCGTCATATCAGGGCTTGGGAAGCCAGCAGGGCACGGCTCAGCCTGTTGACACTCTTGCATTTTACGAAAGCGGCAAGCTTGTATTTGGCAGCGAGCCGCAGGAACGTACCGAAACGGGCGGCGGCTCTGCTCCAAGCAAGCCAACAGCGACTACCACCGCGAAGCCGTCTGTACCGACGGGTGGTTCGGCTTCGGCAGGCGGACTGACTGTTACGCTGAGCGGTGACGGTTCTTCAAACGGCGGAAGCATTACCATAAACATCGAGATAAAGAATACGGGCAGTTCAGATATTGATATGTCGGGTCTTGCACTCGATTGGTTCTTCACCAAAGACGGCGGAGGCGACTTGCAATTTGCGTGCGACCACAGCGCAATTCAGGGCGCGGACGGCAGCTACACCGCGATGACAGACAGCATAAAGAGCGAATTTTCTTCGCAAAGCGGTACCGACTGCGATACAAGGCTGCGTATAAGCTGCTCCTCTGGAACGCTTGCCAAAGACGCTGTATGGAAGATACAGGCGCGTGTAAACAAAGCCGACTGGAGCAATTTTGACCTGAGCAATGACTACTCGCAGGGAAATGCCGAGCACGTCGCGGTATACTCGGGCGGAAAGCTTATCTGTGGCAATGAACCGTAATGCAATACTTTATATTCATATATCAAAACGACCGACAGCAAGCAAAACTCCTGTCGGTCGTTTAACATTATCATATAAGAATGGGTCTCTGTCAGATTGCACGTTTTAAGCTATGACCCTGTTTCTGCCCGTCTGCTTGGCGGTGTAGAGCTTTTCGTCTGCGACCTTGATATTATCCTCAGCCGAGAGCGAAAGGTCAAGCTCGGTACAGCCGAAGCTCATAGTCATTTTAATTTCCGTACTTTCAAATACGCAGACGGACTCCATAATAGTTTTTCTTATCTTTTCCGCAGCCGCAACAGCATCATCAAGAGAAGCATCGGACAGCAGAACTATAAATTCCTCGCCGCCCCAGCGGTACACGCCGTCACAGCTTCTTATACTGCTGCCGAGGATAGATGAAACGTGCCTCAGAGCCTCATCGCCTGCATTATGACCGTATGTATCGTTTATCTTTTTGAAAAAGTCTATGTCGCAGATAAAGAGTGCTCTTTTCTCGCAGCCGCAAGAATGTGACCTTAAATATTCGTAATCGTTGTGGAACGCTATGCGGTTTTTCAGCTTTGTGAGCTTGTCGTGCAGAGAATCATCGAGAAAAGTATCCGATTCGAGAGCTATGCCGCATATGAAAGCGGCGAGCGACAGTCTGCGCTGATCCTCTTCAAGGTCGAAGCCGTTTTCGTCATGCTTGTTTATTGCCTGAAAAACGCCGATAAATTCGCCCTTGCAGTTTGATATAGGCATTACCATTATAGAGTTGGTGACATATCCCGTCTTTTTGTCAACATCTGAATTGAAGTCTGGGCAGTTGTAGGGGTCGTTCGTGACGATTGCCTTTTTCATTGAAAGCGCTTTGCCCACAAGTCCTGTGTTTTCGGGGATAATTATCCTGTCCTCGCCGACGGCTGCTGTCGTCCAAAGCTCGTGCTTATCCTTATCCCACTTCCAGAAGCTCGCTCTGTCGGCGTTGACTATAACGCTGCCAAGCTCGGTAATAAGTCTGAATATTTCAGAGTGGTTGTTCTTTGCGTTATTATCGGTAGTGCACATCTGAGAATAAAGACTGTGCGTTATATCAAATATCCTGTCGAGCATTTCATCATTTTTGATAGCTTCTTTGTTCATGCCGGCGGCGCTTCCTTTCTGAAGGCAATTATCTTTTGTTTAATAATATCACATAAAATCTGAAATGTCAACAACCGCGGGAAATTCTTTTGGAGAGAAAGACTGCGTATAGTTTTTTTATTAAATAGTTGACAAAATGATTGATTTTTGTAAAGAAAAGTTGTATAATATAAAATGACATTTTATGTTCTTTCGCAAAGGGGAAAGCTCCTATGGAAAATAAAGGCAAAAATAAATATTTAGGCAGCGTGCTGGAATATGCGATCTGCTTTGTAATAGTATTTGTTGTAGCTTTTTCAGACCTTTTTTATTTTCTTGACAGCGCTCTGAAAGACAGGCTGTATCAGTCGCCGCGCGGAATAAACAACGCCATTAAAATTATTGCTATTGACGATAAAACGCTTCAGGCTCTCGGACCTTACGGAACGAGTTACAGAAGCTACACCGCACAGCTTGTGAACGCGCTTGGAGACTCTCCCGCCGTTATCGCTATGGATATAATGTTTTTCGGAAACAGCGATGAGGCTGGCGACGAGGCTTTGCGTGCGGCTTGCGAGAAAAACGGAAACGTCGTTGCCGGTTCTTACATAAATTATACAAGTGTATACAAGATCGATGAGAACGGCGATCCGTATATAGACCACTTCAATATTGAGAGCGTAGAGCAGCCGTTTTTTGCAGACTGCTGTGACACGGGATTTGTCAACGTTTCGCCCGATGACGACGGTATCGTGCGCTCGGTCATGATGTACGACGCAGACAATGATGATAATATTTGCAGCAGCTTTTCATCTGTGATATATTCAAAATACTGTGAAAGAACAGGCACGGAAGAAAACGAGCTCTCGCTTGACGACAGCGGCAGAATGTGGATAAACTATGCAGGAAAGCCCGGCGACTACGAGCATATTTCCTTTGTAGATGTTATAGAGGGAAAAGTCGATCCCCATATATTCAACGGCTGCGTTGTGTTTGTCGGCGCATACGCTTCGGGTATGCAGGATCAGTACTCTGTGCCAAACAGCTCAGCGCAGATGTTCGGAGTTGAGATACACGCTAACATACTGCAATGTATGATAGACGACAGAATGCCGCTCCCTGTTTCAAGACCGGTTGCTGCTCTTGTAAGCGCGGCGGCTGCGACTTTGGTGTTCATAATTTCAAAGAAGCTGAAAGTAAGGTTCAGCCTGCCTATTGCTATAATTGCACTTATAGGCTATGGCATATGCGGCGTTATGCTCAACGCCAACGGCAGCACGATACCTCTGGCTTACTGCACGGTGTTTATACCCGTTGCGTTCCTGTTCAATCTTATAAGGCGCTATGCTATTGAGACTATTGAAAAGCGCAGGATAACCGCCGCTTTCAAAAAATATGTCGCGCCGCAGGTCGTTGAAGAGATGTTCAAAAAAGGCGGCTATCAGATAAAGCTCGGCGGAGAGAACAGGCACATAGCGGTGCTGTTTGTTGATATTCGCGGATTTACTCCGATGTCGGAGTCGCTCGAGCCTGAGCAGGTGGTAGACATACTCAACAGCTATCTCAATCTGACAACAAATTCTATCTTTGCAAACGGCGGTACGCTTGATAAGTTTATCGGCGACGCTACAATGGCGGTCTTCAATGCGCCTTTCGACCTTGACGACTACATCTTCCGCGCGGTAAAGACCGCTTGGGATATAGTTCAAGGCGGCAACGAGATAGAAAGCAAATACATGGAGAAGTACGGCAAATCGGTCAGCTTCGGTGTTGGCGTAAACTGCGGAAACGCCGTTGTTGGAAACATTGGCTGCGATTTCAGAATGGACTACACGGCTATCGGCGACACGGTAAATACTGCGGCGCGTCTTGAAGCAAATGCAAAACGCGGTCAGGTGCTTATAAGCGAGAGCGTTTACGAACAGGTGAAAGACCGTATCGAGGTAGAACCGATAGGTGAAATACCGCTCAAGGGCAAATCAAAGGGAGTATTCGTGTATTCTCTTACAAACATAAAAACAAACGAGGCGAACAAATGAGCAAATTTCTTATAATTCCCAATCTGAAAAACATAGACGAGCATTTATCGCTGGCGAAGAAATATGATCTCGGATTTGAATACAACGACTTCTTCTCTCCAAAAATGCTTGATGATGAGGAAAGGCTGCAGCGTACAATAGAAGAATATAAAAAGTATACTCTGCCCGATCACTGCACTTGTCACGGTGACTTTTTCGATGTTCTTGTGTTCAGCGAGGATAAGCTGATACGCGAAATAGCTGACAAGCGCATAAGGCAAAGTATAGACGCAGCGCGAAAAGCAGGTGCAAAAGCGGTCGTCTTTCATACGAATTATGAGCCTGTGCTGACCGCCAAGAGCTATGTTGATAACTGGATAGACTGCAATGAGCAATACTTCAGCCGTTTGCTTGAAGAAAATCCAGATATGAATATTTATCTGGAGAATATGTTTGACCGCTCTCCCGATATGCTGCGCAGATTGAGTGAACGCCTTAAAGCGTATAAGAATTACGGAGTATGTTTTGACTATGCCCACGCGATGTCGTTTGGCAGGTCTACAGATATAAACGAATGGGTGCGCTCTCTTGCACCATATTTGAAACATATGCACATAAACGATAACGATCTTGAAAACGATCTTCATCTTGCCGTAGGCGACGGAAAGATAGATTGGAATGTTTTTGCAAATTACTATAATAATTATTTCTGCAATTGCACGATACTGATCGAAGTTTCGGGAATAGAAAAACAGATCAGGTCGGCAGAATATCTTGAACGTTTAGGGCTGCTCAGCAGAAGCTGATATACTGTATGGAGGATCAACTATGAAAAAACTCGCTGCTTTGACATTAAAAGCCAAAATTATAATTGCTGCTGCCTCTGCGGCAGTAGTAGCTGCGGCTACCGTAGGAACGGTAATGCTTTTGCACTCCTCCGAAGAAGAAACATACAGGGTCGTAAAGGTGTTTGAAACTCAGGGGCAGTATAATACTGTTGAGAGAGGAACCACAGGTACGCTTGACGCCTACAGCGGAATGAATTTGCAAAACGGCGATATCGTTTCTACTGGTGCTGACAGCAATATGCGTATCTCGCTTGACGGAGATAAGTATATACTTTTAGATCATAACAGCGAAGTGCAGCTTGTCGCAGAAAATTCCTCCAATGACAGTAAAACTATCATTGAACTGAAAAAAGGCGAGATATTGAACGAGATAACCGAGCCGCTTTCTGAAAATTCAACATACGAAGTAAACACCCCAAAAGCTACTATGGCGGTAAGGGGAACGAGCTTTTATGTACAAACGGAAATGCTTGAAAACGGCAGCTATATAACCGATCTTGAAGTCATTCACGGCAAGGTGGCAGTCTGGCTGTATGACGAAAGCGGAAATAAAAAGGGTGATGAGGTATTTGTACAGGAGGGCTATAAAGTAACTATCGTAATAGACCCGAATGAAAATACCGAGAACTCTCCTGACGTTGACGGTAATGCGTATTTTGTATACCGCACCGAGGAAAACGGGCTTTTCATTTGCGGTGATACCGATCCCGCACCGTATAAAACGGATTTCAGAATGCTTCCCGACATTGTAAAGCAAACCGCTCTTGCCTCCGATGAAAGCGGTCTGCTGACGCTTGATCTTGAGATAGAAACTATCCTCAGAGGACAGATCGAGAGTACGCAGACAACTACAATGTCTGAAACTACCGAGTCGGAATCTGAGACTACAGAGCCCGCTGCTTCGGAGACTGTAGAAACAACTGTCGTTTCGCAGACAAGCGCTGATGATACGACTACGGAGATAACACAGCAGACTGTATCTGAAACCGACCCGCAGACTGTAACGTCAGCTCCGTCAGAAGCTGAAACTACCACTACTACTACGACCGTCCCCGAGCCCGAGACCGCTTTGGTATCATTTGCAGACCGCAGCGGTAATATCATCGAGCAAAGAGAAGTCGTTATAGGAGAAAGTATAGGCACTTTGCCGAGTGTTCCGTCAGTAGCGGGTCACACCGGTAAATGGGCGATAAATGGTGAAGAAATTTCGGCAGATCATAAGGTGACCGCCGATGTTACCGTCATGGCGGTGTACACTATAAATCAATATACCGTAACATACAAGACCAATGAGCAAGGCGTAACTATGCCTAACACTCAAACCGTAGATTACGGAACAGAAATAACGCTTCCTGCCGTGCCTACAAAGACTGGCTACACAGGTGAGTGGCAGATAAACGACAAGACTGTTACGGGAAAGTATACTGTTACAGATGATGTTACGGTCACAGCGGTTTATACTATAAATCAATATACGGTAACATATAAGACCGATGAGCAGGGCGTTACTATGCCTAACGCACAAACCGTAGATTACGGCACAGTTATAACGCTTCCTACCGTACCTGCCAAGACAGGTTACACAGGCGAGTGGCAGATTGACAACAAGACTGTTACGGGCAAATATACTGTTACCGCCGATGTTACGGTTACAGCTGTCTACACTATAAACCAATATACCGTAACATACAAGACCAATGAAGCAGGCGTTACAATGCCTAACGCTCAAACCGTAAATTATGGCACAGAAATAACACTTCCCACCGTACCTGCCAAAACAGGCTACACAGGCGAATGGCAGATAGACAACAAGACTGTTACGGGCAAATATACTGTTACAGATGACGTGACTGTTACTGCGGTTTATACTATAAATCAATATACCGTAACATACAAAACCAATGAGCAAGGCGTTACTATGCCAAGCGCACAAACCGTTGACTACGGTACAGAAATAACACTTCCTACTGTACCTGCCAAGACAGGTTACACGGGTGAGTGGCAGATTGACAACGAGGCTGTTACCGGCAAGTATACTGTTACAGATGATGTTACGGTTATGGCGGTATACACTATAAACCAATATACCGTAACATACGAGACCAATGAGCAAGGCGTTACCATGCCTAACGCACAAACCGTTGACTATGGCACAGAAATAACGCTTCCTACCGTACCTACAAAGACAGGTTACACAGGCGAGTGGCAGATAGACAACGAGGCTGTTACGGGCAAGTATACTGTTACAGATGATGTTACGGTTATGGCGGTATACACAATAAATCAATATACCGTAACATACAAAACCAATGAGCAAGGCGTTACTATGCCAAACGCTCAAACCGTTGACTATGGCACAGAAATAACGCTTCCTACCGTACCTGCCAAAACAGGCTACACAGGCGAATGGCAGATAGACAACAAGACTGTTACGGGCAAGTATACTGTTACAGATGATGTTACGGTTATGGCGGTATACACAATAAATGAGTATACAGTAACGTTCACAACCGATGAGCAGGGTGTAACGGGTCTGCCGATAGAAAAGAAGCTGAAATATAATACTGTTCTCAAAGATGAACTTCCTGCTGTGCCTGATAAGGAAGGCTACACAGGAGTATGGACAATTGACGGTAAAGAGGTTACCGACACATACATAGTTACTGATGATGTGACGGTTATAGCGGTTTACACAATAAATGAGTATACAGTAACGTTCACGACCGATGAGCAGGGTGTAACGGGTCTGCCGATAGAAAAGAAGCTCAAGTATAATACTGTACTCAAAGATGAGCTTCCCGATGTGCCCGAGAAGGAAGGCTACACGGGTAAGTGGACTATCGAAGGACAGGATATTTCGGACAACTATGTGGTGACGGAAGATGTTACTGTTATAGCTGAATACACGATAAATGAGTATACAGTAACGTTCACAACTGATGAGCAGGGTGTAACGGGTCTGCCGATAGAAAAGAAGCTCAAATATAATACTGTTCTCAAAGATGAGCTTCCTGCTGTGCCTGGTAAGGAAGGCTACACAGGAGTATGGACCATTGACGGTAAAGAGGTTACCGACACATACATAGTTACTGATGATGTGACTGTTATAGCTGTATACACAATAAATGAGTATACTGTAACGTTCACGACCGATGAGCAGGGTGTAACGGGTCTGCCGATAGAAAAGAAGCTCAAATATAATACTGTTCTCAAAGATGAGCTTCCTGC
>CANRNT010000019.1 GCA_947631995.1 uncultured Clostridia bacterium | reverse complement strand
ATGCTCCCCTTTCATTAGACTTCTTTCGGGTATATTTCTATTATACCATATTGTCTAACAAATGGGGAGCATTTCAGCTCTTCCAAAGTGATGCGGTTATTTTAATCGTTAAATGAGGAAGCAACCGCTTAGTCTAAGTCGGCACTCCTTTTTCTATTTATATTATACACCCAAAAATTTTATTTGTCAACAGTTTTTTCTTCGGAAAGTATATCGCACAGGTGTGCCACGTGGCACACTTGCGCTTGCTGCATCATAGCCGCTTTGCTTGACATATACCGATAAATTGTGGTACAATATTCAGGGAGGCGAAAAAGATGCGTTATTTGCTGATGAACAAAAGAACAGAAGTGTTTGAATTTGAAACGATCGGAAGCACGGGCTTTTCCGTGGATCGTATTACCGACGTGTTTAATTCAGAGTATGCGCCTCCGGAGCTGGCGATAGACGACGGCGTAGTTGATATAAACAGCTTTTCCGCATGGCTTTCGTCCAGAAATATTCCGGCAAGCAGGCAGGATCTTCAAAAGAGCATGGAAGTTATGCAAGAGTCTGTTGGCAATGAGGTCTCCGTGACTCAGCTTGCCAAGCAAAATTATTTTTTGTCTCTTTCCGATCAATACTGGATATGCCAAAGCGGCAGCGGACTTTCGTGGGACACCGTCAATTACTTTACAAATGATTTTTCTCCCGACGTTGGCAGAATAATGTTCGACAGGACACAAGTGGACACCCCGAGCCTTATGTCTCCGGATATTTCCGCCGCCGGTTACTTATCAAAAAAGTGGATAGTAGAAAACGGTGACAGGTATCTTATAAAGGCAAGCACCCCGCCGTATCAGCAGGAGGCGTTCAACGAAGAAATTGCCTCTATGATATGCAGACGTCTGAACATAGAACACACGGAATATTTTGCGTATACAAAAAACGGCGAGAGCCATTGTAGGTGCAAGTGTTTCATAGACGAGAACACCGAGCTTGTTCCTGCCAAAGCGATACTTTATAAGTATTATTACAACGATCAGCGCGTGTCAAAATACGAGCTTTTTAAGAACACCTGCAAGATGCTGCACATTCCCGACTATGAAAAAAGTATTGACGATATGATAGTCGTTGATTTTATTATGGGAAACGAGGATCGCCATTACAACAATTTCGGTGCGGTACGAGATGTAAATACTCTTGAATATACGGGTTTTGCGCCTCTGTTTGACAGCGGCAGGAGTCTGAGATACAATGAGGATACAAATTACATCGATACGAAAGCCGACATACCGTGCGGCAAGCCTTTTGCAAAGCTGCACAGCGAGCAGATAAAACTTGTATCTTGTCCGCAAAGGTATGAGCTTTCAAAGCTGCGCGATCTGCCAGAAGAAGCCGCTGATATGTTTTATAAAAGCAATTACAGATACGCTGACAGGGTAAAGGTCATAGCCGAGCTGTTGGGCGCTAGGATAAAGATGCTTGATAATGCTCTGCGAACCGACCTATACAACGGAATAAATGTACCAAAAACAAAGAGATGACTAATCATAGCCATCTCTTAGTTTTTTCTTCGGAAAGTATATCGCACAGGTGTGCCACGTGGCACACTTGTGCTTGCTGCATCAGAGCCGCGCCGCTTGACAAATACCGACAGTATATATTATAATATACTTGTGCCGATGAGGTACAAAGAAGTGCCGGTAAGGTACGAAAAACGGTAGCGGTTAGTCTCCCGACCTCTCCCTCAGTCAGAGGAAGAAAGGGGGCGATGTCAATGGATTACATAACATTGATATTGATAATTATTATACTGATAATTGTCGATGACATTATCAATAAAAAGTAACCGCACGACCCTAAAACGTTGCGGTTGCTTTTTAATCGTAACCAAAGGGAGTTAGCCGCTATCGTACTAAGTCGGCACTCCTTTTTCTATTTATATTATACACCACTTAAAATGATTTGTCAACAGTTTTTTCTTCGGAAAATATACCGTGCAGGTGTGCCACGTGGCACATTTCGTTCGTCAAAAGAAACAAAAAAGCAGTTCTGTTTTATTCAGAACCGCCGAAATTTCCGTAACCTGTTGACAAGCGCAATTTTTTGTGCTAGAATATGTCCAAAGGGAAATAATGCCTCCGCACACGGTACTGTTGCAAGCAGCACCGTATGCATCACAAGACCCGAACCAACCTTCGGAGATTTGCTTAGAGGGATATTTCTATCGTTTATTATACACGATAGTTTTATACTTTGTCAAGCCTTTTTCAGAAGTTTTTTCGGGCGTCTGAAAGGGGCTTTTCATTTTCCTACAACTTAATATACCTTAAATCGGTCTTTCTCAAGCAAAGACTCGATCCGGCGACAATTCATGCACCGAAAGCACGCCGTTACCTCAGCAATCGGTTGGTCTGGCAAGAGCCGCTGCAACACAGTCTGCCCCGTCGGGTTCGCAAACGACGGAATTAAATCGAGGAGATGTCATATTACCTCGACATTCATGAGTGGGGAGCTCATGGGCAATGAAAGACGTGGCGCGCATAGCATTTGATGAACATCGGTACTATGTGCGGTACGCTAAAAACTAGCGCGCCGCAGATAGTATTGGTGAGCTATCCGGGATTCGAACCCGGGACACCTTGATTAAAAGTCAAGTGCTCTGCCAACTGAGCTAATAACTCATATTGCTGCCGTATTTACGACAGCTTGCGTGTCGACTCGTCGACACTTCACGGGAACACCCCGAACGGGTTTTCCCTCTGCTTTCCCGCAAGGGGAAGCAGTAGACCTAATTCCTGCATCGGCTCCGGTACCATCACGCTAAAAAAGCTCAAATTATTCGCTTTTTTAGCTACGCCGATAGTTGTGTAAAATTCGAGAAATGAATTCCCGAATTTTACTTTTATCCTAATACATATCTGATATACTTTGCTGCCGTATTTACGACAGCTTTTATATTATACCAAATTTAAAATCAAAAGTCAAGCATTTTGCGAGATTTTTTTCATTTGCCCATGACCTTTATAACGCCCAGCCTGCACGCCTTGGCGCACTCTCCGCAGTTATCACATTTAGAATAGTCTATATTCGCAAAATTATTCGCAACCGTTATAGCGCCGTTAGGACATTTCTTTTCGCACATTTTACAGCCTATACAACCGTTTTCGCACACGCTGTGGGTTATCTTTCCTATGGCGGTGGACTTACAGCCGACGTCTACCTTCTGGCTCTTTCTGCGTATCACGATAAGCTCGTTCGGGCAGGCTTTTGCGCACAGTCCGCAGCCGATACATTTATTAACATCGACCTTTGCGATACGGTCCACTATTGATATCGCGCCGTTCGGGCACGCCTCAACACAGTCGCCGTAGCCGAGACAGCCGCTCGTGCATATCTTACTGCCGTTGTAATACCTGTTTGAGGCGCGGCAGCTCTGAGAGCCGTCGTAAACATATTTATGTTTGGTAACGTTGCAGTTGCCGGAGCAGCGCACGAACGCCACCTCTTGCTCGGGGTGATCCGTTTCGACGCCCATTATCTCACCGAGCTTTGCGGCAGACTGAGTTCCTCCAGGCTTGCACATATTGAGCGGTGCGCCGCCGTTAAGTATTGCTTCGGCGTAAGCGTTGCAGCCCGAATATCCGCAAGAACCACAGTTTATCTGCGGCAAAGCCTCCTGAAGCTGCTCGAGACGCTCATCTACCTTGACGGCGAACACCTTTGAACACACCGTCAGCAATACTCCTGCGAGCACGCCAAGAGCCGCAAACAGCAAAACAGGTATCAAATACTGCATATACATTCACTCCGATCTGTTGGGAAATACATTTTTCTGCGTGTTCATTATATCAGCCCCGAAAAGCCCATAAAGCTGAGTGATACTATTGAGGCGGCTATAAGCGTTGCAGGAACACCCTTGAATGTTTCGGGCAGTTTTGAGTCGTTTATCCTGCTTCTTACGCCCGAGAACAGCAGCAGCGCGAGGGTAAAGCCCACGCCCGTGCCGAATGCGTTTACTACCGACTGCGCTATATTATAACTTTCGTCAACGTTTGTTATAGTAACGCCGAGGACGGCGCAGTTGGTGGTGATGAGCGGAAGATATATACCAAGCGCCTTATAAAGCGGCGGCATAAGCTTCTTGATTATCATCTCTACCATTTGTACGAACATCGCAATAACGAGTATGAACGCCACGGTTTTCAGGTAGGTTATCTCAAAATGCTCCAGCAGTTTGTATATCGGGTAGGTTATCACGGCGGCACACACCATTACGAATATTACCGCCGCTCCCATTCCGACAGAGCTTTTCATCTGTTTTGAAACGCCGAGGAACGCGCATATTCCCATAAACTGCGAAAGCACTATGTTGTTTACAAGCACAGTTCCCACCAGTATAAGTATGTATCCCATATGCGCCCTCCTTACTTAGCGGCTGCCGCTTCGCAGCTTTCCTTGCCTGAGCAGGCGGCTGCATTGGGGCAGTTTTCACAGCTTATCTCTTTCGGCGGCTTGCGCTTTGCGAGCTTGTTTATAACGGCTATCAGGCAGCCGAGCACGAAAAATCCTCCCGCGGGCATTATGAATATCAGCGTGGGGTTATCGTGCACCCAAGGTATCTCTATCATAAGCTTTGTGCCTGCGAGCCATGTTCCCGAGCCGACTATTTCACGAATAGAAGCCATAAAGAACAGCGCGAGCGTGAAGCCAAGCCCCATTCCCAAGCCGTCAAGCGCGGAATGAATAACGGTATTTTTAGAAGCGAAAGCCTCCGCCCTGCCGAGTATTATGCAGTTTACCGTAATGAGCGACAGGAATATGCCGAGCTCCGAATACATCTCGGGCAGGTAGCCTTTCATCAAAAACTCAATGAGCGTTACAAAGCCTGCGATTATTACTATAAAGCACGGCAGTCTGACCGTGCCGGGTATGACCTTTTTCAGCATTGAAATGACGATATTCGAGCACACCAGAACGAACGTTGTGGCAAGCCCCATACCTATGCCGTTATACGCCTGCGTGGTTATGGCAAGCGTAGGGCACATACCCAGAAGCCCCACCAGAACGGGGTTTTCTTTTATTATGCCCTTAACGAACTCGTGCATAGCGCCGTGTGTGTTATCACTCACCGAATATCGCCTCCCTGTTCTCGTTATAGGTATCCACCGCGGTGGTTATAGCGGCTTTGATACCCTTTGACGAATAAGACGCGCCTGTTACCTTATCAACGGAATTTACAGCCGTTTCGTCTTTAGCGCCTACAAACTTTGCAAGATAAGTCTTGTCGTTGACCTTTGTGCCCAGTCCCGGTGTTTCGCCGCAGGTTATGAACGTTACCCCTGCAACAGCGCCGTTTTCGTCCATTCCGACAAGGACGTGTATGCCGTCCTTGCTGTAGCCGTTCTCGTATATCTCAAAAAGGCATTGTTTTGTTTCCTTGTTGACTATCGCGGCTGTAACGCCCTCAAACTCTATGACGTTTCCGTCGCCGTCCTTGAGTATCTCAAAATCATCGTTGCCGAAGACTTCCTTACAGCCTGCTTTCAGCTCGTCGGTCATAACGCCCGTGTTGTCAACGTATGTAAGCTCATACGCTCCTACAAGCAGGACGCACACCACGGCACATATCATACACAGCACCAGCGACGGCATTATTTTTTCCTTAAAGAAGCTCATGCTGCCGCCTCCTTTGCTTTCTTATCTTTTTTCTCTTTCTTTTTTGCTCCGACAGGCTTTGTTTCCGTAAGCATATCTATATACGGAGTTACTATATTCATAAGCAGTATCGAGAACGAAACGCCCTCGGGGTATGAGCCATAAAACCTGATAACACAGGTTATCAAGCCGCAGCCCAAGCCAAAGATGATCTTACCCAATGTGGTAACAGGCGTTGTAACATAGTCGGTAGCCATAAACAGCGCGCCGAGCAGCAGTCCGCCCGAAAGCACCTGATAGAGAGGGTCCTCGCCTGCGAGCCAAGAAAACGCCGCCACCGTACCGATGAAAGCTATCGGCGTTGCAGGAGAGATTATTTTCATAGCGATAAGGTACATACCGCCAAGCAGCAGCGCAAATGCGCACGTTTCGCCAAGACAGCCGCGCACCGTACCCAAAAACAGGTCGGAATAGCTTGCAGCTTTTGAAACGAGCGGGGTCGCGGTAGTTGTCGCGTCATAGACCTCTGGCTGGAGCATGGGGTCTGTCCAAGCGGTCATTGCCGATGGGAACGACAGGAAAAGCACTATCCTGCCGACTATTGCGGGGTTGGCAAAGTTGTGTCCAAGTCCGCCGAAAAGCTGTTTTACTATAACTATCGCTATAAACGTGCCGAGTACAGCCATCCAGTAAGGCAGGCTGCGCGGAATATTTAAAGCAAGTATCATTCCCGTTACCGCCGCCGAAAGGTCGCCCGTTGTGTCGGGGCGTTTCATCACGAGGTTGCAAAGTCTTTCCCAGATTATCGCCGAGCCCGTGCACACGCCGACGAGTATCAGCGCTCTGCCGCCGAAAAGCAGCGTTGCGGCAATAACGGCAGGAAGCAGCGCTATCAGCACGTTGCCCATTATCTTAGCCGTGGCTGCGTCAGACCTTATATGCGGTGACGGCGAAACTATAAGCTTATCCATAAACTATCACGCTCTGACATGATGTCAGGTCTTACTCCTTTCAAATTATCTTGCCAATTCCTTTGCGAGCTGATTTATCTCCGCCAGATTTCTCTTTGCGGGGCATACATACGAGCAGCTGCCGCAGTTCATGCAAAGACCTATTTTCAGCTTTCTGAGCCTTTCAACGTCCCTTGCCTCGTATGCCTTTTCAAACTCCGTAGGCATTAGTCTCAGCGGACACGCTCTGACACATCTTCCGCACCTTATGCAGGCGGTCTTAGCTTCGTTCCTGACAGCCCATTTTTCTGTCATACCGAGAATGGCGTTATTGGTTTTTGTTATAGGCGCGTCGAAGTCATAAAGGCACATACCCATCATAGGGCCGCCCGCAAGAAGCTTAGCTATGTCATCAACACTTCCGTCCGCAAACTCTATGAGCTTTCTGACCGAGATACCTATAGGAGCTTTTACATTGCACGGCGTTCCAAACGCATCGCCGTCCAGCGTGAGCCGCCTTTCAACGAGCGGTATGCCGGTTTTTAAGTATCTTGAAATAAATCCCGCGGTGGAAACGTTCATAACGATGATACCCTTATTTGCGGGAAGCTCGCCCTCGCCTATTATCCTGCCCGTCGCGGAAAACGCTACGACCTTTTCTGCTCCCTGCGGATATGACGACTTCAGCTTTACGACCGTTATATCGTCTCTGGTGGCGGTACGCCTTTTCATATCCTCTATAGCCTGCGGCTTGTTGTCCTCTATACATATATACGCGTGCGCTATGCCTATGTATTTCATCACTTTATCAATGCCGTCAAGTACGTCCTCGGGGGCTTCGATAAGCTCCCTATAATCGCTCGTTATATACGGCTCACACTCGGCGGCGTTTATAACAAGGCTGTCAACAGGCGTTTTATCAGTATCGACCCTGAGCTTTATATGCGTCGGGAAGCCTGCGCCGCCAAGACCGCAGCAGCCGCTTTCTCTTATGGCGTTTATAAAGCTTTCCCTGTCGTTGACGACGGGTCTGTATATCTCGTCGGACATCTTCTGTCTGCCGTCACTTTCGATAACTACCGCCTTGCAGACCTTTCCGTTTGCAAGGAGATGGTCTTCAACGGCTGTAACTATTCCTGAAACGCTGGAATGTACGGGAGTTGACATAAAAGCGTCGGTATCGCCTATTTTCTGACCGACCTTTACCGCGTCGCCTGCTTTTACGAGCGGCTCGCACGGCGCTCCCATATGCTGCGACATCGGCAGCTTCACGCTTTCAGGCAGAGGTACGGGTACGGTCGCCGAGTCGGCGGTGCGTTTGTTATGTTTTAAGGATATTCCGTTAAGGTGCATATAAATCCTCCTGACAAGGTTGAATTTATCAAAAAAATGTGTTACAATAAAGCATATAGCGCTTTACACAAAAGAATACATCGTTCCAAAGTATATTATAAACGATTTTATTCAATTTGTAAAGTGGTTTTTTAGTGGAAATGACCTATTTGTGCAATATTTTATCAAAAAATTTATTTACAGAGGGAATGTTGTTGTATGAAAGGATACAGGCTGCAATTTATACGCCACGGCATAACTCAGGGAAATCTTGACGGCAAATACATCGGGCTGACCGATGAGGGGCTGTGCAGCCGCGGACGCGAGGAGCTTATGGCAAAAAAGCAGGAAATGATATACCCGCACGTTGAAAGGATATACACATCTCCTCTGAAGCGCTGCCGCGAGACTGCTGAGCTTTTGTACACCGACTGCACCATGAGGCTCGTGCCCGAGCTGCGCGAAATGAATTTCGGCGACTTTGAGAACAGGCGTGCGCTTGACATTATGGATACTCCCGAATACAAGGAGTTTATGAAAGGCGGTCTGGACAACCCTCCCCCGAACGGCGAAAGCATGAGGGACGTTGTTGAGCGCTGTTACTGGGCGGCGGATTTCATAATAAACGACATGATGGAAAAGGGAGTAGACACGGCGGCTGTAATAACTCACGGAGGCATAATAATGAATATGCTCAGCTGTTTCGGACTTCCCAAGGCTGCGCCGATGAACTGGCCGAGCGACTTCGGCGAGGGCTACGAGGTATTGGTCACAGCAGATATGTGGCAGCGGTCAAATGCCTTTGAGATACGCGGAAAATTCCCGTATCTGAAAGACTAAAAGCTTGTATTAAAACGTGAAAGGCAGGTGAGCAGCAATGAACAATTCGCAGATAAAGCGTCTGGCGAGGATAAGGCTCGCGGGAAACTGGGGAAACTGCGTCGCTCTCAGCACGACGCTTATATCCTTTGCAACCATGATAGCTCTGGGCGAGCTTATCATATACAATATAACCGTAATGATAGACGGAAAATACACATCGTATTTTGATTACATCTCCTCCCCTACGGCTTTTTATCTCATGATATGCCGTGCCGTAATATACTATCTGCTGTTCGTTCCTGAGGTAGCAAACCTGCGCGGCACATACATAAGCCTGTCGCAGGGGAAAAGCTTTTTGGGCACTCAATGGGAGCTTAGGCATATCGGTGCTGTACACTATGTCAGAATAATACTTTTGCAGACATTATCGCTGATATATCAGGCTATGCTGCTGATACCGCTCGCCGCCTGCTGCTTCGGTGTTGCATATTATATCGAGCTTTGCAGGCAGTCTATCACTACAAGAAGCCTGCTGATGTTCATGCTTTGTCTGCTTATGGCGATAATAATGCTGAGCGTTTTTATATACTTCAAGATAAAGCTCCGTCTTATACCGTACATTGCGGCTCTGCACCCCGAAACGGGAATAATTGACACTTTTATACTTTCTTCACGGCTGATGAGGGGCAACGTTATAAGATACCTTGTATTTCAGCTTTCTTTTCTGCATTACCTTATGATGTGCCTGCTGATATTCCCTATAATCGTTGTTATTCCGTATTACTACATGAGCGTGGCGGTGCTGTGCTCGGAGCTGGTAACAGATGAAGCTGTACGGGAATACATGAGCGGCAAGGAAAGCTGATATGAAGTACACATTTATCGCTCACGGCAGCTCTGCCGTAGGAAATGTACTGAAAAGGAACGGGGTCTCGCGCAGGCTGATCTCAAAGCTGAAAAGGGTCGATGAGGGCATAACGCTCAACGGCAGACCCGCGAGGACGGTAGATATCGCAAACGAGGGAGATATAATAGTCATAAGCATGGAGGACGTATCCGACACGGGCGAGAAGCTGTCGGCGGACGTACCGATAGTATACCGTGACGAGGCGCTTATCATATTTGACAAGCCGTCAAATATGCCGATACACCCGTCGTCAAGGCACAGAAGCGACACCTTGGGAAACTATTTTTCGTATCTTTATCCCGATAAGACCTATCGCCCGATAAACAGATTGGACAGGGATACAACGGGGTTGTGCGCGGCCGCGTTAGACCCGTTTGCGGCAAAGCTCCTGCAGCACGGCATACAAAAGGTCTATTACGCTGCGGTATGCGGCATAATAGAACAAGGCGGCACTATAAGCCTTCCCATTGCGCGGGAAAGAGAAAGTATCATAAAGCGGTGTGTTCGCTCTGACGGACAGAGAGCCGTGACGCATTACGCCCCGATACAGCACAGCGATAAATACACGCTTCTTGAGATACATCTCGATACAGGGCGCACTCATCAGATAAGGGTACATTTTTCACACATCGGCTTCCCTCTTGCAGGCGACGGTCTTTACGGAGGGAGCACCGCCGACATAGAACGTCAGGCGCTTCATTGCGGCAAAATGCTGCTCTCTCACCCTGTAACGGGCAAAGAAATGCTTTTTACCTCTCCCCTGCCTAAGGATATCGAAAGATTATTCATTGATTAAAAGACGACCGTACACAAAAAGCCCTCCGCTTTTAAGGCAGAGGGCTTTGTATCTGTCATATGATATTATTTATGCAGGAACGGTATTATTATATTTACCGCAAGCGTAATGGCGAAAAACAAGAAAGCGGCGAATTTTGTCCATCTGTTAAGTCTTGCTTCCTTTGTTCTGGACTCGTTTTTGCCGAAAAACGTATCGGACGAACCGCCGCCTATGGCAGAAGTAAGTCCCTGGTCTTTACTTTCCTGCATTAAAACTACTACTATTATTATAAGGCATGATATCAGAAGAAGCACACCCAATATAAACTCAACTGTTCCCATTATTAAACCTCCATAAGTAACTAAAACATCAGCATACCTATATAGTATAACACATCGCACTTCGAAAATCAAGTGTTTTTTAAAATTTTTTATAAGCGTCGGATATTTGCCCTCTTGACAAAAAGAGTGGCTTGTGATATACTAATAACCGTTGCTAAAATACCTGAATTTGTAAATAAAAAGGAGAAAAAAACAATGGAAAAGACAACGCGCAAACGCCGAATTATCGCTCTGGCAGTTTGCATTATCATATGCACGGCATTTTCCATAGTGTGGTTCTGTATGCGTACACAGCCGCACGTTGATGAGGTGTGGTCATTTATGCTTGCCAATAAATATGACTCGCCGTTTTTATACGATAACTCTTTGCCCGCAGGTACCGAGGACGCTTACTTTAACGATTGGCACGACGGCGAGTATTACAAGGAAGCTCTTACCGTTCAACCCGGCGAACGCTTCGCTTACGACAAGGTATATATGTACGAAGTAAACGATACATCTCCCCCGCTGTACTACGCTATTGTGCACACGATATGTTCGCTGTTCGCAAACAAGTTCTCATGGTGGTTTACTTTCTCCATAAACATAGTATTTTATATAGGTACGCTTATCCTGATGTTTGCTCTGGCAAAGAGATTTGGCATGAACGACACCGCCGCCATACTGGTCGCGCTGTTCTGGGGGCTTTCGGGTTCGGGCGTTAATGACATATGCTTTTTAAGAATGTATATGATGTTGAGCTTCTTTATGGCGGCTATCACATATGTACATCTGTTGCTTGACAGACATTTTTGCGCTAAGTACCTTGTTCTGCTGGTAGTATTGGACGTACTCGGATTTCTGACACAGCACTACGCATACATTTATGTATTCTTCTTAACGCTTTTCCATGTTTTATACCTTTTCTTTAAGCGCCGCTTCAAGCGCGGTTTTATTCTCGGATTTACCGTGCTGGGAAGCGCAGGTCTCGGAGTGGCTATATTCCCGGCTGTTATTCGCCATATATTCTCAGGAATGTACACAGGCGCCACATTCGGCGAACACACCAGTTACTTAAACTCTGTTGTGAATACCGTCGGACTGATACTGAACAGTTACACGGGCTGGCCGCGCTACTTCAACCGTATGAGAAGTCAGCTCCCGCATATGTTCGTTCACATAGTAAAATATGCGATCATTATCGGAATACCTCTGCATCTTATCTGGATGCTCATTAAGGCGATAAGATCTGCCGATAAAGGATCGGGAAGCAAGGTCAAAAGCATTTTCAGCGGATTTTTCAAAAATGAGATATCTTTTATCAAGCGGCTGATGTACAAAATGGGCAACGCCGGAAGCTGGATAGTATTGTTCGCAAGCATGTTGACCGCAATATTGATAATCCATATCTGTCCTACCAATATGGGAGTATTCACCGTTCGTTATATCTACTTGGTAATGCCGCTGTTTTCGCTCTTTGCGGTCATGTATCTTGAAAGACTGCTCTCATTCATCTTCTACAGGATCAGAGGCAAAAAGGCTCACAAGCACGGCCGTATCCTTATGTGCAGCTTGTATCCTATTATCCTGATATGTATAATCGGCAGCCATACGCTGTCCTACCCGTCAAGCTTTATACTTGACAACAGACCCGATGATTTTCAGCAATGCTTTGATGACACCCGCGTTGTATTTGTGGACAAATCTCACCACTCACAGGCATTTGTATATTATCTGATGAACACGGAGGAGGCTTATCATTCCAGAAGACTTGATGAGCCCGTTGCCGATGAGCTTGAACAGTACAAAGATCAGGAAACGCCCTTGTACTTTGTTGTGAGCAGCAACGTTTCCAATAGGGCTGATGTTGAGAAGTTTTTGGAAGATGAGGTCGACTGCGATTACGAATTTGTCGGAGAATATATGTGTACTTCCGATGACCCATGCTCACATTATTATTACAGGATAACCTGATGTGTCAAAAAAATAAAAGCAGCAAAAAGCCTTTCTCATTACCGAGAAAGGCTTTTAATTTACTGTTTATTATCACTATCGCTGCCGCTGCTTCTGAACGCCCATAGCTTATTCAACACAAAGTTCAGCGGCACGCTTATGATAAGGTTTACCAAGGGAGCTATAAACTTAGACATACCAAGCTTTATCCATAGGCTGGACAGCAGGTTGGTAAGGATTATTCCCGTAAACCCATAAGAAACGTAAGTTTTTAGCAGGGCTTTCAGATGACTTCGCTGTTCTCCCTCACCCAATGTGAACACAAAGCGGCTGTTCCAGTAATAAGACCACAGCACACTCAGGAAAAACGCTACCATATTTCCTACGATGTAATCCCACCACAGGTCATACGGCTTCATCAAAAACAGCACCAACACATTCAGTCCATAGCTTATGGCTGTATTACTGACGCCTATCAGGCCGAACTTTATAAACTGCACCAGCGAACCCATAGCTTTATCGGAAACGGAAATATGAAGTATACCACACACCCTGCGGCAAATTTTCTCTATCATTCATTCACGCTCCTTATAACGCTGTCACAACGCATATGTACCATATCTGTCACGGGTCTGCTATGCGGTCGCGCTACTTTTGGCAATTTTCCAAAAACGACGCTATCTGCTTATCCATGCAGTTTTTTACGCTGCCGCCTTTGAGATATATCATACTGAATTCCACAATGTTTTCCATTGCTTCTTCAACGCCCCATGCGGGCTTCCAGCCAAACACGCTTTTTGCCTTTGAGCAATCGAGCTTCAAAAACGATGACTCGTGCGGCCCTCCGACGCTGACATTTTTCCAGTCAACGGACGTACCGTTCGCCTCATTCCACTTATCGCAGAACAGCGTGACCAATTCTCCGGTAGTCAGGCAGTCCTTATCGTCAGGCCCTATATTATAGCAGCCTGCGAGGCTCTTGTCGTCATACTGGCGGTGAGCTATCATAAGATAGGCATACACAGGTTCAAGCACGAACTGATACGGCCGTGTTGACGAAGGATTTCGCACTATAATATCCTGTCCCGCCTGCACCGCGCGGATACAGTCGGGAATTATCCTATCGGTGGCAAAGTCGCCGCCGCCGATAACATTTCCCGCCCGACAAGTAGTTATAGCTACCTGTCCGTCGGCAAAGAAAGAGTTTCTATAGCTGCTTGTGACCAGCTCAGAGCAAGACTTAGAGTTTGAATACGGGTCAAAGCCGTTCAGCTCCTCGTTTTCACGATAGCCCCACTGCCACTCTCTGTTCAGGTAGACCTTATCCGTAGTTACGTTCACAAAAGATACTACCGAGGGGCAATGTCTAACGGCTTCAAGTATATTGACCGTACCCATAACGTTTGTTTCATAAGTATAAACGGGATCTTTATAGGACTCACGGACGATAGGCTGCGCTGCCATATGGATAACTATCTCAGGCTTTACCTCGTCCATGATCTGCTGCAAATGGGCAAGGTCGCGGACATCTCCCTCAACGGAGCGCATATCCTTATCGAGTCCGCACAGTTCAAACAGCGCGGGATCGGTAGGCGGCTTCAGCGAATAGCCTGTGACGTCAGCGCCTGCCTGCAAAAGCAGTCTGCACATCCACGAGCCTTTAAATCCGGTATGACCGGTTATGAGAACCTTTTTATTTCGGTAGAATTTCATGACTCTTCCTCCTCAAAATTCAGCCGTTCTTCCTCTATGACAAGAGGTCTGTTCATGATACGCTTATTCATGCTCAGGATATATTCACCTATAAGTCCCAAGAATATCAGCTGCACAGATCCCAAGAAGAAAATGCCTATCAGCATAGGAGCCATTCCGGCGCTGAAGGTATCCCAATAGCACAGCTTGAGAATAAAGTACACCAGCGCTATGATGAAGCTTGCAAAAGCAATAAAAAGTCCGACGAATGTAGCAAGGCGCAGACCTATCTTCGTATACGAAGTAAAGCTCAGCATAGCGACATCATACAGGGAGAAAAAGTTGTTCTTTGATTTGCCCGCCTTACGTCTTTGCTGTTCATAAGGGATCTCCTTGCGCCTATAGCCAAGCTCCGCAACTATGCCGCGCAGAAACGGCGTCGGGTCATTTAGATCCTTCAGGACGTTAACAAACGATCTGTCATACAGTCCGAACCCTGTGAAATGCTCTATTTGCTCCACGTCGGAGAATTTTTTTATCAGCTTATAATAGCACGTCCGCAAAAAGCGCACGAACTTATTCTCCCTGCTGGAGGTCTTTATAGCTATAACTATCTTATAGCCGTTTTCCCATTCCTCGATAAACTTAGGTATCATACTAACGGGATCCTGAAAGTCGGCACACATCAATATAACGCAATCCCCCGTTGTCTGTGTCAGACCGTAGTACGGTGAATTGTTCTGTCCGAAATTCTTTGCGTTGAAGATAGCCTTTATCTTCTTATTCTCGGCGCACATTTTACGCAGTCTGTCACGGGTCTCGTCTTTTGAATCGTTATCAATATATACTATCTCATAATCATACTGCGGCAGTTTTTGAAATTCCGCAATTATCGCCTGACTCAAAGGCTCTACGTTGTCCATTTCATTATACGTCGGTATAAGGACGCTGATCCGTTTCATAACGATCTCACTCTCCTTGCTTTGCCCTCTTAAAGGCGATAACTTTTGAAATACCATCCTTGAAGCCTATCTGCGGACAGTAACCTGCTGCCTGCACGGTTTTTGTAATATCCGCCTGTATACCAAGCGGGATCGTATCGCTGTCAGGCGCAAACTCACAAACGGCATTTTCTCCGAAAGTCTGCTGCATTATCTCTATATAGCTGCGCAGCGGCATAGGCTCATTTCCCGCGATACAGTAAATACCTGTCGGGGCATTCTGCTGTGTCAGGCGGAATAACAGCTTTCCTGCGTCATCTTCATAAAGGTAATTCCACATCTGTCTGCCCGTGGAGAACTTTGCTGTTTCTCCTTTTATGAAGCAGTTTATAGCATAGTCCGGCATTGTACCCGCGTTATCCATAGTACCGTAAACGCTGTATATCCTTGTCCAGATATGTGTCAAGCCGTTCTTTTCGCACAATTTTCTGCTCAGCATACCGGCAGAAAGCTTTGCCATACCGTAAGCAGTTTCGGGGTGGGGCTCGGTCTCCGGCGTACTGACGCCCTCAACTCTGCCGTATTCTGCCTGTGAACCTGCGAACACAAACTGTTTGCAGCCCAGTTTTACGGCAAGCTCCGCCGCAGCTAACGTACTGCGTATATTACGCTCCTGCATAACAGGGTCTTCACGCTCAGCTCTCATAGTACCCTGCCACGCAAAATGGTAAAAGGCGTCAAAGCCGCTGCCGCTGACCGTATCCAGCTCATCAAGCCCCGCATAGGCTATTTCCAACAGCGGCGACTGCGGAAGATGATCTATCCGCTTTGTTTCTTTTCGCACTATGGCAAGCACTTGCGCGCCGTTTGCAATGCACTCTCTGATCAGCGCACAGCCGATCATACTTGTTGCGCCGGTGACTGCAATTTTCATCAAATTTCCTCCTTAACCGAGCAGCTTAAAACAGTTTTCTCCGACCCGATGTTATCACAGCCGAATTTGTAATAAAGACACAAAGCGTGCGCCATTGTTTAAAAAACGATCGGCACGCCTTTTTATGTCATATAACTTACGATACTATCGGGAATTCTCATACTGCTGTTTCCCGTACCTTGCCGACAATTATTGGTCGAGCGCGTCGCAAATCGTCTTAGCCATATAGTCGATCATCTCGTCTGTCATTCCCGGATAAACGCCGACCCAGAAAGTATTGTTCATTATAAAATCGGTAACTGTCAGATCTCCGACTACTCTGTAAGCCGATGTTCCTCTGATCTGGTCAAAGCACGGGTGCTTTATCAGATCGCCGCTGAAAAGAAGTCTTGTCTGGACATTTTTCTCTTCAACATATTTTGTTATACTGTTCCTGCTCAGACCGCTTTCGGGTCTGACAGATATCAAAAAGCCAAACCATGAAGGCACGCTGTTTTCGGCAGGCTCGGGAAGAATGAGCTTGTCCGACACAGGCTCGAGCGCGGCGCGCAGTCTTTCCCAGTTATGGCGTCTTTTTTCGATAAAGCCGGGGAATTTTTTAAGCTGCTCACAGCCTATTGCCGCCTGCATATCCGTCACCTTCAGATTATATCCGAAGTGACTGTAAACATACTTATGGTCATATCCGCGCGGAAGCTCTCCGTACTGTCCGTCAAATCTATGGCCGCAGAAGTTATCATGGCCTGACGGGCAAATACAGTCGCGTCCCCAGTCGCGGTAAGAGAGTATCAGCCTATGAAGCTTAGGGTCATTGGTATAAACACAACCGCCCTCACCCATTGTCATATGGTGCGGAGGATAGAAGCTCGATGTACCGATATCGCCCCATGTACCCGTGAATTTTGTTGTACCGTCTATGGTATATTTTGTACCAAGCGCGTCGCAGTTATCCTCAACGAGCCAGAGCCCGTGCTTATCACAGAAAGCTTTTACGGCTTTCAGGTCAAAAGGATTGCCGAGGGTATGAGCTATCATGACGGCTTTTGTTTTTTCGCTGAGCGCACTTTCGAGCTTTGTAACGTCGATATTATACTGCGGCACGGTAACATCTACAAAAACGGGCACGGCGCCGTAATTCAGTATCGGAGTAACGGTCGTAGGAAATCCGCAGGCTACCGTGATGACCTCGTCGCCGGGTCTTATCTGTCTGTCGCCCAGCTCGGGGGCTGTGAGCGCCATGAACGCGATAAGGTTTGCCGATGAGCCCGAATTTACAAGATGTGCAAATTTCACGCCTATCCACTCAGCGAACTCCTTTTCAAACCTATCCGAAAAACGACCCGTAGTAAGCCAGAAATCGAGTGTCGCGTCGGTAAGCGCCTGCATTTCCTTCTCGTCAAACACGCGTGCCGCATATGTGATACGGTCGCCCTCTTGATAAGGCTCTTTCTTCTCTTTAAAATCATGGTAATACTGCGCTACCATTTCTTTTATCTGTTCTCTTGCCTGAGCTTCGCTGTTCCATTGTGCCATAATAATTTCCTCACATTTCAAATTTACTCTTCCCATTTTTTCCATGGAGCTTTGCCTGTTGCCAGCAATTTTTCGAGAGCGTCCATTTCCCTCTTGTTATCCATGCATTGCCAGAAGCCCTTATGCGTATAAGACATAAGCTCTCCCTCTGCCGAAAGCCGCTCCAGAGGCTCTCTTTCAAAAACAGTGTCATCGCCCTCGATGTAGTCGAACACCTTCGGTTCAAGTACCATATATCCTGCGTTGATGAACGAGCTGTCTGATATATTTTTCTCACGGAACGCCTTTACGGCATTATTTCCGCCTATATCCAACACGCCTTTTTGCTGTTCCAACTGGACAGCGGTCAAAGTAGCTGTCTTGCCGTGAGACCTATGGAATGCGAGCAGCTTTTCAATATCCACATCGCAGACCCCGTCGCCGTATGTCATCATGAAAGTTTCATTTCCGACATATTTCTGCACTCTTTTGATACGTCCGCCTGTCATGGTATTCAAGCCCGTATCAACGACAGTTACCCTCCACGGCTCGATATGCCGCTCATGTATTATCATATCATTTCTGCCTGACGTATAGTCAAAGGTCACATCGCAGTTATGCAGAAAATAATCTGCAAACCACTCTTTAATGATATGCTGTTTATAACCTGCACATATTATGAACTCACATATGCCATAATGTGCATATTCTTTCATAATATGCCACAGTATCGGCTTTCCGCCAATTTCTATCATCGGCTTTGGGCGAAATTGCGACTCCTCGGATATTCTCGTACCAAGTCCTCCTGCGAGCAATACGACTTTCATTCAGCTTCATCTCCCGAAACAAATTATATAGATCTTTTGGACATAAACTTAAGACAATGCCATACATAAAACATTCTGAAAAGATAGCGATCCGTCCTGAATATCATTATTTTCGTTTCCAGAAATAAAAAAACCACATAACGTGACATTGTCCTAACCTATTATACAATACTTTCTATATATTGTCAAGGGGCGCGGGCATATTTTGGGTACTGCCGCTGCACGCTCCCGTGGTGTCACCATTCGCTGCTTTTTGACATAATATAGCAGTAGATAGCCGGATCCGAGCCGCCTCACGCCTATCGGTGTGAGGTGTGTTTGCATAAACATAGTTGTGCTCGGCTATCTACTGCTAACTTTGCAGCCGTAAGGCTAAAAATTTCACAAGGAGGAAACACAATGGATATAAATGCTGCTGAAATAACCAAAAAGCTTTTTGGCAAGCAGGAAGCCGACGAAGGCGTTAAACCCTGCCCCGAGCCGATGTCTAAATTTCCTGCCAGCACGCCTATCGGTATGATGTATGTACCGTATCAGAAATGGGAAACACCGTATGACGACGATCTTGCGCTGACGAGGGGTACTATATTCCCCTGCCTTGATCTGCCGTTCATCGGAAAGGAGGCTGTAAAGCATGGCGCTCTCTGACAAACAGCTTCTTCAGAAAAAGATACAGGCTTATCAGTTCGCCCTTACCGACGTGATACTTTATCTTGACAGCCACCCCAACTGCCCCGACGGTCTGGAATATTACCGCAAGCACAAGTCCATGCTTGAAAAGGCAATTGCAGATTACGAAAAAACATACGGTCCGCTCACCGCTATGGGCGTTTGCGACGACGAGAAAAAGTGGACATGGGCGACCACCGCATTCCCATGGGAAAGGAGCGAAAACTAATGTGGAACTATCAGAAAATGCTTGAACACCCCGTAAACATCAAAAACCCCGACCCTGCGCTGGCAAAGCTGATAATCACCCAGCTTGGCGGCCCTGACGGAGAGCTGGGAGCTTCGCTGAGATATCTCAGCCAGAGATACGCCGCTCCCTGCCGCGAGGTACAGGGCATACTTACGGACATAGGCACCGAGGAGCTCGGTCACATGGAGATGATAAGCGCTATCGTTTTCCAGCTGACGAGAGACCTTACCGAAAAGGAGATACGCGAGGGCGGTTTTGACGCCTACTTTGTTGACCACACAACGGGCATTTACCCTGTTGCTGCCACGGGCGTACCTTTCTCGGCTAGCATATTCCAGTCAACCGGAGACGCGATAGCAGACCTTTCGGAAGACCTTGCCGCAGAGCAGAAAGCGCGTCTTACCTATGACAATCTGCTTCGCCTTATCGACGACCCCGACGTAAGAGAGCCGATAAAGTTTCTGCGTGAGCGCGAGGTAGTACACTTCCAGCGTTTCGGCGAGGGCTTGCGCATGGTACAGGATATGCTGGACTCCAAAAACTTCTACGCATTCAACCCCAGCTTTGACAAGTAAACAACACAAGCGGCGGACAAAAAAACGCCGCTTATTTTTTGCACTTGCTTTTTCTTCACTTTTATGATAACATCTAGTTATAGAAAATTTACCTGTCAGGGCTAAAAATTCACCTGTCAGTTAAAAGCTATTTACTTTTTTGAAGGCTTGGTGTATATTATTATCAGAGCGAGGGAGTGGACGCCGTGAAAGTTACGATACAGCTTGATGACAGCTTGCAGGAAAACGAAGTCATAATACGCTGCCGCGAGCTTGACGAGAGCGTTACGGCTCTGCAAAAGAAAATATCTGAGCATGACGGCAAACTGCGGCTGTCGTTTTTCAAGGACAACACGGAATTTTTCATAAGTCTGGATCAGGTGCTTTTCTTTGAAACGAGCGGCTCGGTAATTGACGCACACACGGCTGACGATATTTTTCAGATAAAGCTGCGGCTGTATGAACTGGAAGACGTTTTGCCGCACAACTTCATCAGGGTGTCAAAGTCCACGATAATAAACACCTCGAAGATATACTCGATAGAGAAAAACATAACCTCTTCGAGCTTGGTAAGGTTTGAGGGCTCGCACAAACAGGTATACGTTTCTCGCAGCTACTACAAGGAGTTCAAGCAGCGGCTGGACGAGAATTTTCAGAAAGGCAGGTAAATTATTATGAAAGCAAAAAAATACTACTGGGGTGCAATGTTCATTGCCGCAGGTCTGCTGCTGATACTCTACTACACGGGTGTGATAGAGGGCATAAGCATATTCAGCGCGGTATTCTCGGTACTGCTGATACCTATTATAATAAGCAGCGCGATAAAGCGCAACTTTGCAGGAATTATGTTCCCGCTGGCGATAATAGTTATACTGTTTGACGATGTGCTGGGTCTTGAAAAATTCACGCCATGGCCTGCGCTTTTCACCGCATTGTTCTTGTCGATAGGCTTTACGATACTATTCCCGAAGAACGGTTCATGGTATAACAGCAAAACCAAAAACAGCGCACACTTCGGCGGCGTCGGCGGCTTTGACAGCACAAACGAGGACGAATCGGTCATCAACATAAACACTCGCTGCAACGGCGTTACGCGGTACATTCGTTCAAAAAATCTGAAAGAGGTAAACATAAACGTTTCATGCGCGGGCGCTAAGATATACTTTGACAACGCCGATATAGCAGGCAACGAGGCAGTCGTGAACATAAACAGCACCGCGGCCGGCATAACGCTGTATGTACCCTGCCATTGGCACATCAAAAACGAGCTGAAAACCGGTCTTGGCGGATTTACCGAGAGCGGCAAGCTCGAAAGCGATGTCACCACAAAAACGTTGGTACTGGCAGGCAGCTGCGGCGCTTCGGGCATAAAGATAGTCCGCATATAACAGGCATACGACGCATATCACGCTCCACATAAAAACACACTCTGCTGAAAAATATCAGCGGGTGTGTTTTTTTACTTTCTAGTTCTGGTGCTTTACAACGCCGTACTCATCGTCAAGCGAGAAATACGGGCAATCGTAATTCGGCGTACTTAAATATCTGTACATTTCGTCCTCGTCTAAATTCACCATGCAGACATAGCAGTCGCTATCCTCATCGTAGACATAATTTGAACAGTATTCACAGCGGCTCATTTGTTATCACCCTGCTTTTTCTTGTTTCTGTATTCAAGATAGCTTTCTAAAATAATCGTTGCGGCAACGGTATCCACCACCGCTTTACGCTTTTTGCCGCGGACATTGGTGGCATTCAAGTACCCGTGCGCCTCTACTGTCGTGGAACGCTCGTCCCACAGTCGAACGGGCAATTCCGTCACCGACTCTACCAGCGAAGCGAACGCCTTGCACTTTTCTGCCCTAGGGCCTACCGTGCCGTTCATATTCACGGGGTAGCCTATAACTATCTCGCCGACCTCGTATTCGTTGGCAAGGTGCGCTATCTTCATTGCGAGAATAGCAGGGTCTTTCTCCTCGACCGTGCCGACGGGCGAAGCTAAAAACTCTGTTCTGTCGCAGACCGCAATACCTGTTCGCGCGTCACCGTAATCAACAGCCATTATCTTCATAATATATACTGCCGCTCCTTTACCACGGTTTTACGGTGCCGACTATTTCAGAAATGCTCTTAACTCCGTTTTCGTCGCACCATTTGTCCATGCCGTCTATTATCTTCAGCGGTGCAAACGGGTCAGCAAAAATTACCGCGCCCACCTGCACAGCCGCCGCACCTGCCATCATCATTTCTATCGCATCTTCTGCCGTTGCTATGCCGCCCATGCCTATAATGGGTATTTTTACTGCGTTATACACCTGCCACACCATTCTTACGGCTATCGGGAAAACCGCAGGGCCCGACAGACCGCCGACGTTGTTTTTAAGTATGGGACGGCGTGTTTTTATGTCGATACGCATACCCAGCACGGTATTTATCAGCGAGAGAGCGTCCGCGCCTGCTGCTTCAACAGCCTTTGCTATTTCTGCAATATCGGTAACGTTGGGTGAAAGCTTTACCATAAGCGGTTTATCGGTAGCTTTTTTGACCTCGGCTGTTATCTGCGCCGCTGTATCACAGCAAGTGCCGAACGCCGCGCCGCCGTGCTTTACGTTGGGGCAGGAAATATTCAGCTCTATCATATCAACGGCAGTACCACTGAGCATACCTGCAAGTGTGGCGCAGTCCTCAATGGTCGCACCTGCGATATTTGCGATTATTCGGGTGTTTTTGGTTGACAAATTAGGCAGCTCATAGTTTATGAACTTATCCGCGCCGCCGTTTTGCAGGCCTACGGAATTTAGCATTCCCGAAGGTGTTTCTGCCACTCTCGGCGCAGGGTTGCCCTCACGTCGCTCTAAGGTGGTGCCTTTTACGGATATTCCGCCGAGCTTTGAAAGCGGATAAAACTGCTCGTACTCTCTGCCGTAGCCGAAAGTGCCGCTTGCGGGTATCACGGGGTTTTTGAACTGTACCCCTGCCACAGTTACTCTCATATCACTCACCGAAAACCACCTCCTTGCTGTCAAACACAGGGCCGTCTTTGCACACATGCGAATGTATCTGCTTGCCGTCTTTCACGGTAAGGCAGGCGCACACGAGGCACGCGCCAACGCCGCACGCCATTCGCTGCTCCAAAGATACCTGACATTCTATGCCGTTTTCTTCGGCTATCTTTGCAACAGCTTTCAGCATAGGCATAGGGCCGCAGGCGTATATAATATCGGGCTTTTCGCTTTCAATTTCCTGTTTCAGAGCGTCGGTAACAAAGCCTTTTATGCCTGCCGAGCCGTCATCGGTACAAAGCACCGTTTTACAGCCTGCTTTTTCAAAGTCCTCCTGCAAAATGGCGGCCGCGGCATTTCTGAATCCGCAGATAGAAGTGGCGTTTTTGCCGTACAACTGCGCAATGCCGAGCATAGGCGGCACACCTATACCGCCGCCCACGCACACCGCTTTACCGCCGTCTGCATACTTAAAACCGTTGCCGAGCGGCGCGATGATGTCGATAAGGTCGCCGACATTCAACTGCGACAGCTTTTCCGTACCGCCGCCCCTTACTTCAAAAACGAAGCGTATACTGCCGCGGTCATTGTTTATCTCGCATATAGAGATAGGTCTGCGAAGAAAAAATCCCTCTGCGGCTATCTGGGCAAACTGCCCTGCCTGCGCGTCGGCGGCTATATCGGGGCAAAGGACTTCAATATCGAAAATGCCCTTTGCCAGCGCCTTTTTGCTTACTATCTGATATTTACCCTGTCTGTACATTTTATCATTCCTTTTTATAACAAAGGGCGAGACAATGCCCCGCCCGTGATGAACGTTTATTCAAGAGATATTTTTGGCAGATACGAAACTATATCCTCTTTCATTCTTATTACTTCTCTGCGTGCGGCTTTTGCATAGTCGTGCTCGTCGCACTCCTCTTTTTTGTATGCGAGCATTACGGCTCTTGAAGAGTTTACTATTGCGCCGAGACCGTTTTCGTCAAATGCTTTTGCAACGCCCTGCGCTCCGCCGCCCTGTGCGCCGTAGCCGGGAACGAGGAAAAACGTATTCGGAAGAGCTTTTCTCATCTGCTCGAGCTGCTCGGGGTATGTAGCGCCGACTACCGCGCCGACCGACGAATAGCCAAGCTTGCCCATAGCCTCTGCACCCCATTTTTCGCACATTGCTCCCATAGCGGCATAAACGCTCTCGCCGCTGTCAAGCAGTCTGTCCTGCAATTCTCCGCTAGAGGGGTTTGAGGTTTTTACAAGCACGAAAATACCCTTGTCATTCTCGCGGCAGACCTCTAAAAGCGGTGAAATACCGTCGGTGCCGAGATAGCCGTTTACGGTGAGCGCGTCAGCGCCGAAAGCCTGCGCCATATCGCCCTCGATATCGGTAAAGCCGAGGTGCGCCGCCGTGTAGGCAGTCATGGTCGCGCCGATGTCGTTTCGCTTGCCGTCGGTTATAACATACATACCCTTTTCTTTGGCGTATGCAATTGTTTTTGCAAGGCACTTAACGCCCTCCCAGCCGTACATTTCATAGTAGGCTGCCTGCGGCTTTATTGCAGGAACGATGTCGTATATCTCGTCTATAATGCCCTTGTTGTATGCAAGGATAGCCTTTGCCGCGCCCTTGAAGCTCTTGCCGTATTTTGCAATTGCCTTTTTGCGGATATATTCGGGAACGTACTCCAGCTTCGGGTCAAGACCTACTACCGTGGGGTTTTGCATTTTAACTATCTTTTCGATAAGTCTGTCAAATGACATGGTGTTTTCTCCTTTTCATAATACGTTATCTTTCAAAAATAATGCTGCCGTCTGTAATGGTGTACTTTGCTCTGCCCTTGAAATGCTCGCCTTTAAAGACCGAGTTTTTCGACTTTGAATGGAGCTTTTCGGGGTCTACCGTCCACTCCTCATCGGGGTCGAACACGGTTATATCGGCAGTAGCACCGCTTTCAAAGCATATTCTTTCAAGACCTAAAACTTCACGCGGCTTTACCGACATTCTCATAACGATATCTTCAAGCGGCATTTTGCCTGTATGGTACAGAAAAGTAAGCGCTGCGGCAAGCGAAGTTTCCAGCCCCACAACGCCGTTGGGCGCGGTAAGAAAATCCGCCTTGTCCTCTTTTGAATGCGGCGCGTGGTCGGTAACGATACAGTCTATCGTGCCGTCCGCGACTGCCTGCTCAACTGCCGCTCTGTCGGCTTCCTCACGAAGCGGTGGACTCATTCGGTAGTCCGCGTCACGCTTCAGAAGCTTTTCTTCGGTATACGCAAAGTAGTGGGGGCAGGTCTCGCAGGTTACATTCACGCCGTCTTTTTTCGCGGCGCGGATTATATTTACCGAGCCTCTTGTTGAAACGTGCGCTATGTGTATATGCGCTCCGCAGGACGCCGCTAAGGCGATCTCACGGGCGGTGATATAATCCTCCGAGGCTCTGTCCATGCCCTTTATGCCGAGTTGCTGCGACACTTTGCCTTTGTTTATGATACCGCCGTTTATGATATTCAGATCTTCACAATGCGATATAACGCACAGACCGTTGTCTACCGACTTTTCAAGAGCCTGCCGCATAAGCTCGGCATTCTCTACGGGTCTGCCGTCGTCCGATATGGCGATAACTCCGCACTTTTTCAGCTCGTCATAGTCGCAAAGCTCTTTTCCCAAAAGACCTTTTGTAATTGCCGCAACGGGGTACACCTTAACGCCCGTATCCTTTGCCTTGTCCAAAATATACTCGACCGTTTCGCGGCTGTCTATCGTCGGCTTGGTGTTTGGCATACAGCACACCGCTGTAACGCCGCCTGCTTTTGCGGCATTAGTGCCGGTTATAATATCTTCCTTATAGGTAAGACCCGGGTCGCGCAAATGGACGTGCATATCAACAAGTCCTGCGCAGGCGACAAGTCTGCCCTCGCCGTCTATCACTTTGTCGGCTGAAATTTCGCACTGACCTGCCTGCAAAACGCTCTGTATCCTGCCGCCTTGTATGAGTATATCATACACGCCGCCAAGGTGCAACAGGGGGTCCGCGATACGCATATTCTTTAAAAGAATTTTCATGATCTTACTTTGATGTTACGACTTCTTCGGCCTCTTCAGAACCTTCGCGCACAAGCTTGAATATACTGCCCGAGGTCTGAAATTCCAGGGTATCGCTCATAATATTGTTGTCGTTGTCACGATACACTATATTGCCTTCTCTGTCTTCCTGAGTGTAAATATACTTGAAATCAATATCGCTTCTGAGCTCGCCCATATCCCATTCTTCGGGGAAATTCTGCATGAACGGCAGCATGAGCAGTTTTATCTTGCCGCTGGAAGGTGTCATTTTATCGCCCTCTTCAACGTCAAGCTTGAAAAATCCGCTTGCTATCTTTTCACCGTCCTCATATTTTATTGAAAAACGTCCGTTATCCTTGAATGTGAATATAACTCCCTGCGGAGCATTATAGCCGTAGCCGTCCGTGATAACTACCTTCCAGTCGCTCTCGATAAGCTTTTCACCCTCGTGCGTATTAGATGCCAGCGTAAAGAAGAACGTCAGAAAATAGATTATGCAGAACGCTATGAACAGAAACAGCAGCAAAAGCAGCGTTCCCACAATTCTTTGCTTAGGTGTTTTTTTGATCTTAAATCCCATGATGATACCAACCTTTCGATCTTTATATTTATTACTTTTGCTTGTTTCTGCCGAGGAACGCCGCGCCTATTATGCCTGCGTCGTTTCCGAGCTTTGCAATAACTATCTCTGTATTCTTTTCGGAATTTTTGGTGTATATCTCTTTCGCGACAAGCTCTTTCAGCGGAAGCAGGAGCGGGTCGCCCTCGTTGCACACGCCGCCGCCGATACAGAGTATATCGGGCTGGAAGATGTTTATCGTATTCGTGATACCGCAAGCGAGGTACTTTATGTATTTGTCAACGACCTCTTTGCCTGCCTTGTCGCCTGCGCGCATAGCGTTGAAAGCCGTTCTGGCGGACACCTTGCCGTCCTCCTCGTTCATCTTCCACATTATAGAGTCCTTATGCTCCAGCATTGCTTCTCTTGTCATTCTTACCAGTCCCGTTGCGGACGAGAACACCTCAAAGCAGCCTTTTCTTCCGCAGGTACACTCGGGGCCGTTGGGGTCTATGACTGTGTGACCTATCTCTGCGCCTGCAAAGTTAAAACCCGAATATATCCTGCCGTTGATGATTATTCCGCCGCCAACGCCCGTGCCGAGAGTTATGCACACGGCGTCGTTTGCGCCCTTTGCCGCGCCTGCGACAAACTCTCCGTAAGCCGCCGCGTTTGCATCGTTTTCAACAAAGCATGGCTTGTCGATATGCGTCTGCATAAGCTTTACAACGGGGAAATTGAGGAAACCGAGATTGTTTGAATACTCTATTATTCCCGTATCGGAATTTGCCGTACCCGGCGTACCTATTCCGACGGACTCAACGTCATCGAGCGATACGCCTGCGTTTTTGACCGCTTCCAGCGCAACCTTTGCCATATCGGCGCAGATATCCTCGGCAGGGCGCGGAAGATTTGTCTTGCAGTTTGCCTTTGCTATAATGTTGAACTCCTCGTCAACAACGCCTGCCTTGATGTTGGTGCCGCCAAGGTCTATACCTATGTAATACTTCATATTTCACATTCCTTTCGATATATCAAACTTTTGTAAGTATCGCTCTGCATTTGCCCTCAACGGCAAACTTGCCTGTGCCTGCCGTTATAAAGAAGCTGTCGCCTTTTTTGAAGCTTTTGCTATCCTCGGCGATGATACTTCCCTCGCCCTCCAGCACAAGCAGACTGACAAAGCTTTTTTCGTCAGCTTCCAAAGCCGCCCTGCTATCGATATCCAAAGCATAAGTAGTAAAATACTCACACTTTGAAAGCAGCTTTTGCGTATAGCCGCTCTTTTGCTCTGTCGGCGTTTCGGGGTACGGCTGAGCAGGTCGCAGCGCTGTAACGTCCTTTGCCTTTTCAACGTGCAGCTCTCTCGGCTTGCCGTCCTTGCCAACTCTGCCGTAATCGTAAATACGGTATGTAGTGTTTGAATTTTGCTGTATCTCTGCAATAAGTATGCCCTTGCCTATGGCGTGCAGCGTGCCCGCTCTTATAAAGAACACATCGCCTTTTTTTACGGGTACCGCGTTTGTGACTTCAAGCAGGGTATTGTTTTCAATACGCCGCGCAAACTCATCCTTGCTTATCTCTTTCTTAAAGCCGTAAAGAAGCGTTGCGCCCTCATCGCAGTCAACTACATACCACATCTCCGTCTTGCCGTACTCGCCCTCAACGCGCTTTGCATACTCGTTATCGGGGTGAACCTGCACGGAAAGGTTATCCTTGGCGTCTATAAGCTTTATAAGTATCGGGAAATCCTCAAACTTCTCGCAGTCGCTTCCCAGAATACCCTTGCCCTGAGTTTCTATAAGCTGCGAAAGCGTCAAGCCGTCCGCCTCGCCGCCGTCTATGGTGCTTTCGCCGTCCTTATGGCAGGAAAGCTCCCAGCTCTCGGCTATCTTTTCCATATCACATTGCTTGCCGAAGTCGTCTCTCAGGCGCGTGCCGCCCCATATATAGTCCTTAAAGGCAGGCTTTAATTTATATACTGCCATTCACATCTACCTCCGAAGCATATTCACACATATTAATTATATCACACTTTACTCCTCGGTGTCAACACGAAATATCATATTGTCCATTTGCGCGGCTTGTTTATTCGGTCATCTTCACATAGCAAGCAGGGGCGTTATCAATGCCGCTGACGTATATCTGACCGACGCTCTCTGTATGCGGTATTTTCTGCTGTCATCTTATAACGACGCCTTTGCATATCCCCGCGCCTGACTTGTTTATGCAGCCAACGGTGACGGTTATCTCCTGCTTGCCGCTGAGTTCTTTCGTTATGGGTATCTCTGCTTTTGCCGCCCATACGTCTTTTGAAGTCTTTACGAGCTTGCCGCCTATATACACCTCGCAGTCGCCCCACAGACCGTAAAATATCAGCGTGGGAGCTTTGCCGTTGAGAGCTTCGGGTATTTCGGCGGTGGTGCGGTACAGCGCCCACTTGCCCTCATTTTTGAAAAATTTCTGCGGCGCTTCTATTACTCCCACAGGCTCAAAGCTGTTCATATCGGTATCCGTAATGACCATATGCGGGTCGGGCTTGGTGTCGCACAGCCGAGCGGTCATTCTCCAGCCGCCGACGTATATTTCCGAAACGCTCTCAATCTGCGGTTTTTCATCCGCTGCGGTACACTCTATCTCGCACTCGCCGCTGACGCCGTTTTTGCCTATACAAACGACCTTTACTTTGCCAACCGTATCGCAGCTCACGATAGCCTGACATCTGCCGTTGAACACGCTTCTTTTACCGCTGTCAAAGGCTTCGTGACAGTTGGGGTCGCCGTTTGAAGTACCCAGTATCTTTCCGCCCGTGCAGGAAATTTCCGTCTCAAAGCAGGCATTCGGCACTTCAATGCCGTTTTCGTCAAGCACGACAAAGTCAACAGGTATAGCCTCGCCGCGCGGCACGGTGTTTTTGTACGGCACTATCTTTATAGTTTTCGGCGCGCCCGAGGTTACCAGAGTATCGCTTACCATCTCTCTGCCGTCCTTGTCGCAGCCGATCATTTTCAGCGTGCCTTTTTCAAAAGGTATCTCCCAGATCGCCTGCTCCGTCTTGTTGACAGCTTTTCTGCCAAAAGATCTGCCGTTTACAAAAACCTCGGCATAGTCGCAGTTGGTGCAGGACAAAACGCGAACCATTTCGCCCTCCTGCACGTCAAAGCTCCAATGCGGCAGCGCCTTGCAGACTTTTTCTTCTTTGAATATCGCCCTGCTGAGCCAGTAGCCCGACTTGGGGTTGCCGCATATATCCATCATGCCAAAATAGCTTGATACCGCAGGCCATGGGCACGGGGTAGGCTCGCCGAGGTAGTCAAAGCCCGTCCACATAAAGCCGCCCATAAGGTACTCGCGCTTTAGTAACTCTTTCCATGTATCTCTTACTGTGTTTCCCCAATCGGAGCAGTTTTCGTCATAGTCGGCGAGAAGATTTTTGTCAAGGTCGGTCTGCGTGCAGCCTCTTACGGTGAAATAAGAAGTCGTTTCGCTGCACACAACGGGCTTATCAGGGTACTTGTTTCTGAAATCGTCAAACGCCCAGCTCTGATAGTTTATACCCACGATATCGAGCGATGAGCCTGCGCCGCTATCCTCAAGTATGCCGCCGTTCATCGCAGCAGTCACAAAGCGAGTATCGTCAAGCTTGCGCACTTCTTCTCTCATACGCTTTGCCATTCGCTGACCCTCATAGGTATATTGCAGCGGCTCTTCGTTGAACAGCGAATACATCACAACGCTCGGGTGGTTTCTGTCGCGCAGCACCATTTTTCTAAGCTGCCCTAGCTGGTCTGCGCCCGTTTCAAAATTGCGGTTCTCGTCCATAACGAGCATACCCTGCCTATCGCACTCGTCAAGCAGTTCTTTTGACGGCATGCCGTGCGCGCACCTATAAGCGTTGCTGCCCATTTCTTTCAGCTTTTTTATGCGGTACTCATGAAGGATGTCAGGCACGGCAACGCCAACGCCGCCGTGGTCTTGGTGATTGCAGGTACCGAAAAGCTCAACGTGCCTGCCGTTTAAGAAAAATCCCTTGTCGGAGTCTATAGAAATAGTTCTGAAGCCAAAATCCACTTCTTCGCGATCAAACTCTTCGCCGTTTTTAAGTATCTTCACGGTGCATTTATACATATCGGGCGTATCTATATCCCACACAAACGGGTCGGCGCACACGCCGCTCAATACAATGCTATTTCGCGAAAACGCTTTTAATGACAAGTTTTTTTCAGCCGCCATCACGGGTGAAGCGTTTTTATCCGTCACTACCGCTTCCACGGTAACTTCTTCATCGGTATAGCCCGTGTTTTCAACATCAGTCTGAATGTTCACGTTCCAGTCGGTATCGCTCGTTTTTTCGGTCTTTACGAACACCCCGTACTGAGCAACATGGCATTTGTCCTTAACGGTAAGGTCAACGTGGCGGTAAATGCCTGCGCCCTCGTACCACCAGCCCTCCCAACCGTTTGCGTCTACAAAAACGGCAAGAATATTCGGCTCTTTTCCAAAGTGCGCCCTGTCGGTGATATCTATTGTGAACGGCGCATAGGCGGTATAGTTCCTGCCGAGGACGGAGCCGTTGAAATATACGGTCGCGTCCTTTGCGACGCCCTCAAAAGTTATCAGGAGCTGTTTCCCGTCAAAGCTCTCATCAAGATAGAAAACTCTTCTGTACCACGCGCTGCCCTTTGGCTTAAATCCCCATGAGCCGACGCCGTGTTCATCAAAAGGCAGCTTTACCGACCAGTCATGCGGCAGGTCAACGGTTTCCCAATCGGTCGAATTGAACGCGCTTTCGGCAGCTCCACGAGCCGAACCTGCCTTTGCTCTTTCGTAAATATCGCAATGCGCCTGTTCTATCCCCTCATCTTTGCCGCCTATCCTGAACGACCAGCCTTTATCCATTGAATACACGCGTCTTTTGCCGATATGTCCGTCCATAACAACATCTCCCGATATGATTTTGCCCACTTCACGTTGATACAAAGTGGGCATTACTATTATTCTGTTTTGAAGTGTCAGTTTGTCTGCTTTGCCTTGCCTGCGTTCCTTACAGCCTGCTTTTGCTCCCTTATCTCATTAAGGCTCTTTACGAGCGTTCTCTCGGTCGCGTCCAGCGTATAGGCTATATTTTCCGACATGGCGGCTTTTATTTCCTTATCCATATTACGCGCCTTTGCAAGGATATCGTTTGCCTGCTCTCTTGCCTGCTTTGTGATAGCGTCGTTGGCTACGAGTATCTTTGCTCTGTTCTCGGCGGCGGCTATGATGTCCTCCGCTTTCTTGTTTGCGTCGGCGATTATCTTAGATCTGTCGGCGAGAGTTTCTTTTGCTCTCTTCACCTCAGTAGGTATATTATACCTGAGATTATCTATGAACTCGCGCATTTTATCTACCTCTATCATCGCCTTTTTGCTTGAAAAAGGAACGGTAGGGGCGTTGTCGAGCATATCCTCCATAAGGTCCAATATCTCATCGATCTTCATTTCCATCTTCTCCTTGATTTACTTTTTATCTATATACAAATGTTCCCGAAGAACATAACTTCCCATAGCTGTCATCTTTGAAATCTTGCTTTTATGGTATCGTGTATCTGCGGCGGAACAAACGTACTTATATCTCCGCCCAGACGCGCTATTTCCTTTACAAGACTGGAGCTCATATACATATTTTCCTGACTGGTCGTGAGAAAGACCGTTTCCGCTTCGGGATAAAGCTTTTTGTTCGCGAGCGACATAGAGAACTCATACTCAAAGTCCGTAACGGCGCGCAGACCCTTTACTATCGCGGAAGCCTGTCTTTCCTTTAAGTAATCGGCAAGAAGCCCGTCCCAGCAGTCGGCTACTACGTTATCCCAACACTTTACCACAGCGTGTATCATATCAAGTCTTTCATCAACGGTGAAAGACGGCTTTTTCTGAGAATTAAACGAAACAAGCACTATGACCTTATCAAAAAGCGTTGCCGCTCTTTCTATTATATCGAGATGACCGTATGTTATAGGGTCAAAGCTGCCCGGACATACCGCTATTTTTCTCATTCACTCTCGCCCCCGTCGCTTGCTTCAGTCTTATACACCGTCAAAGCAATTTTTCCGTATTTATATGTTCTGTATTTTTTCAGACTGCCGTATTCCTCTTCAAGCTGCAAGCCTTTTTCGTGTTCGCACACCACCGTGCCGCCTTCGTTTATATGCTTTTCAAGCAGCGGCAGGACCTTTTCAAGCGTTCCGTGATGATAAGGCGGGTCAAGCAGCGCGATATCAAAGCTTTCGGCTGCGGCCTTTACAAAAGAGAACGCGTCGCCGCTTATCACCTTACAGCGGTCTTGAAATCCGCAGGCTGAGATGTTCTTCTTGATTATCTCCACAGCTTCTCTGCTGCTGTCAACAAAAACGCAGCCTTTCGCGCCGCGGCTTACAGCCTCAATACCCAACTGACCGCTCCCCGCAAACAGGTCAAGCACATTTGCCCCCGCGACTTCAAACTGTATTATAGAAAATATCGCTTCTTTCACCATATCGGTGGTAGGTCGTGTGATATCCTCACCGCTGAGCGCGCAAAGTTTCTTGCCTCTCGCCTCTCCCGTTATAACTCTCATTCCAAATCGCTCCGTCAAAGCGGAAGTTCCTTTCAAAAAAGTCCATATAGAAATATTATAATACATTTTTTGCCGTTTGTCTATACGCATTTTAACAAAATAAGCAGCTCCAACTTAGCTAAAAGCACGAAAAAAGCTGTCCAAACGCCCATTTACGGACATTCGCACAGCTTTTCAGCGCAGTTTACATCTGCAAATATTTTTTAAGATACATACCCGTATACGACTTTTTGCACTTTGCTATCTTCTCAGGCGTGCCTGTCGCGACTACCGTTCCGCCCTTGTCGCCGCCCTCAGGACCCATATCAATAATGTAGTCTGCGGTCTTTATGACGTCCAGATTATGCTCTATAACAAGAATGGTATTGCCGCCGTCGCACAGCCTTTGCAAAACGTCTATCAGCTTATGCACATCGGCAGAGTGAAGCCCTGTTGTAGGCTCATCAAGTATATAGAACGTTCTGCCCGTCTGCCGCTTTGAAAGCTCGGTTGCAAGCTTTACCCTCTGCGCCTCGCCGCCCGAAAGCGTTGTTGCGGGCTGACCTATCTTTATATATCCCAGTCCTACGTCATAGAGCGTTTTCAGCCTGCGGTATATCTTCTCGTGGCTCTTGAAAAACTCCATACCCTCTTCAACGGTCATCTCCAGAACATCGTAAATGTTCTTGCCCTTGAAGCGCACCTCCAGCGTTTCGCGGTTGAAGCGTTTACCGTGGCATACATCGCAGGGAACATACACATCGGGCAAAAAGTGCATTTCTATCTTTATTATTCCGTCGCCCTGACAAGCCTCGCACCTGCCGCCTCGAACGTTGAAAGAAAACCTGCCGGGGCCGTAACCGCGCATTTTTGCGTCTGCGGTGTTGGCGTAAAGGTCGCGTATATCATTGAAAACGCCCGTATATGTTGCAGGGTTTGAGCGCGGCGTTCTGCCTATTGGCGACTGGTCAATGCATATCACCTTGTCAAGGTGCTCAACGCCCTCTATATCGTCAAAATCGCCCGAGCGTATGCGCGAACGGTTGAGCCTGCCTGCAAGCTCTTTGTAGATTATCTCATTCACAAGGCTTGATTTTCCGCTGCCCGAAACGCCCGTTACCGCCGTGAACGTGCCGAGCGGTATATCTACCGTGATATTTTTAAGATTGTTCTGCCGCGCGCCTTTAACGGTGAGAACCTCGCCGCTGCCCTTTCTTCTCTCTTTGGGAACGGGTATTTTTATCTCGCCGCTGAGGTACTTGCCCGTTATCGACTCGGGGCATTTTATTATATCTTCAACAGTGCCGCTTGCGACTATGTTGCCGCCGTGAACGCCCGGCCCCGGGCCTATATCTACAATAAAATCGGCGCTGCGCATGGTGTCCTCGTCGTGCTCTACGACTATCAGGGTGTTGCCTATATCACGCAGGCGTTTGAGCGTTGCTATGAGCTTGTCGTTATCCCTCTGGTGCAGACCTATCGACGGTTCATCAAGTATATACAGCACGCCGACCAGCGATGACCCTATCTGCGTTGCAAGGCGTATGCGCTGGCTCTCTCCGCCCGAAAGCGTGCCTGCCGAGCGCGACAAGGTGAGATATTCAAGACCCACGCTTTTCAGAAAGCCCAGCCTCGAGCGTATCTCTTTTATTATTCTCTCGCCTATTATCGTTTCTTTTTCGTTGAGCTTCAGCTCCTCGAAGAACCTATCGGCGTCTACCACCGACATATCCGTAAGCTGTGCGATATTCACGCCGCCCACCGTTACCGAAAGGCTTTCGGGGCGCAGTCTTTTGCCGTGGCAGGCGGAGCAGTTTTCCTCGCTCATACAGGTCTCTATATCGGCTTTTGAATAGTCGCTTGCCGACTCTGCATATCTTCTTTCAAGGTTGGGTATTATGCCCTCGAAGTCAGCCTCATATCTGCTTGTGCCGAAGCCTGTTTTGCGCTCAAGCTTCAGCTTCTCTCCGTTTGTGCCGTACAGAAAAATATCCACCTTATCCTGCGGGATATCCTTCACGGGCATATTCAGGTCAACGCCGTATTTTTTGGATATTCCCTGAAAATACATCATCGCTATCGAGCCGTCGTCGAGGTTGTTCCAGCCGTTGGCTTTTATAGCGCCCTCCATAATAGACAAGTTCTTGTTGGGGATTATAAGCTCGGGGTCTATCTTTTTATATACGCCCAGACCCGTACACTTGGGGCAAGCGCCGAACGGACTGTTGAACGAGAACATTCTCGGAGTGAGCTCATCAATAGAGATATTATGCTCGGGGCAAGCGTAGTTTTGCGAGAACATCATCTCTTTGCCGCCTATAACGTCAACGCTGACTATTCCGCCCGTAAGCTTTGATATAACTTCAATGCTGTCTGAAAGCCTTGACTTTATCCCCTCTTTTATGACAAGCCTGTCAACGATGATATCAAAGTTGTGCTTCTTGTTCTTTTCAAGCTTTATAGGCTCTGAGAGGTCGTATGTTATGCCGTCAATGCGCACTCTTACATATCCCGACTTTCGCGCCTGCTCTATCTCTTTCTGATACTCGCCTTTTCTGCCTTTTGCAATAGGCGCTAAAAGCTGTATGCGCGTGCCCTCTTCAAGCTCACATATCTTATCGACTATCTGATCAACCGTCTGATGAAGTATCTCTCTGCCGCAGACGGGGCAATGGGGTATGCCTATCCTTGCGTACAGCAGTCGCAGATAGTCGTATATCTCCGTAACCGTGCCCACCGTTGAACGCGGATTGCGCGAGGTAGTTTTCTGGTCTATGGAAATTGCAGGCGAAAGCCCCTCTATGCTGTCCACCTCGGGCTTGTCCATTTGCCCTAAAAACATTCTCGCATACGACGACAGCGACTCTACATATCTGCGCTGACCGTCGGCATATATGGTATCAAACGCAAGCGAGGATTTACCGCTGCCCGAAAGACCCGTCATTACTATAAGCTGATCTCTCGGCAGTTCTATGTTTATATTTTTAAGATTATGCTCCCTCGCGCCTTTTATAACTATCTTATCTTTTGACATCAAAGGTCTTTCCTTTCGCTTTATTACTTTTCGCCTTTAAGCTCTGCTATCTTGTCGCGCAGAAACGCCGCGTGCTCAAATTCAAGCATTTTGGCGGCTTCTTTCATCTGCTTTGTAAGCTTGTCAATAAGCTTGGCTGTTTCAGCCTTTGAAAGCTTGCTTCTCTGCCGCGCCGAATACTCAACTTCTTCTTTGGTAGATATTTCGATAACATCGCGTATATCCTTGACAATAGTCTTAGGTATAATACCGTGCTTTTCGTTGTACTCCTGCTGCAAAGCGCGTCTGCGCTCTGTCTCCGTTATAGCCCTTTCCATAGAGCCCGTAAGCTCATCGGCATACATAATAACTTTTCCCTCTGCGTTACGCGCCGCTCTGCCTATCGTCTGTATGAGCGAGCTTTCGGAGCGCAGAAATCCCTCTTTGTCGGCGTCCAGTATCGCAACGAGCGAGACCTCGGGCAGGTCAAGTCCCTCACGCAGAAGATTTATACCAACAAGCACATCAAACTCGCCGAGCCTCAGATCGCGTATTATCTCCATACGCTCTATGGTGTCGATATCGTGGTGCATATAGCGCACCTTTACGCCGAAGCCTTTCAGGTAGTCTGTCAGGTCTTCAGCCATTTTTTTGGTAAGGGTAGTCACCAGCACGCGCTGATTTTTCTCCACCCTGATATTTATCTCAGAAAGCAGGTCTTCTATCTGCCCCTCAACAGGCTTTACCTCGACTTCGGGGTCAAGAAGACCCGTTGGGCGTATCACCTGCTCTGCCACCTGCTGCGCTTTTTCCCTTTCAAAAGGGCCCGGCGTTGCCGATGTGAATATAACGTGCTTTATGTGCTTGTAAAACTCGTCAAAATTCAGCGGTCGGTTATCGTAAGCCGAGGGCAGGCGAAAGCCGTAATCTATAAGTGCTGTTTTTCTTGCCCTGTCGCCTGCATACATCGCTCTCACCTGCGGCACGCTGACGTGCGATTCATCTATCAGCATAAGAAAATCATCGGGGAAATGGTCAAGCAAGGTATACGGCTGACTGCCCGGCGCGCGCCTTTCCAGCACTCTTGAATAGTTTTCAATGCCGCTGCAAAAGCCCACTTCTTCAAGCATTTCCATATCGTAAGTGGTGCGCTGCTCTATGCGCTGAGCCTCTATGAGCATATCTCGCTGCTTGAAAAACTCAACTCTCTCGCGCATTTCCTGCCTGATGTCCTCAATAGCGGCTTTCATTTTTTCTTTGCCTACGATATAGTGGCTTGCAGGGAATATTGCGGCGTGGGAAAGCTTAGCGACTACCTCACCTGTAAGCGCGTTTATCTGGCATATCCTGTCGACCTCATCGCCGAAAAACTCGACTCTTATCGCGTCGCCATCGGAGTTTGCAGGGTATATCTCTACAACATCGCCGCGCATACGGAATTTGTTTCTCTCAAACGCCATATCGTTGCGCTCATACTGTATGCCTACAAGCTTTGCGGCAAGCTCCGCTCTGTCCATCTGCATACCCTGGCGAATTGAGACCACCATACTTTTATATTCCTCGGGGTCGCCGAGCGAATATATGCACGACACCGAAGCAACGACTATAACGTCATTTCTCTCGGCAATGGCGGTGGTGGCAGAGTGCCGAAGCTTATCTATCTCATCGTTTACCGAGCTGTCTTTTTCTATATAAACGTCCTTGCCGGGGATATACGCCTCTGGCTGGTAATAGTCGTAGTACGAAACGAAATACTCAACGGCGTTGTTCGGGAAAAGCTCCTTGAACTCCGAGCAAAGCTGCGCCGCAAGTATTTTGTTGTGTGCAAGAACGAGCGTTGGCTTATTCACCTTGGCGATAACGTTTGCCATTGTAAAGGTTTTGCCGCTGCCCGTAACGCCCAGCAGTATCTGTTCGCGCAGACCGTCCTTCACGCCCTGCACGAGCTTGTCTATCGCCTGCGGCTGGTCGCCCGTAGGCTTATATTCCGAAACAAGTTCAAAATGATCCATACTAAAGTCTCACCGCCTGATAAAGAACATCTGTTTCTATGATAACATATATACTCGCATTTGTCAAGAACATTTGTTCTTGATATTATGTTTCCAGAAACGGGATATATCCCTCTTTTTTCAAAGAGCAAGTTTTCCCCGTATTTGACACTATGATATGATCCAGCAGCTCCGCTCCGACATCGTACAGCGCGCGTCTGATAACTCTGGTGACCGATATATCATCGCTGCTGGGACTGGGATCTCTGTCAACGTGATTATGAGCGATCATAACAAATTTTCCCTTAGCCCTCATCGTCGCCTCTACAAGATCCCGCGAGGACGCTGTTGTAGATGTTATACTGCCCTCCGATATCTTTTCACAGCTTATCACTTCAAGCCTGTTATTCAAAAAGCAGGCGAGAAGCTTTTCTCTTCTTGCGCCGCGAAGCTGTGTGCAGAAAAAATCCGACGCCTCCTGTATGGAAGATATCCGCTTGCGCTTGCCTCCCGTATACCGCATAGTCAAGCTTGGCAGCAGCTTTATAAGCGCTATGGCGCCGTCATCGAGGAAAAAATCTCTTTTCAGCGTATCCGCGTCGGCGCAGACAACGCCGTAAAGGTTTTTAAAACGTTTCATCAGGGCTGTGGAGGTCTGCGCAGAGCTGACCCCCGGCATAGCATAGCTGAGCAGTATTTCCAGCGTTTGCGCGCCGTCCAGACCTGCAAAGCCTTCGGAAATGAACTTTTCGGTTATCCTTTCCCTGCGCGCTTCGTTGACACTTTTCATACGAAATTCCCCTCACACGAATTTATATCGGACATACACATATAAGTATAGCACATTGCATTTAAAACTTCAAGACAAAGTTATAAGTCAGCCCGCTATTGAAGTTTTTTTTAAAATGTGATATACTATTATAAATACGATATGAACGGGGGTGCGGATATGAAAAGCTTTACGGCAGGCGTTAATGACGCGGGTCAGAGGGCTGACAAATTCCTTGAAAAGGCTGTTCCTCTTCTGCCGAAAAATCTTCTCTACAAATACATTCGTCTGAAACGCATAAAAATAAACGGCAAACGCTGCGAGATATCACAGCGTATACAGGTCGGCGACGTTATAGACCTTTACATAAACGATGAATTTTTCGGTCAGGAAAACACAAACAGGCTGCCGTTTTTGTCCGCGCCCGTATTTTCGGACATAATATATGAGGACGATAACATACTTCTTGCCGACAAGAAAACGGGTCTGGTCGTTCACGAGGACGAGAGCGGAAGCAGCGATACCCTTATCAACCGCATACTTCATTATCTTTATGACAAGGGCGAATACGACCCCGACAACGAGCTCTCTTTCACTCCTGCGCTGTGCAACCGCATAGACAGGAACACTTCGGGGATAGTAGTATGTGCAAAAAACGCCGAGAGCCTGCGCATACTAAATGAGAAGATAAAGGCGCGCGAGCTGACGAAGCTTTATCTGTGCGTGACCTGCGGTATACCGTCAAAGAAAGAAGCCGAAATAAGGACGTACATCGAAAAGGACGAGGCGTCAAAAACGGTGCATATCACGAACAAAAAGACCGCTTCATCACGCAGCGCCGTAACGCGTTACAGGGTACTCTCGGTCAGCGGCTCTCTGGCGCTGTGCGAAGTTGAGCTGGTGACGGGCAGAACTCATCAGATACGCGCTCATATGGCGCACATAGGCTGTCCGCTGCTCGGCGACGGAAAATACAGAAGAAATGAGGAAAACCGAAAATACGGTGTAAAAACGCAGGCTTTGCAGGCGCACAAGCTGACGTTCTCATTCATCGGCGGGGCGGGGATACTTGATTATCTCAACGGAAAAAGCTTTACCGCTCCGACGCCGTGGTTCGTTCAAAAGTTTTTTGCATAACAGCTCAATCGAGCTTTATATAACAAGGAGGTAATATTATGAAATATTCGTACAAAACTATGGGGACTTGCTCATCGAGGATAGATTTCGAGATAGACGGCGATATCCTCAAAAGCGTTCAGTTTACAGGCGGCTGCAACGGTAATCTCAAGGGCATAGCGGCGCTCGTTGAGGGCATGAGGGTCGAGGACGTTATAAAACGTCTGGAGGGCACAAAATGCGGCTTTAAGCAGACCTCCTGCCCCGACCAGCTGGCGACCGCCCTTAAAGCTGCTCTTCGGGAGGCATGAGCATGAAGCTTTCCGCAGTTATATTTGACATGGACGGAGTTATTTTTGATACCGAGCGTTTATGTTTGGAAAGCTGGAAACAGGCGGGTACAAAGTACGGTCTTACGGATATTGACGATATCTTTCCCGACTGCATAGGCTCTGCGGAATTTGTGACGCGGCGGCTCTTTGCGGAGCGTTACGGAAAAGATTTTCCGTATGACGATTTCCGAGCGGCTGCCGCTGTTATTTTCAGGAGCGCCGCAATACCGAACGGTTTCCCGAAAAAAGCGGGCATAGAAGAGCTTCTCGCATATCTGAAAGAACGCGGAGCAAAGCTGGGCGTAGCTTCTTCAACGGTAACGGAAAGGGTTATAACGGAGCTTTCCGAAGCTTCGCTGGACAGGTATTTTGACGTGATAACAGGCGGCGACAGCGTTTCCCGCTCGAAGCCCGCGCCCGACATATTCCTGCATTGTCTTTCGCTGCTGGGCGTGCCAGAGGACGAAGCTATCGTAATAGAGGATTCGCACAACGGTGTGCGCGCCGCCGCAAACGCAGGCATACGCTGCATAATGGTGCCTGATCTTCTCCCGCCGACGGAGGAAACCGACAGGCTTACATACATGACCCTCCCGTCGCTCATAGAGGTAAAAAAACATCTCGCTTTGATGTAAGATCATATTTAGCCAGCCAGCTAATTTATGGCAATACCACCAAACCAAGATTTGTTTTTTCTACATTTTATCCATTGACAAAACAAAAAATTGGATATATAATAAAATTAGACAAATTTTTCAACAATGACATCTATCAACATTCAACTTGTCAGGAGTGGTATTTATGATAAGATATATATTTAAGAACCTTAAAAATCAATTTACCAAGCAGCGGCTTTTGTCGCTGCTTTTGGTATTAAATATAATCGTATCCGGACTTGTCATTTGCTTCTCCTATGGGCTTTATCAAAACTACAATGTTATTGTTAACGAAGGCGAAAACAAAGAATACAAAGAGTTCCCAATAAAATTTGACGAAGAATATGCTGGACCTTTTGAAGATTATGACAGCTACCGTGATGTGACCGATATTTCGCCCTCTATGCTTGTAGAAATGATGAGAAATCTTTCGGACGAGACCAAAAGCAATCTGAAGGATGTATGTTGCTATGTTTATGTTGAAACTCAGCTCACCTTTCAAGGAAATGTCATCGGCGAGATATATACCGACGATGTAGAGCCTTATTACGCAGATATGTTTTTTACGGCAGATGCAGAAGGCGACACAATAAGAAGCACCAGACAGAATTTTTTTACCAATGAACAGATCAATAACGGCGAAAAGGTAGTGGCGATTCGCGATATTATAATTGAAGGTAATCGTGGCGGCTTTGGAGGAGGCGACTATACTTACAAATTAGTTCCGCAAGATGCCGATCATGTTATCATTGGAGGAGAGAGCTATAAGATAGTCAACACCGTTCCTGATTGGCAAACTCAGGAAGCCGGATCAATTGCTCCGTTTTATATACCTCCTGCTTCTTATCCGGAATCCGCCAGAATACAGAGTAATCAAGGTTCGTGCATCTATTTGTT
>CANRNT010000018.1 GCA_947631995.1 uncultured Clostridia bacterium | reverse complement strand
AGCCTTGATTACATCTATGAGCAGATGTACACGCTGTTCCCGATAGCGCTGTGCATATTCATACTCACCGTTATATCAACTGTATCTATAAGCGCGATATACACCAAACGTCAGCTTAGAAACTATGCTATTTTCTACATCTGCGGTGCAAGGTGGCGCACCTGCGCATTGAGAAGCCTGAAAAACAGCGCGATAACCTGCGGCATAGCCGCGGCTATCTCAGCACTTGTGCTAATAGTCGGCAAGCTGACATTCCTTAAAGAAACGGTCATTTCGTTCGGTATATGGCATTTAGCGGTATGCGCAGGAGTGATAGTGCTCTACCTCGCGCTTTCAATGATAATGCCGCTGGCTATCATAGGTTCAAACGAGCCGAAAGAGGTACTGAAAGAGGAGTAACCTCACAACAGATAAAACAAAACCGATGTCTGCAAATGCAAGCATCGGTTTTAATTTTGGTGTAAAAATTCGGCTTATATCGGCACTACCTTGTTTGCAACATCGGCGTGGCTGTCGATACCGAAGCGCTTGTTTCTTCGCTGCTCGAAGAATTTCGGCGCTACCTTGGGGAACATAGCGTATGTGAGGATATCCTCCTCCTGCTGGCACCACTCCGCGCACTCGAGCTTCATCTTCTCAAACTCGGGCTGCAAGAGGTCGGCAGGGCGGCAGGTTATGGCTTCCTCGTCGCCGAGTATCTTCTTTTTGAACTCCTCGCTTATCTCAACGGGAGTTTTGCCGTACTCGCCTTTGACCATTCCCTTAAATTCCTTTGTAACGGTCTTATATCTCTCGCCCGTGATAACGTTGAACACCGCCTGCGTACCGACTATCTGAGAAGTAGGCGTAACGAGCGGAGGGTAGCCGGAGTCCTTGCGCACTCTGGGCACTTCCGCGAGCACCTCGTCCAACTGATCCTCCTTGCCTGCCTGTTTTAGCTGTGAAAGCAGGTTGGAGAGCATTCCGCCGGGTACCTGATACAAAAGCGCGTTTGTATTGGTGGCGAGCATTGACGGGTCAAGCAGACCGCTTTCGATATATTTTTTTCTCAGACCCATAAAGTAGTCTCTGAGCTCGCTCAGAGCAACGAGGTCAAGACCCGTATCATATTCCGTACCCTGGAACGCCGCGACTATCGACTCTGTCGGGGCGTGAGAAGTACCGAGCGCGAGCGGCGACATAGCTGTATCTACGATATCAACACCCGCTTCTACCGCTTTCATTATACACATATCGGCAAGTCCCGAGGTGAAGTGGGTATGAAGCTGTATGGGTATTTTAACGGTCTCTTTGAGAGCCTTTACAAGTCTGCCCGCTTCATAAGGAGTGAGCAGCGCAGCCATATCCTTTATACATATAGAGTCCGCTCCTGCGTTCTCGATGGTCTTTGCATAGTTGATATAGTATTCCTCGGTGAACACCTCGCCCGTGGTATACGAAATAGCGACCTGTGCGTGACCTTTTTCCTTTTTAGCCGCTTTGATAGCGGTCTCGAGGTTTCTTATATCGTTGAGCGCGTCGAATATCCTTATGATATCAATTCCGTTAGCGATAGATTTCTGCACGAAATACTCGACAAGGTCGTCGGCGTAATGACGGTAGCCGAGCATATTCTGTCCGCGGAAGAGCATTTGCAGCTTTGTATTGGGCATTTCTTTGCGAATGATACGCAGCCTGTCCCAAGGGTCCTCACCCAGAAATCTTATGCAGGAGTCAAACGTTGCTCCGCCCCACACTTCCGCCGAGTAAAAGCCTATCTTATCCATAGCCGAAAGCACGGGAAGCATATCTTCAATAGGCATTCTGGTGGCTATCAGCGACTGATGAGCGTCACGAAAAACGGTCTCTGTTATTTTAAGTTTAGCCATTTAAAGCATTCCTTTCAGATGAGATTATCAGCCGATAACGGCAAGCACCGTACCCGTTTCAACGGACGTGCCTTTAGACGTATTTACGCTGAGCACCTTGCCGTCGCAGACTGCGTTAACGTCATTCTCCATTTTCATTGCTTCAAGCACGAACATTGCCTGACCCTTTTTAACGGTATCGCCTACCGCTACCTTTACATCGAGTATCATACCGGGCATAGGGGCGGTTATCTTAGTGCCGTCTGCTACGGGAGCAGCTTTGGGGGCGGCTTTAGGCGCTGCCTTGGGAGCTGCTGCGGGAGCCGAAGATACTTGTGCTCCGTCGGTTATCTCTTCTACCTCAACGTCGTATGCCGTTCCGTTTACAGTTATGTTATATCTTTTCATTACATATTCCTCCATCAGGTTGAATTACATTGGAATGTTGCTGTGCTTCTTAGGCAGCCTTGATATACGCTTTCCCGACATTATGTCCAGCGCATTTATAAGCGTGCTTCTTACGTTCTCCGCTTCCGTTACCGCGTCGATACTACCGTGTTCCGCCGCTTTTACGGCGCTTGCAGAAGCTTCTACATACTCTGCGGCAAGCTCCCTGCGTTTAGCCTCGGTATCCTCCGCGCCCTTGAGGTCGTCATGTCTCAGTATCTCCGCTGCTGCGAGGGGATCGACAGGCGATATCACGGCATTTGGAAGAGCGAACGTCATATCGGCATTTGCGTTCTTTCCTGCCAGAGCTATATACGCAGCGCCGTAGGCTTTACCGGTTATCACCGCGAGCTTTACGGTCGTTGCTTCGGCATAAGAATGGGCGAGCCTTGTCATGCTCTTTACCGCTCCTGCCATTTCGGCAGCGTCGTCAGCCTCAAAACCCTCGGTATTTACGAGCGTTATAACGGGTACTGCGAAAGCATCGCACAGTCTTACAAATCTTGCGAGCTTTGAGCAGTCGTCATCTGTGAGCTTTCCGCTGCTGATATCAGTGCCGCACACGCCCACCGTAGAGCCGCCGATCGTTGCCAAAGCCGTATAAGCGCATTTTCCGTATTCTTCTCCCAGAACCGTTATGCTGTCAGCATCACATATCGCCTTAGCCTGCTCTGCGGCATTTGCGCCGAACGCCTCGCCGCTCTCCTCAAACTCATACATAGGCAGCGGAGAGAGATTGTTCTGCGGAAGTTTAGCCGCCAGCTCTCTGGCTTTTTTAATAGCCTGCTCATCGTTTTCCGCCGTTACCGAGACCGTGCCGTTCTTTGCGGCATTTTCGGCGAGGTCGCTTATTTTGCTGTTGGGAGATGTAAATATCGCCGCATCCTTCGCCGCTATCACTATATCCGCGCCTGCCGCCATCATTGCGCTGCATCCTGCGCAGACCCCTGCGACAACGGATATCTGCGGAACTACTCCCGACAGCTCCGAAACTCTTTTAAGAAGCTCTCCGTAAGCGTCCAGCGCGCCGAACCCGTCGCTCAGATCCGCTCCGCATGAATCATATATACCCACCACGGGAACCCCCGTGCGCGAGGCAAGGTCATAGACCTTTGCGATCTTTTCCGCCTGCGTTACACCTACTGCTCCGGAATTAACGCTCACGTCCTGTGAAAAGGCATAGACGGGGCTTCCCTCCACATAGCCGTAAGCCGTAATGACGCCGCCCGACTTAACGAGCGAGCCTATCTCGGTAAACTCACCGTTATCGAACAAATATGTCAGTCTTTGCATTGCCGTATCGGACATATTTTCATATCCTCCATTCGTTATTTTGAGCAAATTTACCATACGGTGGATAATTCCCGCAGGTCAAAGCTCCATACATATTTTATTATACAATGAATTATAGAATTTAGCAAGAGTATTTTCAAATTTTTTCTTATTTTTTTATCGCAGCACGAGACAAAAAGCAGGCGCAGAGCCAAAGTCTGCGCCAAATATCGCTATTGTTCGGTATATTCCTGCGAAAGCTCCTTATCTATCCAGTTTACAACGTCTGAAAAGCAAAGCTTATCGACAACGGTGAAATACTTATGGCTCATACCCTCAGGGTCTATCTCCTCGATATAGCAGAAGCCGTCGGAGGATATGGTGATCTCAGACCTGTTGGTATTGCCGAAAACGAACTGCACATAGTCCGACGACGAGCTGCCCGGTACTGACACCGATCCGTTTACCGCTCCGAAGCTGTCGAGCATACTGCTTATCTCATTAAGATGCTCGCTGCTCAGTATAAAGCATCTTCCCGTTTGTCCGCCGACAGATACCTCAACAGTACCGTATGAGCCCTCATATATCTTATAATTATAATATTTATCAAAGACTATATAATAGTACTGCTCGCCCAGATATGCGCTGAACGCCGCCGTTGAAGGTATGTCCAGCGTTATTGTTTCTATATAGTCCCAATAAGTGCTGTATACTATTTTTCCTCTGGCAGACTCCAGATAATACTGCTGCGCACCCGTCTGACCTGCGTCGTCATCTTCCGTTGTCAGCTTTATCTGTATCGGGTCTTCGCTCTCGAACCAGACATATCCGCCCTCCTCAACGGGCGTTATAACTCCGTTTTCCTCTATCATTGCGTAGACCTGCGCGCCGCTGTCCGTTGTCAGCAGGAAAGTATCGGGGCGCACGAGGACTATCTCCGTATAATTGGCGGAAAGCATTATATTTCCGTCCGCGCTCACTATGCCCTTTTTATCACCTGAAACATAGCTGTAATACGTTCCCGACAAAAAAGAGGTCTCACAGGTCATAGAGCTGAACGGCTGCTCTGTCACCGCGGCGTTCATCTTCTGCGAGTCAAAGCTGTTAGCCACAAGATTTCTGTACAGCGATATATTGTCAACATCATCTACAAAAAACGAAGGAAACGTATATTTAGGCGTTTCCTGCTGAACAGGAGGCACTTCGTCGGTGCTTGGCGCGGTCGTGGTGACGAAGCTGCTGTCATCAGAGCTTTTTCCGCTGCACGAGCAAAAAACTGCGGCTGCCAGCATAACACAAACGGCTGCAAGCCTTTTTACGTCCATAATACAACATCCTTTCACATTCTTTCATACTATTCTATGATTATACACCATTTCTCAGATTTTTTCAAGGGGTGTGACAAAAGCATTTGATATTATTTTGTCCAAAAGGGTCTTTCTCGGTATTTGTATTGACAATCGGCGGGGAAAATTGTATAATAAAACAAAGCGCAGTATGCGCAAATATAGCAAGTGGAGGAATGTAATATGTCACAGATACTTGACCTGTTGGCGAAAAATTCGCGGCTTTCAAATGCAGAGCTTGCGGTCATGCTTGGTATGTCCGAAAGCGAAGTCGCGGCAGAGATAGAGGCTCTTGAAAAAAACGGCACTATAAAGGGTTACACCACTCTTATCGACCATGCCGTTGAAAATCCAAATCTCGTTACGGCTTACATCGAGCTGAAGGTCACGCCCATGGCTGAGAGCGGCTTTGACGATATAGCAAAATTCATAGCGCAGTATGACGCTGTAAAATCCGTTACGCTGATGTCGGGAGCATACGACTTAGGAATAACGATAATAGGCGAAAATCTGCGCGTAATATCGGATTTTGTGGCGCGCCACCTTTCAACGATAGACGGCGTTATATCTACCGCAACTCACTTTGAGCTGAAAAGCTACAAGGAAAACGGCATACTTATGTGTGACGAAGAAAACGACGAAAGAGGATTTGTATCCCCGTAACAGATATAGAACAAGAAAACAATGAAAGAGGCTTTATATCCCCATGATAGATTATGATAAGATAGTTACCGAAAAGGCGCGCTCCATAAAGCCCTCGGGCATAAGAAAGTTTTTTGACATCGCCCAGCAAATGGACGGCGTTTTGAACCTTGGCGTTGGCGAACCGGATTTCTTCACGCCTTGGAAGATACGTCAGAAAGCCATAACGGTGCTTGAAAAGATAAAAACGTCATACACGGCAAATTCGGGTCTTTTAGACCTGCGCCGCTCTATAAGCCGATATCTTGACAGGACGGTCGGGGTAAAATACGAGCCGAAAGACGAGATAATTGTGACTGTTGGCGGCTCGGAGGCAATAGACCTGGCAATAAGGGCGTGCGTAAGCGAGGGCGACGAGGTACTTATCGTTGAGCCGTGCTTTGTTTGCTATGCGCCAATGGTCCAGCTCGCAAACGGAACGGCGGTAACGATAGAAACAAAGCTTGAAAACAACTTCAAGCTGACGGCTGATGAGCTTAAAGAAAAAATAACGCCGCGCACAAAAATGCTTATACTCCCCTACCCCAACAATCCCACGGGCGCTATCATGACCCGCGAGGACTTAGAGCCGATAGCCGAGGTGCTGAGGGACACCAACATAATAGTGGTATCCGATGAAATATACTCCGCTCTTACATACGGAAAAGACCATTGCTCGATCGCCTCTCTTGACGGCATGAAAGAGCGCACGATACTTATAAACGGCTTTTCAAAAGGATACGCCATGACTGGCTGGAGACTGGGCTTTCTGGCAGGTCCGCAGCCTATTTTACAGCACATTCTGAAGATACATCAGTACGCGATAATGTCCTCGCCGACGGTGAGCCAGTACGCCGCCGTTACGGCTTTGGAGGAATGTGACGCGGACGTTAAGAAAATGGTGGACGAATACAACACGAGAAGAAGATATCTCGTTGCCGCGTTCAACAGGATAGGTCTGCCGTGCTTTGAGCCGGAGGGAGCGTTCTATGTGTTCCCGTGCATAAGGTCCACGGGGCTTACAAGCAAGGAATTCTGCGAGCGCCTTGTTTACGAAAAGCACGTTGCAGTTGTTCCCGGGGACGCGTTCGGCGAATGCGGAGAGGGCTTTATTCGCGTTTCATACGCTTACTCCCTGCGCAACCTGAAAGAGGCTGTAAGACTTATCGAAGAATTTCTCGGCGACCTTAAAAAGGAGCATGAGGAATGAACTCTGTAACGCTCAGCGCATATGCGAAGATAAATCTCGCTCTTGACGTCATCGGCAAAAGGGCGGACGGCTATCACGAGCTGCGTATGATAATGCAGTCGGTCAGCGTTCACGATACGATAACTCTGGAGCGTATGCCTTGCAAAGGGGTAATATTCGAGTGCGGCAATAAGAGCATACCTGCCGACGACGGCAATCTTGTGGTGAGAGCGGTAAAGCTCATGCTCAGGGAAAACGACATTGACGGCGGCGTTAAAATAACTCTTGAAAAGCGCATACCCTCAATGGCAGGTATGGCGGGCGGCAGCGCGGACGGCGCGGCAGCTCTTATCGGGGCGGATATGCTTTTTGATATTAAAACGCCGCAGGAAAAGCTGTTGAAGCTCGGTCGTTCTCTCGGCGCGGACGTGCCTTTTTGCATAGTTGGCGGAACAAAGATATGCGAGGGCATAGGCGAAAAGATGACCGCTATCCCCCATATACCCGAATACTGTTTAGTTATAGTAAAGCCGCAGATATCCGTAAGCACGCCTGCGGCTTTTGCAAAATACGACCGTATGCCGTCACCCGAAAGAGGAGATATTGACGGTATGGCAAAATGTCTTGAGAAGAACGATATTGACGGCGTATGCAAAAGACTGTTCAATGCTTTGGAATATGCTTCGGGATATGATGAGATAACGGAGGCTAAAAACAAGCTTTTATCTCTGGGAGCTGACGGAGCGCTGATGACGGGAAGCGGTTCGGCGGTGTTCGGCATATTCAAGGATAAGCAGCGCGCCGAAAACTGCTGCGGCGTATTGAAAAGCTGCTACCCGTTCTGCGAGGTATGCTATCCTGTTGAAAAAGGCTGCGAGGCAGTAAGTTATGAATAAGTATGCAAGCTGCACGCTCTGTCCGCGCAGGTGCGGCGTTGACAGGCGTGATAAAAGAGGAGTGTGCGGCGAGAGCGATAAAATGCGGATAGCGAGAGCCGCTCTGCACAAGTGGGAAGAGCCTGCCATATGCACGGGAAACGGCAGCGGCGCGATATTCTTTTCTGGCTGCCCGCTGCGCTGCTGCTACTGTCAGAACCACGAGATATCGCAGGAGGGTCTGGGCTTTGAGATAACACAAGCCGAGCTTGCCGACAAAATGCTTTCGCTCCAAAAACAGGGCGCGTGCAACATATCGCTTATAACGGCGGCGCAGTTCGTACCCTCCGTTATAAAGGCTCTCGATATGGTAAAAGACAGGCTGGAGATACCGATATTATACAACAGCTCGGGCTACGAAAGCATAGAAACGCTGAAAATGCTTGACGGCTACATAGACATCTATCTGCCGGACATAAAGTATTTTTCTTCGCTTCTGTCGCAGAAATACTCCTCCGCGCCCGATTATTTTGAGACCGCTTCTTTGGCTGTTGATGAAATGATAAGGCAGGTAGGCAAGCCGATATTTGACGGTGAGACCCTTGTAAAGGGTGTTATAGTACGGCACCTTGCTCTGCCGTCGCACAAGGACGACAGCATAGCGATAATGAAGTATCTCGGGGAAAAGTACGCGTCAAATTCTCTGATACTTTCCGTAATGCGGCAGTACGTTCCTATGTTCGGGAGCAGGGACTTTCCCGAAATAAACAGGCGGTTGACAACATACGAGTATGACAGGATACTTGACGAGGCGGATAAATACGGCTTTTATCGGTACATACAGGATAAAAGCTCGTCCGATGAATGTTTTACGCCGAAGTTTTACGGCGACAAGGACAGCATAAACATCTGAACATATAAAACAGCGGACACGCTCAATGCGCTTCCGCTGTTTGTTTTATACTATTGAGTATCAGCCGAGAAGCTTTTTCAGTCTGGCGTCTATCTCATTAAGGAATGTTTCCGTATCCACGGCGCGCTTGTTCTCAAGCTTTGAAATGAGCGACAGGTTCTTGTCCATTATGCCGTCCTCCATTGTCTGTATGGAAGCCTTTTCGAGCTTTTGCGCAAACTCGGAAAGCTGCGGTATGCCGTCGAGCTCTCCCCTCTTTTTCAAAGCTCCCGTCCAAGCAAAAATCGTGGCAATGGGGTTTGTAGAGGTCTTTTCGCCTTTGAGATAGTTGTAATAGTGGCGGGTAACAGTACCGTGCGCCGCCTCAAATTCGTATACCCCCGTAGGAGATACCAGCACCGAAGTCATAAGCCCGAGGCTTCCGAAAGCGGTGGCGAGCATATCCGACATAACATCGCCGTCATAGTTCTTGCAAGCCCATATGTAGCCGCCCTCCGAGCGTATCACCCTCGCGACTGCGTCGTCTATCAGCGTGTAGAAATACTCTATGCCGAGCAGGGCAAACTTCTCTTTGTACTCGCGGTCGAATATCTCCTGGAAAATATCCTTGAACGTGTGGTCGTACTTTTTCGAGATGGTATCTTTCGTTGCGAACCATATGTCCTGCTTCATATCGAGAGCATAGTTGAAGCACGCCCGTGCGAAAGATTCAATGGAATCACGCCTGTTATGCACGCCCTGAATTATGCCGTCGCTATCCTTGAATTCGTGAATGACCTCGCGCGTTTCGTTGCCGTCCTTGTCGGTCAGAACAAGCTCAGCCTTTGAGCCCTCGGGGCATTTCATCTCAACGTTTTTGTATATATCGCCGTATGCGTGACGGGCAATAGTTATAGGCTTTGTCCACGTTGGTATGTACGGCGTTATGCCTTTGACGAGTATCGGCGTTCTGAAAACCGTGCCGTCAAGTATCGCTCTTATCGTGCCGTTTGGCGATTTCCACATCTGCGACAGCTTGTATTCTGTCATACGCGCGGCATTGGGGGTAATGGTAGCGCACTTTACCGCAACGCCGTATTTTTTCGTGGCGTTTGAAGCGTCGATAGTTACCTGATCTTCCGTTTCGTTGCGGTGAACGAGCCCGAGGTCGTAATACTCCGTTTTCAGATCAACATACGGCTCTATGAGTATCTCCTTTATCCACTTCCAGATAACTCTCGTCATCTCGTCGCCGTCCATTTCAACAATGGGGGTCGTCATACGAATTTTTTCCATAATTATTCCTCCTGTAATTTATAGTATCGAAAAGCACATCAGTACAAAGCCTGTTATTAGCAAAATGCCCGTCGCGGCGGTCAGAGAAGACCTCAGGCACTGCCACCCTCTGCCCTCTTTTTTCCTGAATATCAGATATATCACGGCGGTGACTATTGCAAGCGAAAGTGCAAACACAGGCATTGCCCTGCGCAGACCGCTGTCTGTTTTCATCTGCTCTATAAGGTTTACAAGGCGTATCGTGAAGATGTCTGCAAGCCGTATTATACTGTACAAAGCTATCATAGCAAGCGCGATAAGCAGCAGTATAAATACTAAAATATCGCCGAAATTTCGTTTCTTTTTCATAGCTGTATTACGGTATCGCAAAAACAATTTCCATGTTGCCTGCGTATTCGTTTATGGCGTTTTCAAACATCGGCAGCACCACTTCCCTGTTGCTGTCTGCAATTATTTCAGCATATCTCATATTATTACCTCTTTACATATGGTGATTTCTCGAAGCCAGCGCAAACAGAATGTACGGCGATACTAAGGCAAGTCCTGCGATTACCCACAGGCTTATGGCTGTTACAGCCCTTGCTTTGTAAGAAATTTTATCATACCTCTTGCACAGCGCAAAGTACCACACAAACCCGAGTACGCATATAAACACCGGCAAAAATATTATATCCAGATAAAGCACACAGGGAACAAACGCTATTATTACTATCGGTATAAGCGTCAGCAGAAAGTACGCGGCTTTTTTAAGCTTTCTGAGCGTTTCGGGGCTCATTATTTCAGCGCCTCTCTGGTGTAGTCGAGAAGTCCTCCTGCAAGCATTATATCCCTCGTTCTGCCGGTAAGTTCGCACAGAAGAGGTATCTCAACATTCTTGGTCTTATCGGTAAGGGTGAGCTGCACCGTGCCTTCTGAAACAGCCTTGCGCACGCCGAGTATCTCTATCTCGTCGCCCTGACCTATCTTGTCGTAGTCGTCCTCGTTTATGAACGTAAGCGGAAGAATACCTGCGTTTATAAGGTTAGCGCGGTGTATTCTTGCAAAGCTCTTTACCACTACCGCCTTTACGCCGAGATACAACGGAGCTAAAGCGGCGTGCTCTCTCGAAGAACCCTGACCGTAGTTCGCGCCGCCGACTATTATGCTCTTGCCGAGCGTTTTTGCCCTTTCGGGGAAGTCCTCGTCACACACGGTAAAGCAGTGCTTTGAAATGGCAGGAATGTTAGAACGCAGCGGAAGTATCTTCGCGCCTGCGGGCATTATGTGGTCGGTGGTGATGTTGTCGCCCACTTTGAGCGATACCTTGCATACAATATCCTCTGCAAGGGGCGCAGTTTCGGGATACGGCTTTATGTTAGGGCCGCGCAGTATCTCAACGCTGTTCATTTCTTCCTCACTAGCCGGGGGCGTTACCATATTGTCGTTTATCGTAAACTGCTTTGGCATATCTATATGAGGCATATCACCGAGAGTTCTCGGGTCGGTAAGGTAGCCTGTAAGAGCCGATACAGCCGCAGTTTCGGGCGATACCAAGTATATCTGACCGTCCTTTGTGCCCGAGCGTCCCTCAAAGTTGCGGTTGAAAGTCCTCAGCGAAACTCCCTTTGAGTTAGGCGCCTGACCCATACCTATGCAGGGTCCGCAGGCAGATTCCAGTATTCTCGCGCCTGCGTCTATCATAGCCGAGAGAGCGCCGTTGCTTGCAAGCATATTCAGCACCTGCTTTGAGCCGGGCGCTATTGCAAGCGAAACGTCGGGGTGAACGGTCTTGCCCTTGAGAATGTGCGCGACCTTCATCATATCCATATAAGATGAGTTTGTGCAGGAGCCTATGCAGACCTGGTCTATCTTCAGCGGGCCTATCTCTTCAAAATTCTTTACATTGTCGGGCGAATGAGGACAGGCAGCCTGCGGAACGAGCTTTGAAAGGTCAATATCGAGCTGCTCGTCGTATACTGCGTCGTCATCGGCTTTGAGCTCCTGCCAAACGTCCGCTCTGTCCTGCGCTTTCAGAAATTCCAGCGTTACCTCATCGGAGGGGAATATCGAAGTAGTTGCGCCAAGCTCAGCGCCCATGTTGGTAATGGTAGCCCTTTCGGGTACGGACAGCGTTTTAACGCCCTCGCCGCAGTATTCTATGACCTTGCCAACGCCGCCTTTTACAGACATTCTTCTCAGCACTTCAAGAATAACGTCCTTTGCCGATACCCACGGCGACAGCTTGCCCGTAAGGTTTATCTTCACTATCTTCGGATAGGTTATGTAGTATGCGCCGCCGCCCATAGCTACCGCAACGTCAAGTCCGCCTGCGCCTATGGCTATCATGCCTATGCCGCCGCCCGTGGGGGTGTGACTGTCAGAGCCTATGAGCGTTTTGCCGGGCACTCCAAATCTTTCAAGGTGCACCTGATGACAAATGCCGTTGCCGGGGCGCGAAAAGTATATGCCGTGCTTTTTGGCAACAGAGCCTATAAAGCGGTGGTCATCGGCATTTTCAAAGCCCGACTGCAAGGTGTTATGGTCTATGTAAGCTACCGAGCGCTCAGTCTTAACGCGCGGCACGCCTATCGCCTCAAATTCTAGGTACGCCATTGTTCCCGTGGCGTCCTGCGTAAGCGTTTGGTCTATCCTTATGCCTATCTCGTTTCCCTTTACGAACTCGCCGTCAACGACGTGGGCTTTCAGGATCTTTTCGGTAAGTGTAAGTCCCATATATATCATTTCCTTTCAAATTGATTTCAAATTAACACATACATTTATATTGTACCGCAAAACAGGCAGTTTGTCAAGTTCACGGACTTCGGCGGCGTACTTAAAATGTGATTGACTTTTAACGGTTTTTATGTTATAATTTCTGTGTATAATGAAATGCCGCCAAGCAGCGGAGCGGATAGGGATATTATTTCTTGGTTCAAGGAGTATAGTTTGTTTATGAAAAAATGGCTCGGAAAGATCATTATGCCGATGATGATACTGATCGTCGGTACGGCTGCCGTTTTGATAGGAGTATTCTACTTCAGGTTCATATCGGAGCATATAAATGAGGACAGCACCGTTCACCTCAGGGAGATATACGGTCAGGTCGACCGCTCGTTCGTATCGTACATAGAGAAAAACTGGGGCGTTCTCGAGGGCTGGAAATACTACATTTCGCTCGCGGGCGAAGATAATCAAAGTATAAAAGATTTTATAGATGAAAGACAAAAATACTGGGGCTTCTCGGATTTCTATTTTCTGTCTGAGGATAACGAATGTATGACGCCGAGCGGCGAGAAAAACGGCGTGTCTATGGACGACGTTTATAACAGTCTCATTCAGACGGATTCTCCCGTTATGGCAAGCGGAAAAATGGAAACGGGTCAGGAGCTGACTGTGTTTGCCGTACCCGTAAGCAGCGGGACGTACAAAGGCTTCAGGTATAACGCCATAGCCGTCAGCTACACAAACGAGGATCTTGCAGCTTCGTTGGACGTAAAAGCGTTCGACGGCGAAGCAAAGTGCTTTGTTGTAAACGGCAGCGGAGATGTGCTGCTGTCAACGCAGACAGGCGGAAGCGTGTTCAAGAACTATCTCAAGTATATAGACGCCGCTTCCGATCTGACCGACAGTCAGCTTGAGGATATGAGAACCAATATCCAGATAGGAGCTTCGGACATAGTCGAATGTCGTATCGCAGATACCGACAGCTATATACTCTATCAGCCTATCGGATATCAGAATTATACAATGATAAGCGTTGTTCCTCAGAGCGACGTGAGCGCGGGATTTTTATCCGTTCAGAAAACCACTTGGAACGTGCTGACGATCATTTTCTTGCTGCTGGGCGCGGCTATAATAACGGTACTTTTGGTTCGCGCACGAAAGCTCTCGCGCAAGAACAAAATGGAGCTTCAGTACAGAGAGCTTATGTTTGATGTGCTGTCCAGCAACGTTGATGATATTTTCATAATGCTCAGTCCTATTGACTTTAAGGTCGAGTATATTAGCCCTAACATTGAAAGACTTCTCGGACTGTCTGTAGACAATGTGCGCAGCGACCTGAGAGAAATGGAAAAATGCGCTATAAACGGCACAGTCGCCATACCTAGGGACGATCTCGATGATATCCCCATGGGCGGCAACAAGAGCTGGGAATGTGAGTATATGCACCAAAAGACGGGTGAACGCCGTTGGTACAGGCTTGCCATATACCGCATGATGATACAGGATACGGAAAAGTTCATCTTCGTCCTCTCCGACCGCACTCAGGACAAGCAGCTCAACCAAAAGCTGAGCGAGGCGCTGACCGCGGCAAAGAGCGCAAACGAAGCAAAGAGCAATTTCCTTTCAAATATGTCACATGACATACGCACTCCTATGAACGCTATTGTAGGATTTTCCGTGCTGCTGGAAAAGGACGCGGATCAGCCTGAAAAGGTACGCGAATACACCCGCAAGATAACGGCTTCCAGCCGCCATATGCTCAGCCTTATAAACGACGTTCTGGATATGAGCAAGATAGAGAGCGGAAAGACCTCTCTCAATCACGATCTTTTCAGTCTGCCCGAGCTTCTGGACGATCTGAGCATAATACTTCTGCCTCAGGCAAAGGCAAAACATCAGGAGTTCAGAATACACGTTCAGGGCGCTCCGCCCGAGCATATGCTCGGCGACAAGCTCCGCCTTGATCAAATACTTCTGAACCTTTTGTCAAATGCAGTAAAATACACTCCCGTCGGCGGAAATATAGACTTTACCGTAAGCAGTCTGCAAAGCAAGGCTCCGCAGTATGCAAAGCTGAGATTTGTCGTAAGCGATAACGGAATAGGCATGAGCAAGGAGTTCCAAAAGCAGATATTTGCTCCGTTCAGCAGAGAGATAAGCTCTGTCACAAATACGATACAGGGCACGGGTCTGGGAATGGCGATAACCAAAAATCTCGTAGACCTTATGGGCGGCATAATATCCGTTGAGAGCGAGCCCGATAAGGGAAGCACTTTCACCGTTGAGCTTTCATTTGCTCTGCCTGAACACGAGGAAGCCGATCTGTGGTTCAGACACAAGGTGAACAGAGTTCTGGTCGCCGATGACGAAGAGGACGTTTGCAAGGGCATTGAAAGACTTATGCGCGATACGGGCGTTGAGCTGGTATGCGTTCCCGACGGCGAAAAGGCAGTCGAGGAGGCTGTAAATGCTCACAACAGCGGAAACAATTATAACGTTATACTACTTGACTGGAAAATGCCCGTTATGAACGGCGTTGATTCTGCCAGAAAGATCCGTGAAACGATCGGCGACGACGTTCCGATACTTGTACTGACATCATATGACTGGAGCGAGATAGAAGATGAAGCGCGTCAGGCAGGCATAGACGCCTTTATGTCAAAGCCGTTCTTCCTGTCCACCTTCTGGCATACGATAAAACCGCTCTTCAACAAAAAAGCGGCAGATGAAATTCCGCCTGAAGATATTAATACCGAAAGCACCATGGACGGACTTCTTTTCCTTGTTGCGGAGGACAATGCGCTGAACGCCGAGATACTTACCGAAATGCTGGGCATGGAGGGAGCGAGCTGCGAGCTTGCAGTTAACGGTCAGCAGGCCGTAGATATGTTTGTAAACTCCGAAGCCGGTCACTACGATATGATATTTATGGACGTTCAAATGCCCGTCATGAACGGCTATGACGCCACAAAAGCGATAAGGTCAAGCGCCCACCCCGAGGCTAAGACTATACCTATTGCTGCAATGACTGCAAATACGTTTGCGGAAGATGTGCGGGACGCTCTGGACGCGGGAATGAACGGTCATCTCGCCAAGCCGATAGATATGAACGCCGTAAAAGACCTTGTTGGCAAGCTAACGAGAAAAAAACGGAGGAATGACCGATGAACAAAAAAATTCTGTGTGCCGTGACAGCCGTATCTATGGCACTGACTATGACCGCTTGCAGCGGCAAAGACGGCAGCTCAGATGAAAACAACGGCAACACGCTTTCTATCATGGGCAAAAAGAGCGATCTTGCCAAAAGCTATATGACAAGCATATTCGAGCAGTACGAAAAGTCAAGCGGCGTCAAGCTGAAGATAATTTCCGTTGAGGACGCCGATTACGAGGATGAGGCTGCAAAACGCATAAAAGAGGGCACTCTGCCAGATGTTTTCCTGCATTTCAACAACTCCGATCTCAACCGTTTCGACGTTGAGAAAAACTTCTGCTATCTTAACGACGAAAAATGGGTGTCGGAGCTTACGGACAGCGCTAAGGAGTATTGTCTTGACAGCAGCGGCGATCTGCTCGGGCTTCCTTTTTGGGAAAGCTCCGTTTCGGGCTGCTATTACAACAAAACGATACTGAACGATCTGGGTCTTGATACCGCCACGACGCAAGCGGAGTTCGATATGCTGTGTCAGGCTCTTGCCGATATCGGGTATACCCCGATCTGCTGGCCTGCCGACGGCTGCTCTTGGATGTTACAGTTCGGACTTGACCCAATATTTGCCGACGATCCCTCCACGCTCGAAAAAATAAACAAGAATGAGATAACATACGCCGATATACCCGAAGTAAAGGACATGACTGAATGGATATACGACGCCGCCAAAAACGGCTGGTTCGGCTCGGATTACAAGAAAACAGGCTGGGACGATATAAGTCCCGCGCTTTCATCGGGAAATGCCGTTATGACGTTTATCTGGGACACTTGGTTCTATACCGATTTCAAGCCCGATAAATATACGGTAGATGATTTCGCGCTCATGCCGGTTTTTATGGACACGGCTGACAACGGTACATATGAGGGCGGAAATCTCAACATGATGATGGTGAACAAAAACAGTCAAAAGGCAGATAAGGCAAAGGAGTTTCTGGCTTTCTGCGCGGACGCAGATAATTACAACATCGCGTTTGACGGCATATCAACGGTAAGCTGTTTTAAAAATCAGACGACTAACATACAGTCGCAGATGGTGACCGATGAGAAAAATTCCATTGACGAGTACGAACGGGTATCTACCGCTTCAACGAGGATAATCGGTTACAGCGCTGATGAGACGGCAAAGATATTCAACAAAATGTTTGTCGGCGATATCAGTGTTGACGAGTGCATAAATCTGATGGACGAGAACCGAATAAACGCCGCACATTCGCAGGGAATAAAGGGATTTTGACACGGTAATGAAAGGGGCATTATATCATGAAAGTACTGATTATAAACGGAAGTCCGCGCAAGGGCGGCAACACAAGCATAGCGCTGCGCGAAATGGAAAATGTTTTTGCAGATGAGGGCATAGAGTACGAGACCTTGCAGATAGGCGGCATGGACATTCGCGGCTGCATTGCGTGCGGGAGCTGTGCCAAAAACGGCAAGTGCGCTTTTGACGACATAGTTAACGAAGCCGCCGAAAAATTCAAGGAGGCTGACGGTCTTGTTGCTGCAAGTCCCGTGTACTATGCTTCCGCCAACGCAACACTTATAGCTTTTCTTGACAGGCTGTTTTACAGCACAGGCTTTGACAAGACCATGAAGGTCGGCGCAAGCGTTGTCTGCGCGAGACGCGGCGGCTGCTCTGCGACGTTCGATGAGCTGAACAAATACTTCACTATAGCGGGTATGCCCGTGGCTTCAAGCCAATACTGGAACAGCATACACGGACGTGAAAAGGGCGAAGCGGAAATGGACGAGGAAGGCAGGCAAACAATGCGCGCGCTTGCCCGAAATATGGCGTTCCTGATAAAGAGCATTGCGCTGGGCAAGGAAAAGTACGGTCTGCCGCAGAAAGAACCTTGGACGCCTACACATTTTATAAAATAACTTACATAACTTACACACAAAAAAGGACTGCATTATGCAGTCCTTTTGTTTTTGAACATAGTGTTTATTCCTCGTCGCTGTTTTCGTCAGATGTACTTTCATCGGGCACGCTTTCGTCATCGCCCGTTTGCTCTATATCCAAAGTCACATTTGATATGCCGCTTTCGGAAATGAGCCAGTTTTTAAGCGTTTGCTCCTCGTCATGCGAAAGCTCGCTCTCGCAGCTTCCTCTGAACAGCAGCTTATCGCCGCTCTGACCCGACATAACGCCGCATTCGCAGTCGCTGAGTTTTGTGAATATCTTTTCCGCCTTGGACGATATTTCAGCGCAGTCCACCTGACCTTCAAGGCTGCTCTCAAGCTGTGATACAACGTTCTGCTGCTCTTCAAGCTGCGCTTGCAGGTTCTGTATCGTATTCTCCTGAACTGCGATAGTCACCTTGTCGCTGTCCTCCTCGCCCTCGAGGCTTTTATTCTGTGTAACGTGCAGAGCATAGCCGTCAAGGTCGTATTCCGTAAGCCTGCTTTCAAGCTCGGCTATCTTTTCGTCCGATATCTGCATACCGACCAGCGACACGGATATTTTCCGCTCGATATTGTCCACGCTGCTCTGAACGAGCTGCGTATCCGAGAACACAAACTCATTTTTGAGATAATCGTCTATGTTCCTTTCTAGCACCGAAGCATACACGGTAAGCGCGCCGACAAGTGCGCTGGGTATCACCGTTATTATAATAAGGGTAGTTATTATGCGGTTTATACGCTTATGTTTTTTTGCGTCAAGCTCGCTGATAACAGGAACGCCGAGCAGTTTTGTCACGAAGAACGCCGAGAGCGCGATGAACAGCGTATTTATCATAAAAAGGTATCCCGCGCCGAGCACAAAATTAAGCTGCCATGTAGCTATTCCGTAGCCTGCTGTACACAGCGGCGGCATAAGCGCAGTTGCGATAGCAACGCCGGGGATAACGTTGCTCGCCTTTTTTCTGGTGTTTCCTATACTTCCGGCAATGCCGCCGAACAGCGCTATCATAACGTCCCAAAGTGTGGGGCTGGTACGCGCTATCATCTCGCTTGTGGCAACGTCAAGCGGCGATATTTTGAAATATATAACGGAGGTCACCAAGCTGATGATCACCTGCGTGGCAAAGCGCGACGCCGCGTGCCTGAGCAGCGGAAGATCTCTTATTGCCAGAGAATAGCCCATAGTAAGTATACCGCTCATCAGAGGAGAAATAAGCATTGCTCCGATTATCACGGCTGTGGAGTTTACATTCAGACCTATCGAGGCTATAAGTATAGCCATCATGAGTATCCACATATTTGCGCCGTGAATGACGGTGTTTTCCTCCATCATATCGTGCAGCTCTTCATAGCTGAGCATATTGCTGCGCATATCCAGCAATCTGTGAAAATAGTCCTTGACAGGGTGCTTTGCTCCGACTTCCTCGTTCATATAACATATCCCTCTTTTTTACAAGTATCAGATATATACATTATACCACCGTCAAAGACAAATTGCAAGCCGTTGTCAAAGCAAAAAAATATCCCCGAAGCCACAAGGCTGTCGGGGTGAAAGTCGTTTTGATCATTCTACTTATACGGTGAAAGTAAGTGTATCGGAATAATTGCCGGCATACGCTTTGTGCTCATCGGAAAGCTCCGTGCCGAACCTCAGCACCGCCCAGCCCGAGTTATCCCCTGCCGTGACAGTAAGTATCGCTACCTCGCTGTCCTGCGGTATATCATGACCGTTTACCATCATATAATACTCGATATATCCCTCGTTGTTGGTCATTTTAAAGCCGTTGAGGCTGCTGACATATACGTTGAGCTTAGCGCCCTCGTTCAGAAAAACATCGCTTGCCTGAAGCGATCTTTCAACTACCTTTTCGCTGTCAGTAAAGGTGACGCTTGCAGGTATAGTGACCGTATATGAGGCATCAACGTAATGACCTACGCTTATCGAACTGCTCTGGTCTGCCGCCGACTGGTCTATTACGCCGTCCGCCGATGCGGTCATCGGCATAAGCGTCAGCACCGCCGCAGCAGTTAAAAGCTTTTTGATCATTTTTACCACCATTGACCACTCCTTTACAAATGTTATCCGACAATTATCTTTATCGGTATATCCGCATTGTTTGTCGGGGAAAGCTCATTGCCTATATGATACGGCTGGATATGCAGCACCGCGCTGTACTCTCCCTTTTCGAGCGGGTGAGAAAGGGTGATCTGCTCTGCCTGTTCGCCCGGGGCTACGAGATCGGAGGTATACAGCGTTTCATAAGCACCGTCTGTTTTCACGCGAAGCTCAAAGGTCAGATAGTACAATCCGCTGTTCTCCTCGGGGTTCACAAGCTTTGCAGATACTTTTGTTTCGCCTGCTGGAAAGTACATCTGCGTCATGCCGCTTATAGTCACGCCCTTTGTCGGCTGCGATACATCATCCTGCTTTGAGCCGCCCAAGCCCGTGTGAAACTCAACGCCGCCGTGTTCTTGTCCGCTTTTGGCAGCATGAAAACATTCAGCCATAACACCCAGCAGAAAACATATAAGCATAAGCAGAATGATAACGACCGTTCTTTTTCTCTTTACGGACTTTTTATCCTCGTGTATCACGTCCATGAATGCCGCTGCCTTTCATTTTCTTAGGGGAATATAGTTCCCCATAGCATGATATGCCATTCTGCGACATGATGACACAAAAACCTCCTATCTCCGCCGCAGGTCGGCTTAAACCGACTTTAAAATACGTTTAACAAAAATTTTGAAATGACAGAAAATAAAATCGAGGCAACAAATTTATATTATGGATAACAAATTGATATTTTCTTGCAAAAATAAATGCTATCATATTATCAAATACTAATATATACGGAGGTCAATGTTATGAAAATATCAAAGCTATCTATCGCATTAATATTAGCCGCTTCCATGCTCACTTCATGCTCGGGCTCGGATAATTCAGGCAGCGGCGCCAGCTCTGCCGCTCCCGCAGAAGCTACAACTTCCGCAGCGGAAAGCAGCAGCGCGGCAGACGTTCAGGAAAGCAGCGCAGGCAGCGAAAACAGCGAAAGCGGCTCTAACGTTGTCAAAGAGGAAATGTATGCCGATCTTTCAAACGGTATGCCTGACAATTTTGAAGCCTCCGACGGCTGGACGAACGGAAGTATGTTCAATGTGTACTGGAGAGCGGCAAACGTAACTTTTGAAAATGGCGCTATGCAGCTTATCATCAAAGACGGAGACGAAAATGCGGACGGTATACCCTATTCGGGCGGAGAGTTCCGCAGCAAGGATTTTTACGGCTACGGACGCTATGAAGTCAGCATGAAAGCTATCAAAAACGACGGTGTAGTTTCATCGTTCTTTACTTACACAGGTCCTTCGGACAACAATCCTTGGGACGAGATAGACATTGAGATACTCGGCAAGGACACCACTCAGGTACAGTTCAACTATTACACCGACGGAAAGGGTCAGCATGAGTACCTGTTCGACCTGGGCTTTGACGCTTCGGAGGATTTCCATACCTATGCTTTCGAGTGGCACAAGGATAAAATAGTATGGTTCGTTGACGGAATAGAAGCGCATACTGCAACTTACAAGCTTCCCGTTACCGAAAGCAAGATAATGATGAACGCATGGTGCGGCATTGGCGTTGACAGTTGGCTGAATGCTTTCAAAGCCGACAACCTGCCGCTGACCGCTGAGTATCAATGGGTAAAATTCACACCGTTTGACGAATAATCGAAAAGGAGCGATAATATGAAACATCTTGACATCAAAAGAGGCATAGACCTTGGCGGCTGGCTGTCGCAATGCGATTACAGCAAGGAGCGGCTGGATGGTTTTATAACCGAAAAGGACTTTGAAAAGATAGCGTCATGGGGACTGGATCATGTACGCATACCGTTTGACTATAATATACTGGAAAACGACGACGGAAGTTACAGGCAGGACGGCTTTGACCGCCTTGAAAACGCCATAGAGCTTGCCCGCAAGTACGGTCTGAAGGTGGTCGCCGACCTGCACAAGACGGCAGGATTTTCATTTGACGATTACGGCGAGGACGAACACGGCTTTTTTGAGGACGAAAAATATCAGGTGCGCTTCTGCCGCTTATGGGAGGAGCTTGCAAAACATTTCGGCAAGTACATCGACGATGTTGCGTTTGAGCTTCTCAACGAGGTCACCGATCAGTCGTTCATAAAGGTATGGAACAAAGTGGTTCGCGACTGCATACAGGGTATACGCAAATACGCCCCCGACACTATAATAATCGTCGGAAGCTACTGGAACAACAGTCCTGAAGCGGTCAAAGACCTTGACGCGCCGTATGACGACAAAGTAGTTTACAATATGCATTGCTACGACCCGCTGAAATTTACTCATCAGGGCGCTTACTGGACGGATCAGATAGACCCTGCCGAGAGAGTGGCGTTTGAGCAAAGCGGAGTGACGGAGGAATATTTTGAAAAAGTATTCGCGACGGCGCTTGAAAAGACAAAGGCAGAGGGTACGGAGCTTTACTGCGGAGAATACGGAGTTATAAACATCGCTTCTCCCGAGGACACTCTGAAATGGTACAAGGCGATAAATGCGGTGTTTGAAAAGCACGGCATTGCGCGCGCGGCCTGGAGCTACAAGGAAATGGACTTCGGCATTTCAGACAGTCATATGGATCCCTTAAGAGAACAGCTCCTTAAATATCTGTGATATATCCATATAAAAACGCTGTATCTGTTGTAATGAGCAGATACAGCGTTTTGCTTTTTTATACAAAAGTGTTGCTAAGATAAATCGGGATTTTGTCTGCTATACCTGCTCTGCTATTGGGGGAGACCCTTTTGGAAAAGGGTCTTCCCCCAAGCCCCCTCACTAAAACTCATATATTTTTGGCGAGGGGTAATTATACTATTTAATACAAATTGAATTTACAATTTATCGCTTCTTTATGAAAGAAATTACCCCTCGCCAAAAACAATATAAAAGTCTTTGGAAAGGGGTATGGGGAAAAGCCTTTCTTCAGAAAGGTTTTCCCCAAAAGAAAAACAGGTACAGTAGATAAATTCTGATTTATCTTATAAAAAACTACTTTTTCACTCTGAAATATTTTTCTCTGTACACCTTTGGGGTATCGCCCGTTATGCGGCGGAAGACCTGTATAAAATAGCTCTCGGAGCTGAAACAAAGATACTCCGATATCTCCAGCACCGAATACTCCGAATACCTGAGCATATTCGCGGCGGCTTCTACCCTCTTTCGCATAATGTACTCCGATACGGTCACACCTGTCTCGCATTTGAAAAGTCTTGAGAGATACGGCGGGCTGAGACCTGCTTTTTTCGCAAGATCGTCTAAAGATATTTTAGTATGCAGATTATCGTATATATAATCAAGACATATCGTTATAGCTTTCGGATATCGGTTAGCCTTACCGATGATATTCATTCTCTGCGTATAGTCATCGACCAGCTCTCGGTGAAGTATGTTCACTTCATCGGCACTGCGGCACTTATCTATGCTCCTTATATAAATATCGCTGAGATTGTATGCGACCTCCATTTCCATTCCGCCCTCTATGCAAATGCGCGTTATCAGAGCGACGGTGATTATAAGGTGGTATTTCAGATTGCGAAGATCATCATCGCTGAGACGTCCCATATCCTCCGTACCCAGCGGCTTGAAAAGACGTTTTGCTTCGGCTGCGTTACCGTCGCGTATAGCATTGAAAAACTCGTTTTCCCTGTTATAATCAAGATGAGACATATTATATTCACGGTTGAGAAATTCCGTGTGCGAGAGCTTTTTTGTGATGTCCATAGGTTTATCGGCTCCTTTGAAAGCTTTGGGGCACGGCGCAAAATCTGCCCTGCTTATATTGTAACATACGGTATAAAAAAATGCAACAATAAATTAACGTAAAAGCCAAAATATTTACACTTTGGTGATCGTGTATATGATAAAATAATATCAGTATAATATTACCCACCGATCTTACAAGGAGGATATAGTTATGAAAAAAGCAAAGCAGTTGTTGGCTCTTGCGGTCGCGCTGGCATCTATGATGACTTTTTCTGCTTGCGGAAACAGCAACAGCACAAGCTCCGGAAATACGGGAGTAGAGCTTGATTCCGAAAAGGCGGAACAGCTCAACAGCGCTGTTGACGACATAGACTGGGGCGACACCGAGCTTGAAAACACAACGCTGAAATGGCTCGCGCACTACGACATCAACCCCGCCGAGGGCAAGACCGAAGACCCTGCGATAAAGCTGTTCAAGGACAAGTACAACGGCTCTATCGAATGGGTACAGGCAACATGGGATACCCGTTACACGAAGCTTGCATCGCTCGTTTCGTCGAACGATTCGCCCGATATGTTCCCGAGTGGAGATATGGACGCGTTCCCTGTCGGAGCGATAGCGGGAATGTTCCAGCCTATCGACGATTACGTTGACCTGAGCACCGAGTATTGGACAGACGTTAAGACGGCTTGCGACGCTTTCACAGTTGGCGGCAAGCACTATATCGCGGTCATCGACGTTGTACCTGATATAGTATGTCTGTACAACACCACCTATGTTGAGGAGCACGGCTACGAGCAGCCTGCCGATCTGTATTATGCAGGCGAATGGACATGGGACAAGATGAGAGAAATGGCAATTGATTTCTCCGACGCCGATAAGGATATGTACGGCTTCGACGGTTGGTGGTGGTGGCACGGCGTTGCCCACACTACGGGAGTTCCCATTATCGGCTATGAAAACGACAAGCTGGTAAACAACCTTGAAAATCCCGATATACTTAAAGCCGAGGACTTCATCTACGACCTCACAAAGGCTAATGTCAAGTACCCCGCTCACCTCAATAACTGGCACGTAAGAGGCTCTAACGATGAGGGTACGATAGGTCTCGGACAGGGCTTGACGCTCTTCTGTCCGTGCGGACTTTACGAGATAGAGGACGCTCCTGCAAACACAGAGCTTATGGGCGATGTTTCTGCGGGTGAAGTAATGTTCGTTCCCCTGCCCTCACAGGATGGCTCTGATCCGTATATGCAGTCACGAGCTTCAGGATATCTCTTGGTATCAGGCTCTAAGAACCCCGAGGCGTTTGCGGCGTTCATGCTTTGCAGCAGGATAGCGACGATGAACGACGATGTAAAGGCTATTTATCTTTCTACTCTTACGGACGACTACGGCTGGACAGATGAAATGATAGATATGCGTGAGGAATGTTACAGACTGGCATACGAAAAGCCGGTATTTGAGTACGGTAATGCTATCTCGCAGGAGTTCAGCGATGTTTACGCTAATATCACCGACGCGACATCAAAGACAAACGGCGACGAAAAGACATGGGCAGAGGTAGTTTCGGAAAACAACAACGGCGTAAACTACTACCTTGACGAGGCTAACACCAAACTTGCTGACATAGCCGCTAAAAACAAATAATTCAAACAAATATTTTGGAGGTAATCATAATGAAAAAGAAACTTGCTATTCTTGCTGCACTTGTAATGGTAGCATCTATGTTCACAGCCTGCGGAGACAGCGACAGCTCTTCCGCACCGGCAGCAGACAACACTTCATCTGTTGCTGAGACTACCACCGCTCCCGAGAGCAGCGAACCCGAGGAAACAACTACGACCGCTGCCGAGTCTGAGGCTGAGCCTGAACCCATTGAGTTCAACGGCACTCTTGAAACAACGGGCGACTATCCCGGCGACTGGAATACTGCTCCGTTCATAATCGACAAGGAGGGCAACACCTCCGGTCAGTTCGATTATATTTATCTTGAAGACTTCAAGGACACCGGCTGCACAGTTACTATCGACTACACCATTGACAAGAAGATAGATATGCAGAACCCCGATGCAGGCAAGACCTACTATGACTTCTATTCGCTTGCTCCGTGCAGCGCAGGCGCAAGCGGCTGGCAGAAGTTGTATGAAAAGGATCAGTCATATATAACGGGCTATGAAAACAAAAACGACGTAGTTATACCCGATCCGAACGATTCTACCAAGGAGATAGTCAAGGAAGACTACGACAAGGAAGCATACCTGCAGGACGACGGATTTATAGTTGTCTGCGCAAATGACGACGGCACATGGAACGAGGAAGGCACCCTGACATTCACACTTTCGCCCGAGGCTATGCAGTTCGTTCTTAATGACCTCGGAACTGCCGATGACGGTTCACAGTGGGGCGGACTTATATTCATGGTACACGGTATCATAGTACAGAGCGTTACCGTTTCCGCACCCGAGGCTGCCGAATAATATCATAATCGCATTATCTTACACCATTGAGGCAATATCTCAATGGTGTATTTTTTTACGCCGTATATAAAAATATGAATATTTGCGTGGTGGAAAATATTTATATAAAAAATTGTATAAAACCTCTTGACATCAGTTTGGTTTCGGTTTATAATTATGAAGTCAAGTATATAAAGAAAGGGGTGGACATGATGACAAAGGCAATAAATGTGCTCGCTCTGCACGAGCATGAGAAAACAAATATATTAAACACATTAAACTTACAAATCGCTGACATTTTATGCGCTCACAAGGTCACCATGCCCATACCCGTTAAATAAATTCTGTATGGAAAACCGATAGCTTTGCGCGCCTTGGCATAAATGTCAGGGCGCGTTTGATTTTTAGATATTGAAAGGAAATGCCCGAATGATCGGGTGATGATACCGTATGATGAAATTTTTTGATATTATGCACCCGGAAATTTTGCAGCAGCTTCAAAAGCGCGGCGTTATGACAGACGAGCTGCTTTACTGCGTTAAGAGCGACCTCGACGGCGAGGGCTGCTACATTGACACATATGTGACCTTTTGCAAAGATGAGCTTTATGTGATAACGGGCTATGAAAAGTACGCGAAGAAAAAGCGCGGCGAAAAGGCTAAGTCGCTGGAGGCTTTTGACGTTACCGACTTTAATTTGTATGAGCTGAAAGACATAAAGCGGCTGTATGTTGACCGCTACCAGAACACGGCGCGCCTTATGGCGGAGGACGTAAACGGAAAGGAATTTGCGCTCTCGCGGTTCTCGCTCGGTTTTTCGGACAAGTTTGAAAAGTTCTGCCAGAGGGTGAACAACACCATTGACGGCAAGCCGATAGACGACAGACTGCTTGAAGAGTCTAAGATATACTGCCCCGTGTGCGGCGAGAGGTTCCCCGACCCAAACCGCCCCGTGTGCCCCTACTGCGTTGACAAGCACAGCATTTTTCTGCGGCTCATGGGTATGTTCAAGGAGTTCCGCGCCGAAGTGATACTGATGATAGTCACGCTGGCGATAAGCACGGCTCTGAGCGTTTTGGCGCCCGTTTTCAGCGCACAAATGCTCTACGACGAAGTGCTGACCGCAGGCGGCAAGTACTACGGTCAGATAATGCTGATAGTTTTGCTGATAATCACCGTTGACCTTATGTCAATGATAATAAGGGTGGTATCGGGCATAATCACATCGCGCATAACGCCCATGGTAACTCACAAGCTGCGTGCGAAAATATTTGCATCGCTGCAAAACCTTTCATATGAGTTTTTCACAAGCAAGCAAACGGGTTCGCTTATGTCACGCGTTGACCGCGACAGCCAGAACATCTACTGGTTCTTCACGGATATCGTTCCTTACGGATTGCGAAATATAGTTACGATAATCGGCATAACCGTTATAATGATGATAATAAGTCCTATACTGGCGCTGAGCACCATTCTTTCCGTCGCGCTGATAAACATAGTTCAAACGCGGTTTGCAAGGTCGCAGAGAAAGTTCTACAGAAAGTCCGATATTGCCACACGAAGCGCAAACTCGGTGCTTTCGGACGTTATGAACGGTCAGAGAGTGGTAAAGGCTTTTGCCAAAGAGGACGAGGAGTCAAAGAGATACAACCTGAAAAACACCGCGGCTTTTGAGGTCAGCGTGCGCATAAACGAACGAGTTGCGAACACATCGCCGTTTATATGGGCAGCGCTGAGGTTTATAAACCAGTCGGTGTTCTGTCTTGGCGCATACATGGTCATAAAAGGCTACATACAGTTCGGCGCGCTTGCGGCACTTATTTCGTACACCAACATGACCTACGAGCCTATGCACTTCTTTTCGTGGATAGGCGACCGCTGGGCAAGGTGCATAGACGCGGCTTCGCGTATGTTTGAGATAATCGACAGCGAACCCACCGTAAAAGAAAGCGACCACCCTGTGCAGGTGAAAGAGCTTCGCGGCGACATAGAGCTTAAAAACGTTACCTTTGAGTACGAAGCAGGTCTGCCGGTAATAAAGGACGTTTCTTTCAAGGTAGAGGCTGGGCATATGTTCGGAATAGTCGGCAAAACGGGCGCTGGTAAGTCTACCATTATAAATCTTATGGCACGTTTGTATGACGTTACGGGCGGTGAGATAACCATTGACGGCTACCCGATAAAGGAGCTGAGCTTTGCTGACATACGAAAAAACATCGGCGTGGTATCGCAGGAAACGTATCTGTTCATAGGCTCGATAGCGGACAACATACGTTACGCACGACCCGACGCGACTATGGAAGAGGTTATTCAGGCGGCGAAGTCAGCATACGCGCATGAGTTTATCTCTCGCCTGCCAAACGGCTACAACACCATGATAGGTGAAAGTAACGTGAACCTTTCGGGCGGAGAAAAGCAGAGAATTTCTATTGCACGCGCGATGATACAAAAGCCGAATATTCTTATACTTGATGAGGCTACGGCTTCTATGGACACGCGCACAGAGCGCAAAATACAGTCGGCTATTGATGACCTTAAAAAAGGCAGGACGATAATCTCGATAGCGCACAGGCTGTCAACTTTGCGTGACGCGGATATGCTGTGCGTTATAGAAAACGGCGAGCTTAAAGAAATGGGCACGCACGATGAGCTGATACGCAAAAAGGGCAAGTATTTTGAGCTGTACCGCTTGCAGGCGCAGGCGCTTCAGTTTATGCAGGAATAAACACACGGTACTCGCAAAGGAGTGAGCGATTTGAACGAGAACAAGAATATAAATTCTTTAGATGAAGAGCTTTTCGAGGCTGACAAGCTTGTTATCCTAGACCCGAAAGAGCTGACTTTCAGCAAGGAAGAAAGCGGCTTTATGACTCTCGTATTTCAGGGGAAGACATACAAAAAAATAAACCTGACGAGATTGCAGCCGTTTTACTCAAAGTATGAGTACGTCAGCGTAAACTACGAGAACGACGAGAAAGAGTTTGTCGAAGTCGGCGTTATACGCGACATACGCGAGATGAGCAAAGAACAGTTTGAGCTTATCGACAACTTTTTGGAGTACAAATACTATATGCCGCTGATAACAAAGGTTTATTCTATCAAAGAAAATATGCGCGGCTCGCTGTTTGTGAAAGCCGCCACCAACGCAGGCGAAAAAACTCTGTGCATTCGCGACTGGTACAGAAACTTCAAGCTGATAGGCGGCAAGTATCTGTATGTATGCGACGTTGACGGCAACAAGTATTACTGCGACGACATAGAAAAACGCCTTGACAAAAAGAGCGTGGCAAACATAGAACTATTTACATAACAGAGGAACTTTGGTATGAACTTAAAAACATCTTTTCCGAAAGGAGTAGCAGAGCGCGAGGTCATCTTCTCTTTGCCGTATGATATGGACACCGACGCCAACATTGTGCGCGGTCACACCTGCGTTACCGACAGCGAGATAATAACATATCTTGACGACAAGGAAGTTTGCAGGCGGTACATAGACGACTTTGAAGAATTCAAGTGCGAGCAGATGATTGGCACTTCGATGATGACGGGCGTTTTAAAGACTGGCGAGAGCATTGCTATCTGCGTTTTCAAGCAGCAGGAATTTCTGCGCTACGCGGAGCTTTGCAAGATACTTGACTACTATCTTCGCACGGGCAGGCTGATTACCGAAACGGACGCGGACGAACCGGTCTGCCCAAAGTGCGGCATTGCTCTTAATGGAGCGAAGGAATGTCCGTTCTGCGCGAAAAAATCGCGGCTGTTTTTAAAGCTTGCAAAGCGCGTAGGACCTTTTAAAAAGTATTTCATAACGGCTGTTATATGCTCGATAATCTCACAGATAATCTGGATAATCGTGCCCAACATAACGCGGCACATCATAGACGATTACGCGGTGCCGCAAAACGCCGACTGGCAGGGCTTTTTAACGCTTGCTATAACGCTTGTCACGCTGGTCGCGCTGTCCTCAATTCCCGACCATCTGAACGTTAAATGCTCGTTCAAGGTAGCTTTGGGCATGGGCAAAAAACTGCGTGAGGACGTCTTTGCAAAGAGCGAGTCGCTGTCGATGTCGGCAGTTACGAAAAAGACCGCAGGCGAGCTTATAAGGCGCGTTTCGGGCGACGCCGCAAAGCTTGAAAACTTCGTTACCGAAAAGGGCAAAGACCTTGTTATACACATCATCTCGCTTGTGGCGCTGGTGATAATAATTTTCTGTATGAACTGGAAACTTGCGCTGCTTACCGTTCTGCCGATACCGATAGTTTTCATACTTACCAAAAAGCTGTTTCGGACTATGTCGGTAAGGTACACGAGGGTATGGCGCAACCTTACGGAGCACGACTCTGTTCTGCACGATATTTTAAACGGCATACGCGTTGTGAAAACATACGGCACCGAGGTGCAGGAAGTTCAGCGGTACACGGGCTATTCGCTTAAAGCCGCAAAGGCAAGCGTCCGTGCCGAGATAGTGTGGTATCTCACCATTCCCTTCTCAGAATTTGTAATGACGATAGGCAACTATCTTGTGCTGCTGTTCGGCGGACGGCTGGTGCTGGGTCACACAATGCAGCTGGGTCAGCTTGTGCAGTTCACCACCTACATTTCAATGCTTTATGAGCCGATACGTTGGTTCATAAATATCCCCCGCGAGCTTGCAGACGCGGCAGTTTCGGCAAGCAAGGTATTTGAAGTATTGGAGGACGACAGCGGTCTTGCAGAGAGCGAAAAGCCCGTTGACCTTGACATTCAGGGCGATATTGAGATGAAGAACGTATACTTCGGCTATCAGCAGTATGCGCCTGTGCTGAAAGACATCAGCCTGAAAATAAACAAAGGCGAAATGATAGGCATTGTGGGGCACTCGGGCGTTGGAAAATCAACGCTTATTAACCTTATTTTGCGGCTGTACGACGTGACCGACGGCGAGATACTGATAGACGGCGTTGACATACGAAGCATACCGCAGAAAACGCTTCGCGGACAGATGGGTGTGGTACTTCAGGAGACATTTTTGTTTGACGGCTCGGTGCTTGAAAACATAACATATGCAAAGCCCGACGCGACGTTCGGCGAGGTGGTGGAGGCAGCCAAGATAGCCAACGCGCACAACTTTATAACAAAGCTGCCCGACGGCTACAACACGCGCGTGGGCAACAAGGGTTATCAGCTTTCGGGCGGTGAGCGGCAAAGGGTAGCGATAGCGAGAGCCATTCTGCACGACCCGAAGATAATCATACTTGATGAAGCGACTGCCTCGCTTGATACCGAGACAGAGCGGCAGATACAGGAGGCTTTGGGAAGGCTTTCGATAGGCAGAACCACCATTGCGATAGCACACAGGCTGTCAACTCTTGCGCGCGCCGACAGGCTCATAGTGCTGGACAAAGGCAGGCTTGCGGAGTTTGGCACTCACGAGGAGCTTATGCGGCAAAAGGGCGTGTACTATCGCCTTGTAATGGCGCAGCGGCAGACCACCAAAATGCGCAGCGCATAAGTGCAGAGTATCAACAGTATTTACAAAAATACCCCTCCTGCGTTTTGCCACAGGCGGGGTATCACTATTCATTTATCGGCGAAGTCATTTAGTGTGTGGCTTCGCTTTTTATTTGAATTTCTCTTTGAGCTTGTCAAAGAAGCTTTGGCGCTTCTGATAGTTCTTGCCACTCATTGCCGCGTCGAACTCTCGCAGCTCCTGCTCCTGCTCCTTCGTCAGGTCGCGCGGTATCTCCACCGAAACTTTTACATAGTGGTCTCCCCTGCCGCTTTGCTGACATCTCTGGACGCCCCTGTCGCGAAGCCTGAACACCGTGCCGCTCTGCGTACCCTTGGGGACGGTATACTTCACCTTGCCATCGATAGTGGGAACGACTATCTCATCGCCTAGAACGGCTTGTGCAAAGGTGATAGGTATCTCTGTCCATATGTCGTAGCCGTCGCGCTCAAAAATGGGGTCGGGTCTTACAGAAACATTGAGCATAAGGTCGCCGCTGGGGCCTCCGTTTATACCCTGATCTCCGCCGCCGGGAACGCGTATAACGCTGCCGTCATCGACGCCCGCGGGGATATTCACCTTTTTGTCAACGGTGTTTCTCACTCTGCCCGAGCCAGAGCACTTCTTGCAGGGCGTTTCAACGACTTTACCCTTGCCGCCGCACTTTGGGCACGGCTTCTGAACGGTCATCTGACCGAGGAAAGAACGCTGCTGAACGGTCACAGAACCTCTTCCGTTGCATTGCGGACAGGTGGTCGGCGATGTACCTGCCGCCGCTCCCGTGCCGCCGCACTCGGGGCAGTTTTCCATATGTCTTACCTTGATATCAGCCTGCTTGCCCTTGCAAGCCTCCATAAAATCAAGGTTAATGTTGCTTTCTATGTCGTTGCCGCGGCGAGGCGCGTTAGGGTTTGCGCTGCGCCGAGAGCTGCCGCCAAAGCCGCCGCCGAAAAAGCTTTCAAATATATCGCCGACGTCCGAAAATCCGCCAAATCCGCTAAAGCCGCCCGAGCCTCCGCCGCCCATTGACTGGTCAAACGCCGCATGACCGAACTGGTCGTACTTGGCGCGTTTTTCATCGTTTGAAAGCACCTCATACGCTTCGTTTACTTCCTTGAACTTGGCTTCGCACTCCTTGTCGTCGGGGTGCAAGTCAGGGTGATACTGCTTTGCAAGCTTTCTGTATGCCTTTTTAAGCTCATCAGCCGTAGCCGTTTTTGGCACGCCGAGGACTTCGTAATAATCTCTTTTATCTGCCATGATCAGCAACCCCTTAACGGGCTATGCCTCCGCAAAGCTACGGAGGCAGACACCCATTTTTATTTTGTCTTAAAACTTGAATTATTCGGCATCGGTGAACTCTGCATCTATAACGCCGTCGTCATTTTTTGCGCCGCCGTTGTCAGAGCCGCCCATATTGCCGCCCATATCGCCCATGCCGCCTGCCGCGCCCTGAGCCGCAGCAGCCTGTTCATAGAGCTTTGTGGAAACTTTCTGGAATTCCTGCTCCAGCTCGGCTTTCTTGCTCTTGACAGCCTCTATGTCGCTGCCCTTGAGAGCCTCTTTGAGAGCGTCTATCTTGCTCTGTATCGAGGACTTGTCGGCAGGGTCTATCTTGTCGCCTATCTCGCCGAGAGCCTTTTCGCATTGGAATACTAAGCTGTCAGCATTGTTTCTTGCGTCAACATCTTCACGCTTCTTCTTGTCCTCAGCCGCGAAAGCTTCTGCTTCCTTGACAGCCTTGTCTATATCTTCCTTAGACATATTCGTTGAAGAAGTTATCGTGATGTTCTGTTCCTTGCCTGTGCCAAGGTCTTTAGCCGAAACGTGCACGATACCGTTTGCGTCTATATCGAAAGTAACTTCGATACGAGGCACACCTCTCGGGGCGGGCGCAATGCCGTCGAGCCTGAACACTCCGAGCTCCTTGTTATCTCTTGCAAACTCTCTTTCGCCTTGCAGAACTCTTATATCAACAGCGTCCTGATTGTCAGCATAGGTAGAGAATATCTCCTTCTTGTTTGCAGGAATGGTGGTGTTTCTTTCGATCATTCTTGTGCATATGCCGCCTGCGGTCTCAATGCCGAGCGACAGCGGAGTAACATCGAGCAGCAGCAGATCGCTGTGAACGTCGCCGCCTAAGATACCTCCCTGAATTGCCGCTCCGAGGGCAACGCACTCATCGGGGTTGATGCCCTTGAACGGCTCTTTGCCGAGGTACTTTTTAACAGCGTCCTGTACAGCAGGTATTCTTGAAGAACCGCCTACCATAAGCACCTTGTTAAGGTCGGAAGCGCTCAGACCCGAGTCCGAAAGCGCCTGACGAACAGGACCCATTGTGGACTCTACAAGGTCTGCGGTCATCTCATTGAATTTTGCCTGCGTGAGGGTAAGCTCCAAGTGCTTAGCGCCCGAAGCGTCGGCAGAGATGAACGGCAGAGAAATGGTCGAGGACGGAGTTGACGAAAGCTCTATCTTAGCTTTTTCGGCAGCCTCTTTAAGTCTCTGCATTGCCATTTTGTCATTTGTAAGGTCTATTCCGTCGGAAGCCTTGAATTCCTTGATCATCCAGTCGATTATCCTCTGGTCGAAGTCGTCGCCGCCGAGGTGGTTATTACCTGCGGTAGCAAGTACTTGCGTAACGCCGTCGCCCATTTCTATAATGGAAACATCGAACGTGCCGCCGCCGAGGTCATAGACCATTATCTTCTGATCCTCTTCCTTGTCGATACCGTAAGAAAATGCGGCCGCGGTAGGCTCGTTGATGATCCTCTTTACGGTAAGACCTGCTATCTGACCTGCGTCCTTGGTAGCCTGCCTCTGAGAGTCGGTAAAGTAAGCGGGAACCGTTATGACAGCCTCCGTTACCTTTTCGCCGAGGTAGCTTTCAGCGTCCGCTTTCAGCTTCTGGAGTATCATAGCGGATATTTCCTGCGGAGTGTAGCTCTTTCCTCCCATAGTTGCCTTGTAGTCGCTGCCCATATGTCTCTTGATAGAGATAACGGTGTTGTCAAAATTCGTTACCGCCTGACGCTTTGCGACCTGTCCTACAAGTCTGTCGCCCGTTTTTGAAACTCCTACGACCGACGGAGTTGTTCTTGCGCCCTCGCTGTTAGGGATAACGACGGCTTCGCCGCCCTCCATAACCGCAACGCACGAGTTAGTTGTACCCAAGTCGATACCTATTATCTTTCCCATAAGTCATTCATCCTTTCAAGTAAATTTTGTGATCTATGTTATGGAAGCTGTATGCTTCCGTCACAAGCATTTTATGCGTTTGCCACTACCACCATAGCGTAGCGTATCACCCTGTCGCCTATCTTGTAGCCCTTCTGGAAGGTCTGCGCGACAACATTTTCGCCAAGTTCGGGGTCTTCTATCTGTGAAACAGCGTTTGCGATATTCGGGTCGAACGGCTGCCCTGTCGGGTCAATTATCTCAACGCCGAGTTTTTTGATAGCCTCCGTAAGCTGATTGAATATCATCGTAACGCCCGATTTATACGTTTCGTCGCTGCTTTCGGCGTTTGCGGCTCTTTCAAAATTATCGTATATCGGCAAAAGCTCCGCTACCGTATCCCCTTTTACCGCCGATGACATCTCTATCATCTGTTTGGCGGTACGCTTTCTGTAGTTATCGTATTCCGCCATAAGACGCAGATATTTATCTTTCGTTTCCGCAAGCTCTGCCTGAAGCTTTTCCTCCTCGGTGAGCTCCGGTTTTGTTTCGCCGTCATGCTCTTCCTCGGTCTGCTCCTTTGCGGTATCGGCGACAGCTTCCTCATCTGCCTTTAGCTCCTCCTGCACGGTCTCTTCAACATTTTCAGCATTATCTACATTATCTATATTCTCTTTATTTTCTATATTATCCATTATTACTGCTCCTTATCATCGTCGTTGTCCGAGTCCTCCGAAAGCATTTGCGTGAGCTTATCGGTGAAATATTCCAGATACGGTATATACTTTGCATAATCTATTCTCATCGGGCCTATAAGTCCGAGCGTTCCTACCTGTCTGCCGTCCTTTGAAAAGGGAGATGTTATTATACTGGAATTGCTTATCACGAAGCCGTCCTTTTCATGCGAGAACATAACGTGCAGTCCGTCGAAGCTTGAACCCAAAAAATCGGCAAACTCCTTTTTGTTATCTAAAAACGTCATTATCTCGCTTCGGTCAATGTCGGGTCTTGCAAGCAGGTTCATCTCGCCGCTTACCGAATATTCCTCATGCCCTATCTCTCTTGACATCTTCATTATCTCGCTTATCAGCGGAGAAAGCACGGTCATATACGTTCCGAGCGCCGTTTCCAGCCGATCCAACATCTCATCGGAAAGCGCTTCGACCTCCACGCCCTCGAGGTTTTCCCTCATGAACTGCGAGAAAAATTCAAGCTGCTCATGCGTCAGGTCAAACTCCAGCCTGCACACCTTATTCTTTATCGCGCCCGATGAGGTTATCATCAGTATGACGTACATTCTCTTGCCCGTCGGCACTACCTCAACACGCGATATCACGGAGAATTTCGGCGTGGCGTTCGCAACGACCGTTGCGCATTGCGTAAGCTGTGCAAGAGCCAGCGAAGCGTTTTGTATAAGCTCGTCGTCCGTAGTTCCCGACTGCTGATGCAACATGGAGTTAATACTCTCCATTTCTTCTTCCGAAAGCGGATCGGTCTTCAAAAGCTGATCGACATAGAGCCTGTATCCGAGATAGGTAGGTACTCTGCCTGCCGAAGTATGCGGCTGTTCCAGGTACCCCTGCTTTTCAAGCTCCGCCATTTCATTCCGTATGGTAGCGGAAGAGGCTCTTACCTTATCCATTATAGTTTTTGAACCGACCGGCTCGCCCGTCAGTATATAAGCGTCAACCACCGCCGTAAGTATACGAAGCTTTCTATCGTCCACCTGCTCACCGCCTTTCAGACCGATTAGCACTTGTTTTTGTGAAGTGTTAGCACTCTTGCTCCTCGAGTGCTAAGTATATGATACCACCATTTTGCTTTCTTGTCAATAGGGTGCAAACAATTTTTTGCACGAAGTTGCGCCCCGTCAAAACAAATTATTTGTACATTTTGCCCCAACGTATTGAAAAACGGGCAGCATTAAGTTATAATAATAGTATGAGGTGAGCTTATATGCCGAGATTTTTTACTGACGATATAAACGAAAACACCGCGCGCATTTCGGGCGACGACGCCGTACACATCGGGCGCTCTCTGAGAATGAGGCTGGGCGATGAGATAACCCTGTGCAGCGGCGGTATGGAATACTTATGCAAAATACGCAGCATTTCAGACATTGAGGTGCTGTGTGACGTGATATCATCGCAGAAAACAAAGGCTGAGCCGAGTATTCAGCTTACGCTGTTTCAGGCTGTTCCAAAGCAGGACAAGCTGGAATTTATCGTACAGAAAGCCGTGGAGCTGGGCGTTTGCAAAATTGTTCCCGTGCTGACTGAGAGATGTATTTCCCGTCCCGACGGCAAAAGCTTTGAGAAAAAGCGTGCGCGGCTGCAAAAGATAGCCGAGGGCGCCGCAAAGCAGTCGGGAAGAGGTATCATACCGCAGGTGACGGACATAATAAGCATTGAGGAAGCCGCCGCAAGCCTGAACAGGTGCGATGTTGCGCTGATATGCTACGAAAAGGGCGGCGAAAGGCTGTGCGGCGATATGATCGCGGATAAAAAGTCAGTCGCGCTGATGATTGGCTGTGAGGGCGGCTTCAGCGAAAGCGAAGTAAAGCTGTGCGAGGAAAACGGCGCATTGCCCATATGGCTCGGCGAGCGCATTTTGCGGTGCGAGACCGCGCCTCTGGCGGCTGTAAGTATCATTATGCACCTGACAGGCAATATGTAAATTGAGCATTAATTAAAAAAATGTGTTTATCGGACAATTTTTTTGTATAAAATGCTTGAAATTTGTTTCTGTATATGTTATAATCGTTTTAGCCCAATTTTATAAAAGGAGATGTTTACCAATGGCTAAGGGATTTAAGGTATTTGTCGGCCTTGCCGCTCTGGCAGGAGCTGCTGCTGCGCTCTTTACTCTGAAAAAGCGCAAGGAAATGGAAGAGTATGATTACGAGGAATTCGACGATGATGATTGCTGCGAGTGCTGCGATGAATGTGAGGACACCGCAGACGTTACCGAGGAGGCAATAGAAGAAGCTTCCGCTGAGGCAGAGAAAAAGGTCGAAGAAGGTGTTGAGAGCGTTGAAGAGGCTCTCGATAAGATCGAAGAGGCTGTAGAGGATACAGACAAGTAAGTTAAAGATGACAGCGGCGCGAGACAGGTTTTCGTGCCGCTGTTTCTGTAAAATGTGTTATCTTTAATTTTCACGGGAGCTTTTTTGTTCAGATTAATGTAGACTTTTATTGTGTTTATAAACAAGTTGCCGTGCTAAAGCAGTCGTATAGTTTATGTAAATCTACAAAATTTCCCTCAAATAAGTATTTTTTTGAAAAAACATTTGACAAACACCGAAATATGGTCTATAATCACAATTAATAAAATATATTTGGAGGGATAACCATGAACAGAGTCGAGCTTATAAGCTGCATTTCCAAGGAAACCGGCTTTACAAAGAAAGACTGCGAAAAGCTCGTTCGCACATTTACCGATACTATCGAAAAGACACTCGTTGCCGGAGGCAAGGTATCTATTTCGGGCTTCGGAACCTTTGAAACAAGAGAAAGAGCACAAAAAGAAGCATACAATCCCGTAACTAAAGTCAAGAAAACCGTTGCTGCCAAGCAGGTACCTGCATTCAAGCCCTCAAAGGCTTTGAAGGATTCGGTAGCAAAGGGTTGAACAAAAACTGAAAAGGAGTAAAAAGAAAATGGCTACATCTGCAAAGAAGAAGATCGAAGATACTGCTGAGAAGGTCGTTAAGAAGGCTGAAAAGGCAGTAGCAAAGGCTAAGGAAAATCCTACCGTTAAGAAGGCCGCAAAGGCAGCAGGCACGACCGCTAAGAAGGCTGCTTCAACTGCTAAGAAGGCTGCTTCCAGCGCTAAGAAGGCTACCGAAAAGGTAACTGCTTACGTTGAGTTCGACGGCAGACAGATCTCTACCGCTGAGATAGCTGACAAGGTTCGTGAGGCTTATAAGGCAGAGAACAAAAGAGGAGCTATCAAGTCTATCGAGATCTATGTAAAGCCCGAAGAGAATGCTGCTTACTATGTTGTAAACGGCAAGGCCGAGGGAAAGAAAGTAGACCTTTGATCTGAAAGCTGAGAAACGTCAAGGCATCATCAAATGATGGTGCCTTTATTTTTTTATTTTTCTTGACAAGATCACCAAAATAGTTTATTATAATGCTATAACACAATGAGGTGACATAATGTATAAATGCAGAAAGAGAATAGCAGCTATAGCGCTGGCGGCTCTCATGGGGCTTTCCTGCACAGGCTGCGGAAAAAGCAATGAAAACAGTTCACAGCCTATCGTTACGCAGGCTGAAACTACTTCCGAAACAACAACTGCGATAACAACTGCCAAAACCGCCAAGACTTCGGCAAAAAAGACTACAACAACCACTACGACTGCTGAAACGACCACCACAATAACACCGGAGCAAGAGACTACTGCCCCGCAAACAGCGGCAGTTCATGCAGCTCCGATCGCAAAAGTGTCGCATAATACAGCAGAGGACGGCAGCCTTGGCAGCTTTGTAAAAAACTATCCGTACAACAGCAGCGTCATTCTTTACTGCATGGACGGAAAAACGCTTTATTCAAACGCACCGAACCGCGTATATTACGGCGCGAGCATGATAAAGCTGCCGTATGTATACTACTGCTGCACACAGCTTGAAAATGGCGTTCACAGCCTTAGCGAAACGGTTACATACACCGCAGACGACTACCACGGCGGCTCAGGAGTTATAATTCACAGAGGCGTTGGCGAAAAGTACACCATAGAGCAGCTTATCGACTATTCGCTCAGATACTCTGACAACGTTGCGCACGATATGCTGGTGCGTTTATTCGGCACCGAAGGCTTCAACAAAATGATGAGCGATTGGGGCTACAGCAACGTAAAGCTTTATTCATATAATCATTTTGCTGACCTTACCCCTGACTTTATACTTACCTCTATGCGGAAAATGCAGCAGATGTCAACAAACAGCGGCAAGTCGTGGCAGACGGCATGGAATGCGCTGCTGGGCTCTGAAGGACTGAGGATAAAGAATTATTTCTCTAAAGAGTCTGTTGCAGGAAAGTACGGTCTGTATTCGGGCGTATACCACGAAGTGTGCTATTTCGGCGGGAACGAGCCGTATATTCTTGTTGTGATGACCAACATAAACGATTACAACGTAAACGACAAATATATGACAAATATCGCTGCTGCCGCAAGGGCTGAAGTAAACAAATACACCGCCGAAAAGGAAGCGGCAAAAACTACGACCACCGCAGCGGAGCAGACTTCCCCGACTGAAGAAACCACGACAGAGCCCGCGCCTGAAACTACTTCTCCTGAAGAAAGCACGCCGCCGGAAGCTGCACCGGAGGCTGTCAAAACATCTGAAACGACTAACACCACACCATATGACGAAAATTGATTTTGTTTTCGCAAAATAAAAATAAGAAGATAAGGGAGGCTGCCGCTATGCTGATACGCAGAAGAATTACGATAATTCTTGCCGCGATATGTATGGCGGCAGTCTTTTCGTCATGCTCGCTTAAGTTCGGCGCGGAAAAGCCCGTGCAGACGGATTTTTTCGCCATGGACACATATATGTCCATTACCGTTTACGGAGATGAAGCGCAAAAGGCTGCCTCGGAAGCAAAGAAAGAGATACAGCGTCTTGACGGGCTATGGTCTGTGACAGACAGCCAAAGCGAGATATACTCGGTAAACGGCGGCGGAGAAACCTCCGTAAGCGGCGACACGGCAGAGCTTGTCTCTTTTATGCTGGATATGGCACAGCGAACGGACGGCGCATTAGAGCCTACTCTCTACCCCGTGGTGAGCGCATGGGGCTTCACGACAGGCAAATATGCCGTTCCAAACAGCAAAGAGCTAAAAGCTCTGCTTGAAAACGTCGGATATGAAAAGGTATCCGTAAGCGGAAACACCATATCTCTGCCAAAGGGAGTTATGATAGATACAGGCGCGGTCGGCAAGGGCTTTGCGGGCGACAGGGCTGCCGCTGTACTCAAAGAAAACGGCGTTACGTCGGCGCTTCTCGATCTGGGCGGAAACATTCAGCTCATAGGCGACAAGCCTGACGGAAGCAGTTGGAGGATAGGTCTGCGCGACCCGAACGGCAGCGGAGAATTGGGCGTGATAGAGGCTTCCGACTGCGCTATCGTCACTTCGGGACTGTACGAACGTAATTTCACCGCTGGTGACGGCACGATCTACGGTCACATAATCGACCCGGAAAGCGGTATGCCCGTTGACAACGATTTGCTCTCCGTGACCGTTATCGCCAAGGAGGGCAAGCTCTGCGACGCGCTGTCCACCGCGCTGTTCGTTATGGGAAAGGACAACGCTGTTGACTATTGGCGGCAGCACAGGGATTTTGATATGCTGCTCGTTTGCAAGGACGGTCAGATATACATCACAGGCGGCGCTGCCGACAGCTTTACACCCGACAAGGATCACAAAGACTTTACCGTAAACGTTATAGATTAGAGATTTTTGTCCTTATACGGGCATTTTACAAGTAGAGCCGTTATCTACCCTTGGTAGAGAGGCATTGAAAAAAAGCGAAAATTACATACTTTTTTGACTTGATTTAACTCTACGGATATGATATAATAAAATCATAGATGATTTTATTATACTCGTATGTCCTCGTCGATACGCAGACCAAAGGGTCTGCTCCCGACGTATCGGACTATTATATCATAACGCTTACGCTTTTATGATATAATGAAAATCATAAATGATTTTATTATATATTTATGTCCTCGTCGATACGCAGACCAAAGGGTCTGCTCCCGACGTATCGGACAATTATATCATAACGCTTACGCTTTTATGATATAATAAAATCATAAATGATTTCATTATATGCCTTTACGTCCTATGCGCAAGGTTTAAGACGTGAAAATATTCATAGAAAGGAAGTGCGGCAAGGTGAAGGATCTGAAGCCCATAATAGCCAAAAATATCAGCGCTCTGCGCCAGAGTGTGGGAATGACGCAGTTGGAGCTTTCGGAAAAGCTTCACTACTCCGACAAGGCAGTTTCAAAATGGGAACGCGGGGAGTCGATACCTGACGTTATAGTGCTCAAGGAAATAGCCGATATATTCGGCGTTACCTTGGATCATCTCGTTCAGTCGGAGCATTCCGCCCCTCCAAAGCCCTCATCTATACCGCCCGAGCAAAAGGCACGCAATCACGGCTTCATTGTCGGTATAAGCATTATGCTGGTATGGCTGGTCGCGGCGTTTGTGTATTTTATAATCGATACCGCGTTCAAAAACAGCTTTTCTCCTTGGCTTTGCTTTGTATACGCTGTGCCTGTTTCAATGATAGTATGGCTCATCTTCAACTCGGCTTGGTTCAACTCGCGGAGAAATTTCCTTATCATCTCGCTCCTTGTTTGGTCGTTCCTGGCGGCTGTGTATTTAAATCTCCTGACATCGGGGCATAATTTGTGGAAGATATTTATTTTCGGAGTTATAGGACAAATAATAATTGTGCTGTGGTCGCGGCTGAGTTACAGATCTAAAGGTCAGCCGACAGCGTCGGAAACAACGGATCGTAAATAATTTTCATCATCTCAACATAAAAGCGTATCGCTAACACCTTTCTCTGTGCCAGCGATACGCTTTTCGTTACGGAGCTATATGCTTGATAAATCGGGGCTTATCTACCCTATCTGTTTTTCTTTTGGGGAAAACCTTTCTGAAGAAAGGCTTTTCCCCATACCCCTTTCCAAAGACTTTTATATTGTTT
>CANRNT010000017.1 GCA_947631995.1 uncultured Clostridia bacterium | reverse complement strand
GGCGCGCGCTTTACCCCCTACCCTAAGGTTTCCCCCTCGCGCTCCCCTTTTCCTTACCCGACCCTCATCCACGCGCAAAGCCGTGAAAGAAATTTGCGACCTCTTCATTCTAGGCTTCATTTCGCAAGAACGGAAAGATAGATTAAAAACATAGGTTTCGCGCTCCAACAAGATAGGTAAGTAGTGCAAAGTGTTCCTAAGATAAATCAGAATTTGTATACTGTGCCTGTTTTTCTTTTGGGGAAAACTCTTTCTCACAGTTGCTGCGCAACTGCGAAAGGCTTATTCCCCCTCTTCCGAAGGAAGAGTAACCCCTATTCCAAAGACTTTTATATTGTTTTTGGCGAGGGGTAATTTATTTTTATAAATCTGCTATATACTATAAGTCCAGCGTGTTTTATAAAGTAAAATTACCCCTCGCCAAAAATATATGAGTTTTAGTGAGGGGGTTTGGGGGAGGACCCTTTTCCAAAAGGGTCTCCCCCAATAGCAGAGCAGATATAGTAAACAAAATCCCGATTTATCTTATCAACGCAAAATTTCATTGCGAGAGCAGTTGCTCTACCATTTCCTTTTTAAGAACAGTAAGCCGTGCGAACATATCGCGGATATCATCGGACATATTATTTTTCAGCCAGTTTGAAACTATGCCGAAAGCAAGGCTTGAAAGAAACGATTCTATGACCTTTCTGTCGCTTCCATCTATCACGCGCTCACCCAGAACGGACGTAACATAGGCGTGTATAACATGGTCGCACACGCGCCACATATAGTGCTCGAATATCTCGCGGCTGGAAGAATGATAGATGTGCAGCACCGCGCGCTTGTTCTTCAGTCCCCTATCTATCACCGTTTCGAGGCAGTCCTCAAACTTTTCCACCGTTGGGTAAGCCTGAATTATAAGCTGCGCCTCCGCCTCCACCATATTCTCGATAAGCTCGGGGATATCCTCAAAATAATAATAGAATGTGTTTCGGTTTATGCCGCAGTCTGCCACGAGATCTTTCACCGTTATTTTTGAAAGCGGCCTTTCTTCAAGAAGCTTTACAAAAGACGCCTCTATTGCCTTTTTAGTGAAATTCGCCATTCTGTCCTCCTAGAGCAGGTCTATAATTTCTTTAACGAGCCTTGCTATTTGCGGTATGATAAAATACACTATTGTAACTGCCACAACCGCATACACCACGAGAGCCGCGACAGTCTGAAAAACGCATTTTGCCACGCTGAATTTGAAGTCATCGCGCACGCCTGCGTTTAGCACAAGCGCTTTTGCGTCATTCACCGTTGCGGGCAGCCTGCCGAAGCGTATCTTCTCATCGGCTGATAGAGCGCAGTTTTTGTTGGGGCATTGCTTTTTGCGCTCGCTTTCGCCGTAAACACCGCCAAAAGCCGTGTTGCACCGCGGACAGCGTTCAACATCCTCGCGCGCAAAACAATCCTGCACAAAGTTCATATAGGCGCAGCACCATTTTCGTATATTGCAGCGGTACAGATACCTTACAAACATCAGCGCCGCAACTATTATAATTACCACGCAAAGGCGCTTTATATGCTCCTCATACCCTGCCGACTGCGCTATACTGCGCATTACAAGGCAGCACACCGCCGTGCCGCACGGAAAAAGCAAACACGCCAAAGCCGCTCTTAAAAAGAACGGCTTTTTTGCTCTTGCGTCAATAGGTTGATTTTTTAATTCTTTCATGATCAAAATCCGTCAACGACCTTGCCGTGCAGCATAAACTGTATGCGAGGGTCGTGCTGTTTTATAAAATCTGCGTATGCTCTTGCAGTTTCCCAGCCAACGGGAAAATTCACGCCGCCGCTGCCTTTGCCCTTCGACTGCGATATATACTCGCCGTGCAGGGGTTTCATGTTCTCATCATACACGCCAAAGGTGTCTTTATACACCGCGACATACCATATATCGCTCAGCTTCCACTTTTTATACGCTGCCATGTAGCCGTTTGGCCAGTAGAAGTACAGATGACCGTCGGGCGTGAGGTACATATTTTTAACACTTTCAGCGCCCTGCAATTCTTCGCTCATTTTTTCCATAAACTTTTTCTTTGACTTCTTGTCGGCTATCATGCTTATCACAAAAATAAGCACAAAAGCGACAACTATCACTATTACTGCGGGTGGTACGGGTGGCATAAATTTTCCTCCTGTGTGTTTATATTATTATTTATTACTCTGCAAGACCTGCGGTGATTATCGCCATTTTGTAAACTTCCTCGGCGTTGCAGCCGCGCGAGAGGTCGTTTATAGGCGCGTTAAGACCCTGAAGGATAGGGCCGAAAGCCTCAAATCCGCCAAATCTCTGAGCTATCTTGTAGCCGATGTTACCTGCGTTTATGTCAGGGAAAATGAACGTGTTAGCCTGACCTGCAACGGGCGAATCCTTAGCCTTTGTCTTGGCAACTACGGGTGAGAACGCCGCGTCGAACTGAAGCTCGCCGTCAACTGCCAGATCGGGGGCGGCAGCCTTTACCTTTGCGGTAGCGTTGCGCATTTTGTCAACGGTCTCGCCCTTGCCCGAGCCGAGCGTTGAATACGAAAGCATAGCAACCTTGGGGTCAATGCCGAAAGCCTTTGCGGTCTTGGCAGTCTCAACAGCTATCTCGCAAAGCTGGTCTTCATCGGGATAGAGGTTGATAGCGCAGTCGCCCATAGCGTACTTTTCATCGCCGTTCTCGGTCTCTTTAAAAAGTATGAAGCTGGAAGAAACAATAGAATTGCCCGGCTTGGTCTTGATTATCTGAAGCGCAGGACGAACTGTATCTGCGGTAGAATATGTAGCGCCGCCCAGAAGTCCGTCAGCCTTGCCCATTTTAACGAGCATTGTGCCGAAGTAGTTGGACTTTTTCAGCGCGGCTGTGCAGGCTTCCTTGTCCATTTTGCCCTTGCGAAGCTCAACCATTTTGTCGACCATGGCGTCAAATTCGGGGTACGTTTCGGGGTCGATTATCTCTATCCCCTCGATGTCAAAACCGCTCTGCTTGGCGGCCGCCTTTACCTCGTCGACATTTCCCAGAAGCAGCGGAGTGAGCAGTCCGTCAGCTTTGAGACGTGAGGCAGCCTCAAGGATACGGGGGTCGCTGCCCTCGGTGAAAACGAGCGTTCTGTTGTTTGCTTTTAATACTTCGATAAGATTTTCAAGCATATATTTTTCCTCCTAAAGTAAATTTAGTATATTTCCATATGGATATTATACACTACTTTTCAGCAAATTGCAACCGCTTTTTTGAACAATTTATAAAAATTCGTCACAGGGTATTGACATACGGCATATAATGTGTTAACATATGAACAGATGTTCAAATGTTCGTTTGAATAAATGATGATATATTCATTTTAAGGAGGAATAAACATGGCAGACGATATGCAGCTTTGTGAAACTCAATGCGTTCACGAAGATATTGTAGAAAAGGTAAAAAAGCTTCTGCCCGATGAAGAGGCAATTTACGACTTAGCAGACCTTTTCAAGATGTTCGGCGATACGACGAGAATGAAGATAATGTACGTTCTGCTGGAGTCGGAGATGTGCGTTTGCGATATTGCAGAGATACTCGGCATGACGCAGAGCGCTATCTCACATCAGCTTCGCATACTTAAATCATCAAAGCTGATAACCAGCCGCCGCGAGGGAAAATCCGTTATATATTTTCTTGCAGACGACCATGTACGCTCGATAGTCAACCAAGGCATGGAGCATATTTTTGAATAATTTTAAAGGAGTTTTTACCATGAAAAAGACATACAAGCTTGAAGACTTAGACTGCGCGAACTGCGCCGCTAAAATGGAAAACGCTATCAAGAACATTCCCGGGGTGAATGACTGCTCTATAAGCTTTATGGCGCAGAGAATGACCATAGACGCGGACGAGAAAAGCTTTGACAGCATAATGAAAAAGGCTGTTAAAGCCTGCCGCAAGATAGAACCCGACTGCACTATAATTTTGTAAGGGGCGACCCAGAATGAGCAAAAGTCAGAAACGAAAGCTGCGCGACATACTGCTGTGCGCGGTGCTGTTCGCGACTGTAACTGTACTACTAAAGGTACTGCCAACGGCTAACAAAATACCGTGGTGGGCGGTGCTGGTGATGTACCTTGTGCCGTATCTTATAGTCGGCAGAGGCGTTATAACAAAGGCTTTGCGCAACATAGCGCACGGTCAGATATTTGACGAAAATTTCCTTATGCTGCTGGCTACCGTTGTTGCCATGATAATACGCGAATACCCCGAAGCTGTGGCGGTTATGCTGTTTTATCAGATAGGTGAGCTTTTTGAGAGCATTGCGGTAGGAAAATCGAGAGGGTCTATATCCTCGCTTATGGAGCTGAAGCCCGACACCGTAAACCTTGTGAAAGACGGCGTTATTACCGAGGTGGCTGCCGAGGACGTTCACGAGGGCGATATAATACAGGTGAACGTCGGCGAGCGCATACCGATAGACGGCGTTATAATAGAGGGCAATACTTCCCTCAACTGCGCGGCACTGACGGGTGAGAGCATACCCGTTGACGCAAGCTGCGGCGATAATGTGACAAGCGGCGGCATAAATTTAACCGCTATGATACGCATAAAAACAAACTGCGAATTTTCGCAGTCTACGGTGGCGCGAATACTGGAGCTGGTCGAAGCGGCTTCAGAGAAGAAAAGCAAGAGCGAAGCTTTCATCACGCGGTTTGCAAGGTACTACACGCCTGCGGTGGTAGTAGGTGCGTTGCTTTTGGCTGTGATACCCTCGCTGATAACGGGTCAATGGGCAAAATGGATACACCGCGCGCTGATATTTCTGGTAGTGTCGTGTCCGTGCGCACTTGTTATCTCTGTGCCGATATCCTTTTTCGGCGGCATAGGTGCGGCGTCAAAGCAAGGCATACTCATAAAAGGCTCGTGCTATCTTGAAAGGCTGTCGCAGGTGAAGACCGTTGCGCTTGACAAGACGGGCACGCTGACAAAGGGCAGCTTCAAGGTAACTTCCGTGCGTGCCGAAAACGGCTGCACGCAAGAAGACGTGCTAAAGTACGCGGCATACTGCGAGAGCTACTCTTCGCACCCTATCGCGATATCTATCGTTGAGGCATACGGCAAAGAAATTGACCCCTCGCTTATTGAAAACCAGCAGGAGAGCGCAGGCAAGGGCGTAAGAGCCGTCATAGGCGGAAAGGACATACTTGTCGGCAACAAGGCTTTACTGGAAGAAAAACACGTTCCGCTCCGTGATGTTGAAGCCGCAGGCACTTGCGTACACGTTGCGGCGCAGGGAAAATATATCGGCTGCATAGTAATTTCCGATGAGATAAAGCCCGACAGCGCTCAGGCTATAAAGCAATTCAAGTCAAGCGGCATACGCACCGTTATGCTTACGGGCGACGAGGAGAAAACGGCTAAAAGCGTTGCTCAAACGCTGGGCATAGATGAATACCACGCAAAGCTTATGCCGTCCGACAAGGTAGCGGTGGTTGAAAGCCTGCTTGACGATAAAAGCGCGGTGGCGTTCGTTGGCGACGGCATAAACGACGCTCCCGTACTCACACGCGCCGACATAGGAATTGCAATGGGTGCGCTGGGCAGCGACGCGGCAATAGAAGCGGCGGACGTGGTGCTTATGGACGACAAGCTTTCAAAGCTGCCTGCTGCCGTGAACATCTCACGCAAAACGCAGCGCATAGTCTACGAAAACATAACCTTTGCGCTTACGGTGAAAGCTCTTGTGCTGGTGCTGGGTGCGCTGGGCATAGCGGGAATGTGGCTGGCGGTTTTTGCGGACGTGGGCGTTTCGGTGCTGGCGATAATAAACGGTATGCGAACGCTTGCATACGACGGCACAAAATAATACAAAAAATACACACAAAAAAACTCCGACCAAAAGCCGGAGTTTTTGTTTTGCTTTTATGCTTACCTTAGTAGTACATTATTACGGGTGTTCCGCCGGGTACCATATTATACAGCTCTTTTACCTCTGCGAGCTTCATATTCAGACAGCCGTGCGAACCGTCAGTCTTGTATATCTCGCCGCCGTAGGCTCTTCTGCTCAGGTCGTGGAAGCCTATTCCCTCATACGAAACTCTTATAAAGTATTCCGCTCTTACGTTCGTATAACCGTCGCCGCTCATAAGCGCAGGGCTTTCTTTATCCAGTACCTCGTATATACCCTCGGGGGTTATCCTGCTCTCATCGGTAGGAAGTCCCGAAACTACCTGGTCTGTCTCAAAGGCAAGCTGACCGTTATTATAGAACCAGATATGCTGTGCCGTCAGGTCTACCTCGATGTAGGTATTGCCTATATCGGACTCGGCAGACCTTGCGCTCTCTATGCCCGCATATGTGAAGAACGCTATACCGTCATTGTCAAGACGCGTTGCGTATATCGGGTCAGTCGTAACGGTCTGACCCTCTTCTATAAGCCGCATAAGCAGATCCGTCGTGGCTTCCTGGTCTATCATCCAGCCATATGTTCCCTGCTTGCCCTGCTGGACATATTTATCGCCCTGAAGCGTCGTGTGTATCAATCTCGGCGTGCCGTAGGTATCATAGGTATCAGCAAGATATCCCACGAACTGCGCTACCTCGTTTCTGTCGATAGTATATGAGGTTCCGTCTTCGCTGAACCTTACCCACGAGCTGTAATCGTCAAGAGTTATCTGCTCCTGCGTATAGTCAAAGTCGATACTGATCGTGAAATCTCCCAGTTGGTTATAAAGATCCAGCTTATCCTGAAGATCCTCGGCCTGTATCTCAGCCTTTTCAAGGCAGTCGCAGTCTGTTATTTTTACGGTAAAATTACCCTTTCTGACCTGCTGAAGTATATAAGGCTTCAGTACGCTGTAATCCACCTTATCTCCCTGCACGGCGTCAACTATCACAAAGCCCTCGTCGGTATGCGTGATATATGCATTGCGGGATTCGGTAACGCCCCATACCACGTTATCAAGCTCCTGACTTAGCTTATCCTCGTCATATGTTTTCTTTGACTCAAACTTATAATTGAACTCGGTAAACAACGACTTGAACCACAATTTTCTGTTTATGCCAGAATATATTTTCTGTATCTGCTGCTCGGTATCGTCGCCGTAATCAAAATCCTTTGCAGGTATGATGACCGTACTTCCGTCAGCCTTATAAACGACAAGACCTGTTTCTTCCTCGGGCTTGAGAGCCTCGGTAGCCTCCGCAAGGGTCATTCTGCTAACATCTTTGCCGTTTATGGAAGTATGCGGGAGGAACTTGCCGTTTGTGAGCATAAGTCCGATAAAATATCCCACGCCTATCAGGACTACTATAAAGCCCAGCAGAAATCCTATTATCGCTCCTGCGCTCGACGACTTTTTCTTGCGTCTTTTGCCGTTCTTTCCGCCGCTGCGTCCTCTCTGCGACGAATATCTTTCGCTTCCCGAACGCGCCGCTCTGCCGTTTGTACCCGATGACGAACGGTTTCTCTGTCCCTGCGGACTTCTTTGTGCCGCGGCAGGTCTTATCGGCCTTGACGGGGCAGTTCTTTCCCGTGTCGGTTCTTCAGAGTACGCTGCTTCCGAAACAGGCTTATCCGAAGGGTCGCTGTCGCCGCCCATACTCATAGCTATTTTCTGAGCCATGAGCTTAGCTTTCTTCTGTCTTTCCTCAACAGCGCTGCTGCCGGCGTATTCGTCCGCTGCTTTAATGTCGATAGTGTTATCCATAGCCGTTTCCTTTCATAGTCTTTAAGATACGGTGCCGCATAATACGACATCATAATTATCCAATCTATATTATATCACACCATATGGTATCAATGCAACGACAAAACGACTACAATTTGATTACAATAGCCGCTTGCCTAACGCTCACTTTTCACCCGTATACCACCGTTTAAGGACGCTCTCGGCTTTTTTGCCGTATACGGTGAAATCTCTGTTTTCGTGTATCTTGTTTTCCTCGGTGAGCCTTACTTTCCAGTCCCACCAGAAAAATCCCGCGAACCAAGGCTCATTCCAGAAGGTATCCAGCGCCGACTGATAAAAATCAGCCTGCTCGTCCTCATCGAGAGGGACGTTCTCTCTGTGGTGAAAATCGTATGGGTACTTTGAGCAGCCGTGCTCGTTTCGTATGCCTATCTCGGCGAACATTATCGGCCTTTGATACTTTTCGTGCATTATCACGAGCCTGTCCCTTATCTCAGCCCAAGAGCGCGTCATTCTTTCGATACACACGTCCTCGCCGTCCGTAAGCCTGTAATACGCCGATATGCCTATAACGTCCACCGCCGACAGCCAAGGATATTTGAACTCGTCGTCGTGGTTTATGTTGTGCATAATCATGCCGTGATAGACCTCTCTTACCTTTGCTATCATGGCGCACACTCTTTCATGGCACACGTCCATTCCGTCCATCTCGCAGCCCGTACAAAGCATTTCGCAGCCTGTTTTCTCCGCTATAGCGGCATAGTGCAGCATAAAAGCCGTATACGACGCAAACCACCTGCCTATATAATCGGCTCTCCCCTCCTCGGGAAAATGTATCCTTGCTCTCCAAACTCCGTCAAGGCAGTCCACCATAGGCTTCAGGCACACTTTAAGACCCATTTCTTTCGCCATATTTATTGCGTACACAACGTCCTCGTCGGTCTGCGTTCTGCCGTATACAGGGTGTACGCAGACTGACATATAGCTTTCCTGAAAAGCGTTTACCGGGATACATATCCAGTCTATGCCGTCATAGAGCAGCCGCTCCATTGACCTTTTGGCATAGTCTGTCATATACTCTCCGCTTTTTGAAAACGCTCCCCATGTATATCCCTTGCAAAACAATCTGTCCATATTATTTTCTCCCTGCTAGCCGCTGTTATGTCAGTATTTTTCTGCCTCTTCGCAAAGCTCCCCGAATATCATTCTGTTAACGCTCATCGTCGCTTCCTGACGTATCGGAACATCTATGGCATACGGAGAAAAATTCCTTACTATCTCTCTTACCGACTGTGCCGTTATATCATCTTCCCTCACGAAAAACGGCTTTTCTATGCTTTCGGAGATATTTGGAAATCTTGCTATATCACGCAAAGACAGCGAAGCGTAATCGGCGGGGCTTTCGTTTATCTTTACAGCGTCGCCGATACATTTGAGCGAGAACCTTTTTATGACTTTTGTTTCCGTTCGCAGCTTCAGCGCTTCGATATACTCGCTGCTCTCATCGGCGCACAATTCCACTATATCCACTATCCCGGCAGAGAGCAGCGGCGTTATCTCGGATATATCCTGATCGCTGAACATACCCACCGTCTTTATCTCGGGGCGAAGCGAATACACCAGCTTTGACGCTATGTTTCCCGTTACCCTGTACAGCCCGTCAAAGAATGAGAAGCCTATGTACGCCGGCTGGACCTCGTTTGCGCAAACGATATCGTCGGCATTTCTTATACCGCTTATTCTTATCTTAACCATTACTACCTCCGTCGGAAGAATTTACAGCTTTTTGAAAAGTTGTTTTGATTTTTTCTTGCGCGGCATTTTCATTCAGCTTGCCGCCGCTGTTTTCAAACTTTTTGTAAAAGTTCTCGGCGCTGTCGTCGAGACCTTTTTTTACCAGTCTTTCCTCTCTTGCTTCCTGCTGTTTTTTCTGTATTCTCCTGCGCTTTTCAACGTCGTCAAAATATTCGTCTGCCGTGTCGCCGAGAGAACTGCCGCCGTAATTTTCATCATATGAAAGCGAAGCTTTATATTTGTCATACTGCGTTTGTCTGGCTTTGTCCATATCGCCGCCCGGCAGCTTGTCAACGCCGAGATACTCGTCAAGATCCATTTCGCCGCTGAGTATCTTGTCAAGATTTTGCTTATCCTGCATTTTCTGCTCTTGTGTAGAATTTATATCATTGAGCTGTTTTATCTCGTATGCGTAAAGCTGCCGCTCGGTGAGTTTTTTATCCATTCTGTCGGTGTTTGCTTCTTCAAACAGAGGGTAGCCGGGCAGATTTTTCATAGCTATCAGCCGCAGCTCCGCCCATATGAAAAATACATCATACACAAAAAACGCAGTATACACGCCCCGAGTTGCAATCGCCGAGAGAAGTGTCACACCAAGCAGCACATACAGCGGCATTACATTTTTTGAGGACCGCGCGAAAGCCACCATAGCAGAGTTTGCAACCGCAAAGAAAACCGTCGCAAATTCTATTCCGCCATAGCCGAAATACTGTGACATCCACAGCCCGACTATCAGCATTGTTACCGCAAGAAACCACATCAGGTCGGCTATGCGCCCCTCGGTTTTCTGCACCTCATGCAGCTTCATTATCTTTTCCTCGCGCGAAAGGTCAAAATACTTAGCGCTCTTGTCGTCAACTATCCTCTGAAACATCTCTGTCCTCCAAGGCAATATCTTCGGGAACGTACAGCACGTCCATTTCCTCGCTTTGCTGCTTTACGCCAAGCTCCTTCAATGCTTCTTCATCGCCGCTGAGAATACGCGTTTTAAGCGCCTGCGCGGTTTTTCCGTCTAGCTCTCTGTCGTCTATGCGGTCAATGGCGGCTATCTGCTCGTAGGTAAGCCCCTGCGCATAGCCTTCTTTCTGCTCGTCCGCAAAGGCGGGATAGCCTTCAAGCCGCGAAAGAGCCTTCACCCTTACTTCTCTCGTTATAAAGTATATGCAGAATACCGTCAAAAGCAGTAAAATGCCTTTTGTACAAAGCGCGCCGCCTATCGACAAAAGAAACATAACATACATAGGTATGCAGTTTTTTGCCGCCCTCGCCCACGCTATCAGGGGTATGTATATCAGCGGAATGAATATCAGAAACGGCAGCTCCTTGCTGCCAAGCGTCAGCCGCGATAGATCATATTGCTGCCCTTCGCCGATAAACACCGTCCAGCCAAGTATGCCGGAGAACATCAGCAGCACTATAAACAGCCACATATACACCGTCATACAGCGCTCTACGGAGCCGTCAAGCTCTCTTTTCAGGGTACACTTTTCGCCGCCGGGCAGCATATCATACTGCTTCTGATATTTTTTAACTATGGCTTCAAGCATTACATATCCCCCAAGTCAATTTTGTCGGGCACTTCGAGGGTATCCATTTCGCCGGAATTTTTACTCGTGTCGGCTTTGGCATACTCTATCTCACCGCTGAGCAGCATATCGTAATAGTCATTCTGCACGGCCGCCGCGCTTTTTGGCTTGCCAAGCTTTTCGCCCTTACTGCGCGCAAGGTATTCCTGTTCATCGCTCACGCGTTTGGCTTCCAAGTCGTCGCTGAATTTGGGATATCCGGGCAGCTTTGAAAAAGCCTCCAGTTTAAGGCTGACGATTACGAAAAGCACGCTCCACACGTTGGTAAGACTGTATGTCGGCGTATGGAAAAGTATCACAAGGTTAGTTATTATAAACAGCACAAGCCCTACGCTGCTGCCGCGTTTTATCGCCAATATCTCGCAGTACAGAGCTATCGGGTAGACCGCCCACTCTATCGCGGTATCTATAACGCCGTAGACCACTCTGCCCTCATTTATCTCGTTTATGTTCCACCATATGCACAAAAACATACCTATGAACACCACAAACTTGAACAGCTTATCGAGCATTTCCGCAAGCCTCATAAGGGTGTGCAGCTTTTTGCGCTTTTGAGAGTTTGGGAGCAGCGAATATCTGTTCATCAGCCTTACTGAAATAATATCTATCACAGCACGCCTGCTCCTTTTCCGTCATGGCATACTACTTCAAAATAGCGCGGCTTTCTGAAAGAAAAGCCCATATCGCCCAGCAAGCGGACGATTATCCCTGCTGCGAGCAGCACGGCTGTTATTTTCAGCAAAATGTCAAGTACTTTCATCAAAGCGTCCTCCGTTCCGTATCGTTTCCCTGTTCTGTCCGTACATCAAAAAGTCATATATAGTTATTATAACATTATTTTTGCCATTTTGCAATAGTTTAAATCTTAACAATTATTAGGTTGCATTTTCCGTAAAATGTGATATAATAAAATCATAAATGATTTCATTATATATTTATGTCCTCGTCGATACGCAGACCAATGGGTCTGCTCCCGACGTATCGGACAATTATATCATAACGCTTACGCTTTTATGATATAATTGTTAAAGATAAAAGTTAAAGATGAAAAAATCAAGCCTGCAAAGGAGCTTGAGGCATGGCAAAAAACATAGATGATAAAAACAGCGGCTACAAAAGTCTGCTTACAAACACGTTCATATTTGCGATAGGCTCTTTCAGCTCGAAGGTGCTTTCGCTGATACTGGTAACGGTATATACGAATATCCTCACCAAGGCGCAGCTGGGTCTTACGGACATCTTTGTGAACGTCGCAAACTGGCTGATACCTATCGTAACGCTCACGGTGTCAGAGGCAGTCGTGCGTTTCGGACTGGATAAGTCTTACGACAAAAGGCGCATATTCACGATAGGCTCAAACGTTGTGCTTATCGGTATCGCGCTGCTTGCCGTTGTGATATTCTTTCTTCATGACAATTCGGTCGTAAAAGAATACATAGGCTCTTACTCGTGGCTGCTTTTCCTGTATGTTTCCATAGGCGGCTACAAGCTTATGTGCGACGCTTTTGTGCGCTCTTTGGAAAGAATAAAGCTGGTAGCTGTCAGCGGCATACTGGGAACGTTCGTAACGCTCGTTTGCAGCGTGCTGTTCATGGTCGTGCTGAAAATGGGCGTTGTGGGGTATCTTGCGTCCATAGTTATCTCGGACGTTGCCGCTATAATTTTTCTTATGCTGTCTGCAAAGCTTTACAAATACTACACCCGGCTGTCGGTCGGCAGGAACGAGCCCTTCAACAAGGGACTCCCGACGGCTATGCTCCGCTACTGCATACCGCTTATACCCACACAGCTTTTGTGGCTGATAACCAATACCTCCGACTCTTTTATGATAAGACATTATATGGGCGTTGAAAATACGGGAATACTTTCGGCGGCATACAAGGTACCAAATCTTCTTACGATAATCTATATGATGTTCGGAAACGCATGGAGCATAAGCGCGATAACGGAGAGCGACTCCGACGAGCGCGAGCAATTTTACAGCAACGTATTTGATATAAACCAGTCGCTTCTTTACATCACTGCGGCGGGCATACTCATGATAATAAGACCTCTGACCGCGGTATGGATAGGAAAAGAATTCCGCTCATCGGTGCTGTACTCGCCGGGGCTTGTGTTCTCAACGGTGTTCATATGCTTTACAACTTTTATGGGCACTATATACTCGGTCGCCAAAAAGTCGAACCGTTCTCTGCTGACAAGCCTTGTGGCAGGAATAGTGAATGTTTCGCTGAACCTGCTGCTGATACCGCGCATAGGGATAATGGCAGCCGTTATATCGACAGTTGCAGCGTATATCATAATTTTTATACTCAGGTGCATAGACTCACGCAAGCTGCTGCCGTTTGAGCTCAAGCCCGTCAAAATAGTTGTCAACACCGCCATACTTGCGGCAATGACCTTTGCGGCACGGCTGACAGGCTGGCATTACGCGGCTGTTGAGATACCGTGCTTTCTGATAATATTCGTCATCAATTATCGGTGTATGCTGAAAATGGCGAGGAAGATACTTCCTGCCAAGCTTCAGCGATTTATACCGTTCATAAACAGATTTTAGGAGGAAAAACAATGGCAGAGCTTACTTACGAGATAACAGAATATCTGGGAGTGCTTTCTGAAAACGCGAAAGGCTGGACAAAGGAACTAAATCTTATAAGCTGGAACGGCAGAGAGCCGAAATACGATATCAGAGAGTGGTCGCCCGACCACACGAGAATGGGCAAGGGCGTAACGCTTTCCGAAGAGGAATTTGAAACGCTGAAAGCTATCATCAACGGCGAAGTGACCGACGACGACGAGGCAGGCATACTGTAATGCTTTATACCGTTACGCTTAGCCCCTCGCTCGATTACACGGTATGGACCGATAAACTCACGGCAGGGGCAGTCAACCGCGCATACGACACGCGCATTATCGCAGGCGGAAAGGGCATAAACGTTTCGGTCGTGCTTAAAAACCTCGGCTGCGAAAATACGGCGCTCGGCTTCACCGCAGGCTTTACGGGCGCTGAGATAGAGCGTCTGCTCAAAGAAAGCGGCGTTGATACCCGCTTTTTGCGCCTGCCGCAGGGCAATTCGCGTATAAACGTGAAGCTCTCGGGCGAGGAGGAGACCGAAATAAACGCCGACGGGCCATTCATACCGCCGCACAGCCTTGAAAGCCTTTTTGATATGCTTGACGGGCTGAAAAGCGGCGACTTTCTTGTGCTGGCAGGAAGTATACCCTCTTCCCTGCCCGACACGCTTTATCTTGACATAATGACACGCCTCAAAGGCAGGGGCATACGCATAATTGCCGACGCTTCGGGCAGCTCGCTGGTGAGCCTTTTGAAAGGCGAGCCGTATCTGGTCAAGCCTAATCACATAGAGCTGGGAGAGATATTCGGCATAAAAATATCTTCGCCCGAAGAAGCCGTAAAATACGCTGTTGCGCTGCAAGAAAGCGGCGCGAAAAACGTGCTTGTTTCAATGGCGCAGGCGGGCGCGGTGCTTGTCACGCAGGACGGAAAACGGTTTTACTGCTGTGCGCCTAAAGGAAAGGCAATAAATTCGGTAGGCGCGGGCGACTCAATGGTGGCAGGCTTCCTTGCGGCTGTCTCGCAGGGTGAAAGTATGGAAAACGCGCTCAGAACGGGCGCGGCGGCAGGCTCGGCGAGCGTCTTTTCGGGAAGTCTGGCGACAAAAGAGGCGGTCATGGAGCTTATGCCCGATATCGTGGTGAAAAGCATATGAGCGATACCCTTTTTGACAAGCTGAAAAGCTATGCAGGCGGCGGTACATACCCCATGCATATGCCCGGACACAAGAGAAACACTTCCCTGCTCGGGAACGAGCTTCCCTACGGCATTGACATTACCGAGATAACTGACTTTGACGACCTGCATAACGCGCACGGCGTCATTGACGGAATACAGCGGCGGCTGGCGCATTTTTACGGCGCAAAGAAGAGCTTTCTGCTCGTAAACGGAAGCACCTGCGGCATAATGGCGGCTGTTGTGTCATTATGCTCGTTCGGGGATAAGATAATTGCCGCCCGCAACTGTCATAAGTCGGTATACAAGGCGATAGAGCTTTACGGTCTTACGCCTGTATGGTTATACCCCGATACCGACATACGCACGGGCATTTGCGGCGCGATAACTGCGCAAAGCGTTGAGGAAGCAATAAAGAATGACCCTGACGCCAAAATGGTGATAGTCACCTCTCCTACATACGAGGGGATAATAAGCGACATACGCGCTATATCAAAGGTGTGCGGAAAATACTCTGTACCTCTGCTTTGCGATATGGCTCACGGTGCGCATTTGCCGCTGTTTGAGGGATATGATTCTGCTTTCGGCGCAGACATAGAGGTAACGAGCCTGCACAAGACTCTTCCCTGCCTTACGCAGACCTCCTGCGCTAATATCCGCTCCGACAGCATAGACTGCGGCAGGTTCGCTTCGGCTCTCGGTATGTTTGAAAGCTCCAGCCCGTCGTATGTTCTTATGGCGTCGGCGGACAGGTGCGCAGAGCTTATCGTGAGCAAAGGAAAAGAGCTTGCCGAAGCGCATATGAAACGTATAGAAAGCTTTGAAAAAAGCGTTGTGGGAATGACAAAACTCAGGCTGCTGCGCTGCAAAGGCTCCGACCGCAGCAGGATAGTCATAGACTGCGCAGATACCAACATATGCGGCGCGGAGCTGTTCGCTCTGCTGCGGGACAAATATTCGATAGAGTGCGAAATGGCGAGCGCGCGGTATATCGCTGCCATAACGAGCATTTGCGATACCGATGAGGGTGTTGCACGCTTTGCAAAAGCTCTGTGCGATACGGACGCCGCTCTGGTATATCGTCACGCTGACGACATACCCGTATCCGAACGAGCCGAAACCGTACTTACCGCATATAACGCAGTACGCGGCAAAAAGCGTTTTGAGGATACAGACAGAAGCGTCGGAGCGGTATGCGGCGAATATATATGGGCATACCCTCCCGGCATACCGATAGCCGTCCCCGGCGAACGCATAACGCAAAACACGGTGCGGCTCATAAAACACATGAGAAACAGCGGTCTCAACGTAATATCGGAAAGCAAAGATAAAATAACCGTTATCGATATATGAAATGAAAGGACACCTTATATGAAGCTTACAACTGTTTTATTCGACCTTGACGGAACGCTTCTGCCTATGGACAACGACGAGTTCACAAAGGCATACTTCAAGCTGCTGTGCAAAAAAGCCGCCCCGTTCGGCTACGAGCCTCAGAAGCTTATAGACTCCGTATGGAAAGGTACTGCCGCCATGGTAGCCAACGACGGCAGCATTACCAACTGTGAGGCATTCTGGAACAAGTTTGAGGAGATATACGGCACGGAGGCTCTCAAGGACAAAGAGATGTTCGACGGCTTTTACAGAAACGAGTTCAACGGCGCGAAAGAGCTTTGCGGCTTCAACGATAAGCTGGTATCATTGGTAAAAGAGATAAGGTCGCTCGGCTTGCGGACAGCGCTTGCGACAAATCCTATCTTCCCTGCCGCCGCGACGGAGAGCCGCATACGCTGGGCAGGCTTTGAGCCTGACGACTTTGAGCTGTATACTACATACGAGAACATCGGGCTGAGCAAGCCAAATATCGCGTACTATAAAGAGATCATCAAACGGCTTGGCGTATCGGCGGAAGAATGTCTCATGGTGGGCAACGATGTTGACGAGGACATGATAGCCGCTTCGCTCGGCATGAGGGTGTTCCTGCTGACAGACCATATCATCAACAGACACTCAGGCGATATATCTTCTTATCCTCACGGCGACGCCGACAAGCTCCGCGAATATATAATAAGCTGTGTGGAGTAAAATTTTTGTGAATATGTCACAAAATAATATATTCGATTTTGTGCGCCTATACAAAATTTGCGATTTTTAAAAATTTTTTTGAAAAAAAGTGTAACATTTTGCCCCTCCACGGTGTACTTGCTTATAGAAACGTACAAATGCGGCCTGACGCCGAACGTTTCCGCAAAGGACCATGGAGGGATTTTTATGTTTAAAAGGAGGAATATTTATGTTCAGAATGGTGTACAAAAATCTCACGGGGCAATTTAAAAAACAGCGAATGTTATCACTTTTGCTGGTGCTGAATATCATAGTTACCTGTCTGGTGATATGCTTTTCTTACGGACTGTATCAGCACTATAACATGGTGTCTGAAAAGGGAGAATATCAGGGGGCAAAGGAGCTTAATATACTTATAGATAAAGAACATTGTATCGTTCCCGGCGACAAAACAGACGTCAGAATAGCATTAGACATATCCCCCTCCATGATAATGGAAATGATGAAGAGCTGGTCAGACGAGACCAAAGATAACCTTTCATCTTTACATGCTGAGTTTCTTGTTGAGACAGCGCTTTCAGCTAAAAAAGAAAATTCATATAGTACAGAAGAATATTATTCAGACAGCCAAGATCCGTATTACATGGCTTTTGGCTGTTTTGTTGATATCGAAGGCGACCAATTTATAGATACATCTAATGCAAGCAGCTATTTTACCGAAGAGCAGTATAACAGCGGAGAAAAGATAGTAGCGCTTGATGAAGATCTATATAATGAGAGAAAAGGTCATGGCGTAAGCGACGGCATAAGATTAGACGGAAAAATTTATAAGTTTGAATATGATTATAGACATGTTTCGGCGGATACCGATCATATTCTTATAGGCGGCGAGAGCTATAAGATAATAGACAAAGTTATTTCCGGAACTTTAGCAAAAGATGTTATTGCAATGCCCCTGCCCTCACTTCCCGAAACTGCTAGGGTAGAACCGATGGCAGCTCCAGAAAATGAAGATAACAATAAAACAGCAAAGTGCTTAACAATGTACTTTAACGAAGCCGTGACGCGGCAGCAGTATAAAGATATAAATGACAGCCTTATCTATCTCGGCGGAAATGCGTATCTTCAGGATATCTCATTTGTTGAGATAAGAGAGATATATTACTACAAGACAATAATGCTCATATCGTGTGTTATAGCGATACTTGCGGCTATAAATATGGCTATCCTATATCGCTATATACTCGAAAAGCGGTCGTCGGAGCTGGCGATACTGCGTGTATGCGGCTGCACCAAGGGCAAGGCGGTAATGACTTATCTTCTTGAATGTCTTATTATAAACGCACCGCTGTTTGCGATTACCGAGCTTATCTACCACAAGCTTATAATGCCGAAGCTTGCAGAGATATTCCCGAATATGACAAACGCTTACAGCTTCAAGCTTTACGCGGCTATCTTCGGGATATACGTTGCGGCTTCAACGCTCGTAATGCTTGTTATGATAGTGTTCACTATCCGCAAGCACAGTCTTGTTGCTTTGAAGAGCGCAACAAGAGCTACAAGCAAGTTCGGCATAATGAAGATATTTGAGATAGTTCAGCTTGCGGCGGTATTTTCGATGATAATCCTTATAGTTTCCGCAATAGCTTCGAGGTATACTTTGTATGCGCCGTTCAAGCAGTATTTTGAACGCCAAGGTTATATGGTCGTTGCACAAGGCGGATCCACATATAGAGATAAGTTTGAAGAGATAACAGGAACTTCCGATATGATAAACTGCCAGGCTAATCATAGACGTTTTGGCGACGTTTATTTCAATAGTGTAATATATGACGATGAGTTTATAGAGGCTTATGCTCCGCCGCTTGAGGAGGGTGTATGGCTCTCCGACACAGACGAAACTTACGAAAAGGACGGATATATCCCTGCCGTTATTACCTCCTGCGGAGGGCGGTACAAGGTAGGAGATATCTTGTCGGAGGATTACGAGATATATGATCGTACCGTACATTGCAAGATCAAGATAATAGGAGTTTTACAAGATCAGGTGAGCATTGCTTCTTTGGATCCCGAACTGCCTCTTCGTCATGATTTCCTTGATATGTACAACGTATTTGATGACGAGTTTGAGGACAGAGACTGGCTGCTTACCAAAAACTCTGACGAATACGCCTGCTTTGGAACATACGGCCTTATGCAGGGAACGCAGTTCGTATTCTACGACGATATGTCCCAGGGCAAAAAGCTTAACGGAGGAGATTTTGAAGCAACTCCTCTCTCCGTGGTACGCAAAAACAGCATGAAGTACATATATGCGCAGATGTACACGCTGTTCCCGATAGCGCTGTGCATATTCATACTCACCGTTATATCGACGGTATCTATCAGCGCGATATACACCAAACGCCAGCTGCGTAATTACGCTATTTTCTACATATGTGGTGCAAGGTGGAGAACGTGTGCATTGAGAAGCCTGAAAAACAGCGCAATAACCTGCGGTATAGCCGCGGCTATCTCAGCACTTGTGCTAATAGTCGGCAAGCTGACATTCCTTAAAGAAACGGTAATATCGTTCGGTATATGGCATTTAGCGGTATGCGCAGGAGTGATAATTCTCTACCTTGCGCTGTCAATGATAATGCCGCTTATGATAATCGGTTCAAATGAGCCGAAAGAGGTACTCAAAGAGGAGTAAACTCGCAAACAAAAAATCGGGACACAATACTCTGTGTCCCTATATGGGTGCAGCTTGACCTGCAAGTATCATTCACGGGCACAAAAAAGGACACAGTACTCTGTGTCCCGATATGGGTGCAGTATTTTATGAGAATGGGAAGAATTATGGTTTTCAGCGACTTCTGCGAAGTCGCGCAAAAATCGCCGACCCATAGTCGGTGAAATAATTCTTCAGGACTTGACCTGCAAGTATCATTCACGGGCACAAAAAAAGGACACAGTACTCTGTGTCCCGATATGGGTGCAGCGTCACGCTGCTGGAGCTGCTAACCGGATTCGAACCGGTGACCTCATCCTTACCAAGGATGTGCTCTACCACCTGAGCCATAGCAGCAAAAAGGTCAGCTTTATTATTATACACCGTTTAAGAGGGTTTGTCAAGCATTATTTTATAATTTTACGATTTCCGTTTTTCGACATATTGACATATTTATTTTAATTTGGTATACTAATATTAATAATGCGATAATATACAATTTATACCGTAATATTAAAGTACTCAGACCGTATTTATTTTGATATATCATCGGTACATATCAGTAAACACTCAAAGCGATCGGGGAGCGGACGCTTTTATTCGCATATCCTACGAAAGGACGCTTTCAATGTGAAAGACAGGTTATTGGTAAAATTAAAAAGCGGCAATGTCCGTGCGTTTGAAAACATCATATCAAGGTACGGAGGATACGTTCTCAAAGTGATAAGAAACCATTCAATGGGGCAGCTATGCAATGAGGACTGTGAAGAGCTGCTGGACGACACTTTTGTATCCCTCTGGCAAAACAGGGAAACGGTAAACGAATCAAGTTCAATAATGCCGTATCTGGCTGTTATAGCGAAAAATAAGGTATACAACAGACTGCGGGCTCTGCGCAGTACATACGGTATTACTAAAACGGAGATATCCGATAAGTCATCACCTTCGGAAAAATTTGACACGGAGTTTGACAAGCTGCTGCTGACAGAGTGCCTGAGAAAGGCAATAGATAATCTAAGCAAAAAGCAAAACGAGGTATTTATAAGATTTTACTTTTACGGCGAACACCTTGCTGCTATATCCGACGGAATGAGGATAAGCCCGTCGGACGCGAGAACATCGCTTTTCAGAGCAAGAGAATCGGTCAAAAAGTATTTATCGGAAAGGAGTTATTCAGATGAGTAAAAGGTTAATGCCGTTCGGCGCGAAAAAGCTTTCACGGAAGCAAAGCAATGAACATATCGACGCTATTGAAACACGTCTTGGTCTGGAAAACAGCCGCATAGGGTTGCACGGCGGACCTGTAATGGCTGTATTGACAACCGCTGTTACGTTGGTGATAGTGCTTGCGGCAGGGATTTTCATAACGCAGTATGATACCGACACCGTCGTTCCCGGTACGCACGGCGCGGCGTCCTCTCAGAAGAATTACATCTGGGGAACTTCTTTTGTATACAACGCGGAGTACGTTCCCCTTTCATCGGTGCAGGAAATAAGGATACCGTTTGCGTATAAGGGAGAACTGGCGGATAAGATAACGTCATACGATATGATAGGCGAAAACACAGGCTGCATCACCGATATAAGCTTTGAACAAACGGAGCTTAGCGACAGTACGACCATAGCGGGTTATCGTGAAGCAGTACTTGATATGAAGATAACTTACGACTGCCCTTACGAGACCGTAATAAAAATATCCTCTGTGGCTGTAACTGTCAACAACACAAATATGGAGCTGGCATTTCCCGAGCCGCTGATATTCTTCTGCTGTGATATGGAAGACGTTCCTGCCTATGATACTTTCTCGGGTCTTGAAAGCGCTGCCGACGGAAAAGCTACATTGTATGCAAATCTTTATTCCGACGCAGATATCACTATCAGCGACTTCGCTTTCGCAAGCAGCGATATCACGGTCGATGGTGTAGGCAGCAAAAAGGACGCTGACGGCGGCGTGTCAGAACCCTCATTGTCGGAAACGCTCAACGCCGACCAGACAAAAACGCTGTATTTCGACATAAGCTATGATATACCGAACATACAAAATTCATTTGTGAACGTAAATATGCGCGCCAATACCAAAAGTTACGTAACAGGCGAAACGGGAGTTATCTATATTGCGATATCCAACTACGGTATCCCGGAGCTTATCACGATACTGAACCAATAACAGATAAAATAAAAAGCACCTTTTTGGAGGTGCTTTTTTATTTGTCTTTACGCTTTTACCGTTCTTCTTTTGCGAAAGAAATGCTCGCCGCGCGGCCCAAACAACATCTGCCGCCGACGGCTGAAATATATCACGCACAGGAATACCATGCACAGCGCCCACGTCACAGGCTCGGTCACGCAGGTGCCGAGGAAGCCGAAGTGCGGTATAAGGAACGCTGCCGAAAATATCTTCATTCCAAGCTCTATGCTGCTGGATATGATAGGCGCTATCTTATGACCGAGCGCCTGCATAGCGTTCCTCATGCAAAGAAGTATACCGAGCGCTGGGTAAAACGGGAAATGCAGTCGCAGGCTCAAAACTCCGTTTCTTATTATAAAATCGCTGTCAGTACCCGTTGTGAAGCGTATCATCGCTCCGCCGAATATATACACTACCAAGCAGGAGAATACTCCCCAGATAACCTCCATGACCATTACTCTCTTTATACCGGCGTCCATTCGCGAAAATCTCCGCGCTCCCCTGTTCTGACCGACAAAGGTAGCCGCGGCGGTGGATACCGAGCTGAGAGGCGACATAAAGATAACTATGATACGTCTTGCGGCAGTATAGGCTGATATATAGTTCTCTCCGAGGGCGTTGTTTGCTCTCTGGAATATTACCGAGCCTATATCCACAACGCTCAGCATGAACGCCATAGCCATTCCGTTTACCAGCATTTCTTTGAGCATGGTTTTTTCGATACGGAGGTCTTTGGCTTCGGGAAGTATAGCCTTATATTTTCTGAAAAGATGTACGCCGCACAGCGCCGCCGAAACAGTCTGCGAAAAGACCGTTGCAGCCGCCGCTCCCGCTATCCCCATACCTATGAATTTTACACAGACAACATCGGCAATAATATTGAGAACGCTGGAAAACATCAGATAATAAAGCGGCGTCCTGCTGTTGCCTACGGCTCTGAGTATGCAGGAGAACATATTGTACGCGATAGTCGAGGACATTCCCGCGCATATTATGATGATATAAACGTAGGAGTCGTGGTATATTGCGCCGCGGACGTTCATTATTTCAAGAAGCGGCCGCATAAATGTAACAGAAGCAGCCGTCAGAACGGCGGCAACTATAACGTTGAGCTTTATCATATGACCTATCGAACGCTTCAGAGAACGTATGTCCTGCGCGCCGAAAAATCTCGAAGATACGAGAGCATATCCGTTGTTCATGCCCTGCGCAAAGTTGATTATCAGCGACCACAGCGCCGATACCGCGCCTATCGAAGCTATCGCTCCGTCGCCGAGCGTGTAGCCGCACACCATGGTATCCACCATATTATATACCTGCTGAAATATATTGCCTATAAACAGCGGCAGCGCAAAAGCAAGTATCAGTTTTACGGGGCTGCCGTGCGTCATGTCTTTTGTGTTCATTTTTCTCTCTTGTCCTCAGGTGTTTCAAAGTGTTGTGAGTTCCATATATTGGCAGCCGTTTTCAAGGTCTTTCCATGCAAAACGACCGTTTTCGTATATCATATAGCTATGTGACGAGCTTTCTTTAGGTATCGAAACAGAACCGCAGTTCATATGCATAACGCCGCCGATCTTTTCAAACCTTGGTATGTGCGTGTGCCCGTAAAGAAGAATATCACCATTGCTTATATTTTCGGGAATGTTATGCCCGTGGCAGGCGTACACAGCGATACCGTCAAGATAAAGAAGTGCGTACTCTGACATTATATGAAAGTCAAGCACCATTTGGTCAACATCGCTGTCGCAGTTGCCTTTTATGCAGAGAATTTTGTCTTTCATACCGTTAAGTATCTCAGCGACCTCTTTCGGCTGATATTCCTGCGGCAGGTCGTTCCGCGGGCCGTGATAGAGTATATCTCCGAGCAGCAGCAGTTTGTCCGCACGCTCATCTTCAAACGCTTTTGCCAAACGCCTGCACCAGTACGCCGAGCCGTGTATATCCGAAGCTATAAGCACTTTCAAGAAATTGTCATCTCCTTATATCTTTATTTGACAAGGATATTATAACACCGCCGATAGATTTGTCAAGCGGCTTTGACAAACTTTTTTCAAAATCGTCCATTTGCATAAATAGCCGACGTTCTTTCAAAAAAATATGGAGAAATTTATGCCGCCCGACAAGCAGGCTTTCCTTATTATAAATAAAAGACATCTCAGCGACTATATTTTTCTTGTTATTTTATGGTAAAACAGTCTTTTTTTTTTTTTTTTTATAAGGAAAATATTCCCTTAATTTCATTAATTTTAAATTGTAAAAATAAAAAAATAATCATTTATCGCCTTTTAAGCGTTGACACCAACACGCGGATATGCTATAATGTTGATATGTACAGGACCGTTGCCACACGGCGGCAGTCTTGTGTAAATTTTATTCTATATTTCATATTTAGGAGATGATATTATGTCAAACACACCAACGACAACTCGTTTCAAACGTGCTTTGGGAATACTTACCGCGCTGGCTGTTATTCTTACAATATTGCCGTTGAGCGGTTTGTTTGACCATAGGTACGCCGATGCTGCCAGCTCAGGAACGGGAACATACACGTTCAGCGGCGGTAACGGAACGGCAGAACAACCGTATCAGATCAATACAGAAAAAGATCTGAAAGACTTAGCCAAGGCTATTGATGGAAATGCAGACAATGGACAATACCTTACTGCATATTATACGCTGACAGATGACATCACGTTGAGCGGCGAATGGACGCCTATCGGCAGAACATCACCGTTTAACGGAACATTTGACGGCGCAGGCCATAAGATAAGCGGCTTGAAGATTAACATAACCACTGGCGGCTCACACAGGACCGATACACAAAACTTTGGCCTTTTCGGCAAGATAGGAACAAGCGGAACGGTCAAAAATCTTGCTGTTGAGGGCGATGTGACCGTTGCAACAGGCTGGTATATTGCTATCGTTGCAGGCATGAACGACGGTACAATAGAAAACTGTTCAGTCAAGGGTACTGTAAAATCTGCTTTCTATTTCGGCGGTATAGCAGGTTATTCCGCAGATAAAAGCTCCATTAAAAACTGCTATGCCGATATAAAATCCGACGGCAAAGGCTCGTCAAATTTCGGCTCTGTTGCAGGCTATGCCGATAAGAACTGTGACCTGAGCGGCACTTGTTTCGTAGACCACGGTTACGAGGCCGTAGGTATGAATCCGTCTGCCGGCGATGAAGCTACCTTGCTTACCAAGGAAGAAGTAAACAAAGGCAAGGCTGCATGGCTGCTTCGCAATTCGCAGGAAACGGCTGACAAAGTTTACTGGGGTCAGAATCTTTCGAGCGAGACCGAGCCTAAGCTCAGCTCCAGCGATACGGACAGAGTTTTCAAGGCGACGTTTATGTACTCGGGCGAAGAGGTAGCAGTTGAATACGCAAATAAAGGCAAGCTCGCCAAGCCTGACGTTGATTACGACAAAGACGGTCATACCGCAGGCGATAAATGGTATAAAGACGAGAAGCTCTCTCCCGATAAGGAATGGAATTTTGCTGTAGATACCATTAATGAAGACATTACTCTCTACGGCGGCGAGGCTCTCGTAGATTATACCATAACTCTCGATCTTGCAGGCGGTACTCTTGCTGATACCACCGGCTGGACAGAGACAGACGGAAAGTATACAAGAACATTCAGAGTTGATTCCGACGATATAACTTTACCGACTCCGACAAAGGAAGATCACACATTTGTCGGTTGGACGTCCATAGATGATACATCTTTCAGCGGCGAATCCAAGAAAGATGTCACTATCCCCAAGGGCAGCACCGGCAGCAGGACTTACACGGCTGTATACAAGGACGCTGTTGGCCCTGAGATAACCATAACTCTTGACGATCACAATTGGAGCGGTCTGCATGAAGAGAATGTTGACTTTGATACATTCTATAACTCAGCTAAGAATGTTACCGTGACCGCAACGGATAAAACTTCCACTAAAGTATCCCTCTATTACTGTACAAGCGAGACCCCGATCAAAGAAGATACGCTTAAAAGTATGAACGGTTGGTCGCCATATACGAGCGACGGCATAAAGCTTACTCCTGAATGTAAAGTAATTATTTATGTCAAGGCTGTGGACGATTCGGGAAACACTACGTTCGCAAGCACAACGGGCATAGTTCTCGATATAACCTCGCCTGAGATAAGCGGTATCGGCGAGAACACCACCTACTGCGAGGGCGTTACAGCAACTGTCAAGGACGATAACCTTGCTAAAATAACTGTTGACGGCGAAGAAAAGTATAATGTTGATACTAACGGCGATGCCACTTCAAGGTCGATAACTATCGAGAACAAGAGCGGTTCTCCTAAGGATATCAAGGTAGTTGCTACCGACAAGGCAGGCAATACCAAAGAGTTCACCGTTAAAACGAACGGTAAGCACATATCCGAGAGACCTTTCAACACAAGAACGGAATATACGATAAATCCTACTTGCACTTATCCCGGCGAATACACCGTAAATAAATATTGCGATGTCTGCGGTCAGTTGATAAGCCAAGAAAAGAAGACTGCACCGGCTACGGGTCACAAGTGGGGCGCCAAGAAAGAGATATCGTCCGAAATATGCGGAGATACCACATATGAACAAAAATGTAATATCTGCGGCGCAACACAGATAGAAACAGTCGGCGGTTCTCACGAATGGGAAGATACTCCTACTGTTGATAAAGCTCCTACCTGCAAGAAGGACGGTCAGCAGTCAATACACTGCAAGAAATGCAAGATACAAAAACCCGATTCTATCGAGGCTATCCCGGCGCTCGCTCATAACCCCGGCGGCACTCCAAAGAAGGAGGGCGAGAAGCTCCCGACTTGTACAGAGGACGGCGGATATATTCTCGTTTACCGTTGCTTGGAATGTACAGACGAGGTTGAAAGAACCTATTTTGTAGTACCTGCTACCGGTCACCAATGGACCGAATGGGAAGAGATAGAGACTCAGAAGCCCGATACTGTTACACAACAGCGCAAATGCACGGTCTGCGGAATTATAGAAACTAAGACCGAGGACAACGTGCATGAATGGGAAGCTGATTACAGAGTTGACAAACCAGCTACCTGCACAACTGACGGCAGCGAGTCGATACATTGCAAAAACTGCGATTCTACAAAGGAAAGCAGGGTTATTAAGGCAACGGGTCATAAGCCCGGCGAGCCTGTTATGGAAAATGTTGTTGAAGCTACCTGCACCGCAGGCGGAAAATATGACGAAGTTATATACTGCACGGTTTGCGGTACTACTTTAAAATCAGTAAGCAAGATTACCGAGCCTAAGGGTCATACCTGGGACGAGGAAAATCCTGTTATCACTCCCGCTACCTGCACAACTGACGGCAGCGAATATATCAAGTGTTCTGTATGCGGCGAGACCAAGCCCGGCAGCCAAAAGGTGCTCACTTCACCCGGTCACAAGTGGGGCGATTGGGAGACTGTTGATACACCCGACTGCAATAATGAAGGCTTAAAGAAGCGCACTTGCGATGTTTGCGGCGCTATTGAAGAAAAGGGGCTTGACCCCAACGGTCACGATTGGGGAGATACTCCTATTGTTGATAAAGATCCGACATGTACTGCTGAGGGAAGTCAGTCTATACATTGCAAGAACTGTAAAGCAGTTAAGGATGATGAAATTCTTCCTGCACTCGGTCATACTCCCAAGTCCGAACGTGAAAATGTTACAAACGACTACACGGGCGACATAGTTTGTGAAAGGTGCGGAGAGATACTTGAAAAGGGCATAAGCCTTGCCCCCGTTGACTTTGCTTCACAGTCCGGCGAAAACGCCCCTGCCGCTAAGCTTTCTTCCGAACAGATAGCGGATATCGAAAGCAAGGTGCTTACTCCCGACGACATCGAGGCAAGAAAGTCAGGCATAGAAGTTAAGATAGTTCTTACTATTATGGACGCTACCTCGACCGTGACCGACAGCGATAAGAAGCTCACCGCTGACACTATCGGCACGACATACATTCTCGGACAGTATCTCAATATAGATATGACTAAGTATATCGGCAGCGACGCGTTTGATATAACCGATGTTTCCGAGGCTGTAAAGCTTACTATAGAGGTTCCCGCAAACCTTAAAAAGGACGGCAGAACGTATGCAATAGTTCGTATCCACGGCAACAAGGCTGATATCCTCAAGGACGAGGACACAGTCGCTGATACTATAACGTTCAGCACGGATAAATTCTCCGTTTACGCTATAGTTTACACGGACACGGCTGCAGTAACTTCGCCCAGCGAGAAGTCTCCTGCAACAGGAAGCAATGCTCCGCTCGCTATGGCAGCGGTCGCAGCGGCAATACTCGGACTGGCTGCTGTTATCCGCAAGGAAAGAAAAGCTAAGTAAGTGCATAGCTTATAAATGATAAAACACCCGACCTGAAAAGGTCGGGCGTTTTTTGTTGACGTATCGGCATATCATATCATAGCGACAGCGCATATCCAGTCAGTACCTTGCTTTGTGTGTATACACACATTGCTAAAGCCTGCCTTTGCAAGCATATCTTCAAGCTGCTCGGGCGTTGGCAGGAACATATCATATTGTTTTACATTCTCTTTAGTCTCCTGCGAAAGCCCGTCCTTTTGATAAACGTCCAGCACCAGCAGGAAAGCTCCGCCCTTTTTCAGCACTCGCCTCACCTGAGCAAGATCCTCTATCGGCGATCTCCAGAAATAAAAGCTCTCTACCGTTATGATAAGGTCAAAGTATCCGCTGTCAAAAGGCATATCGGAGACCGACGCTCTTATTACTTTCATCTTGCCGCTTGCGATATCGGCAGAGTTGTTCTCCGTTGCCGATCTGACAGCTACTTCCGAATGATCTATGCCGAACAGCTTTCCTCGCGGCATAACGGACGACAGCTTTTTCAACGCCGCGCCTCCGCCGCAGCCTATATCCAAAGCTTTGCCGTCCTTTTCAATGCTGATATGCGACAAAGCCCATTGCGTAAGCTCTGCGTGACTGTTATTCATGCGCGAGAGCATCATCGCGCCCTCCTCGCCTTTTGGATTTGAGGGGTCTCCCCTGCGCGTTATCTCCTGCTGAGTAAGCTGTGTAAGCTGTGTAATTTCGTTTATATCCATATCTGTGTCACCCGCTTTTTATTTTTACTTTATTATACACCATTTTCTTATGATATTCAACAGCTTTAAAAACGCCGAAAGCGGCGAGCACCTTTTCAGGGGTACTGCCGCTATCGACGTGAAAGCAACTATATGTATAGACGCAAGCGTTTGTTAAGAGCCGAACCTCTTTGGAGGCGGCTTTTTGTATATCCGCGGTGGATACAGAAACATCATTACGGCTATTGACAGCGCAAGACGGATAACTATATTCGCCGCAGGTATCAAGAGATTGACGTGATACTCGTTTCCTTTTAGACCTATCCCCGTGCAGAAACGCTCCAGCTTGTTCCCGTCGGGAACTGTCACTATGGGGATAAGTATCAATGAAGCGGATATTATTACAGATATTACCGCGTTTTTTGCTATGACCGATACTACACCTATTATCAGGGCGGCGCATAATGCCCACAGTATCTTTGAAACGATCATCAGCACAAAGAATTTCAGTATCGGCATATCGTCATAGTATACGCCGTGATCTATTATCGCGCGATAGGGCTTGTCGTAGTTGGCAAAGCCGTATTTTATACCCATTACGGCGATATCTACGGAATATATCAGCACCGCGAACGTCAATGTGCTTAAAAGTATTACAATGAGCTTTGCTGTATGCAGCTTTGTTCTGCCGTTCTTGCTGACCATATTCAGCGTATGCACGCCGCTTGAATGTTCGCGGCAGAAAACCGGCACGCAGAATATAAACAGCGCAAACAGCAGGTAAAAATCAATGGTCAGCATTTTACCGAAAGCGCGCCACTCAAGATCGTAAAACCAAACGCGCTCATCGCGGTCAAGCTCAAAAAACTGCTCATAGCGAAGCTGTATTTTTTCAAACGCGCCCTTCTTTGAGTCGGCGTCGTAATACTGCTTCATGTATGACTTATAATCCTCGAGCGAAAGCGTACCTGCGGCATAATCGCTCTGCTTTTGCTCATACTCGGATAATATGCCGTTCAGTCTCTCAGCTTCTTTCGGCACGAAAAGCTCCGCTTCCCATGACTCCATTTGCGAAAGCTGCGATATGTAGTCCTCGTATATCGGTATTGAAAAATCCGCCGATACATTCAGAGCCGCATATGTGACAACCGCTTTCAGAAGAATGATAGCTATCAGTATCACCCATTTGAAGCCGCTGAACATTTTGTATATTTCAAAACGTATAAGACTAGTCATTTTCGCTCGCCTCATCAAAGTAGTAAAGATAAACGTCCTCGAGATTTGGCGCGACAGTCACGGCGTTATCGAACGGCTTTTCGTCCGAGACCATTCGTATCATTGCGCCGTCAGACTGCTTTGCTATGTTTGAGATCTTGAAGCTGTCCTCGGCGATGACCTCGTCAACGTTTTGCACCTTTGCTTCCCACACACAGCCGTTTATGCTCTCCAGAAGTGAAGCAACATCGGTATTTTTTATCACCACGCCGTGCTGCAAGAGTATGACTTTATTCGCTATCGCCTCAACGTCCGAAACGATATGCGTTGCGAAGATAACAACACGGTTAAAGCTTACCTCGCTTATGAGGTTGCGGAAGCGTATCCTCTCTTTGGGGTCAAGACCTGCCGTAGGCTCATCGAGGACAAGGACTTTCGGGTCGTTGAGAAGCGCGATCGCAATACCGAGCCTGCGCTTCATACCGCCCGAAAAGCCGCCGACCTTCTGCTTTACCGCGTCCGTAAGGTTGACAGTTTCAAGAAGCTCTTTTATCTTTTGGTCTGCGTTTTTTACGTCTTTCAGCTTTGCGAAATATTTCAGAGTATCAAGCGCCGTGAACGAGCTGTACAGCCCGAAGCTTTGCGGCATAAAGCCGTATATCGCTCTGAAATCCTTGCCCATTGCGCGTGTGTCCTTGCCGTCGAACAGTATCTGACCGCTCGTCGGTGTGATGAGGTCTGAAAGGCAGTTCATCAGCGTTGACTTGCCTGCCCCGTTCGGCCCCAAAAGCGCATACACGCCCTCTTTCATTGTTACGCTGAAGTTTTTCAGCGCCTCTTTTTTGCCGTAGCTTTTCGATACATTTTTGAATTTGAGTTCCATGTTCGGTCCTCCGTTTTTAATAATATTTTTTATCTTTCCTGCGCGGCGAAAACGCCTGCGCGCTGCGTTTTGTTTAATTGCTGTACCTGTCGCCCTCAAACTGCTTCACCCAAAGGTCGCTGCCGTCGGTGCGGACGGAGGCTATTACATCATAAGGAGATGTCTCGTCATTGGGATTAGGGGCTTCGCCTATGAAAAACACCCTGTCGATATAGTCTGCGGTGATAATGGAACCGCTGAAATCGAAGCCGTCATACACGGTCTTGCTTTCGCCCGTATCAAGGTCATAGCACATTATTTTTTCGTCCGAATTGCTTGAATAGAATATTTTATTCTCCTTTATCACAAAGTCCATATAGCAGTCATCTATGAGCTTTTCAGAGTTTTGAAGATCAAGGTCGGCCTTATACAATGTCACAGCACCGTCGTTCCAATCTGTATAATAAATCGTATCGTTCTTTACATACACGCAGTTTACATGGTCGCCGAGCTTGATGGTCTCGCCGCTTTCTATATCGGTCCTGAACGCCTCCTGCATATCGTTGCAGAAGTATATGCTGCCTTTATAAACGAACGGAGTACGCAGAGCTGCCTCAGTCGGCAGGTCAATAGTTTTTAATACTTCCTTAGTGCTTCTGTCAAGCTGCAAGACATATGACATACCGAAGATGTACACATAATTATCATCTACTATCGGATAATATATAGTATACTTCTGGTCGGGACTCTCCTTTAAAGTATCCTCTTCAAGTTGGGTGCAATAATTGTTTTCGTATATAACTTCTTCTTTGCCGTCCTTTATTGCAAAGAGCTTGTTGTTATTGCTGTACCACAGTTCATCACCAACGGCTGTGATCCAGCTAAACTCGCGATTATTTATACAGTCGGGGAATTGATCGTAGTCATGCGTGCAGCCTGCAACATCACACAGCGGTATTACCTCGCCGCTTTGCAGATCAATCTTAACATACCCCTGATCGCCCATGTATGAGTACACATACATAAACTTGCCGTCAACCGTGGCATTGTATGGGGTGATGATCAGATTGTTGCCCGAGTGGTAGTTATAATCCCCGACCTTGGTATTCAGCGGCGTTGATTCCTGCTCGACCTTCTCCAAAAGCTCGCTGTCGACAATATCGCCCTCCGAGTTCACCTCGTAGTAAGTCTCCTTTTCCTTGCTTTTACATGCTGTCATACCGAGCGCGAGAGTTAATGCCAGTAAGACCGATAATGCTTTTTTCATGTTATTTTCCTCCTTTATAAGCTTATATAAACGTTATATATCTATCTGCACAAGTCGTCTGTTACTTGTTGCATCATATACATCTTCTCCGTCAAACAATTCCACCGACATTTCGGGCAATGCTATCACGCTGTAAGAATGATATCCGTTTTCAGGAAGACTTTCTTTATCGAGGGAATACTTTATCATACGCTCGCCGCCCTGGCAGTTTGCTTTCATAAGCGGCTTGCCGTCAAATGCGTTTATAAGCTCGCCGTCACAAAATACTGCAAGATAATAGTCAAAGTCATTTTCAAAGTATGCAGTGATAGCAAAGTCGGTATCCTTATCTATGACCGCGACCTCGTCCATGGTCTTCTTTGAAGATGAATGACAGCGTTCATTATATTTACCTATATCGGCTGTATATATCTTTTCTTCGCCCTCATTCGCGCCTGTCGGATCGCTCGAAGCAGTCGGTTGTTCGCCGTATATATAATCATTTTCCTGAGCTTCATATACGGACGGAACGCTTTCCCCTGCCGAAGATGTTATCGCTGCCGCCCACACCGCTGTCATAGGCAGCTCTCCTCTGGGCGACTCGGGGATATATTCTGGAAGCTGATCCGCGCACACCCAGAGCAGAGCATTTTCAACATTGCCAAGCTCGGTCGGCGGAATATAGATGTGAGTTTTGTTTTGCTTATTGGCGGTTACTGTGACGGTGGTTTTTTCGGCCGCTTCTTCGTTCGGGTCAAGCGAATGTTTTATCACCTGTCCGTTGCAGAAAACATATATATCGGTTTTTATGCCGTTCTCCTCAAAAAAGCCTGCCTCTGCCAAATCAGCGCCTACACATTCTTCTTCGGAGGCCGGGAAAAGCTCCACCACCAGATCGAGCCCTTCGTTTATGTTGAACGGCTGTATCTTTGAAGTTGCCGCGGCAGATGTAAGAGTTCCGTCCTCGTTTTCTGTATAAAGGTTGAATTTATAGCCGTAGCCGGTAATATCACCGTCCTTGCCAAACGGCTCTGTTTCGGCATTTGAGTCCGTCTCCGCGTCCGACTGATCATCTACGGGCGGGGCGATACTGCTGTTGTCAGCGATACTTTCGCTGCTGATGTCGCTGCTGATGTCAGGTATGTCTTCGCTGACGTTTTCTTCGCTGCAGCCGCTGAACAACGCCATACACATTGCTGCGGCGAGGATAAGGTTTAATGTTCTTTTCATTGTGATTCGCTCCTTTTTGATTTTATGCTGTTAATACAATCCTTCTTGGTTTTTGACCTCGTTTGTCCAAATATCGCTGCCGTCAGATCTGAAAGATATGAGAATAGTGGTACGAACAGTAGAAATGCCGGTGTTATCGGTATGATAACTCATGACAAAAATTCTGTCTATATGCGGCGCAGTAAATACTCTTTGTAAATCCTCAACAGCGAAGAGATCGGTGCTTTCACCGGTGCTTATATCATAGCAGAACAGCATTGTTTGCTCACTATCTCCGCTTGCTGACTGATCATAGTAAAATATCTTATTATCCTTTATGTTAAAGATATTTTCGCAGTCTTCTATAAGCACTTTTGCATTTGTAAAGTCGGGGTCAGCCTCAAAAAGCTGTGTTCTCCAAGGTTCATCGGGCTCATGCGGCAAAAAGCAGATGTAATATATTTTGCCGTTATAGGCTATAAGGTTGTCTATATCACCGTCGCACACCTTAGTGACCGTTTGGTTTGCAAGATCTGCCATGAAAACTTCTTGTACCTCATTTTTAAAATACACCCTTTTATTGTCCATATCAGTTCCTAATATATCACACGGGAAATCCTCTTCAATTATCAGCGGCTCGGTGGTCTGCTTGGTCTCTATGTCATATGCGTAGATGTAATTACTGCCTGTAATATACAAGTTCTTTTCATCTGCCAAAATATATTTTATGTTATATTTTATATCATCTTCATCGTACTTTTTTCTTTCGCTGTCGTACCTCTCCATAGTCTGTTGAGCATATTGCAGAGCAAGATCTGAAGCAAACTTGTTTTCAAAGACCACATTGCCGCTCTCGTCAATTATTGTTCTGGATTCATATAGCAGTCCCGTGCGTTTACGGGCATAGCATTTATCTCCTATTGCAGCCTCAGGTATGAACGACTCGCAATCCGTGTCTTCAAACGAGTGATGGCACTCTGGAACATTGCAAAGGGGTATCATCTCGCCGGTTTGCAGATCTATTTTGTAGTCCTGCATAAAGTGACTGCCTGCGCCGTCCGCAGTAAATAAGTCGTCAAAATAGAGATACTTGTCGGTTATAGCATATCTGTCGTAATCGTTGCTCCAAAAGTCATACTTGTAATCGGTAATTACGGTATCAAGTGTATCGGTATCTTTTTTGGGAATGCCGGTGTTTGGTGCGCCGGTGTTGTTGCTGTCGGCGGCGGTGCTGTCGGTGCTATCAGTAGTGCTGTTACTGATGTTGTTATCAGGTATGTATTTGCTGACATTTTCGTCATTGCAGCCGCTGAATACTGCCGCACTCATAGCGGCGGCGAGGATAATGCTCAATGTTCTTTTCATTGTGATACGCTCCTTTGTAGTTGTGTTTTATTTTTTCTTCTGATACTCCTCGGCAGGATACCTAGAACATTTCCAAATCTGAAATACGCAAACGCAAACATCAGCACGCTTGCCGCGGCGGTGACTGTTATGCAGGTGGTCAGCCTTAAAAACGGGAAATTTGCAACGTTGATATAGTCAAACTTTTCAAAGAAATCGTGCGGCTGAGACAGGCAAACGGGCAGAAATACCCGCAGCTTTGTGAACAGGTAAAATTTATCTTTATAGAAGTAATGCTGCATTTCCATAGTTTCTTGGTTTACCGTTTCGTCCACGCTGTAACGAGATGAATACACGAAAAGCGCGGTCATTACTGCAAGCAGCGCGGCTGAGAGCATGAGCGAGACGAACACTTTTCCCGAAAGCTGTGAAACGGCTGCTGCGATACTTATTACAAATACGAGAAATAAAAGCCGCAGGCAGTTGCCTAAAATCACAAACTGCAAAATGTTTATATTGAAAACACAGCTCTTGTATTCTTCGACAATTTGTATAGGTTCAAACAGAAGATCGCCCATGTAGTAGTAAGCCAGTATCACATCTGATACCGTGAAAACGACCATGATCGCAAGCGCTATGGTGAGCAGCGAGAGCAGCTTTGAAACAAACAGCCCTTTTCTGCCGTATTTTGCGGTGTACACCATGCCTTCAAGGCCTAGGGTACGCTCTGCGCAAAACACATCTGCGGCAAGTATTACAAATACAAACGCCAGCACCAGATAGAAGTATTGATATTTCATATTCTCGACCGTGTTCCATGTTGAAAAGGGCTTTGTGTTGACAAGAGAGAGATCTTTATAAACGTTGTAATGCTCTATTGCCTTGTTGCTGAGCCTTATGTTATAAGCGCTCGACTGCGGGTCTTCAAGGACCGCGTATGCCTTTTCCAAAGTTGTATATACAAGCTGCGGATACCTTTTATACTGATAGTTGATAGTATCAAGGCAGGAGCCAAGGAAATAATATCTGCTTATCATATCGAGGTACACCTCGTCCTCGCCGCAGTCGGGGTGTTCTGCACTGTACTGCAAGCTTTCCTCGTGGATTTTATTTCTGTCTTCCATTATCAGGTTGTAGATCTCTTCAACATCATCGCTTTGCGCCTGATCGGCATAATTCTGTATACACTCATTCATTTCATTGGCCGTTTTTTTGTAGCCCTTTATATATGGTGAATAATAACGAAAATACATCACATTCACATATACAAATAACGCAACGCTCAACAGCGCGATAATTATAAATACCTTGCTTTTCAGTATTCTTTTAAGTTCTGCTCCGTACATAATACCCTCCTGATATACGCTGTTAATACAATCCTTCTTGGTTTTTGACCTCGTTTGTCCACACATCGCTGCCATCGGGTCTGAATGATATGATAGTAGTGTTGGAAACAGTAGATATACCGGTGTTATCGGTATGATGACCCATTACAAATATTCTGTCTATATGGGGTGCAGTAATTACTCTTGCTAAACCTTCAACGGCAAAGAGCTCTTTGCTTTCGCCTGTGTTCATATCATAGCTATACAACATTCTTTGCTGATTTTCTTCACCGTTTAACGGATCGGAGTAAAATATCTTATCGTCCTTTATGTTAAAGAAATTTGCACAGCCGTCTATAAGCATTTTTTCATTTGTAAAGTCGGGGTCTGATTCAAATATCTGCGCCTTGTAGGGAGCCTCCGGGTCTTCGGGGTCACGCGGCAAAAAGCGCGCGTAATATATTTTGCCGTTGTAACCTTTAAGATCAAATATCTGACCGTCATACACCTTAGTGACCGTTTGGTTTGCCATGTCTGCCATGAATACTTCAAATACCTCGTTTGAAAAATACACCCTTTTATTGTCCATATCAGCTCCCAACAAACTGCATGGGAATTCCTCATCTATTATCAGCGGCTCGGTGGTCTGCTTGGTCTCTATGTCATATGCGTAGATGTAATTATACCCTGTTATATACAAGTTTTTTTCATCAGCCAAAAAGCCTATGTTATATTTTACATCATCTTCATCGTACTTTTTTCTTTCGCTGTCGTACTCCTCCATAGTCTGTTCAGCGTATTTCAGAGCAAAATCTGAAGCAAACTTGTTTTCAAAAACCACATTGCCGCTTTCGTCAATTATTTTGTTGGATTCATTTATTCCCGTGCGTTTACGGGCATAGCATTTATCACCTATTGCAGCAGCAGGTATGAACGACTCGCAGCCCGTATCAGTGAATGAATGAAGGCAGTCGGGAACATTGCAAAGGGGTATCATCTCGCCGGTTTGCAGATCTATTTTGTAATCCTGATAATAGTCACCGCCTGCGCCGTCCGAACTGTATATGCCTTGGAAATAGATATACTTATCGGTTATGACATAGAGGTCGAGATAATTGCTCCAAAAGTCGTACTTGTAATCGGTAACGACGGTATCAAGAGCTTCGGTCTCCTTTTGGGGTATACCGGTGTCGGGTGCGGTGCTGTTGCTGTCGGCGGTGCTGTCGGTGGTGATATTGCTGATGTTGCCGTCAGGTATGTATTTGCTGACGTTTTCGTCATTGCAGCCGCTGAATACTGCCGCACTCATAGCGGCGGCGAGGATAATGCTTAATGCTCTTTTCATTGTGATTCGCTCCTTTGTAGTTGGGTTTTATTTTTTCTTCTGATACTTCTCGGCAGGATACCGAGAACATTTCCAAATCTGAAATACGCAAATGCAAACATCAGCACGCTTGCCGCGGCGGTGACCGTTATGCAGGTAGTCAGCCTTAAAAACGGGTAATCCGCAATGTTGATATAGTCAAACTTTTCAAAGTAAACATGGGGCTGCGCAAAGCAGGCAGGCAGGAAAGCGCGGAACTTTTCAAACATATCAAATCTTGCGCCGTCGAATGTTTCTTCGGGCGAGCCTATATCTCCCTGTATCATATATCCCGAGGAATACACATACAGCGCAAACATGGTGAACATTATCACAGAATTTATTACCGCGCTTATGAACACGTTCCTTGACAGGCTGCTGACAGCTCCCACGAGCGCAATGACAAACAGCAGCATGAGCAGTCTCAGCGCGCCGCATATGAGTATCAGAGAGAGTATATTTATGCCTGCGGCGCTTAGCTGATACTCGCTCATTATCTGTATGGGCTGCATAATCAGCTGTCCGCCCATTACTCTGTATGCGGTAATGACGTCCGACAGGGTAAACACAAGCACCGCCGCAAATGCAACTGTCGCTGCGGAAAGGTACTTCATGCAGAACAGTCTGCTTCTGCCGTACTTAGATGTATATATAATGCCCTCCAGTCTGTTTGAACGCGCGGAGCAGAAAACCTCCGCTGAAAGAAACACGAACACTACCGCAAGGACTATGTAAAAATAGTCGTACATAAAAGTATATGTTCCGTTCCATGTATGGGCGAGAGAGCTGTCAATAAAGGCAAATTCGCGCTTAACATTGTATTTGTCCACGGCTTTTTTATTGAGCCGCACGGTATAGGCGTCCTGATCGGGGTCGTTTATAAGTACCAGAGCTTTTTCCAGCGTGCTGCGCATGGCTTTGGGGTATATGTTCAACTGATAATCCATTACTTTCATTATACTGTCAAGCAGCATGGCTTCATCGGAAAGCTGCTGCATTTGCTCCACCTTATCCTTATACTCCTCGGGCACGGGGTCGGCAAGGCGGGAGACCACGGAGCCGTCGGGGCTTTCGGTCTTTATATAAGCAGGAGTTTCCTCAAGCTCACTATTCAGCGCCCAAAAACCATCCCACGCCTGTGTGCGCCTTTCCCGAAGAGCCTTGAGCATATCGCCGTCGCCGCCCTGCTGAGAAATGCCGCTAAGATAGCTGTTCACCTGCTGTGCTGACTGTTTTCTTTCTTCCAGATCGCTGTAATACATACGTCCCGACATCACGTTCAAATAAATGAAGTAAGCCAGCATTATTACCGCAGTAACGATAAACACCTTGCTTCTGAGAAGTCTTTTAAGTTCAAGTCTGTACATATTTTTTTACCCCTTTTCGGTTATTTTTCGGCAAATCATCAAATACAAAATTTCATTCTACCTGTAAGTACACATCTAAAGGCAAAAATGTTACACCAAAAAATGAAATTTTACAAAAAAATTTCGAATTTCTCTGTTTTGCACAAATTTACACAGTCAAATTTGTTTAAATTCACCAATAAAAAGACATAAAAAAGAGCCTTACAAGTCAAAAGACCTGTAAGACCCTCACTTCTATGCTGGATAAGTCAGTTCAGCTTTTGTTTTTTGCTTTGATATCTCGCCGCAACTCCAAGCGTTACGCTCTTAGGGACAAGCCTTTGAGCAAGCGCGGCGGCTTTCATTTTCGCTTCGGGGATTATGGTAACTTTGCGGTCGAACATCTCCATAACGGCATACTGTGCGCAGTATTTTGCCGATATCCCTTTCATGGCAAAATCCACGTCAGCTACGCTGTTAAATTCAGTTTCGACTGGCCCGGGGCAAAGCGCTCCGATATATACGCTGCTGCACATATCTTTCAGCTCCGTAGCTATGGCGTTGGTCAGGCTGCACACATACGCCTTTGTGGCATAATATGCCGCCATGAGCGGCCCACCGGGCATAAGTCCTGCCGAGGAAGCAACATTGAGGATATAGCCGCTGTCATTCTCCGTGAACCTTTCAAGAAACAGCTTGCACAGTATGTGTACCGCTTTGACATTGGTATCTATCATTGCAAGCTCTTTTTCCAGCGGCACTTCGCAGAAGTATCCCGCCGCTCCGAAGCCTGCGCAGTTTATCAATATCTGCACGTTGTCGTCCTTTACTTCGTCGTACAGCCGTTTACATTCACTTTCCTGCGATAGGTCGGCGCAGACTGTACGCGACGGATTTTTCATACGCTCTTTAAGCTCTTCCAGTCTGTCGGCGCGTCTTGCCGCCAACACAGTTTCATATCCGAGCCTGTCAAGTATCAAGGCTATCTCTCTGCCTATTCCCGAGCTTGCGCCCGTTATCACGGCAACTTCGCCGCTGACTGCTTTCCTCATTGTCTGCACTCTCCTTTTTATACTATGTATACCTAACACTAACTGAGGCTTTTAGCTTCCGAAAGGTCGATACCGTTTTTGCCGAGGGGTATCTCATGGTCAAGACCCACGAACTTTCCGTCCTGCTGCCACAATACTTCCTTGACGAACGCATACTTTTCCTCGTCCCAAGTTGTAAAGTCGTCAAGCACCAATCCGCCCGTATCGCCCGAGTTTGCGTTAAAGCACCAGAAGGTATGGTTCAGATGATTTTCCTTTATGAGCTGCCGCATATAAGTCATCCACGTTATATTAGGCTCGGTCATAAAGCCGCCCCATTCGCCTATCAGCAGAGGGGCGATGTTCTGCTTATGGATATAGAACCAGTTTTCCTGCCAACACTCTTTCATAAGGCTGTCAAAGTCGTAATCTCCTTGAAACCACGGCTGCTGATAAACGGTCGGGCCATAATCGTGCGGCGAATACACAAGCTTATTCTGATACTTGCCCAGATCTATCGGGTCGTTCTTCACGCCGCGCAGATTTCCGCCCCACCAGTTGAAGTAATAATCTTTTTCATCGGTGGAATGAAAATCGCCGTTTTTCTTGATATCTTTCGGATATATCTCTATACCCTCCACCATTATCAGGACATTCGGGTTCTTTGCTAGTACTCTTGAAGCCGCCGTTTCAGCGACATACTTCCAGTTGTTCGCGTCCTTTGACGTATCCCATTTTGCCGCCTTATCGCCCTCATACGGTTTGCCGTGAGGTTCGTTTTTCAGATCGTAAGCAATGATCGTATCGTTATCCTTATAGCGGTCTGCCATCCATTCGAGGGCTTTGTAATAGTCCTCGGTGGTGACGCTGTCATTGTACCACAGATTTACGGTATGACCCGAGGCGTCAGTCTTTGCGCAATGGATATCTATCATTACCTTGATACCGTTCGCCTCGCACAGCTTCAGCACATAATCGAATATCTCAAGACTGTTCATCGAATTGAGGTCGGGGTTATACGCTTGGTTGTAGTTAGCCTGGGGATACTCTCCGGCTGCCCATTGATTTATCAGCTCGGCAGAAAAAGGTATCCTTATCAAATTGAAGCCGTGATCGGCGATCGCTGTAACGGAGGAAACAAGCTCGCTTCCCCAAAGACCGTCAAATATATTCGTGCCCGTATTGTAGCCGAACCAATTGACGCCTGTCAGCCACACCTCTTTACCGTCTTTATCGACTATCTTGTTGCCCTTTACGGAGAGCCAGTCGTCGCCTTGGACGGCGTTCTCGCTCCTTGCAAGCAGCTCTTCGACATTGACTGACGACTGAGCGTTATTTCCGCCGCCGTTATTGCCGCCCTGCTGTTGGTTATTATTGCCCGCCGACGAGCCTTTATTTACGGTAACGCCGCTGTTGTTCACCTTTATTGAGTCCGCGTCAAAGCTGCCCGATGTTGTTAGTATAAAACCTATGTCAACGCTTCCGCCGCCCGCTATCTCATTATTATGCTCTTGCGGAGTGATAGAAAGAGTTGTACCGTCAATCTTGTAAGAAGCGTTCCAGCCGTCAACAGTATCGCCCTCGTTCACATTCATCGTAAGGCTCCAGCCCGACAGCGCTTCGGCGTCGTTATTCTTTATATTCAGATCTACCTGATAGCAGGTCTTGCCGTTGTTCTCCCATGTATTCGATATATTATACGTTACCGAAATACCCTTGACTTCCCCCTGCTCAGAGCTGCTGTCCGCCGAGCTGCTGTTTTCCGCCTTGGACGAGCCTTCTTTTTTTGCCGATGACGAGCTGTCCGTCACCGCCGCAGAGGACTGCGTATCCGACGACGTGTTTTTATCCTTGTGAGTATCAACGTAAAGGTTATGAGCATACACTATGCTCACGGCGAATATTGCGATTATGAGAACGGCTATTATCGCTATGCCTGTCTTTATCCGGAGCTTTTGCTTTTCGGACATATTTTCCTTAAAGAAAGTATTGTTCATCCAGTTTGTGAATTTTCCCATATACGCACCTCTTCGTCACTGCACCGAAGCGGACGGTGTGAATTCACTCGGGCTTTTAATATTCATACCTATGCCGGTGATCTGACTGCCTGCGGCAATAACACCGTTGTAACTTTCATTTGTTATAGTTATAGTATTTCCATTTACAGAAAAAATACCGCACCATCCCGTGCCCGATATTTCAGTACCCGACGGAACTGTCATACTTACCGTCCAGCCGTTCTTTTCAGACGAAGTACCATTATTTATAGTAATGTCAATACCCATACAATAGTAATCGCCATCTCTCCACGAGTTGGTAACAGAACAACTTGCCGAAAGTCCTTCGCTTACATTAGGTTGGGGATCGGCAGCAGGAGGTTCGGCAGGGGCAGGCTCGGCTTCAGCGGAGGTTTCGGAAGCGGTGGTCTCCTCGGCGCTGCTGTCGGAGGAGGTATCGCTTTCAGACGATTTCGACGACGTAGTGGTCGCCTTAGAAGAGCTGCTGTCATAAGCAGTAGTCAGCGCGGCGGAAGAACTGTCTGCAACGGGTATCTTATCGTCGCCGTTTCTGCCGCCTATTATCCCCGTAATGCACAGTCCTACCGTAATAATACCTATGACGGCAAGTCCTGCTATATTCTGTTTTACCTCATCGGAAAGATGTTTTTTCACTTTCTCGGGGGCGTCATTTTCAGCAGTTTCCAAAGCTTCGTCCGTCTGTTGCTGCTTCTCATCTTTTATATCCATATCGATTATCCTTTCACACGATCATATACATATTAATTATACAATAACATTGGATAAATTTCAATAGCCGCCGACGCATTTTTATTGCCGCAGAAAAAATTTTTACATGCTTCTTGACAACGCAATAAATATAAAGTATAATAAAGTTAGCATATGCTAACTTATAATAAATACGAATATGTTTTGATACAGTCCACAAAATATATTTATGAAAAGGAAGAAAAGAATGTCCGAAGATATTATCGTCCGCCATTGCTCGCCGACGCTTGCAGGTCTGAAAACGGGAAACATTTTCACATACGATTTTGAAAGCCGTCGGGAGATGATATACGAGCTTCGCGATCTGAACAGGCGCCTCGTACCGAAGGGTCTGCGCGCTCTGCCGCTGAAATACGAGAACGAAAGGGCGCTTGTATACATTTACCGCCCCGATATGCTAAAACGCGATCTGCGTGACCGCACCGCACACAGGCTCCTTTGCCGCTGCGGTTACTCATGCAAAAGCTGCTGTGAGGACATTGTGCGACTGCAAAAAAGGCTTTCCAACTGCAAAAGCTTTCCGCACGAGATAGGACTTTTCCTCGGTTATCCGCCGTCCGATGTTGAGGGCTTTATAAAAAACGACCGTCCCTGCCGACTTTGCGGATACTGGAAGGTCTACGGCAACGAGGAACAGGCAAGGCGCTGTTTTGACAAATTTTCAAAATGCACGCGCATTTACAGCAGGCTTCAGCGGCAGGGCAGCACGCTCGACAAGCTGACTGTAAAAAAGCGTGAAGAATAAAAAATCTCCTTTGATACGTTTGTACCAAAGGAGTTTTTATGTCGGCGATACCGATTTTCCCGAGCAGTCACCCGCAGAGTATCGTAGGCGAAGATGAGCTTAACTTCTGTGTTCGGAATGGGAACAGGTG
>CANRNT010000016.1 GCA_947631995.1 uncultured Clostridia bacterium | reverse complement strand
GACAAATGAAAAAGCAGATAATCTGCATAATGACATCGTACACCAATATAATAAAATAAGGAGTGATTTTATGTTCAAAGAGATCGACATCTCACAGGAAACTTTTGACCCGTTCAAGAAGATAGGCAAGCAATGGTTCCTCATATCGGCGGGAAACGGTCAGGAATACAACGCGATGACCTGCTCGTGGGGATTTACAGGCGTGATGTGGAACAAAAACTGCGTGACCGCGGTTATCAGGCCGCAAAGGTACACAAAAAAATTTCTCGACAGCGAAGAATATTTTGCGGTATCATTCTTTCCCGATGAGCACAAGAGTGCGCTTGCGTTCTGCGGCTCGAACAGCGGATACGATATGCCCGACAAAATGAAAAAATGCGGTCTTACGCACACCGAGCTTGACAAAGTCCCGTGCTTTGAGGAAGCGGAGCTTGTGCTGATATGCCGCAAGCTTTACTGCAAGCAGCTCGATCCCGAGGCTTTCACAGATAAATCGGTAGCTCAGCTCAATTATGCGCAGAACGACTACCATTTTGCCTACATAGGTGAGATAGTCAAGGCGTACAAAAAATAAAGTGAATAATTGAATAAAGAGCGTTCTTTCGGTCAATGCTGTGAGTATCACACACACGAAAGGACGTTTTTTATGTTTACATCAAGACTTGTCACAAGAGCGGCGGCGATATCTGCCGCTGTTGGTATACTGATATCGGGCTTCGCGCCTTCAAGCGGTAGACATTGCTGCTTTCTCCCCTCGCCTGCCGCCGAGGGCTTTGCCTCCGAGCACAGTCTGGGCGGCGTGACGATAGTTGAAACACAGCAGGTAGAGTTCTCCTGCAAAATAGCGGAATGGATAAAAGAACTGCTCGGACTTCTTTAAGAAGTCCGTTTTTTTGTACATAAAAGCCTTGACCTGCGTTGAAAAATGTGTTACAATATAATCGGTAACTATTATATGCTAAGGGGAGGTCAGGTCTTGTTACGAATTATCACGGGTACGGAGCACAGCGGAAAGACAGAACTGCTGGCTTCAATGGCGCATGAGAGCGTCAGGCAGGGAAAAACTACATATATCATAATACCCGACCAGTTCTCGCTGGTCTATGACAGAAAAATTTACGGGATAATGGGTGCAAAGGATTTCAACAATATGACGGTCATAGGCCCGCAGAAGCTTTCGCGGCGGCTGATAGAACGTTACGGAAGCAGCGGAAGATACTGCGATGACAACACGCGCCTTATTATGATGTACAAGGCGTGCAGGGAGTTTGAGGCCTCAGGCGACGCAAGGTACTACAAACGCTCGCTCGGCAAGGGAAGCTTTTTTAAAAGCGTGTGCGAGACTGTCGACGAGCTGAGACAAAGCGCGGCGGACTGCAAAACTCTGTCAGCCGCTTCCGAAAGCCTTACAGGTACGGTCGCGGACAAGCTTTACGACATATCGAGAATATATTCTCTGTATCTGGAGCAGCTTGACAGCTACGGTCTTAAAGACAACAGCTCCGCTATGGAGGAAACGGAACAGATAATAAAAAACATCGGTTATTTTAACGGGTGCGACGTATATTTTGACAGCTTCTCATCATTCACGCGCAGTCAGCAGGGCTTTCTGGAGGCGATATTCTCACAGGCGGACAATGTTACCGCCGCTCTGACTATCGGAAGCGGCAGGAACGCTTCTTCTCCACTGTCGCCTTTTTCGGAGTGCATAAAGACGATGAAGCTGTTTGAACAAACGGCTGAAAATACGGGTCACAAAGTAGAGCGATATAATACAGACACATGCGACTACGTCAGCAATGACGTAAAAATTGCCGCGGACAATATCTTTGCGTCTGCGCCCGCGCCGACAGCTTCGGACGGCGGAGTGAAGATAGTTACCGCTCCCGACGTATATTCCGAAGCGGAATATGTTTTCGCCGAGATATACAGGCTGGTGCGCGATGAGGGCATGAGCTTTGGCGAGATAGCTATAATATCGCGGGAGCTTGACAATGCGTCGGGTATTCTGGAGGATATGGCTCACAGATACGGAGTACCGCTTTTCTGTGACCTTCGCAGCAGCGCGGCGCAGTCGTCACCCGTGCTGTTTATAAAAGCCGTGGCTGACTGCATAACGTCAAAAAGCTTTCGTACCGACGCGATACTCAGGTACATAAGGTCGCCGCTCTCGGACGTGACCGTTGAGGAAGCCTCTCTTATAGAGGACTACGCGTTCAAATGGTCGGTAGACGGAGATATGTGGCTTTCCGACTTTACGGCGAGCGATAAGAGGACGCAGTCGGCAAAAGAGCAGGAGCTGAGCGAGGTAAACGCCGTCAGGGCAAAAATAACCGATCCGCTGTCAAAGCTGAAGTCGGACTGCCAAAACGCAACGGCAAAGACCGTCACCAATGCGCTCAACGATTTTTTACAGAGCGTATGCGTAAGCGAAAGGCTGTCAGCGGAGCTTGAGGAAAGCGACAATATATACGACGAGGTAATAGAGCTGTCAAGAAGCTTCCGACAGGTATGGGAGCTGTTTATTTCGGCAGCCGATACAATATACGACGTCCTCGGTGACGAAGAGATCACCGCCAAGAAATACTTTGAACTTCTGCTTACAATGCTGTCTCAGCTGACGGTGTCCACCCCTCCGCAAAGGCTGTATTCCGTAACGGCGGCAAGCGCGGAGCATTCAAGACTTTCGGGCATAAAAGCCGCGTTCATCATCGGCGTTAACGACGGACATTTTCCCAAGAGCATAAGGCTCTCAGGACTTTTTTCCGACAGAGAAAAGGAGCTTATGAAAAGCGCCGATATCTTTATGGAGAAGCGGTTGGAGACCAACATAAAAGCTGAAAGATTTTCGTGCTATCAGGCTGTGAGCTGTCCGTCCGACAGGCTTTACATTTGCGTGCCGCTTGCTGACAAGGCGGGAGAACATCTCGACCCGTCTCCGATAGCAGGTCAAATACGCAGTATGTTCTCGGGAAACATCTCTGTTGACGCTTCAAAGCTTCCGGCGGACTTTTACTGCGCCACAAGGGGTGCGGCTGTTTATAAATATTCCGAGCTTTTGGGAAAAGACCATGCCGCAGCGTCAGCGATAAGGACGGCTCTTATGCCGTTTCCCGAGGAATACGGCAGGATAGAGCTTATCGACAGCCTGCGCTCGGGAAAAGAACACAGCCTTGACGCAGCGATATCCAAAAAGCTGTTTTTCGGCGAAAACACGGGTATTTCTGCCACCAAGACGAACAACTATTACTCCTGCCCGTTCAGCTATTTCTGCAAGTACGGAATGGGCGTGAGCGCGCGCCGAAAGGTCGCCGCCAACTCCTCAGACATAGGCACGATAGTTCACAAATGTCTGGAGGACATATTGCAGCTCCCGCAGGGCGGTTATAATACGGGCTTTCCCGATATGAGCGACGATGAGATAATGAAAGCCGTCAGCGAGTGCGTTGACGAATATATCAAAGATGTAATGGGCGGAGATTTCGGGAAAAAGCCGTCCTTTGCCGCCGACGTTGCAAGGCTGAAAAAGCAGGCGTTTGAAACGGTAAGAAACGTGCGCGACGAGCTTGCGGGCACGGATTTTGTTCCGACTGCGTTTGAGTTTTCTCTTACGGACGACAGCGGACATTCCATAAAGCGCATACCAATGGCCGACGGCACAACGGCTCAGCTTACGGGCAAAATAGACCGCGTTGATATACTGGAGCATAACGGAGAATGTTATGTCAGGGTAGTTGACTACAAAACAGGCAAAAAGTCGTTCAATTATCCCGACGTATATCACGGTCTCGACCTGCAAATGCTGATATATCTTCTTGCCGTTACGACGACGGTAAATTCCGTAAGCAACGGCAGAAAGCTAAAGCCAGCAGGAGTTATATATATGCATGCAGGTGAAGTTGAGCTCAAAAACCACATCACCAAAAAGAAGCTTTATGAGTGCATTGTGAACGAAAGCGCTGACGAAGCGGCTTTGGACAAAAAAGGCAGCGGCAAAAAGAAAGCCGCAAGCCTGAAGGGCACAGTTGACAGCAAAAGAAAGACCGCGTTTTCAAGAAACGGCGTTATACTGAACGACATCGACATTGCGCTGCTGATGGATAAAAACTCGCTCGGCACTTCGCCCGTAGCGGTGACAAAGCCAAAGAAGAAAAACGATCCCTTGAGGTTTGACTCCCGCAGAGAAAAATACGCCCTTAGCGAGGACGCTCTGAACGGTCTTTTAAACTATGCGGACGGAAAGATACAGGAAATGCTGTCGTCGCTTTCGGACGGCAATATAATCGCCATGCCTACCGAGAGCAGTTATTACCCGTGCAAAAAATGCGACTATAAAAGCGTATGCGGCTATGCGGACAGAGCTGACAGGATAAAGGTATTGGCGCAGGAGGAAAATCTGCTTCTCGAAAAGATAGGCGCAAAGGTATCGGAGCAAGACGCGCAGGAAGATCAGGAAGAACAGTAAGATCAGTAACAGGAAAAGGATACGGTGAACAGCTATGAAAGCTATCAATAAAAAGTGGACTGACGAACAATTGCTGGCTATCAATTCCGACGGCAAGGGAATAGTAGTTTCGGCGGCTGCGGGAAGCGGAAAAACCACCGTTCTGATAAACAGGACGATACGTCTGCTGACAGATACGGTAAACAAGGTGCCTGCCGATACCCTTTTGGCGGTCACGTTTACCAACGCGGCAGCCGCGCAGCTCAGAAACAAGCTTGCTGACGCGCTCTCGCAAAGGCTGGCTCAACAGCCTGACAACGAATGGCTGATGTCGCAGCAGAGCAGACTGCAAATGGCTAAGATAATGACCATAAACGCATTCTGTCTTGAGCTTGTAAGGAACAACGCGCACGCTCTCGGTCTGCAAAGCGGCGTAAGGATAATAGAAGAAAACGACAGTATCATTCTTGAAAACGATATGCTCGATAAGGCTATCGACGAATACTACGCTTTGCACCAAAGCGATATGAAGCTCCTCAATGATAAGATGTGCCGCAATAAAGAAGATATAGCAAACGCGGCAAGGTCTATGAGAAGATATCTGCGCAGCATACCCTTTTCGGAGCAGACAATGACGGGCTTTCTTAACAGGCTTTGCAGCGAAGACGATGTAATGAGCTATTGCAAAGATATATTGGATCATACATCGAGACGGTGCAGCGAGGCTATCGTAATAAGTGAAAAATGTCGGGAGCTGTGTGTCAAGCTCAATGTAGACTACGGCATAGAAGAAAATATAGAGCTGGAAAGCGGCTTTCTGAAAGGTCTGAAGCAATACGCCGACAATAACAACTGGGACGGCGCATACGCTCTTATAAGCGGTTATTCTACACCTACCATAAAGCAAAAAATAAGCTTAAAGGAGGAGGCTAAGTACGAGGGCGCAGAGCGTCAGCTTAACGAGGACAGAGAAACGGTAGCCTACATAAGCAGGGAGCGCGGCAAGATAAAGGATATAATTGTTAAAGATATATCCGAAAAGATATGCTGTCCTTTCGGGGAGATAATGAAAGACTGCGAATACAGCAAAAAGCTCGCAGAGATAATATACGGCATAGTAAAGCGCACCGAAGAATTGATGACCGAGGAAAAGCAGTCGCGCAACGTTTGCGATTTTGCCGATGTTGAGCTTATGACCGTTTCGCTTCTCGCAGAAATGAAAAACGGCGCCGTTTGCAGGACGCCGCTGTGCGAAGAGATAGTGCGGTCAAAGGAGTACGGTGTTATCCTTATCGACGAATTTCAGGATATCAACGACCTTCAGGACATAATATTCAAGTGCCTGTCCGACACCGACGACTTGGATATATTCGGTAAAAACGTTTTTGTCGTCGGTGATATAAAGCAGTCTATATACCGTTTCAGGCTCTCCGACCCGAAGCTTTTCCTCGAGGCAAGAGAAAACTGCCACAAGGAGAAGTATTCGTCAAAGCTGGAGGAGCTTGCGCTCACGATGAACTTCCGAAGCAGGAAAAACATCATCGACTTTACAAACTTTCTGTTTGCAAGGCTAATGAGCGAGAGCGTCGGCGATGTAGTGTACAACGACAGCGAGAAGCTGAACTTCGGCGCGCCGTACAACGATGTACAGTACCCGACAGAGCTGATAGTATGCGGCGGCGATGACGCGGAATACTCTGCGGCCGCGGCTAAGATACGTCAAATGCTGGACGATAAAGTCCCCATTTATGAAAACGGTGAGCTGAGACCTTGCCGTCCCGACGATTTCTGCATACTTACCCGTACCAAATCACATAACAGCACTATATTCTCCGCTCTTGAAAAGTACGGTCTTAAAATGTCGTGCAAAGAAGTTGACGGATATCTGAAGTCAAGAGAGATATCGCTGATGACGTCCTTGCTGAAGGTCATAGACGACCCGATGAACGACACGGCAATGCTGTCTGTAATGCTGTCGCCCATAATGCGGTTTTCGGACGATGATGCCGCTTTGCTGAAGATAAATTCAGGCAAGCTGCGGGGCAAGCGTTTGTACACGCTAATATGCGCGGCGGCGGACGGAGATATCGAAGTTCCAAACGCGCTGAAAGAAAAATGCGCCGAAGCCGCCGACAGGATAAAACAGTACCGCCGATATGCGTCGGCAGTACCGATAGAAAAGCTGATAAGAAAGCTCTATACCGAGACCGACCTTTACATACTTTCTGCGGCGTTCAGCGGAGGAGAAAGAGCGCAGGCAAACCTGCGGCTTCTGCTTGAGATAGCGTCGGGATACGACAGCAGCTCTGAGGGCGGTCTGACGGGATTTATCCGCTTTTTTGACTGTATAACGGAAAGCGGCAACGACTTCTTACAAGCTTCAACCGTGACCGAGGCTGGCAACGCTGTTCAGGTAATGACAATGCACAAATCAAAAGGACTGGAGTTCCCATTCGTATTTCTGTGCAACCTGAGCAGGAATTTCAAATTCGACGACAAAGACTCATTGCTTATAAATAAAAAAGGCGTCGGTATAATGTTTACCGACAGCGAGCTTCTCGCAAGATATCCTACCGCCGCTCACACCGCCATAGCCATGGAAGAAAGGGCAGGCACGCTCAGCGAAGAGCTGCGTCTGCTGTATGTTGCGGTAACAAGAGCAAAGGAAAGGCTGTTCATTATGCTGCCCGAGCCTAATAAGAATGCGTCGGGCAGGCTCAATGATATTTTGTACCGCGCGGCTTCGGCGGGCGGTCTGACTCCCGATATCGTTTCTTCGGCGGACTCTATGTTTGACTGGATAGTTGCCGCCTGCGCGTTCCACGCCGACTGCTCCGCTCTTGAAGAACTTATGGATACTGATTTTTACAATATTTCACCAACCGACCGCAGTTGTGCTATACAGGTAACTGCCGCGTCCGATACCGCCGCACCCGATAAAACATCACAGCGCGGCGAACCCGTCAGCGTTGACAGAGAAGCCGTATCGCGCATGGCAGAACGTTTTTCGCTTCCGCCTATCGATGTATCGGAGCAAATGGCAAAGCTGTCCGTATCCGAGATAGTACACGGCGCAGACAAAAAGCGTATCGCGATATGCCCGCAGATACCTGCCGTTTCATCTGACAGCAAACGTCCTACCGCCGCAAAGAGAGGCACGCTGACTCACCGTTTTATGGAGCTGTGCGAGCTGAAAAACGCAGAAAAAAGCGTTTCCGACGAGCTTGACAGGCTTACAGCCGGCGGCAGGTTCACAGCAGAAGAAGCAGAATGTATTTACCGCGGTGCTCTGGAAAGATTTTTCTCAGGCGCGTTCGCAAGACGCATGCTCGCTTCGGGAAATATTATCAGAGAAAAACAGTTTATGGTAAAGCTGTGCGACCTCGGTCTGCCGCACGAGTTTTTCGGCGCGCTTGCTGACTCGGAGGGTATGGTGCAGGGTGTCGCTGACTGCGTGTTTGAAGAAAACGGAGGATATGTGCTCGTTGACTATAAGACCGACAGGGTAGATACCCTCGAACAGCTTGTGGAAAGATACGGCGTCCAGCTCCTGCTGTACAAAGCGGCGCTGTCGCTTATCCTCGATAAGCCCGTCACGGAATGCCTTATATATTCGCTTTATCTGGGCGACGGGATAACCGTATAACAGCGCATTAACACAAATATATATCAAAATTTTGTTTACTTTACCTACTTTGCTATTGGGGGAGACCTCTTTTGCACAGTTGCTGCGCAACTGCCAAGGGTCATCCCCTCCTCTGCCGCAGGCAGAGTGGCACCCATCACTAAAACTCATATATTTTTTGGCGAGGGGTAATTGTTCTCATAAAAAATTATAAAGTACAAATTTATCGCAGATTTATAAAAGAAATTACCCCTCGCCAAAAAACAATATAAAAGTCTTTGGAATAGGGGTTACTCTTCCTTCGGAAGAGGGGGAACAAGCCTTTCGCAGTTGCGCAGCAACTGTAAGAAAGAGTTTTCCCCAAAAGAAAAACAGATACGGTAAATAAATTCTGATTTATTATGTTATGCTAGTGCCTGAGCGACTTTCATCATAATAGCGCACTCGATACGCTTTTTGAAAAGTCGGCAGCCATACTCATACACGCCCGTAACAGAGCCTGTGGCGTGGTAAGCGTTCGCGGCGCAGCCGCCGCTGCAATAAAGCTTTGCCCAGCAATCCTTGCACTCCTCGCGCGCGTAGGCGTTGCACATTTTAAATTTGCTTTGCACCTCGGTGTTGGTAACGCCTTTCCATATGTCGCCGAGGCTGTAACTGGGGTCGTTAACGAACTGGTGGCAGGGGAACAGCTCTCCCCACGGCGTTACAGCAAGATACTCGGTACCGCTGCCGCAGCCCGAAATGCGCTTGTATATGCACGGCCCGCCCTCGAGGTCAAGCATATAGTGGTAGAATGTTATCGGCTTGCCCTGCTTCTCTCTTTCAAGCATGGTAACGGCAAGCTTTTCGTACTGCTCGCACAGCACGGGAAAATCGTCTTCCGTGAGGGCATACGGCTCATTCGGCGCGCACACCACGGGTTCCATTGAAAGCTCCGCAAAGCCAAGGTCTGCCATATGCAGGATATCTTCCGTAAAATCGGTGTTTTCGTGAGTAAACGTGCCGCGGATATAGTATCCCTTGCCGCCGCGGCGTTTTACAAGCTCCTTGAACTTCGGCACGATAGTATCATAGCTTCCCTGCCCCGAAACGGTCTTTCGCAGGCGGTCGTGGACTTCTTTTCTGCCGTCGAGGGAAAGCACGACGTTGTGCATTTCTCTGTTGCAGAAGTCTATCACATCGTCGTTTATCAGCATACCGTTGGTCGTCAGCGTAAAGCGGAAATGCTTGTCGTGCGTCTTCTCTATTTCTCTGCCGTACTCAACAATACCTTTCACCACTTCAAAATCCATAAGCGGTTCGCCGCCGAAGAAATCCACCTCGAGATTAACGCGCCTGCCCGAATTTTCAACAAGGAAATCAAGCGCCCTCTTGCCCGTTTCAAGGCTCATCAGCGCGCGTTCTCCGTGATATTTTCCCTGACTTGCAAAACAGTATTCGCAGTTGAGGTTGCAGGTATGCGCAACGTTGAGACACAGCGCCTTTACCTCGGTATGCCTGTTTTTGAAGTCAAAAGCCTTGTCGGCGTACTCGTCCTGTGTAAACAACTGACCGCTGTCTTTCAGCTTGTCTATATCCGATATGGTATCCGTTACGTCCTGACGCGTTATGTCGGGATATTTTTTTGTTATAGCGGATATCATCTGCTCCGTATCGCTGTTTTCATACATAGCTATGATATCGTATGCAACATCGTCAACGCAATGTATGCTGCCGCTGTATGTGTCGAGCACTATGTTGTAGCCGTTTAACTTATACTGATGTATCATCATTTCATCTCCGCAGAATTAATAAAAACAAAGCCGCTTACTTAAAGCATACGCTTTTGTAAACGGCAAAATCACGCATTTGCGCGGTCGTCGCCCCGCGCGGAAATATCGTAAGTTCAGTCTTTCTTACCGCACTTTTCGCACTGCTGATTTGCAACGCCGCACGAAGTCTTGCAGGCAGACTGGCAAGAAGTCTGGCATTCGCCGCAGCCGCCGTTCTTCACGCTCTCCTTGATATTTCTTGTTTTGACAGTAATTATTCTCTTCATAGATAAAACTCCTTAACAAAATATTATCAAGATAATTATAAACCATTTTTCCCCGTTTGTCAAGACAATTTTCTAAGCTGCCTTTTTTGTATGCGAGATAGTTCTTTTATACGCCATAAGCGCTATCGGCAGCAGCACGAACAACAGCGGTATATCGGCAGCAAGCTCTACAATGTTCTTGGTTGTACGGGCTATTATAGCTTCCGTATAAGCCTGCTTTGGTATAAAGCCGTAATGCAGGTTGAGCTTTGTATTGATAAGCAGGTTTATGAACACAACGTCTATGAGCCTTGCTATAACGGCTCTTATGTACAGCGTTATGTCTACGGTCTTTCCGCTTTGATTATTCACCCACTTCAGGGAATGCTTATCGTTCTTGTGGTACAGGCACACGCCGTAAATAAGTCCCTGCAAGCCCGCTACTAGCACATATATCGGGAAAAATCCCTGCGACTGGTTAGAAGCTATAAACCCTACCACGTCGCACGCAAGCCCTGCCATAAAGCCAACGGTAGGGCCAAACAGCATACCTATCATAGCCACGGCGAGAAACGCGAAATTTATCTTTACCACCTGCAAGTTTATCGAGAACATCTCCAGCAGCATTGACAGCGCGATAAGTATGCCCGTAAGTGTTAAGCAGCGCACGCTTTTCAGCTCCAGCGCCGATTTTTTGAACATAGAAAAAAAGCTCATCATCATTACCTCCTCAGAATTATGCGAGCCGAGCCTTTTGCATAATCGGAGCGACGAGCTTTCCGGTTACACAATCAGCGGGATGCGGAAGTCAAACCGCAAGGCTTTGCCTTTTCGTTCAGACAACAACTCCCCGTCTGTCTGACACTTTACGCTTGACTTCCTACTCTGTTTGTGATATTCTACTATTTTACAACACGCTTAAAAAGCGGTATCGTACAGCATATTATAACGCTTCTTCGGGAATTCCTTGGTCATCGAAAGGGCTTCCTGAATATCAACGTCATATATCTTGCCGTCCTTAAGACCAACTATTCTGTCTGTATTATCGGCTTCGAGCAGCTCTACCGCATAATATCCCATTTCGGTAGCAATTACTCTGTCTCTCAGCGTAGGCGAACCGCCTCTCTGGATATGACCGAGAATAGTTACTCTGGACTCGATCTGTGTTTTTTCCTGTATTTCTCTTGCGATAACGTCAGAGCTGCCTATACCCTCGGCAACGACTATAATAAAGTGCGTTTTGCCGTGCTCTCTTGTTGCGAGCATACTCCTGGCTATCTCGTCAAGATCATAATTTTCTTCAAGAACCAGACAAGCCTCCGCGCCTACTGCCAGTCCGACATTGAGCGCTATATAGCCTGCTCTTCTGCCCATTACCTCTACGACCGAACATCTGTCGTGAGACGCAGCCGTATCTCTCAGCTTATCTATCATTTCCATAGCGGTATTCATCGCGGTATCATAGCCTATGGTATATTCCGTACACGCGATATCGTTATCAATAGTACCGGGTATACCTATGCACTTTATACCGTGCCTTGAAAGGTCGGCAGCGCCTCTGAAAGAACCGTCGCCTCCGATAACTACCACTCCGTCCATACCGAGCTTGTTGCACTGCTCAGCGGCTTTTGCAACGCCCTCCTCTGTCCTGAACTCGGGACATCTTGCAGTACGGAGTATAGTACCGCCTCTCTGGATTATGCCGGAAACATCACGGGGACCCATTTCAAAGATATCTCCGTTGATAAGTCCGTTATATCCTCTGCGGATACCGTACATTTTAATGCCTCTGTTGAGCGCATATCTTGTTACCGCGCGAACCGCGGCATTCATACCCGGTGCGTCGCCACCGCTGGTGAGAACTCCTATTGCTTTTGCCATAGCATTACTATCCGCGGCGAAGCCTTACGCCGCAGATGATCCACCTCCATAACAATAATATTCTATCATTTCCGCCGATCCTGCCGACGGACTGTCCGCGCTTTCCGCTAAGATTAATAATACCACAACCGACCGCTGTTTGTCAAGCGGTTTTCTCTCTTTTATACGTTTTTCACACTCTGCCGCCCTGCGGCAGCAAAAAAGAGCCGTGTTTATTTCACGGCTCTTATCATTTGTCACGACATTTCATCGGGATTGAGCGGTCTGTCGCCAATTTCTCCGTTATTGTTCGCGGTCGTCTCATCGGGATCGCCGCCCTCAGACGGGGCAGTTGTGCTTTCCGTTGTAGTGGTGGTAGCAGGGTCGGGTCCTTGAGAAATATACACCGTCAGGACCTCTTTATTCTGCACATTTATAGTCTCGCCCGGCACTATGCTGGTCAGGCACACTATATCCTTTGCCACGTTATTGGAGTACATAGTTTTCAGCTCATAGGTTATACCCGCCTCGGTGAGCGTTTTTATATAAGCGTCCTTGCCTACTCCCGCATACTTAGGCACCTGTATCCGCGACGGACCCATAGATATCGAGAGCACCAGCTCTGGCATACTTTGCGGGTCGAATTCAACATCAGGCTCGATACTTTGTCTGACTATATAGCCTTTCTGATATGTCGGGTCATCGTACACCTCTTCAAGAGTTACGGTGAACGAACCCGATATCGTATCCTTTACAGCCTCATATCTCAGTCCTACAAGATCAGGGACTAAAGCGCCCTCGCCGAAGCTTTGCTGCGTAGTGGTAGTCATGACCACCATAGAATCGTCAGTTATCGGCGTAGTTACGGCAGGGGTCTGCGTAACGGGCGGAGTATAGACCTTGGAATCGGGCAGCTTCTTCTTGCTGTCGTCATCGTTATTGCCTCCGCTGAGCATTATAACGAGCAATATTATTGCCAGCAGTACAAGCGCTGCTGCCAGAGCGACAACGGCAACGGTCTTTGCCTTTTCCTTTTCGTCCGTCTGCTCATCAGGCTCATATTCCTGACCCTGAGCGTCAGTTCTCTGAACGGGGATAGTTTGTGTAGCGCCCTTTTCGTGTTCTATATACTGCGGCTGGTCAAAAAGCTTTGTGACCAGTTCTGTAATGGACTGTATCCTGTCCTCGCTCCTTACCGCCATACCTTTCATTATGATACGCGATATCTCGGGCGGTATATCGGGATTTATCCTGATAGGCTCTATAAGGTCGTCGTTGCCTATTCTTCTGTAAGCCTCGGTAGGCACGCAGCCTGTAAGTATCCTATAAAGCACCGCTGAGATAGCGTAAACGTCCGTCCATGCGCCCTGCCACTCAAGAGAGCTGTACTGCTCGGGCGCGGCGTATCCCGAATAAAGCTCGGGGGTCAGCTCCGAATTTGACGTTCTTATCGCGCTTATACAGAAGCCGCATATTTTCAGCTCGCCCTTAACGGTAACGATTATATTTTCGGGAGAGATACCGCGGTGTATAACGCCTGCGTTATGGGCAAGGCTAAGCGTTGTGAAAACAGGGGGGAACATCTTCTTGACGTGCTCCCAAGAGAGCCTGCCCGAATTTGACTGTAAAAATTTTTTCAGCGAAAGCCCCTCAACATACGGATATATCGCATAAGTGGTATTATTCTGCGCGAACATATCAATAGCGGGCTGTATATTCTGGAGGGTACGCAGTCTTGAAAGCGTTTTATTTACCTCCGCGAATTCCGACATATAGGTCTTATACTTTGCAAGGCAGTCAGGGTTTACGGTAACGCTGTCGGAATTGCAGCTCCTTGTACAGAAAGTGTCAGGAAAATACTCTCTTACAACTACCTTTTCGTGGGCTATATTATCATAGCTTATATACGAAGCTCCCTCGCCGTTATAAGTAAGCAGTCTGCCAATAAGATATCTGTTGTCCAATATCGTTCCGGGTGCGAGATAAGGCTGAACTCTGGGAACGTCATTACCGTAGCTGCAATTGGAGCAGTTGCCGTTTTCGTCCAGCTCATTCATACAGCCAAGGCACAGTTTTCTTCCGTTGTTCTCCAAAGCATTTTCCTCCTTTCCTAAATATCATCAAAAAGCTGTCAGCGTTTTAAGTATACGCATAACTAACTTATTATATAATAACAGCATAACGTCCGCTTGTCAACAGTCGGGACAAATTTGTGAACTTTCAGCAATCATTTGTATCCCTTTTGTAATTATTGGGTAACAACAAAACCGCGCTGTGAAACATCAAAGCGCGGTTTTTGGGCAATTATGTCAAATTTATCATATATCCTCGGGGTAAACGAGCGCGGAGCTGTAATACTGGTACTCCATATTCACGTTATAAGTCACGGTGAGCCTTACCGCCTGCTCATTGCCCGCCTCGTCCTCGTAATAATACTTATATGTATAGGTTATGAAAGCGTTCTCATACGTTATGCTGTAAACGTCAAGGTCAATTTCCTTTTCAACGTTTTTATACTTTTCATTTTTCATAACGTTATCAAGGTTTATCAGCTTATCGGCTTTCTGACCCTTATGGTTTTTCTTGCACACGGTAAAATCGGTATACGTTACGGTAACTATCTCGTCCTCGTCGTTAAGCGACACAGTTACCAGCCAGTTGGGGAATTTTATGCCGTCGACCTTTACGCTGTCGTCGTCCTCGACGAGATAATTGAACTTCACAGCGTTATTGACCGCTTTGAAATTCGACTCCTCATACACCTTTATATCGCTGTCGTTCCTAGCGGAGAGCATAGTCTGACCGATATACTCCGAAAGCACCTCGGCGGTCTTTTTTCCGTCGCTGACGAACATAGACACTATCAATATAACGACGGCGGCGATCACTATTGCTATACCCAAAACCGTAGCGACTATTTTGATCTTTGACGACACCGTCATTTTCTTTTTCTCAGCCGAAGCCGGCGAGTCAGCGCCGCTTATTGCCGAGCCGCGTCTTCTGGATCTCTTCTGCTGTATCTTCGCGCCGCAGCAGGTACATACTGTTGCGTCGTCCGGCAATACCTCTTTACACTTCTTACAAACCATTACAGCACCCCCGATACTGTTATTACCGCTAAATAGATTTTAACACAAGGCAGATATTTTGTCAAACGGCGGCGGCGATTTTAGGCGTTTAGCAACAAAATCAGCCGATATTTATTGCATTTTTCACAAACGAAATGCGCGCACACCCATAATATGACATTTTTCTCTGCGGCGGCATATAATACAACGTACAGTAAAATATCCGAGCTGTCAGATGTTACATATCATAATACCGAAATTTTATGTTTAAAACCGCTTCGCTCGGCAATAATACTTATGAGAGCAAAACGGACTAAATGTCTGAAACAAAGACAAAGGAGTTGAAAGAAATGTCAGTACACAGAGGAGAGATATATTACGCGGATTTAAGTCCGGTCGTCGGCTCTGAACAGGGCGGCGTCAGACCCGTACTTATCGTTCAGAACGACGTTGGCAACAGGCACAGTCCGACAGTTATTGCGGCTGCGATAACCAGCCAGCGGGACAAGTCAAAGCTGCCGACACACATTGAAGTCAATTCGGGAAGCTGCGGGCTTGCAAAGGACTCGGTCGTGCTTCTGGAGCAGATACGGACAATTGACAAGCGCCGTCTGAAGGAACGAATGGGCGAGCTTGACAGCGCGTCAATGACAAAAATAAACAGCGCTCTTCAGATAAGCTTCGGCTTGGGTCAGATCTAGCCGCGGGGTCATATACCTCCCCGCGGCGTTTTTGCTGCTCCTCGCACCGCGATATTGACTTTGGCGGGATTTTGTGCTAATATGTAATTAGTTTCATCTTTTGAAAGGAAGTACGATAGTGTTAAAGCTGTATCTTGCCATACCGTGCTACAACGAGCAGGAGGTCCTGCCTGACAGCGCCGAAAAGCTGCTGCGCAAGTTCAGGCAACTGATGTCTGACGGAAAAATATCCGACGACAGCAGGATAGTTTTTATTGACGACGGCTCGCGCGACGGCACTTGGGATATAATAGAAAAGCTGCACAGCGCGGAAAAAATATTCGACGGAATAAAAATGAGCCGAAACCGCGGTCATCAGAACGCTTTGCTTGGCGGACTTATGTCGCTTCGCGGTAAGGCTGACGCAGTTATATCTCTCGACGCCGATCTTCAGGACGATATCAACGCTATCGATCTTATGATAGAAAAGTACGAGCAGGGCTGCGATATCGTGTACGGCGTTCGTTCATCACGGAAAAGCGACAGCTTTTTCAAGCGTTTCACGGCTGAGGGATACTATAAGATACTCAACAAAATGGGCGCGAAGGTAATATTCAATCACGCCGATTTCCGCCTTATGAGCGACAGGGCTTTGGAAGAGTTCTCAAAATTTCACGAGGTAAATATCTTTCTGCGCGGCTTAGTGCCTATGATAGGTCTGAAAAGCGATATAGTCGAATACGAGCGCAAGGAGCGTATGGCGGGCGAGAGCAAGTATCCCTTGAAAAAAATGCTCGCTCTGGCGTGGGAGGGCATAACCTCTCTTTCGGTAAGACCTCTGCGTTTCATAACCGTTACGGGCATATGCGCGTTTTTGGTAAGCATAGGTATGCTGATATACTTTCTGATAAGATATTTTACCGGTCACACGGTCGCAGGCTGGGCAAGCCTTGCGGTGTCTATTTGGGCTTTGGGCGGCTTGCAGCTCCTCGCTATGGGCATACTGGGCGAGTATCTTGGCAAGATATATCTTGAAGCAAAACAGCGACCGCGCTTTATCGTTGAAAAAATTCTTTCGGACGAGGACGAAAAATAAATGCAGAAGATACTGGGATATATGCGCCGCGCGATAACGGAATTTGACCTTATTCAAAACGGCGACAGGATAGCCGTGGGCGTTTCGGGCGGAAAGGACAGCCTTGTACTGCTTAAAGGACTGTATCTGCTGAAAAGGTTTATTGGTATAGACTACGATATAGCCGCCGTCACTCTCGACCCGTGCTTTAACGGCGTGCAGAACGACTACTCACCCGTGCAGAAGCTGTGCGATGAAATGGGCGTTGAATACATACTTAAAAGGACTGCAATAGGTCAGATAGTTTTTGATATAAGAAACGAGGAGCACCCCTGCTCCCTGTGCGCGAGAATGAGGCGCGGAGCTTTGCACGATACCGCAAAGGAGCACGGCTGCAACAAGGTCGCGCTGGGTCATAACAACGACGACGCGGTGGAGACGTTTTTTATGAACCTGTTTATAGAGGGTCGGATAGGCTGCTTTGCGCCGAAGAGCTATCTTTCGCGCAAGGATGTGACCGTCATACGCCCTTTGGTGTTTGCGCCCGAAAAGGACATTCGCTCGGCGGCAAACCGAAATTCCCTGCCGATAGTTAAATCAGCCTGCCCCGTTGACGGTCATACAAAGCGCGAGGAAATGAAGCAGTTTATAAAAGAGCGTGAAAAAGCCGACAAGGGCTTTACTGACAGGATATTCGGCGCGATGAGGCGAAGCGGTATCGACGGCTGGGGAATACCGCAAAAAGGAGAGCAGAAAAATGGATAATTATCAAAGCATATACCCCGATACCGACAGGACGATAAATTTAAACGACCTCGTAACAGCGGACAACTCGCTTATGTGGTACGCGGCTGCTCTGCCGTTCTTCGGCGTGATATTTGAGTTTTATGCCGACAGCAAGTATCTGGGCTTTTTCCTCTGGGGACTTATTATCGTCACTCGGATACTGGTTTGCAGATACGACAACAAAAAGCTGATAAAAATGGGTATGTGGCAGTCTCAAAGCATAACGCCTGCGGTGTTTTTGCCCGTGGTGTATATGTTTAAGCGCAGCAAGGCGCTGCGGCGCTCACCGTCGGTCGGCATAGTTGCGGTGATGTGTATGCTCTTTGCACTACTTCTCAACGGTTTTACGCAAAGCCTCTCCTATAACGAGGAAAACTACTGCGAGTTCGTAAGCCAGTATTACGCTACCTACATACTTGACCTCCCGGAGGACGAAAACTACGTTGCCGATAGCTACAACACCATAGACGGTCTGCTGAATTCATACTGTTTTCTGCAAAGCAGCTCCCTGAGCGACGCGTCCTCGATAAGCTATGAATACGAAAAGGACGGCAAGAATAACTACGTTACCGCCTTTGGCAGAAAAAACGGCGAGGATATGGAGATACGCTTCTTTATCGACTATGACGGCTTTTACTACAAAGGTATGGAGATAGACAGCGTCAGAATAGACGGCAAAGAGCTTGAGGGCGACGAGCTGGACGAGTTTCTGAAAGAGGTATTTATGGTTGACCTGTCAGAAGAAGAGCAGGACGGTTAAAGCTTCATTTATCACAGCAAATATAAAAAGCTCTCCAAAGCCAGGAGAGCTTTTTCTTGCCTCTAGAAGCATTTCTGAGCGCGCTGCTTTCGGCAGTCCTCAACGCTGCCGCAGCGGTAGCAAAGCTCATTGGCGCAGCTGCCTTTATCAAAGAAGTCTGTTATATTTTTAACGGTAGTTTCGGCTATGTTTGACAAAGCCTCCTCTGTCAGGAACGCTTGGTGCGACGTCACAAGCACGTTCGGCATTGTTATCAGCCTTGCGAGAGTGTCGTCCTCAACTATATGACCCGAGTAATCCTCAAAGAATATATCCGCTTCCTCCTCGTAAACATCAAGGCAGGCAGCGCCTATCCTGCGCTCCTTTATGCCCTCCAGAAGAGCCTCAGCGTCTATGAGAGCGCCGCGCGAGGTATTTACTATAACGACGCCTTTTTTCATCTTGGCTATGCTGTCGGCATTTATCATATGGTAGCTTTCCTCGTTGAGAGGACAATGCAGCGAGATGATATCGCTCCTTTGGAAAAGCTCGTCAAGCGGAACATATTCGATTCCGCTGTCCTTTGCGGGGAATTTATCATACGCTATGATATTCATTCCGAAGCCTCGGCATATATCGACAAACACGCGTCCTATGCGCCCCGTGCCGATGACACCTACGGTCTTTCCGTGCAGGTCAAAGCCTGTAAGCTCGTTAAGGCTGAAGTTGAAATCCTTTGTTCGGTTGTACGCCTTGTGTATGCGGCGTATGGACGTGAGCAGCATAGCCATAGTATGCTCCGCTACAGCATAAGGCGAATATGCGGGGACGTGCAAAACGTGTATTTTCCCGTAACAATGCTTTATATCAACATTGTTATAACCCGCGCAGCGCAGCGCGATGACCTTTATCCCCATTTCGCAAAGCCTGTCTATGACCTCGGCGTTTACCATATCGTTGACGAACACGCAAACCCCGTCGCAGCCTTTTGCGAGCTGCACCGTATCCTCATTGAGCCTTGTTTCATAAAACTTGAACGTGACTCCGCTCTCCTTGCCGTATTTTTCAAACGACGGCATATCATACGGCTTGGTATCAAAAAACGCAAATCTCATTTTTCCCTCCGAATATTCTTTTGATAATATAATTTGTAGTTACTATTATTAGTATATCATTACAAGCGGCAAATATCAATACATTATGACTTTGGTCATAATAAAATACCCTGCCGACATTACGCCGACAGGGCAATACTTTTTTCTGTGAAATTATCTCTTTGATAAAGTGTATTCTCGTAAATACGTTATTTTAAATTAGCTCCAGAAGCTCTGCTTTTTTGTCATCAAACTCTTTTTGGGTGATAAGACCTTTTTCAAGCATTGATCTCAGATTTTCAAGGTCTTTCATAACTTCCTCGCTGTAAGATCCGTTTGCCGCCGAAGCCAATATCTCCGCCTGTGCGGCTTTTGACTGCAAAAAATGTTTTATCTCAAACGGATAGATGAGCGGCTTTTTGCGAATAAATAATATTGTATCAATGATCAGCAGCACTCCGCCCGCCATACAGATCGCTATCCACACAAAAGACGCCGCAATAAACGATATAACAAGGTCAGCAGGAAACAGCGGTATTATTCGCATACAAGTCTTGAAAGTGTTTATGACAAAGTGCACGGAATGTGCCGCTGCCAGCAGAAGTCCGCCGATCAAGATACTGCCATAAAGCAGCATTTGAATATCTCCCTCTCCTCTTATAAGGTCGATAATGCTCAGCAGCTCTAAAAGCACCGCAACTCCCCAACCGAGAAACATCAGCAGTTTTCTTAGATTTGCGTTAAAATTGTAAGATTTTTGCGCCGAGGGCGGCAGGCTCTCGTAAGTCAGTTTTTCCATAAGGATACCTCCATTTAGTATTAAATTTTTTAGGACAAGTTGTCCATATAGTATTATAGGACAATTTGTCCTATTTGTCAAGTTTTTTTTCTAAATATTGTATCATAATATATAGGTGATAAAAATATGTATGTACGCATAAGACAACTGCGCGAAGACAACGATTTAACGCAAAAGGTCGTGGCTGATTATCTTTACTGTGATCAGTCGCTTTATTCCAAGTATGAGCGCGGTGTAAGAGATATACCGGTCGGCATAGTTGTAAAGCTGGCAAAGCTTTACGGCACCAGCACGGACTATATCCTCGGGCTTACCGACGTAAAAGAGCCGTATAAAAAAGCGGTAAAAAAACACATTGAACACTAACAAACAACAAAAATACCCTGCCGACATTACGCCGACAGGGCAATACTTTTTTCTGTGAAATTATCTCTTTGAGAACTGCGGAGCGCGGCGTGCGGCTTTCAGACCGTACTTCTTTCTCTCCTTCATTCTCGGGTCACGGGTGAGGTAGCCTGCTTTCTTCAGCTCGGGACGGAGCTCCGCATTGAACTGGAGCAGCGCTCTTGCGATACCGTGTCTGATAGCGCCTGCCTGACCGGTAACGCCGCCGCCTGTAACTGTACAAACAACATCGAGGTTCTCAAGATTGTTTGTAAGGTCGAGCGGCTGACGAACGATGAGCTTGAGTGTCTCAAGTCCGAAATACTCATCGATACCTCTGCCGTTTATGGTAATGTTACCGGAGCCGGGATAAAGTCTTACTCTTGCTACGGAATGTTTTCTTCTTCCCGTTCCGTAATAAAAAGGTATTTTAGGTTCGTACATACTGACAGCTCCTTTCTTACAGTTCGCACTTCACGGGATTTCTTGAAGCCTGATTGTGTTCAGCGCCTTTGAATACCCGAAGACGTGTTGCAGCCTTGCGGCCGAGCGTGTTATTGGGGAGCATACCCGTTACGGCGAGAGTCATCGCCTTATCGGATCTTTCAGCCATAAGCTTGGAATACTTGATCTCTTTAAGACCGCCTATCCAGCCTGTGTGCCATCTGTAAGCCTTATTATCGAGCTTCTTTCCTGTAAGGACTGCCTTATCGGTGTTGATGATTATAACATAATCACCGCAATCGGCGTGAGGCGCGTAGGTAGGCTTATGCTTTCCTCTGAGGATAGTTGCAGCCTTTGCAGCCACTCTTCCGAGAGGCACGCCGTCAGCGTCGAGAATATACCATGTGCGTTTGATGTCGCTTGTCTTAGGCATATAAGTTGACATATAGTTTTCCTCCGTTTTGAATTTTTTTCGTTACGCCTGCCGTCAGCATACGTCAGGTCGTGCGAAGCAACATTACTTATTATATATACCTTTCGCGGATTTGTCAATAGGCAATTTGCCGAATTTTTAATTTATATCCCTCTGACGCTCAAATTCTCTTTGTTTTTCTTTAAATCTCTCTGTTTCTCGCTTGTCATTTCATTTTTACAATAAGCCGCTTCGGACCGTATCACAGGTCTGCTGCGGCTTTTACCGTATCTCATTATCACACATCATTCGCTTTTCGTATGCTTCACATGAACGTCGAGTTGCTTGAACGGTATCTCAATGCCGCTCTCGTCAAAACGCTGTTTTACGCGCTCCGTGATGTCAAAATAAACGTCCCAGTAGTCCGCGCTTCTTACCCAAGGGCGGCAGCAGATGTCTATACTGCTCTCGCTCTGTGCCAGTACTCTAACGGTAGGCGCAGGAATTTCAAGCACCTTTTCGTGCGTTTCGAGTATTGCGGATATGATGTTCTCAGCCTTTTTGAAATCATCGGAATACGCTATCGAGAACACGAGGTCAACGCGGCGTATATCCTTTTCGGAATAGTTGACTATGCTTGACGTTGACACCGTGCTGTTGGGTATGTAGACCACCTTGTTATCGGGAGTTACGAGCTTTGTTGAAACTATGCGTATATCCTCAACAGTACCCGCATAGCCTGCGACTTCTATATAGTCATCTATCTTGAAAGGGCGTGTTATCAGCAAAAGCGCACCGCCTGCGAGGTTTGAGAGCGTGCCGTTTACGGCAAGACCCACGCACACGCCGAGAGATGTAACCAAGGCGGTCAGTCCGCTTGTATCAATACCGAGATAGCCTACAAGGCACACCACCACAAGACCCTTTGCCAGTATCTTGCCGAGATACAGAAAAGTATTCATCAGCGTTTTGTCTATCTTGCGGTTGTGACTGCTTTTCTTGTCTATCTTGCGCGCCAAGGCGTTTATCAGCTTGAACGAAAAATACAGCAGCACCACCGCTACAAGTATCTTAACGCCTGTGCCCGTAGCCCACTGAATAAGAGTATTTAAAATGTTCTTCCACTCTACCATAACAGCACCCTATATTCTTGCAACGCCGCTCTCTCTTGCCGCCTGCGCGACTGCCTTTGCAACTGCCTGAGCCACGTTTCTGTCAAGCGCGGAGGGTATTATATAGTCGGCGGAAAGCTTATCGTCCGTAACGAAAGAAGCGATAGCCTTTGCGGCGGCTACTTTCATTTCGTCGTTTATGTCGCTTGCTCTTACATCGAGCGCGCCGCGGAATATTCCCGGGAACGCCAGAACGTTGTTTATCTGGTTGGGGAAATCGCTCCTGCCCGTGCCTACGACTGCCGCGCCTGCCTGCTTTGCAAGGTCGGGCATTATTTCGGGAACGGGGTTAGCCATAGGGAACAAAATAGGGTCTGGCGACATAGCCTTTACCATTTCGGGCGTCACGCAGTTTGGAGCAGAAACGCCTATGAACACGTCCGCACCCTCGAGAGCCTGCGCTAAAGTACCCTTTACCATATTGCGGTTGGTTATCTTAGCCATTTCCTGCTTTTCGCTGTTAAGACCTTCCCTGCCCTCGTATATCGCGCCTGTTCTGTCGCACATTATAACATCTTTAAGACCCATAGCTATCAGCAGCTTTATTATAGCTATCCCTGCTGCGCCTGCGCCGCTTGTAACAACGCGTATGTTGTCTATGCTTCTGCCCGTAAGGCGCAAAGCGTTGAGCATAGCCGCAAGCACAACAACGGCAGTTCCGTGCTGGTCGTCGTGAAAAATAGGTATATCACAGCGTTCTTTGAGTTTTCTTTCTATCTCAAAGCAGCGTGGGGCAGAAATATCTTCAAGATTTATACCGCCGAAAGAGCCTGCTATAAGGCTTACGGTGTTCACTATCTCGTCAACGTCCTTTGAGCGCACGCAAAGCGGCACGGCGTCAACATCACCGAAAGCCTTGAACAGCGCGCATTTGCCCTCCATAACGGGCATACCTGCTTCGGGGCCTATATCACCAAGACCTAAAACAGCAGTACCGTCTGTAATTACGGCAACGAGGTTTGAGCGGCGGGTGAGCTCGTAGCTTTTGTTTATATCCTTTTGTATTTCAAGGCAGGGCTGCGCAACGCCGGGCGTATACGCCAGCGAAAGGTCGTCGCGCGTTTCTAGCGGCGCGCGGCATACGACCTCTATCTTGCCTTTCCATTCATAGTGCTTTTTGAGCGATACTTGTGCATAATCCATATATGTACTTCCTTTCGGTAAATTCATCACTACTTAGTATAACACATTTTCTTCCTCATTTCAACAGCAACATTTTACAACGTGAAAAAATATTTCACACGGGTTTTAAACTGCGCATTTCTGCACACATTATATATGTTACAAAATTTGCAAAGGAATTTTATATGCTTGGTAAACGTTTGTTTTTAAGGATATTTTCATATATGTGCATAGGCGCGCTGTGCTACGGCTCAATGGAGGTAGTCGCCCGCGGTTTTACGCACATTTCAATGGGTCTGCTGGGCGGAATGTGCTTTGTTTTCATCGGGCTGACGGGTTTTCTCAGACGCTCGGGCAGGCTCACCCTGTTTCAGCAGCAAACGGTCGTAACGATGTTTATAACCGTGTCGGAGCTGTTGTGCGGAATGATAACAAATCTATGGCTCGGGCTTAACGTATGGGACTATTCAGAGCTTCCGTTCAATTTCAAAGGTCAGATATGTCTGCCTTTTTGTATGCTTTGGTTCGTGCTGTCGTATGTCGGCATACTTGCGGACGAATGGACTATATCCCACATCTTTGCGGAGTATCTGCCAAACAGGCTTCATATCCTCCGCCTGCGGAAGATAACGCAGTAAAAGCCCGTACAAAAAAGAGCGCCATTTTTGGTGCTCTTTTATTGCTCTTTTTCATTTTGGACGTTCTTTTCCTTTATCCTGTACCGCATATGTTTTTTTCTTGCGGCGGCTATATAACCCTCCGAGGTCAGCGAATACATAAGCTTCGGGCTGATCACATAGCATATGCTTCCGGCGGTGCGCCTGAACATTGCCGTTATATATCTCGTATAAGCCTCGTCATTCAGCTTTTCCGCAGGAAGCACGTCTGAAACAGGCGTTCTGCGAAGCTTTCTCGCCTCGTCAACGATTATCCCTACCTCTATTCCGTCCTCCTCCGCAACTATCATACACCGCCTGTCGCTGTCCTTCTGCGGCTCGAAGCCAAACCGCCTGCGCGCGTCTATGACCGCAAAGGTGCTGTCGTCAAGCTTTGTGAAGCCGAGTATATAGTCGGGAAACTCAGGCACGGGAAATATCTCTTCGACCTGCGCAAGACGCTTTACGTTTTCAAACCTGAACGCGAAATCCCTGCCGTCAACAACGGTCATCAACATCATAACAACGTCTTCCGCTTCCTGCTGTACCTCTTCATCGTCAAAGTCCATATAATTGTTTTTTATTTCCATATCTTATGCCTTTACCTTCCTCAGTATCTCTTCCGCTATCTTATCGAGCTTTATCTGTTTGCTGACCGCTCCGCTTTCCAGCGCGACCCTCGGCATACCGTACACGACGCAGCTTTCTTCGTCCTGCGCAATAGTATAACCGCCGTTATCCATTATCGCTTTCAGACCGTTTGCTCCGTCGCTTCCCATACCTGTCAGCAGTACACCGACGGCATTTTTCTTTCCGCACGCCGCAACGCTCTCGAACATCACATCGACCGACGGGCAATGTCCCGACACTTTTTTGCCTGCGAGCGAGGTTATGAAATAGCCGTTCTCGTCCTTGAAAACTCTCAGATGTCTCTTTCCCGCGGCTATGGAAACGCTTCCCTTATGTATATACTCGCCGTGTCTTGCTTCCGTTATATCCAGCTCCGGGAACTGCTGTCTTAGTCTTTGGGCATATATCGCAGTAAAGTTTTCGGGCATATGCACGACCACCACAACGGGCGGAGTATTGCTGTCAAAGCCGCACAGTATCCTCGGCACGGCTTCCGTCGCGCCCGTTGAACCGCCTATGGCGATAATCGTTTCGCTCTTTGAAAGCCTTGCGTTGTTCATGTGCATAACGTTATACACTACATTTCCCGACCGCACCGTTGTTGCGGAATTTGCCGATTTTATCCTTACTATAAGCTCGTTCGCAAAGGCGTTCAGCTCATCGCTGCTCGTTATATGCGGCTTACAGACGTAATCTACCGCGCCCGCCTCCAGCGCCGCGAAAGCGTTCAGCGGAGTTGAGGAGCAAATGACTACCGGCAGAGGAAACTGGGGTATGAGCTTTTCCAAAAACTTTATACCGTTCATTTTGGGCATTTCGATATCCAGCACCATTACATCGGGTTTATATTCAATTATCTTGTCTCTTGCTTCGTAAGGGTCGCCCGCCGTTGCGATGACCTCTATCCTGTCATCGTGGCTGATGAGCTTAGCCGCTACCTCGCGGAAGAGCTGCGAATCGTCAACGAGCAAAACTCTTATCTTACTTTTCAAGCTGTTAAAATCGCTCATAAATTACTCCTTGATATATTATCAGATGTCACGGCTTTCTGTATATCGCAGGGCGTACCCTGTCAAAATTCTTGTTGCTTATAAACTCGGTATGTCCTATATACAAAAACGCGTCGTGGTTCATATTATCGTAAAATCTCTGGCACAGATGTTCCGTGGTCGGTTCATCGAAATATATCATAACATTTCTGCAAAGTATCAGGTCGAACGTTTTTTTGAAAGCGATAGGCTCCATAAGGTTATGATATCTGAAAACGACCTCCTGCCGTATCCTCGGCACTACCTGATAGGAGCCGTCCTTTAGGCGAGTGAAATACTTTTCCTGCCAAGCCTGCGGCAGCTCCTTTACAGATTCCGCGCTGAACACTCCTCTTTTCGCGATATCCAACGCGTTGAGCGAGATATCCGTAGCGAGTATCTTGCAGTCCCAAGCCGACTTTCTGAAGCCGAAGTAGTCGTCAATGAACATAGCCACGTTATAAGGCTCGTTTCCGTAAGAACAGCCTGCGCTCCATATGCAAAGCTGTCTGGTAGTGTTTTCCTTTTCCATTTTGGGAAGAAAATATTTTACCAGATGATCGAAGTGGTCGGATTCGCGGTTGAAGTAGGTATGGTTGGTAGTGAGCTTATTTATGATATTTGCTATCTCCATACCCGACTTATCGTTGAACGCCGCGTCGAGAAAATCTGAAAAGCTTTTGTAGCCGTTCTGCTCAACATAGTATGCCAGACGGTACTCTACGAGCTGCTGTTTATTTATCAGGTCTATACCGTATTTTGATTTTATAAAGGTAGTAAGTCTCAGAAAATCCTGCGGGCTTATCTCCATAAAGATATCTCTCCTTACTGTTTTTTATTCATCGGCTATCTCATCTTGGCGAATGAGCTTATAGTATTGCCCCTCCGCATTAACTATCGCGCTGACAAAGCCCTTTGTATTAGGCGTACCGCTTATCTGCTCGGGGCGGACATCTATAACATCGCCTATACTCTTGACTATAAAGCCCACGGAGCTTCCTCTTATCGTAAACACTATGATACAGCTATGGCTGTCATACTCATCACATCTGCCGTAAAATCTCATAGCCGTATCTATGACGGGTATCGCCTTGCCACGCAGGTTTATCAAGCCTTTTATATAGTCGGGCAGCATAGGAACAAATGTTATCTCGGGTATCTCTATTATATTCGTTACCGCGGATATATCAGCCGCATAATACTCATAGCCGCACAGAAACGTCAGAAGTCTTATATTTTCATTTTCAACGATATTTTCCGACACCGTTATACCCCCTTGTTATCTGCGAACGTTTTATTTATAATGGCGCTAACGTCCGCAATAAGAGTTATGCTTCCGTCGGCAAGTATAGAACAGCCTGAAAGTCCGTTATCGGTGAGATTATACTGATTGAGCAGCGAAGAAAACGGCTTTTTTACTATCTGCTGCTCGCCTATCAGCGAATCTGCGAACAGGCAAACTCTTTTATGCTCCTCCTCGCAGAACAGCATTATACCTTGTTCGTGGTCGCTGACCTGAGACTCTATACCGAAATACTTTGCCAGACTTATTATCGGATAGCATTTTCCGCGTATCATTATAAGCTCCGTGCCGTTGGTATCATATACGATATTTTCCTTTTCGGCTCTGAATATCTCCTTGACCGATGTTATGGGTATAGAGATATCCGAACCTCCGACGGCTACCTGCATAACATCGTTTATCGACAGCGAGAGCGGTATCTTGATAATAAACTTGCTTCCTACTCCCACATCGGACTCTACTATGAGCTTTCCGCCTATTTTTTCGAGGTTCTGGTTGACAACGTCCATACCGACGCCTCTGCCCGAATACTCCGTTACCTTTTCGTTGGTCGAAAATCCCGCTTTCATTATAAGGCCCAGCGACTCCTGCTTTGTATACTCCGACTCAGGCTTTTTGAGTATACCTCTGCTCTTTGCCTTTGCCAGTATCGCCTTATAGTCCATTCCCGCTCCGTTGTCCTCAACGGTTATTATTACCTCGCTCGAGCCGCTTTCCGCCGACAGCGTAACGGTCGGTTTTTCGGTCTTGCCTTTCTCCTTGCGCACCTCGGGAGCTTCAATGCCGTGATCTACGGCGTTTCTTACAAGGTGCATGAGCGGGTCATTCAGTATATCAACGACCGATTTGTCGACTTCCGTTTCCTCGCCGACGAACACCAGTTCAACGCCCTTTCCGAGCTTGTTGTTCATATCGCGGACTACTCTGTTCATCTTGCTGAACGCGCTCGCGACAGGAACCATGCGTATTGACATGACTACGTCCTGAAGCTCATCTGTCAGCTTTTTGAGATTTCTTGCCGAAGTATTGAAGCGGTCAAGTTCCGCTGCATACCGTTTGATATCGGGGCTGGAAATGACTGACGACTCTGTTATAACTATCTCGCTTACCAAGTCAAGAAGCGCGTCCAGTTTGGCAAGGCTTACGGACATCATACTGTTTTTATCGGCAGCGGCTTTTTTCTTAGGGCTCTTATCCTCGCTCTGCTCCGCCGCTTTTTCCTGCGTCGGCGCGGTCTCCTGCTTGCTCTCCTGCGCGGCAGGCGCGGACTGCTCATTGGTGTTTGCGGGCCTTTCCTCCCACTTTACCTCAACAACGTCTATCGCCTTTGACGCAGCATTCACGACAGCGTCCTTATCATCTGTAATAAGCTTGACATACAGACCGTTCGCTGTTATAATATCGTTAGCGTCGTCGGCGTTTATATCGAGCGGTATGGTCTTTGTTACCTCGCATACTTTGCCGAGCGAACGCATAAGCAGCATAGCTCTTACCGCAGGCATAGCGCAGCTTTCCGCATATGTGACGTGAAGCGTAAGCACATCGTCGCCCTCATCGTCGGAGAATATCGCTTCTTTTGTCACAGTCGGTTTTATCTGCTGTCCGTCGGCAGCTTTCATAACGTCGGCATATGCTCTTATCTTAGCTATCTGCTGGGTAAAGTCCGTCAGCTCCGCCGACTCGTCGGTAAGTATCTCTATTTCGCTCTTCATGCTGTCGGAAGCGGCAAACACCAGATCGAACAGCACTTTTTTATCATACTGTATATCGGGCTTATCTCTTATTATAGAGAAGAGATCCTCCGCCGCGTGCGCCAACTGCTGCAAGTTCGTAAGACCCATCATTGATGAAGAACCTTTTACGGTGTGCATTATCCTGAATATCTCCGCAACGTCGTCGGGACTTATGGAGTCCTCCTTTTCGGAGCGCATAAGGATATCGTCCAACTGTTCCAGAAGCTGTTCTTCCTCGTATATATACACGTCCAACATCTGTTCCAAGCTCTCGTCAAATTTAGGCAAAACACATCACCTCGCACAAACAAGTTCATATACAATACTATTATAACAAATACACGTTTGCTTTTCAATTCGCATTTTACCTCATTTCTGACGGCTGTGATAGTCATTCTGCACAAGTTTTAAGCAAACTTTAAGATAAACATCAAGAATTTCTTAATATCGGTATAGTATTATATAGCAGTAGAGAGCCAAATACAAATCGGTTTTTGCAGGCATATTTCCGCCAATACGTTGTTGTCAGGTATTGACATAATAAATGCTATCCCAAAAATGAAAGGAAGAAAAGTTATGCAGCTATCAAAAAAGCTCAAACGGTCTGTCATGATCGCTTTCATATCGGCAGCCGTTATAGCCGCCGCGATACTGGCTGCGGTCATATATATCGATATACGGGAACAAAAGGCTTATGAAGCCCTGCCGGCAGCCGTTCTTCACGGAGATATGTTCGCCGAAAACGGCGGCTACGACGTAAAGTCGCGGCAGTATTTTGTTTACGACCTGAGCGCGGGAAAGCCGCTGAACTTCTGCGGAGCGGAAAAGGTAGTATATCCGGCAAGCTGCACCAAGCTTCTTACCGCTCTTACGGCTCTTAAATACCTGAAGCCTGATGATATCGTCACCGCGGGAGACGAGGTATCTTTCATCGCTGACGGCTCTTCCATAGCGTATATACAAAAGGATATGAAATTGTCCGTAGAAATGCTTATAGAGGGTATGCTGCTGCCCTCGGGCAACGACGCCGCATATGTCCTTGCCGCAGCGGCAGGCAGAAAGATATCAGGCGATGACGGTATAACTGCCGAAAAAGCCGTTGAAACGTTCGTCGCTGAGATGAACGTATACGCGGCTGAACTGGGTATGTGCGGCTCACATTTCACCACGCCTGACGGCTACTGCGGCAGCGACCATTATTCCACCCTCGAGGATATGGCTCTTCTCTCTGTTCTTGCATACAACAACGACATCATTCGCAAGTATGCCTCCCTGCCCTCCGACAGCGTCACATACGCCAGCGGAGAGACCAACACTTGGCTGAACACGAACGAATGTCTTGACGCTTCCTCCGAATACTATAATAAAAACATAGTAGGTCTTAAAACAGGCTCTCTAGATAAATATTACAATCTTATCGCGGCAGTTTCGGACGGCGGCAGAACATACATCATCGGCGTTTTCGGTCTGAAAAACAAGGAGGACAGATTTGACGACGTCAACACCATTGCTGACAGATTAATATAATTATTCCGCAAATTTCCACGCGTTTTCAATAGTTTAAATAGTTGAAGTGATAAACGGGCAAAATATCTTGTACAATATGGTATGTGAAGCATTGCAAATGTGGCGTTTTCTTATGAAAAAAGGATATTGACTTTTTCTCTGAAATGGTGTAAACTCAATAGATAATAGCTATAAGTTTTTGTGTTGCTGAAGGAGGAAAAATCATGCTCGATACCAATATGTCTAACAAGTTTATCAAGGAAGCCCTCACCTTTGACGATGTTCTTCTCGTTCCCGCAGAGTCCGACGTCACTCCCGACATGGTCTCGCTCAAAACACGTCTTGCGGGCAATGTTATGCTCAACACCCCCATTATGACTTCCGCTATGGATACCGTTACGGAGTCAAGAATGGCTATCGCTATTGCAAGAGAGGGCGGTATCGGCATTATCCATAAAAATATGACTATAGAACAGCAGGCAGAAGAGGTAGACAAGGTAAAGCGTTCCGAGAACGGCGTAATTGTCAACCCCTTCTCTTTAACTGCCGACAGGACCGTTGCCGAAGCGGACGAGCTTATGGGCAAGTATAAGATATCGGGCGTGCCTATTGTTGATGACGACGGAAAGCTCGTCGGAATACTCACAAACCGCGATATGCGCTTTATCACCGATTTCAGTATAAAAATAGGCGACGTTATGACAAAGGATAACCTCGTTACCGCGTCCGTCGGCACAGACCTCGCAGGCGCACAGGATATCCTCATGAAGCACAAGATAGAAAAGCTCCCTCTGGTAGACGAGCAGGGCAAGCTGAAGGGTCTTATAACGATAAAGGATATTGAAAAGACCGTGCAGTACCCCAATTCAGCCCGTGACGAGCGCGGCAGACTTCTCTGCGGCGCGGCGATAGGCGTTTCAAGAGATATGATGGAAAGAGCGACCGCTCTGGTAAAGGCGCAGGTGGACGTTATCGTTCTCGACTCGGCTCACGGTCACAACATAAACATTATAAACGCGGTAAAGAAAGTAAAGGACGCTTTCCCGAGCGTACCCGTTATCGCAGGAAATATTGCCACGGGAGAAGCCGCAAAGGCTCTTATCGAGGCAGGCGCTGACGCTATAAAGGTCGGCATAGGCCCCGGTTCTATATGCACAACGCGTGTCGTGGCAGGAATAGGCGTACCGCAGATAACCGCTATATATGACGCTGCCTGCGTTGCGGCGCAGTATGACATTCCCGTTATAGCCGACGGCGGCATAAAGTATTCGGGCGACATTGTAAAAGCGCTGGCAGCAGGCGGAAACGTTGTAATGCTCGGCAGCTTGCTGGCAGGCTGTGAGGAAGCCCCCGGCGAGATCGAGATATATCAGGGACGTTCTTTCAAGGTATACAGAGGTATGGGCAGCCTTGGCGCTATGGCTCTGGGTTCAAAGGACAGATACTTCCAGACGGACAGCAAAAAGCTCGTTCCCGAGGGAGTTGAGGGTCGCGTACCTTACAAGGGAACAGCCTCGGACACGATATTCCAGCTTTGCGGTGGCATACGCGCAGGCATGGGCTACACCGGCTGCGCGACTATCGAGGAGCTTCACGAAAAGGCAAAGTTCATAAAGATAACTGGCGCAGGACTTAAAGAGTCTCACCCGCACGATATCTACATCACCAAAGAAGCGCCGAACTATTCGGTAAGTTTATAAACAAAGACATACAACAAGAGCAACGGAAAATATCCGCTGCTCTTGTTTTTATTTCTCTATTTCTTTATGCAAAAGTTTGAAATCTTGCCGAGAAAATAAAAGTTTTCGGTCAAGCCTTTTTCAAAAGGCTTGCGGGGCGTGGGGCAGCGCCCCACAAGGACACAGCGTGCGCTCTGAGAGGGGTGAATTCATAAACAGTCCTGTGGACTGTTTATGAAGAGGGGCAGCGGTCGTAAACGACCGCGGGAAGAATTATTTCGCTTTTAATTTTTGGGCGAAATAATTCTTCAGGCGTTCCCAACGGGGAACGCTGCTCCTGCAAGAGAGAGCCTCCCCTTGTTGTAGCGCAACACTCTCTTTCCGCGTTCCATTCTGGAACGCCGTGCTAAGTAAAAAAACGCACTTCTTGCCTCTTATTATTTTGCTTCTGATACCCACCCACAACCACCCCCTCTAACAAAAAGGCCGCTGGCAGAATATTCTTCCAGCGGCGTGTGGTTGGTATCTAAAATTTGATGGAGTTGGGGCGTTTTGTGCGTCGGTAAGCAGGCACGCAAGCCGCATATATGCAGTATAAACTTTTCATAATGCTATTGCGCGCGCAAGCGCGCGCAGGAAAAATAGTTTGGTCTTTTCAAAGGAAAATCCCTCTCTTGCAGGGATTTTCCTCTTTCAAAATAGTCCACCGGACTATTTTGAAATTCACCTTTTTCGGAGCGCACACTGTGCCTTTGTGGGGCGCTGCCCCACACCCCGTGACCCTTTTGAAAAAGGGTCAATCGAAAACTTTCAGTTTCTTGGCAAGAATTTAAGATACGCGGCGCAAGCAACACTTTACTATTCCCCTTACACCTTGACGCTTGTCTTTTTGCCCTCGCCCTTTGCTGTCTTGACCTTAAACGCAGGCAGGCGTTTCATATCGCCCTCGTATACAAGCTGCGCGTTCTCCAGATAGCGAAAATCATCGGGTCTTACAAAATCAGAGTCTTTATTGAACTTCGCTATGCCGCATTGCGTCAGAACATACGCCACAAATTCAGAACACACAAAGTGGTTTTTTCTGCGTATAACAAGCCCGAAAGCCAGCCCCAGCAGACCTATCACGTTATAAGAATAAAGCTTGCTGTTCTGCTTGAATTCATCTATAAGCTCCTCGTACTTTGCGTACTGCTCATCTGTACAGCTAAACGCATACACCTCGCACGGCACGGCAGAAAACATATCGAACACGCCGACGTTGCGCTCCTCAACAAATCCTGCGGGCAGTACGAATTTTTTATACTTTCTGCAAAAGCTGTATACCTCCTGCAATTCGCGGCCGCTGGAGAGCGAAACGTGATTATAGGGGGCTTTTGTGAACTGCTTTATTATTCGTGCAGGCACGGTGCGCGTCTGCGACAATATTACATATATGTACTTTCCTGTTTCCATAAGTATGATTTCCGTTCTTAAAGTTATTAAGCTATGCAAGATAAAGCCGCGCCCCTATGATAAAGGAGCGCTTTACTGCTTTATTTCATTATACACCATGTGAGCGGATTTGTATATACTCCGTAATCTTTTCTTAATAAAATACGGCGTTTTTCACAAAGTAAATGTTAAAATTTTAATCATATTGACGATTGTTCTTCCTTTGCCGTTACAGCAATGGAAAGCTCTTCTAACTGCTTTTCATCGACCTGTGCAGGGCAGGCGGACATAAGCTCGCTCGCGTTCTGGACTTTAGGAAACGCCGTAACATCGCGCAAATTGTCAGCTCCGCACATTATCATGGTTATTCTGTCAAGACCTATTCCCATGCCGCCGTGAGGGGGCGCGGCGTACTTATAAGCGTCTACCAAAAAGCCGAATTTCAGCTCTATTTCCTCTTTCGTCATACCCAGCAGGCTGAACATCTTCTCTTGAAGCGCGCAGTCTGTTATACGCATAGAGCCCGACGACAGCTCCACGCCGTTTAGCACGAGGTCCCACGCCTTTGCTCTTACCTTTTCGGGGTCGCTCTCGAGGTATTCCACGCACTCATCCATAGGCATTGTGAACGGGTGGTGCGCCGCGACCCAACTGCCGCTCTCCTCGTCGTACTCGAAGAAAGGCATTTGTGTTATCCATACAAAGTTGTGCTTGCTATCGTCAATAATGCCCATTTTACGCGCCATTATAAGCCTGAGCGCTCCCAGCACCGAAAGCGTGAGCCTTGTTTTGTCAGCCATTATTATAACAACGTCGCCTTTCTGCGCGCCGACTTTTTCAAGTATCTTTTCAAGCTCGCCCTCTTTCATAAACTTCGCAAAAGAGCAGCTCGGGGCGTCATCTACCCACCTTACATACGCCAACCCCTTTGCGCCAATGCCTTTCGCGTGCTCGGTCAGCTTGTCTATCTCCTTGCGCGTGAATATGCCTGCGGCGTTCTTGGCACACAAAGCTCTTACACTGCCGCCGCTCTCCAGAGCGTTTTTAAATACGACAAAATTGGTATCTTTTACGGTCTCCGAGATGTTCTGTATCTCCATATCAAAGCGCGTGTCGGGCTTGTCGGAGCCGTATTTTTCCATAGCGTCGGCAAAGGTGAGCTTTTTAAGAGGCAGCTCTATCTTCTCGCCGAGAACCTCATCAAAAAGCCTTGCAATATAGCCCTCCACCATTGCCTGAATATCCTCCTCATCAACGAAAGACATTTCAAGGTCTATCTGCGTAAATTCCGGCTGGCGGTCGGCACGCAAGTCCTCATCGCGGAAGCACCTTGCAAGCTGTATATACCTGTCAAAGCCTGCTACCATAAGCAGCTGCTTGTATATCTGCGGCGACTGCGGCAGCGCGTAAAACTTGCCGTGGTGTATCCTTGACGGCACAAGGTAGTCTCTTGCGCCCTCGGGCGTTGACTTTATGAACATAGGCGTTTCTATCTCGGTAAAGCCGTTTTCGTAGAAATAATCGCGCGTTACCTTGGCAATCTTGTGGCGCATAAGTATATTTCTTTGCAACGGCGCGCGGCGAAGATCGAGATACCTGTATTTCAGCCTGAGCTCTTCGTTGGTGTTAAGCTCATCAACTATCTCAAACGGCGTAGTCTGCGCTTTTGAAAGTATCCTCAGCTCTGTAACGAATATCTCAACGTTTCCGGTGGGTATCTTGGGGTTCTTGCTCTCGCGCTCTCTTACCATGCCGGTCGCCATTATAACGTCCTCGCTGCGGCAGGCGGACGCCTTTTCAAACACCGCTTTGTCGCTGCTGTCGTCGAATACGAGCTGTACAACGCCCGTCACATCTCTCAGCACTATGAATATTATGCCGCCTTTGTTTCTCACCGTATCGCAAAAGCCGCCTACCGTGACCGTCTGCCCCGCCTCAAGCACCTTGCCGCAGTAGTGAGTTCTTTTCATGCCTTTCATGCTATCCATTTTTATCTGTCCTTTCATCAGTTCGGGTAATTTCTTCTAAAAAAGCCGTAAGCTTTGCCGACTTGCCCCCGTCGCGGAAAAGTATAACAAACGTTACGGCAGCCGCCAGCGCGAACACCGCCGCGCCCGTGTATATCTCCAGCGCCGCACACACCAACGCGAGAAACAGCATAGCTATTATACATACCGCGCCGAATATGCAGGTCGAAACTGGCTTCATTATTCTGCCTTGTATAACGCTGCCGCCGCTGACTTTCTTTATACTTCCGTAAAACGTGGTCGAAGAGCCGTCGGTCTTTCTTACCGCGTGGTGTGATACGCGAATTTTTTCTCCGTCTCTGTATCCGTAATACACCTCGGCGGTCTTATACTTTTTTATGAACTTGCTCACGCCGACGACGCTTCCGCGCGCTTTGAACGGTATTATTTTTCTGTCAAAGCTGCGGTATATCTGCTTGGGCGAAAGCGCGCTCTCAAAGCTTGTTTTCTTCGGGAATACTATGAACATACTCTACATTATCCCCTCGATATTCAGCAAATAGTTACAAAGTATGTCTATAAAGCTCTCGCAGAATCCTTCGCCGAGCGTTATCCTCTTTGTACTGCCGTCAGACATATTTTTTAAATCAACTTCGTGCTGCTCCAGCTCGTTGCTTCCGAGCACCATACTGAATTTTGCGCCTATCTTGTTGGCGTACTTCATCTGCGCTTTAAGTCCTCTGCCGACTATATCGTATTCCGCCTTGATACCGCTCTTTCTCAGTTCGGCTGAAATCTTTACTGCTTCAGCGGCCGCTTCATCGTCGAGCGTCGCTATATATATATCGCAGGTATCTGGCTTCATAAACTCACAGCCCTGCTTTTCCATAGTAAGAATAAGCCTTTCAAGACCCATTCCAAAGCCAAGCGCAGGCACAGACTGCCCCGACAGCGTTTCGATAAGTCCGTCATATCTTCCGCCGCCGCACACAGTACCCTGCGCGCCTATATCGGTGGTTATGAACTCAAACACCGTCCTCGTGTAATAGTCAAGACCTCTGACTATCCTAGGGTCTATCTTATATTCTATACCCATATCGCCAAGGGTAGCTTTCAGCTTTTCAAAATGCTCCTTGCAGTCGTCGCAGAGATAGTCTAAAATTATCGGCGCATTTTTTGAAAGCTCCGAGCATATCGGCGATTTGCAGTCAAGTATTCTCATAGGGTTGCGCTCCAGCCTGTCAAGGCAGGTATCGCACAGCTGCTGTTTTCTGTCCGCAAAATACTCTTTCAGCGCGGCGTGATACTTCGCCCGACATTCGGGACAGCCAATAGAATTTATATGCAGCTCGATATTTTTAAGTCCTGCCGTATCTATAACGTTTTTAGCCAGCGCTATAAGCTGCGCGTCGGCGGCAGGAGAAGCCGTACCCACAAGCTCACATCCGAACTGGTGGAACTCTCTCAGTCTGCCCGACTGCGGTTTTTCGTGCCTGAAACAGGATATAACATAGTACACCTTTTGCGGAAAACCCTCGTTGAGCACGCCGTTTTCTATCATAGCTCTTATCGCGCCTGCCGTACCCTCGGGTCGAAGCGTAAACTGCGCGTCGCCCTTTGCGGTGACGGAATACATTTCCTTCTGCACAACGTCCGTCGTATCGCCGACAGAGCGCACGAACAGACCCGTATCCTCAAATGTAGGTATCCTTATCTCTTTAAAGCCGAAAAGCTCAGCCGCATCTTTGACTATCTTTTCGACGGTATGCCACTTATACACCTCCGAAGGTACAACGTCCTGCGTACCCTTTGGCCGTTTTACTACAAGATCCATAAATACATTCCTTTCTTATATGTTAATGCTTGTCGGTGCTACTACTTTAACACGATAATATAAAAAACAAAAACGGTCATCCCCTAAGGGACGACCGCAGCCGTGTTGCCACCCTGATTATCCGCCGTTTTATTCTTTGACGGATCACTCTTTTTCCTTAACGCGGAAACGCACGTCCTCCCTTTTTATCGGGAAGCAGCTCCGAGGTGTCCTTCTTCCGTTACGCGGCAGACGCTCACACCAAACGCGTCCTCTCTGCGGCAAGCGTTACGGGATACTCTCCTCTTCACAGCCTTTTATATATTCATTTTATACTTTTTGCTCTCTGTCCGCTCACCTTGACGGATTAACAAGGTCACGCCAATCGAGGTCGCCTCTTTCAAGAGCGTGTATAAGAGCCTCGGCGGTAGCTATATTGGTCGCCACGGGGATATTATGGACATCGCACAATCTGAGCAGATCTGCTTCGTTCGGCTCATTCGGTTTGGCGGATATCGGATCTCTGAAGAACAGCAGCAGGTCTATCTCATTGCAGGATATCTTAGCGGATATCTGCTGATCTCCGCCCTGCTCGCCGCTCATATACTTTGTGATCCTGAGTCCCGTTGCCTCGGAGACCTGCTTGCCTGTTGTGCCTGTTGCACAGAGATTATGTCGGTTCAGCACGCCGCAATATGCGATACAGAACTGCACCATAAGCTCCTTTTTAGTGTCATGCGCTATAAGTGCTATATTCATCGGAGTATACTCTCCTTTCAGGTTGTTTTATAGTGCCGGCTTCGTATAATAAGTATATTGATATCAAAACGAACTATCAGTTCATTTTTATCTGGATAGGGATATGCTCTCCCTTGATCCTTCTTGAAATGGCTGAGAACGCCAAAAATCCCATAGAGCTTGACGACAGCGGAGCGCCCTTGCCTGTTGCGAGAGGGATAGCGCTGTCCTCGGGGATAACGCCGAGCAGCTGTACGCCTACGGTATCTATGATAGCGTCGAGGTCGTCCATGAACTCATACTCGAACACGCGCTTGTTAGCCTTATTTATAACGAGCCTCTGCTTCTGGTTGCCTCTCTTATAAAACTCGTCAGACATCATCTGCGCGTCTCTTACGCACACCGGGTCGGGTGTCGTAACGATAAGTATAAGGTCAGAATTTGTAACGATATCGAAAACGCTTCCGTTTATACCTGCCGATGTATCTATAATGATATACTCAAAATACTTTCTCATCTCCGAGGTTATCTTTTCGATATCCTCCGCCTTGAGCTGAACGAACGGGTCAGCCGGGGCGCACAGCACGCTGAGGTTAGAAGCGAGCTTTACGGTCGTAGTAGCCTTATAAACATCGCAGGTGCCCTCCAGAACATCGCCGAGGTCATAAGGGATATTTCCCTGCATACCGAGCATGATATCCATACATCTCAAGCCGAAGTCAAGCTCGATTATAAGAGTTCTGTTGCCCTGCTTGGCAAGAGCATAGCCCAAGCATGCACTGATCGAAGATTTTCCCGTACCGCCCTTACCGGACGTTACCGCAATAATTTTTGACATAAAATAACTGCTCCTTTCAAGTGACATTTATGATAATACAAAAATCAACATCTGTGATACTGTGTTACGAAGTGATGATACACCCCAAAAAACAAAAAGGTGTCCTTATTATATTTTATCACATTTTCGGGAATTGTCAAAGATAAAATCAGATATTTTTTTAACATTGTTACATAGCATTAAATTCAAGCCGTTTTATTGTAAAACTTGCACAATAAAAACATCATCTCAATTAGCTTTTTATGCCGCGTCACCGCCTGCCCGCACGTTCTTTGATGACAGGCACGGCGTTGTCCGAATTTTGCCATATGACAAATCTATCCAAAAATATTACAAATATATTCATCATACCTCGCACGAGTATATATTGTTATTATAATTATACCACATAAAGCGCTTTTTTGCAATAGCAAATCTTAAAATTATATGAAAAATGTTGATACTGTCAGCGCTTAATGTTATAATATGAATATCTGCAAAATGGGAGTTGACTTAATGAAGCTTTCTATAGCCGTAAGGCTGATACTTTCCGCGCTTGAAATATTTTTGCTCATGATATTCGTGATACCTCTGTCGCGAAACGTCGTCAACGCGGGAAACATATTCGGTATAGTTTTATGTCTTATACTGCTTGCCGCGACTGTCATGTGGGAGAAATTTTTCTCTCTCATACGCTCGTCGTGGAACGCTCGCGCGGGCAGGATAGTTATCTGCTCTGCCGTACTGCTAATATCCATAGCCGTTATTTACGCAGTTTATCTTTCGATACTTATGGCAGGTGCATACAACGCTCCGCCAAAAGAGCCGAACGCCGTGGTGGTACTGGGCTGTTCTGTCAAGGGCACCCGTCCTAGCCAAATGCTTGCTTACCGTCTTGATGCCGCGTATGATTATCTGAACGAGCACGAAGACGTCATCTGCATAGTTTCGGGAGGACAGGGACGCGGAGAGGACATCTCGGAGGCGGAGGCGATGAAAACATATCTGGTCGAAAAAGGCATTGACCCCGAGCGTATCTTTGAGGAGGACAGATCGTCGTCCACCAAGGAAAACCTGCTTTATTCGGCTGAGATACTGGAGGATATGGGTCTGCCGCTTGACATAACGATAGTTACCGACGGGTATCATCAGTACCGCGCTTCGCTTCTCGCCAAGGACTGCGGCTATGACAGCGTATATTCGATAAGCGGTTATACAAAGCCGTATCTTCTGCCGACGTTCTGGCTTAGAGAATGGCTCGCGCTGACGGCATATTATATCTTCGACTGATAAAAAACGGCACGCACTCAAAAAGTACGCGCCGTTTATATTTTAGGACTATGTTATTTTACAATGCTTTCGCCTGTCATTTCCTCGGGCTGTTTTATGCCGAGAATTTTCAGAATGGTGGGTGAAAGGTCTGCCAGAACGCCGCCCTCGCGCAGGGTGATGTCCTCCCCTGCTCCTGCAATTATCAGCGGAACAAGGTTAGTTGTATGCGCCGTGAACGGCGAGCCGTCCTCCTCATACATCTTGTCGGCGTTGCCGTGGTCAGCGGTAACGAGAGCCACGCCGCCCATTTTGAGAACCGCGTCAACAGTTCTGCCCATGCAGGTGTCAACAGCCTCAACAGCCTTTACGGCGGCTTCAAACACTCCCGTATGACCTACCATGTCGCAGTTTGCGTAGTTGAGGATTATAACGTCATACTTGCCCGACTCTATTCTCTTTACCACCTCATCACAAACGGGATAAGCGCTCATCTCGGGCTGCAAGTCGTAAGTAGCAACCTTCGGCGAAGGTATAAGCACTCTGTCCTCGTTCTCAAAAGGCGCTTCAACACCGCCATTGAAGAAGAACGTAACGTGCGCATACTTTTCTGTTTCCGCTATTCGCAGCTGTGTCATACCGAGCTTTGAAATATACTCGCCCAGCGTATTGGTCAGACCCTCTGGTCTGAAAGCAATATCAACGTTCGGCATGGTGGCGTCGTACTGTGTCATGCAGACATAGTAAAGCGGGAACCTGCCGTTTCTTCTCTCAAAGCCCTTGAACTCGTCGTCAACGAAAGTACGGGTTATCTCTCTTGCTCTGTCGGGGCGGAAGTTATAGAAGATAACGCTGTCGTTCGGCTTTACCGTACCGTTCTTGTCGATAACGGCAGGCACAACAAACTCGTCGGTGACTTCTGCGGCGTATGAAGCTTTTACAGCCTCGACTGCGGTATCGCACTCAACGCCCTCGCCGTAAACGATAGCTGAATACGCTTTCTCAACTCTCTCCCAACGGTTATCTCTGTCCATGGCGTAATATCTGCCCATAACGGTAGCTATCTTGCCGACGCCTATCTCGTTCATCTTCTTTTCAAGCTCTTCAACGAAGTCAGCGCCGCTCGTCGGGGGCACGTCTCTTCCGTCAAGGAAGCAATGAACGTACACCTTGCTAAGACCCTCTTCCTTTGCGAGCTTCAGAAGACCATAAAGGTGTGTATTGTGCGAATGTACGCCGCCGTCAGACAGCAGACCGAACAGGTGCAGCGCGGAATTATTTTCGCGGCAGTTTGCCACGGCTTTTTTGAAAGCCTCGTTTTTAAAGAAGTCGCCCTCTTTTATAGACTTGCTTATCCTTGTAAGCTCCTGATAAACTATCCTGCCTGCGCCGATGTTGGTGTGACCCACCTCGGAGTTGCCCATCTGTCCGTCTGGCAGACCAACATTCATACCGCTCGCGCCTATAAGGGTGTGCGGATATTTTGCCAGAAGTCTGTCAAGATTGGGCGTTTTTGCGGCTCTGATAGCGTTGCCGTAACTTGAATGGTTATAGCCGAAGCCGTCCATTATAATAAGTGCAACAGGTTTTTTAGACATATACATTTCCTTTCAGATAAATATTTCTAAGTATTTCAGCCGTTTACAGCCGCCTGAACTATAACGTTGAAGTCCTCGGCTTTGAGCGAAGCGCCGCCGATAAGTCCGCCGTCGATATTCGGCTTGGCAAGAAGCTCTGCGGCGTTTTTGGCGTTCATAGAGCCGCCGTACTGAATTGTAACTGCCTCTGCGGTAGCTTCATCATACAGTTTTGCAAGCTGGGCGCGTATGTAAGCGCACACTTCCTCGGCCTGATCGGGTGTAGCTGTAAGACCTGTGCCAATAGCCCATACAGGCTCGTAAGCAATTACAACGTTCTTTATCTGCTCTGCGGTGAGCGACCACAGGTCAAGCTTTATCTGCCTTGCGATAACTTCCTCGGTTATGTTGCACTCGCGCTCCCATTTCAGCTCGCCAACGCATACTATCGGTTTAAGACCTGCGTTAAGAGCCGCTATAGTCCTCTTGTTTACGGTCTCGTCGGTCTCACCGAAATACTGTCTTCTCTCGCTGTGACCGATAACAACGTACTCAACGCCTACCTCAACAAGCATAGCAGCGGATATCTCGCCTGTGTAAGCGCCGCTCTCTGCGAAGTGAACGTTCTCGGCGCCGACCTTTACGTTAGAGCCTGCGGTAGCTGCAACAGCGGTTTCAAGGTTTGTAAAAGGCACACAGGTTATTACCTCAACATTGCCCTCGGCGTTTGCGACCAGCGGCTTTATAGCCTCTATAAGAGCCTTAGCCTCAGGTCTTGTTTTGTTCATCTTCCAGTTTCCTGCGATGATAGCTTTTCTTACTGACTTCTTCATTTTATAAACTCCCTTTCGGTATCAACTTAAAATTTTTCTACCTATATTATACAACAGTCCGCAGCCTTTGTCAATCACCGCGCGGCTGCAAAATGTTCGCGCACTCTGCCTATCTCTCTGTCGATAAAGTGGTGCATATACTCTTTCTGCCATGGCATTTCGTACTTGTCGCTATTTTCCGCAAGCTCTCTTGCCTGACGCTCATACTCCTGCGCTTGTTGCTCTCTGCCGTTTTGCAGCATACCTGCCGCTATGGTAGCAAGAAAAAGTATTTTCGTATTGTCTTTTTCAGTATCTTTCATAGCGGTATTTTGCCAGAACGCCATTGCCTCGTCTACCCTGCCCTGCTGAAAAAGCAGCGTCAGGTAGTTGCTGTTCCACGAATTGCGGTATGATATGTTTTTAAGCGTCTGTTCGCCCATAAAGATAGAACACTCGTTATATATCTGCGCCGCCTCCTGCGTTCTGAACTGCGCGAGCCTAAGCGCCATAAGGTCATTGTAATACAGCCGCTTTTCCATAGGCGATGAGTTTGGATCAGTAAAAACGGTCGAATTATTGTAGATAGCCTCCGCGGCGTCAAACCTTTCAAGCGCGATATAAACACTTGCGAGGCGCAGTTTGTTATACTCCGACGGCTTTTTCCTCTCGTCTATCTCAATACGCTTGAACTCCTGCGCATACTCGTCGCACAGACCTTTTTCAAAGTACAGATCCAAGTACGGCTTTGCCTTTTTTATGGAAGCATACTGCATTATCATCAGCAGCAGGAAAAGCACCACCCACAGTATCAAAGCTATGATAAGCGTTGTTTTTGGCGGATTGCCCAGCAGTATAAATATTACCGCAGCTGTTGCAAATATCACGACCGACTTCGCCATAATTTTGAGCAATGACGGCAGCGATTTCAAAAAGTATTGTGAGGTTTTCATAGTCCTCTCCTTTAAATACAATATAAGGCGAATATTTCTATCCGCCTTATATCTATATTTTCTTGATATTACTTATCGGCTATAACGTCTATTCCCGGAAGCACCTTGCCCTCGAGGTACTCGAGAGAAGCTCCGCCGCCTGTGGAGATATGGCTCATCTTATCTGCAAATCCGAGCTGTATAACGGCTGCCGCTGAATCTCCGCCGCCTATTACGGTCGTAGCGTCGGTCTCTGCAAGAGCCTTTGCAACTGCTATTGTACCCTTTGCGAGCGTCGGGTTCTCGAACACTCCCATAGGTCCGTTCCAAACAACTGTCTTAGCTGACTTTACAGCGTCCGCGAAGAGAGCTGCGGTCTTATCGCCGATATCAAGACCCATTTTATCAGCGGGTATCTTGTCGCTGTCAACTACCTCAACGGATATATCTGCGTCTATCGGATCGGGGAAAGCTGCCGCGATAGTAGTATCTATCGGGAGAAGCAGCTGTTTGCCTGCTGACTTAGCTTTTTCTATCATATCCTTGCAGTAGTCGATCTTTGTATCGTCAACGAGCGAAGTACCTACCTCATAGTCCTTTGCTTTCAGGAAGGTATAAGCCATACCGCCGCCGATGATGAGCGTATCGCACTTTTCGATGAGGTTATTTATAACGTTGAGCTTATCCGCTACCTTTGCGCCGCCGAGTATGGCAACGAACGGTCTTACGGGATCTTCAACGGCGTTGCCGAGGAAGTTTATCTCTTTCTGCATAAGATATCCTACTGCTGTTTCCTTAACGAACTTTGTAACGCCCGCCGTAGAAGCGTGCGCTCTGTGTGCAGAACCGAAAGCGTCCATAACGAACACCTGATCGTCAACGAGATCAGCCAATTCCTTTGCGAACTCCTCGCCGTTCTTGGTCTCCTCATTGCCGCGGAAACGTGTATTTTCCAGAACAACTATCTCGCCTTCGTTCATTTCTGCTACTGCTTTCTTGGCATTCTCGCCTACTACGGTATCGTCCTTGGCGAAAGTTACCTTAGCGGATACCAGCTCTGCAAGTCTTTTAGCCGCGGGAGCGAGTGAGAACTTATCCTCGGGACCGTTCTTAGGCTTGCCGAGATGTGAGCAAAGAACGACCTTTGCGCCATTCTCGGTGAGCTTATTGATAGTGGGAAGAGCGGCTGTGATCCTGTTATCGTTGGTGATAACGCCGTCCTTGAGGGGAACGTTAAAGTCAACTCTGACGAGTACCTTTTTACCCTTTACATTAATGTCTTCAACTGTGACCTTGTTCAATCCTGCCATAAATGTGACATCCTCTCTAAAAATATTGTCAGCACAAAGCTGCGTGGCTATTCCGCGAGCGAAATACCTTACTTTTATATTGTACAACATTTCATGGAAAAATGCAAGAGCTTTTTTGCCAATGCGGCACATTATTTTAAATGATCTACGCGCAAAAAACCTCGCCGATTTTTCTTCGGCGAGGTCGTTACGTCAGAACACAAGCACAGTCAGGAGGTAATTTGTTTTCTTGACAAGCTTTGACATGATATGTTATAATAATTACAGTACCGAAACCAGACTATTCGGGCGGTTGTTTCCCTCATACCCTAGCGTTGCGGTTTGCGCATGCAAATCGACTACATAGGAAGGGAGGGCGATAGACATGGAAATACTTTATGTAATTCTTGCTATCATTCTTTCATTGGTCTTTGCTTTGATCTTTGCGATCGTAAGCGAGATAATAAAGAATTTGAAAAAATAACCGCAGCCTCTGATCTGACCCCAAAAAGTTAGACAAAAATATAAAAATAAATTTATGCAAAGCGACTAAGAGATATCTTGGTCG
>CANRNT010000015.1 GCA_947631995.1 uncultured Clostridia bacterium | reverse complement strand
TCTTCCGAAGGAAGAGTAACCCCTATTCCAAAGACTTTTATATTGTTTTTTGGCGAGGGGTAATTCCTTTCATAAATTAGCGATAAATTGTAATTTATCTGTTTTTTAAAGAGAACAATTACCCCTCGCCAAAAAATATATGAGTTTTAGTGAGGGGGTTTGGGGAAGACCCTTTTCCAAAAGGGTCTCCCCCGATAGCAAAGTAGGTATAGTAAATAAAATCCCGATTTATTTATAAAATGAAAGGAGTTTGACGATGAAAAATATCACAGAACAACTCATTTTATCCTTAGCGCCTAACGCTGCTGCCGCTTCAAATGGGAGAAAAATTTCCTCGGGCGGTGGTTTTATCAAGCGTTACCGCTCAGAGGACGGCACATTTTTTATGGGTGAATGCAAGGGCAGCGGAAAAAATCCCTACATCACCTCGGCGGACTACATAGACGAAAGCCATCCAGTTTTTCGCTGTTCCTGCCCGAGCAGGCAATTCCCCTGCAAACACTCGCTTGCTCTTATGTATGAGATGATGTCGGATAAGGACTTTGAGGTCTGCGAGATACCCGAAGATATTCTGACAAAACGCGCAAGGCTTGCTGCTAGGTCGGAAAAAGCGGAAAATACATCTCCCGAAGATGTCGAAAAGACGGAAAAGAAAAAAGCCGCCGCGAAGAAAACGTCAAACTCCGCCAAAAAGAAAAAGCTGCAAAAACAGCTTGAGGGCATTGACCTTTGCGAAAAGGCGGTAAAAGAGCTTCTGTCGGCAGGGTTGGGAACTATGGGCGGCGCTTCGCTTTCAAATTATCAGCAGCTCTCAAAGCAGTTCGGCGACTACTATCTCATAGGCATACAGCGGCTGTTCAATCGCCTTATCATCGAGATAAGTGAGTATCAGAAAGACAGCAAAGACTCGCATTACGACTGTGCGATAGACACTTTGGAAAAGCTTAATTCGCTTATAAAGAAATCGCGGAAATATATCACGGAAAAGCTTGAAAGCGATGACCCTGCGGCTGACGATACCCAGCTTTACGAAGAGCTTGGCGGCAACTGGAAGCTTACCGAGCTGGAGGCTATCGGCAAGTGCGTGAAAGATGTGCGTCTTACACAGCTTTCGTATTTTGTAAGCTTTGACGAAGCAAGAAAAGAATTTATCGAAAGCGGCATATGGGTAGAGCTCGGCAGCGGAAACATCTATATGACAAAGAACTTCCGCCCGCTGAAGTCGCTAAAATATGTAAAAGCGGAAGACTCGGTTTTCGGGGTCGTGCAGGTGCCGTCAATGGCTGTTTATCCGGGCGACGGCAATGTAAGAGTGCGCTGGGATAGCGCGAGCTTTGCAGAACTCACATGCGGCGACTTTGACAAGCTGCGCTCGTATGCGGCAAATTCCGTAAACGCGGAAATGAAGAGCATAAAGAACTTTCTGCAAAATGCGATGTCAAGCCCTGTTATATATAAGCTTATTGCCTTTTCCGAAATAGAAAAGATAGGCGAAAAAACGGTGCTGCGCTCCAAAGGCGGCGACACCGTAGAGCTTAAAGATATTGACGATGAGCAGAAAATGACCGAGCGCCTGCAAACTCTGCCAAACGGAAAACTGCTTGAAAACGGCGTTATGCTTTGCGGCTTCCACTACGACTCTGCGGAAAACAGGATATGCGCTCAGCCGATGTGTATCATACCCGACGGCGCAAATACTGTTGTAAGACTTCTTTACTGACGGAGGTGTAAATATGGATATAACAGCTATAACAGAACTTCGCGCGCAGCTGCGCTCGTCTGCCATTGCAGGAGCAGAACTGCTTTCGGAAAATTTCAGGCTGAAAAGGGCTGTTGAAGCCTTTGCACCACTCAAAAACGCTTCACCGGTTTTCGGGAAGATATACGAGCTTTCGGCAAAGCTTGCTTCAGGTGACTGCGATGACGCGGCAGGAACCTTGCTTGACGCGCTGTCGCTGACGGATTCGGTAATGACAACGCTTGCAAAGGTCGATGTTGAGGGAGAAGCAGAAAAGCTGAAAGTTACCGATTATAACGCTAAAATTATTAACGCGCCGTATTCAAGTATATCGCGGCTTATAAATGCTCTTACTGGCTCAGGCAGCGGAAATTACAATATTGTAACGAGCGCGAGAGATGAAAAGTCGGAGCTTTTTGAGGATTACCGCGTAAAACCTGCGCTCGTTAAGTGCTTGGGAGCTTCGTATTCGGAGCTTGCAGACACTGCACAAGACATAATAGAGGGCATGGGCGAAGATATGCTCCCCCTGCTTATGGAGGGCTTTGACCCCAACGGCAAAAAAGAGACCATAAAGCGTATTATGCTTATTGATAATATCGCTAAAGAAAAGGCAAATGATTTTTACCTTGAAAACATACCGCAGTCCGAAAAGAATGTAAAGAAGCTGCTTGTTCGCGCTTTGCGGCACGATGTCAGCAACGCCGACAGGCTCATTGAATTTACAAAGACCGAAAAAGGCGCGATAAGAGATGAGGCTTACTACTCTTTGGCTCGTCTTGACTGCGACAAGGCACGCGAATTTTTTGAGGAAATGGAAAAAGACAAGCCGCAGGAAACGCTTGAGTATTTACGGTTCAGCCACTCAGAGTGGTCAAGCAGGCTTGCGGCAAAGATAGGCAACAGACTTTTTGACAACAATGACGGCGGAAAATACAAGACTGACGGCTTCGGAGTACACATAGACTATGTCGCGTTCAGCGGTAAGACGGGCAAAGATGTCGAGGACTTTCTGAGAAAAGTCTGCTGTAAAAAAATGGATGAGCAGGAAAGAAGCTCAGTTTTCGACCTTGTTGACATCGCGCTTAAAGCTACCGTTGCAATGACGCGTGACAAGGGTATTTGCGATCTTACGCTGGAGCTTGCTAAAAAATTTCCAGACCGCAGTTTTGCTCAGTCGGAGATATATGCTATGATAGTCGGAACCGATGACTGCACAAGGCTGCTCAAAAAGCGTATCCTGGAAACGAAAGAGTATTATAAAAACGGCAAAAACAAAGGCGTTGCTATGGGCGCACCGATAACACAGATCAAAAACATACATCTCGTAGACGGCAAGTATTATATGTCTTACAAACTGTACGACAGCCGCGACAAAGAACCGTATACCCATGAGCTTTACGAGATACCGATAGATCAGCCGATAAGGGAAAAATGGACAGATATGCTTATCGACTGCGACTGGTATCAGGCGGATCTGTTTTTGGAATATCTCTTTGACAAAAACGACAAGAAAATGTATGAAAAGGTCAAAGATCACTACATAAAATGCGTGCTCAACGATAATAACGCAACAACGCATATGTGGATGATGGAAAGCTGCGGTATGCAAAATATTGAGGGGCTTGTTGTGGAGTATTTCAAAAGACAGCAGAAGAATGAAAAAATTGACCCTGTGAACTTTATTCTGCACGCTCCCGGCGACCAGCAGTACCGCCTCAAAGAAGCAACGGAGGTAATATCGCTTATACGCAGCGGCAGGATGAAAGCAAGATTTGACGTTGATAAGTTTGAATATTGGGTAAATACAAATTTAAGATAAGGAGAAAAATATGGACAATTCGATTTTAAGACTTCCTGCTGAACAGCTTTTCGAGGAAGAACTGAACGTGCTGATAAAAGCTGATACCGACCCTGTACCCGAGGGGTGGAAAATGTCGCCTCGCTCGGTAAAGATCTACATATGCGGCGGAAAGGTCGGAAATGTAAACATAACGCCGAAATATATCGGTCACGAACGGCTTGTTGAGATAGCCATAGCAACTCTTGTTACCGACCGCGCATTACTGCTGATAGGCGAGCCCGGTACGGCTAAAAGCTGGCTTTCCGAGCATTTGACAGCGGCTATAAACGGCAATTCATCTCGCGTTATACAAGGCACGGCAGGCACGACCGAGGAGCAGATACGCTATTCTTGGAACTATGCTATGCTGATAGCCAACGGGCCTTCGCAGGAAGCAATGCTCAAAAGCCCCGTATTTACGGCAATGGAAGAGGGAGCTATTGCGCGTGTTGAGGAGATTTCGCGCTGCGCTTCTGAAGTTCAGGACACCCTCATATCTCTGCTTTCTGAAAAGAGAATATCAGTTCCTGAACTTTCGCTTGAAGTGCCTGCGAAAAAGGGATTTTCAATAATCGCTACTGCTAACACGCGTGACAAGGGCGTAAACGATATGTCTGCGGCGCTTAAAAGGCGTTTCAACATTGTTGTTCTTCCTGCGCCCGAAACTTTGGAAGAGGAAATGAACATCGTAAAAACGCGCGTTGAGCAGCTATCGGGCAGTCTTGACCTCAACGCGGCTCTGCCTAAAGATACTGTTATCGAGAAGATATGCACTATCTTCCGCGAGCTGCGCGCCGGTGAAACGCTCGATAAAAAGCAGAAGGTAAAAGTCCCTGCCGGCGTGCTTTCCACCGCCGAGGCTATCTCGCTTTTGTGCAACAGTATGGCTCTTGCAGGAAGCTTCGGAAACGGCGATATTACCGATGACGATATTGCGGCAGGAATTCAGGGTGCGGTGGTAAAGGACGAAAAAGACACCGTTGCATGGAAAGAATATCTTGAAAACATCATGAAAAAGCGCGGTTCGCATTGGAGCGGACTTTACAAGGCGTGCAGGGAGCTTAACGAATGAGCGGCGTGAATTTTTTCGGCATACGCCACCTATCGCCTGCGGGTGCGTTTTTTCTGCGTGATTTTCTCATGGAAAAGCGCCCGAAGCTTGTAATAATAGAAGCTCCGTGCGACTTTGAGGATACCGTAAAGGACATCGTGCGCAAAGAAACACGTCCGCCGTTTGCCGTTCTTGCGTATACGCAGAGCGTGCCTGTCAGGACGATACTTTACCCGTTCGCGAAGTATTCACCCGAATATCAGGCGATAAAATGGTGCGATGAAAACGGCGTTGACGTGCGTTTTATGGACCTGCCGTCTGAAACATTTCTTGCACTTTCTGACGAGAGGATAAAGCAGGCGGAGAGCGTAGAAAACGATGAAGAACAAAGCGAGCAAGCTGCCGAAAATTCGGAGGAGCAAAAACCCGATGTTTATGAACTTCTGGACGAAAAAAGCGAAGACGGTTCGCATGAAACATTCTGGGAACGCACGCTTGAACAATGCGCCGATTCAGACGCTTACCATGAGGGCGCAAACCTCTTCGGAGCGAATATTCGTGAGCTTTCAAAGAAGGACGGTTACGACGAGGTGGAGACCGCGCTGCGAGAGATGTATATGCGCTCTGTTATCAGAAATGCGGTGAAAAGCGGCGTTTCTCCCGAAAATATAGTCGTAGTCACGGGCGCGTATCACGTTGAGGGACTGAAAACTTGGGAGACCGATGAAGAAATGCCAAAGCTCCCAAAACTGCCGTCACTTCATACGCTTATGCCATATTCGTATTACAGGCTGTCAACGCGTTCGGGGTACGGCGCAGGCAACAAGGCCCCTGCGTATTACGAGCTTATATGGAAAGGTCTTTGCAAAAATGACCGATTTTACGCCGCGAATGCGTATCTTTCAAAGATAGCCGAAAAAATGCGTAAAGACGGAAGCGCTGCTTCATCGGCGCAGGTCATTGAAGCGGTGAGACTTGCAAAAACGCTCTCGCAGCTGCACGGCGGCGAAATACCAACACTGCGTGATATTCGCGACGCGGCTGTGACCTGCATAGGCGAGGGCAGTTTTGCGGCTATAAGTACCGCTGTTGCCGACACGGAGATCGGAACAGCAATAGGCGAGATACCCGAGGGCGTTTCAAGAACGAGCATACAGGACGATTTTTACCGTCAGCTTAAAGAATTAAGACTTGAAAAATATCGCTCCGTTACTGCGCAGGATCTGAAGCTTGATCTGCGTGAAAATATCCGTGCAAGCTCTGAAAAGTCCGCTCTTTTAGACCTAGACCGCTCCTATTTTCTGCACAAGCTTCGCGTTCTGGGTATAGGCTTTGCGCACCTTGCTCCGTCACGTCAGGAAAACGCAACATGGGCTGAAATGTGGCAGATACAATGGACTACCGAGTGCGAGATAGTCCTCGTTGAATGTGCGTTGAAAGGCGATACGGTGGAGCTTGCGGCTGCGTTTCAGATAAAAGAGAACGTTGAGGGTCAGGAAGATATTTCGGTGATAGCTAAAGCGGTCGAAGATTCGTTTTACTGCGGAATGTCAGGCGCCGCGAGCTATGCTGTGGCGGCTTTGCAGGCGGCTGCCGCCGATAACATACCGTTTGAAAAAATTGCGCAGACCATGTTCAGCCTTTCAAATGTCATAAGCTACGGTGACATACGAAAAACCGACTGCTTTGCTGTTGTACCTATATTAAAGCAGCTTTATTACCGCGCATGCCTCATCATGAGCGCTTCCTGCGTGTGCAGCGACGACGTATCAAAAGAAATCGCAGATGCGATAAATATGATAAACTCGGTGCAGTTGGCGCACGATTTCCTTGAAACGGATAAATGGCTGAAAGCTCTTTCGGAGGTCGCTTTCCGTGACGATCTGAACACGCGGCTTTCGGGGCTTTGCGCTGCAATTTTGCTCGAGCGCAGCGTGATGTCAAACGACGAGCTTAAAACAGAGGTATCACGCCGTCTTTCAAAAGGCGTACCTGCCGAACTTGGCGCAGGCTGGTTTGAGGGTCTTGCTATGAAGAACCGCAGCGGACTTATCGCAAGGCTGTCGCTGTGGGAAAGTCTGGACGATTATCTCAGAGAGCTTGACGATGAGGAATTTAAACGCGCGCTTGTGTTCCTGCGCAGAGCGTTTGCGGATTTTTCATCGGGTGAAAAAGACGCCATAGCCGAAAATCTCGGAGAGATTTGGGGCTTGAACGGCGAAGAAGTCAGCGAGGTCTTGAATAGTGTGCTTGACGAAGCTTCTCAGCAGGCGATAGACGAGCTTTCGGACTTTGACTTTGATTTGTAGGTGAAATTATGGATACTAATGTACAAATGCAGCGTTGGCGGCTTATCCTCGGTCAGGAGAGTGACAACAGGCTTTCAAAAATGGATATGCCGCAGCTTTCGCAGGAACAAATGCTTATGGACAGCGCGCTTGCTTCTATTTATAACAAGAGTGAGCAGGGCGGTTTTGGCAGAGGCGCAGGCAAAGGACCGTCAAATCCGCATATCTCTCGTTGGCTGGGTGACGTAAGAAGCCTGTTTGATAAAGACCTTGTAAAGATAATTCAAAATGACGCGATGACAAGGTGCGGACTGAAACAGCTCATTTTTGAGCCTGAGATACTTGAAAATGTCGAGCCAGATATTTCTCTTGCGTCAGCTATAATGACGCTTAAAGAGTCTATACCCGAACGCTCAAAGGAAAACGTAAGGGCGTTCATAAAAAAGATAGTTGACGATATAAACAAGCTTTTGGAGCAGGATATACGCAGAGCCGTTACAGCCGCGGTAAACAGGCGAGAGCATTCGCCTATACCGTCAGCTTCCGCGCTTGACTACAAAATGACTATCAGGCGAAATCTGAAACACTATTCACCTGAGCTTAAAACAATAGTACCCGAGCACTTTTATTTCTTTGAGCGCGCAGCCTCCTCAGCCTCAAAAAAGTGGACTGTTATACTTGACATCGACCAAAGCGGCTCTATGGGAGAAAGCGTTATATATTCATCGGTGGTAAGCTGTATTCTGGCGAGTATGAGCACGCTGAAAACGCGCGTTGTCGCGTTTGATACGGGTATTGTTGATCTTACCGACAAATGCAGCGACCCCGTTGACCTGCTGTATGGCTTTCAGCTTGGCGGCGGTACGGATATAGACAAGTCGGTCGCTTATTGTCAGCAGTTTATTGAAGACCCGAAAAAGACGCTGTTTTTCCTTATTTCCGATCTTTATGAGGGCGGGAACCGCGCCGCGCTGATAAGGCGTTTGGAGGAAATGAAAGCTTCGGGAGTTACAGTAGTGTCGCTGCTTGCTGTTGCAGACGGCGGAGCGCCTTTCTATGACGAAAGCGTGGCAAACAAATTATCAAAATTGGGTATACCGTGCTTTGCCTGCGCTCCTCAAAAGCTTCCCGAGCTGTTGGGTCTTGTTCTCAAAGGGCGTGACCTTGGCGAATTTGCAAAAGAAGCCTCAAAGGGAACAAACGTCACTAGTCACTAAATAAGAAATATTTTCATTATAAATGTCTGTTTATCATTTTGGCATATGCACATACTACTTTCGGGGTGATGATATGTCAAAGAGAAAGATCGGGAAAGGTCGCAAAAAATTTGAAAAGGATCCTGCCATAACAGCAGAGATCATCAAAGAAAGACCTATCTCGGCTGTGTATCCCGTTATTGACAACGATCTGGCAAGAGATAATGCGGAAAACGATCTTACCTATGCCGATGAGCAGGACTTATAGTAACAAAGCTCTGTATTTTTGATACAGAGCTTTTTGCATATAGTTTTTATCTATATCATCGTATAGATTTTTAGGATTTGACTTTACGCTGTTATTTTGATATAATATAAGCATACCAAACAGGTAGGCTTTAACGAAAGGAGAAAACATTATGAAAACATTTACCATGAAATGTATCAAAAATGAAAACATCAACCGAATGTGTAGCAGCATATGAACTGTTCCGCTCATTCGACAAGTATAAAAAGGAGAAATAATTATGTCAAATAAAAAATGGAGATTTGAAACCTTGCAGCTTCATGTAGGTCAGGAGCAGGCTGACCCAGTTACCGATGCAAGAGCTGTACCCATCTACGCCAGCTCATCTTATGTGTTCCACAATTCTCAGCACGCCGCCGACCGCTTCGGTCTGCGCGATGCAGGAAACATCTATGGACGTCTTACCAATCCCACGCAGGATATCTTCGAGCAGAGGATAGCCGCTCTGGAGGGCGGAGTTGCCGCTCTTGGACTTGCGTCAGGCGCGGCTGCTATCGCATATACGATACAAGCGCTTGCAAAGTCGGGTGAAAATATAGTAGCTTCAAAAACGATATATGGTGGAACATACAATTTCTTTGAGCATACTTTGCCGCTCAACAGCAATATAACTACCACCTTTGTCGACCCTGAAGAGGAAGGCTCGTTTGAAAAAGCTATCAACGATAAGACAAAAGCAATTTTCATTGAAACTCTGGGCAATCCCAATTCCAATGCTATTGATATCGAAAAGATAGCTGATATAGCGCATAAGCATAATATACCGCTGGTCGTAGATAACACATTCGCAACGCCTTATCTGGTGCGTCCTATTGAATACGGCGCCGACATTGTCGTACACAGCGCTACAAAGTTCATAGGCGGTCACGGAACGGCAATAGGCGGAGTTATCGTAGACGGAGGAAAGTTTGACTGGAAACGTTCAGGCAGATATCCTTGGATATCGGAAGCTAATCCGTCATATCACGGAATAAGCTTCTCTGAGGCAGTAGGAGCAGCAGCGTTCGTTACATATATCAGAGCGATACTGCTCAGAGATACGGGAGCTACGCTTTCTCCGTTCCACGCATTTATATTCTTGCAGGGACTTGAAACGCTTTCTCTGCGTGTTGAGCGTCATGTTGAGAACGCTTTGAAGATAGTTGATTTTCTCAATAACGACCCGCATGTTGAGGCTGTTCATCACCCATCTTTGAAAACAGAACCAAGCAATGCAATTTACGAAAAATACTTCCCGAACGGCGGCGGTTCTATCTTCACATTTGAGATAAAAGGCAGCGAAGATGACGCTAAAAAGTTTATTGACAACCTAGAGATATTCTCGCTCCTCGCTAACGTGGCTGACGTAAAATCGCTCGTTATACACCCGGCTTCGACTACTCACTCTCAGCTTTCGGCAGAGGAGCTGGAAGAGCAGGGGATAAAGCCAAACACTATCCGCTTGTCAATAGGTACTGAAAATGTTGACGATTTGATAGACGACATTCGTTCGGCTTTTGCGGCGATAGACTGACAAGCAGTTACCAACGACGCTTTGAAGCAGGGCAGTAGCTTTGTTGAGCTGCTGCCCTCAGTTCAACATAACACCCGCATTTCATACATATTCCTTCAAAAAGTTCATCGCAGGTCATGCAGATATCAAGCCTTTTGCGGTAAAGAAAGTCACTTGCCCTTGTTTTTAAGGGCATTATGGCTATCTTTTCCGCAATAAGCTTGGCGGTATCCGTATGACCTGCTTCTTCTAACAGACATCTTGTGCAAGGCTTACCGTATTGCATGGCTGTCAACCGTATTACGATAAAACTATCTCTGCAACGGAGCAGGGAGGAAGTATCGCATATGCCTTGCCGTTTTCACACTTTATCTCAAGCGGGCGAATAACAACGTTGTCAGGACTTTCAAAGGTGTTCCGGGAGTGTACTTCATCTGTAAGTATCCTGCCGTCTGCGTTGTTTATATCCGATACTCCGCCTATTTCGACGGTGTATTCCTTGTCAAGAGAACAGTTGGCAGCGGTTATTACGATATCTCCGTTGCCGTTTACGCTTGCGCTTTGCGAAAGTGCGGGAACTCCGTCATCGGCAAGCTCGTTTTCGATATGCGAATATATAAGCGTGCTGTCCATATGCTTTTTGAAAAGGTCGAATACATGATAAGTAGGCGTTTTTACAGTAATATTGCCCTCTGTGAGAAGTATCGACTGAAGAACGTTCACCGCTTGGGCGATGTTAGCCATATAGACCCTGTCGGAGTGCTTATTGAATATGTTAAGATTTATCGCAGCCGCAATAGCGTCACGCATTGTGCTGAGCTGATAGAGGAAGGAGGGGTGAGTGTCCGGTTCAACATCGTACCAGCAGCCCCATTCGTCAACGATAAGTCCTACTCTGTGCTCGGGGTCGTATCTGTTCATTATCTCGCTGTGACGTGTTATAAGCTCGTCCATGCGCAGAGTCGATCTCAGCGTCGAGTAATATTCCTTGTCGTCAAAATCAGTAGAGCTGCCCTTGTGATCCCAATTACCTGTCGGAACGGTATAATAGTGCATGGAAAGCCCGTTCATGTTCCATGGACCTATCTTTTTCATGCAAACTTCTGTCCAGTTGTAGTCGTCGGCATTGGGTCCGCACGCTATCTTGAACAATTCGTTGCCGCTGTAATTTCTGCAAAAGGTCGCATACTGCTTGTACAGATCGCAGTAGTATTCGGGAGTCATATTTCCTCCGCAGCCCCAGCTTTCGTTTCCAATGCCTAGATATTTTAGCTTCCACGGTTTTTCTTTTCCGTTCTTTCGCCGAAGCTCTCCCATAGGCGAAAAGCCGTCGAATGTTATGTATTCTATCCATTCCATAAGCTCTCTGACGCTACCGCTGCCAACATTGGCGCTTATGTAAGGTTCACAGCCTACAAGCTCGCAAAACCTTAAAAACTCATGCGTGCCAAAGCTGTTGTCTTCAACGATGTGTCCCCAGTTGTTAACTACCTTGCCGCGGCTGCTGACTTCGCCGATACCGTCTTTCCAATGATACTCATCTGCAAAACAGCCTCCCGGCCAGCGCAGAACAGGAAGCTCCAGATCTCTGAAAGCTTCAATAACATCGTTTCGGTATCCATCGGTATTGGGGATATCGCTGTCTTTTCCGACATATATCCCGTCATATATACATCTGCCAAGGTGCTCGGAAAAATTTGAATATATCTCCTTGTTTATCTTGCTGCGCTTATCGAGCGGATTGATAGTCAGTTTTACGGTTTTCATAGTATTATGTCCTTTCTTTATTGTGTTGACTTTATTTGCTGCTGTGCTTTTCGGCAAGCTTATCGTAGTCGAAAGTGTATGTCCTGTACGCGTTTATAACAACGGTCTTACCGTACATACTGACGCGCGGAGCTTTTCTGCTGTAATTCATGTGCATATGACCGTGTATAAAATATTTCGGATCGTACTTTTCTATAAGCTCGCAGAAGCATTCAAAACCTTTGTGACAGAGATCTTTTCCGTCGTGAAATCCATACATCGGGGCGTGAGTTACGAGAATATCGAAGCCGCCGAAGCGTTTTATTTTCAGGCTCAAGCGGCGTATACGTCTTGCCATTTCCTTTTCCGTATACTGATGTTCTCCCTGTCGGTAACGCATAGAGCCGCCCAGCCCGAGAATGCGGATACCGTTATGTACATATATCTTATCTTCAATGCAGAAGCAGCCTTCGGGCGGAACTTTTTCATAACGTTCGTCATGATTTCCGTGTACATACAGCAGGGGAGCTTTTGAAAATGTTTCAACGAACGACAGATAATGCGGGTGCAGATCGCCGCAGGAAATTATAAGATCTATCCCTTTGAGCTGTTCGGGTGAGTAGTGATCCCATATATAATCGGACTCCAGATCTGACATCGCCATAATCTTCATATAACTTTCCTCAATTCACGTTTTTTCTGCGTCTGCTGTTTTATTATTTCTTACACGGTAAGTGTCGGCGGAGTGAGACCGTGCTGTAAAACAAAATCTCTGTATTGCTCTTCCAGCTCCGAAGCCTGCGGTATCCTGCCTATTACGTTGTCCAGCAGCCAATCCGCCTGTAATATTTGATTAGGATCAAGAACAACGTCGTTTTCGGCGATGTATGTGCCGTCCTGCGCCCTTATAACTCCCGTGAACGGATTAAACTCGCCTTTGGTTATCTTTTCTTGCACCATTTTAACGAGCTTTCTTGTTCCGCTCGGAAGTCTGTCAGAGCAGGCAACATCAATAGCCCCCGACGACATTCCCCAGAAATAGTTGAGCGCCTGTGTTTCGTTCTGATTGCCGTCGTTTTTCCATGCGCCGATAAGTATCGAATGTACCATATCAGCATACAGGCTTCCCCAGTTCCATACCGGCGCGGCTATTCTGAACGATATACCGTCATACAGTCCATACAGACCAAAGCCGTTGTCATCGGAAAGAGGAGCGTTGATATCCCTGTCCGAAATGAGATCTATGTGTTTTTCTCTGAAATACTCGCATGGATCGTGGTCAGTCAAAGTTGACCAGTCAAGGTATACCTTAGCGCGGGGATTTACCAGCTTTACTCCCAAGGCAAACGCGTTTATCGACGCCGGAGTTCCCAGAATGGGGTAGTCCGCAATATATCCTACACGTTCATTTTCGGTCATTGAACCCGCAATGATACCCGTAATGAACTTTGCCTCGTAGATACGCAGATAGTATGTGCGTAGCTGTTTGTATGCCGTGTTGACGGAACAGTTCATGATAATAGTCTCGGGGTGAGCAACTGCCATACGCATACTTACCGCATGATAAGCAGGCGAAGTCGTAAAAATGACCTTATTTCCGTCAGCGATAGCGTTGCTTATCGTTTCCTCCGCCTCATCGTTTGAAGCTATGTACGCTTTAGTTTCTATTGCGCTTCCGAAGGCGTCAGCGATGTATCTTCTGCCTATCTCATGATTATATGCCCATGATGAGTTCTGCGGGTCTTTAGGGTACAGAAAAGCTATCTTCAGCACGGAGTTTGAAAGAGGAAGCTTTTTTGTAAGCGCGACCTTTTTTGAAACATCGGTAGGGTCGAGGATACGGAGAGTCGGGTTTTCGTCAGCAAGGACGCGGAATTCAACGAATACGCGATCCATATGCCTGTGTATCTCGGAAGACGAAAGAGAACGCATGGGATCAAAGCCGTATATCTCGAGAAAATGCAAAAAAGCGTCGCCCGTAGTAAAGGGGCGTCTCTGCAAATTTTTCTCGGTATAATAAGCCTCAAAGGAAAAATAAAGAAATTTTACGTCCTTACGCAGATCCTCAGACCATAACGGGGCTTTTTCAGTACCTTCATCAGCCTTTATGGCATTAAGCAACCGTTTGTAAGAGCCCTCCTGGCTCATGAGTATCTCATATATGCCTGTAACACGGTAAAATTCGAGAAACTCAGCGTATATTTTGTATTCCGTTTCCTCCGAAGGCTTCGGTAGTATGCGGGTGACCGACGCGTCTATATGTACAGCGCCGTTGAATTTTGAAACGCTGACCCTCTTATTGCCTTCCACAACATAAAACCTGTGCATATATTCAAAAACCGTTATCGGATCGCGCACGCCCTTGTCCTTGACAGAATCATAAAGCTCTGACCATTTGTTTGCAAACTCGGTCGAATGAGCAAGTAAGGGCATGAAATTTGAAGCGAAAGCGGTAGTTCTTTCAGCAGAAGCAGTACCGGCGATGAGTGATATCGGTATCTCCAACTGACCCATAGGTATCCTGCCTGCCTCGCCGCCTCCGCGAAGCAGATCCTCGAGTACCGGAAGATACGGATATTCGCCGCGTGATATTGCTTGCCTGTATTGTTTTTCGGCAGATTTCTGCGCTTTCAGATAGTCCTGGTATGCCATATGCAATACACCCTTTCTTTTTGAACAGATCGTTACACATTACAGAATTAATTATAACACATATATATCAAAAAATCAACTCATAAAACCCGCTTCTGAGCGTTATTGTTGACTTTTGCAGGCAGTTCTGATATAATAGTAAATATGGTATATGTAACCATTGCTTTTTGTTAATGCGTTGATATTTTTTATATAAGGACATTTTTATATGGACAAGCTTAAAAAATACTATCCTTTGATATTATCGCCGCTTTTGACCGCGGCTGTACTTTTGTTTGTTTTTTATCTTGACGGTCTGTATCCCTTTGGAGAGGGGAGTGTATCATGGTGTGACATGAACCAGCAGGTAATACCGCTCCTTATCGACCTCAAAGACATACTTGCCGGCAAGGACGGTCTGTTTCTTAATATGCACAATGCAGGAGGAATGGACTTTTTTGGCGTGTTCTGTTTCTTTCTGTCAAATCCGTTTTCTTTTTTGGCGGCATTAGTCGATAAAGAAAACATGATACTTTTTGTGAATATTCTCGTTATACTCAAGCTTTCTCTCTGTGCCCTGACCGCTTCGCTGTACTTTGTCAGACGCAAAAGCGGCCTTGACAGCGTTATGATGACAGCTCTCAGCATGATGTATGCGCTGTGTGGCTTCGGTATGCTGTTTTATCAGAATATAATGTGGCTGGATATCATGTATATGTTCCCGATACTGATGATAGGTCTTGAAAAGCTTACGGAGCAAGGAAAGAATATTTTGTATATAGTAGCATTATCGGTCATTATGATAATGAATTTCTATATATGCTATATGGTAGTTGTGTTTATACTATTATATATGATGATATATGTTTTGTCGGAAAAGGATAAAAACAAGCTTGGCAGAGTATGCGTAAAATTCATTTTCGGAAGCGTTATTTCAGCTATGATGACCGCTGTTGTCTGGCTGACCAGCTATATCGAGGTCTCGCAATCGGGCAGAGGAGAGTCGGTGATCGACACTTTGAGGTCTTCTGGATTTGTTTCGCATTATGAGACCGTGTTTCCTTTGCTGTACTGTACATCTTTCATATTTGTTATCATCATATATACCGTTATCAGGAAGAATTATACTGACACAGAGTCCAAAAACTACTTTAAACTCTTTCTTCTGACACTTATCCCGTTCTTGTTAGAGCCTGTCAATATCATGTGGCATACGGGCAGTTATATGTCTTTCCCCGCAAGATACGGATTTATAACCATATTTATAGGTCTGATATGCTGTACAGAAGCCTTTAAGGAGCGTAACGATATAACCGATAATAAAGATAAGATATACTCTTACTTTGCCGTTGCAGCGTCTGTTATAATGATATTTGTTTACGGAATATACTGCTTAGATTATATCAAGGATCTTATCAAGCAGATATCCGCTTATACAAGCTCTCTTTGGGGCAACTCGACCTCTTTTGACCTTTTGACTAAGCTATTTGTACTGTCAGTAATATGCTATTCGCTGCTGCTGTTTTTGTACAAGAGAAAGCTTTTTGATATCAGAACGCTGTCGGTGCTGATCGTTATCGCATTTGTCTTTGAGTCGGCAGGGAATATAAGAGTATATATGACAGGCCCGTATATAAATAACCCTACCCGCACAGAGACCTTTCAGAATATCACCGAAATGGCGGACAGAATCGACGATGACGGATTTTACAGGGTCATGACCGATAAAAAGATAACCGATTACAATATGATAGGCGCTCTCGGATATAATTCTCTCAGCCATTATACATCTCTTACCGATGAAGATTTTATGTTTCAGCAAAAACATCTGGGATATACTACCGTTTGGATGGAGGCAGGCTCTCTTGACGGAACGGAGCTGACAAACGGCTTGTATTCTGTGAAGTATAAGATACTTAACGCTTTTCCATCGAGCGATTCCGTGTATTCAAATGATCTGTTTACCATAGAACCGCAGGAGTATTATCTCGGACTGGGACTTATTTGCGATAATGATTTTTCAAACAGCGAATATATCTCTCATAAACTTACAAGAGCTCAGGCCCAGCAATATCTGTACTCCGAAATATTCGGCGACAGACAACTGATTTTCGAATATCATTACGACAATAACGACGACAGTATCATTTATTCCAACGGCAAATATAATGTCTCTGACGGAGCTACCGTTTCATACAACATTTACGTTTCAGGCAGACAGAGCCTCTATGCCGACTGCTTCGATGTCTTTTCAAACTCTCTTTCGGAGTCTTATTTTAAAACGTTCAAAGTCGTCGTGAACGGCGAGGTAATAGAAAAAGAGTACCCAAGGACTATAAAAAACGGCGTGTTGAAGCTCGGAGAGTTTGAAAACGAGTATGTGTCCGTCACTATGACAGCTTCCAAAAACATCTCCTGTTATAGCTTCGGAGTGTTCGGGCTGGATCTTGATGTCCTGTCCGACTCATTCAATAATGCACGGTGTGCAAATTTGGACTTTGAAAAAGGCAAGATAACAGGAACTGTCAGCTCCGAAAGCGGCAAGACCTGTCTGTTGGCTATTCCTTACAACGACGGCATAACCGTAAGGATAAACGGTGAAAAGGTGCAGTATAGAAGAGCTTTGTCGGATCTTGTTGCTTTTGACCTTAAGGACGGAGAGAACAACATAGAGATAAGTATGATACCAAAGGGATTTATCATGGGAGCGATAATTTCTGCCATAGGACTGGCGGCGTTTGCGGCTTATGTCGCTTTCAGAAAAAAGCTGAAGCCCGTAAAGTGCGTTTCGGAGATATGCGTGGTGCTTACAATGTTTGCTGCTTTTGCGGCTTTTGCAATGATATACATCTTCCCGGTATTGATTTCATTTATATAAATAATCCTTTCATAAAGCGGTATGGCTCTGCTGTGCCGCTTTTTATTTGTTTATGGGCAAAAAGCGTAACTTTTCTTTTGCAGCAGGAATACAATATATAGAAGTCATACTTCAAAACTGTGAAAGGAATAAGTGATCATTATGAACGAAAACCTCAATAGTTCCTATTTTAAGGAAGCTGCTTGTATCGACGTGTCGAAGATATTCGACTCATGCTCAGACAAAGACTGTCTGGAGGATATGCCCGTGACCTTTTCTGCTGCCGACCAACAGCTTGTAAACTCTAGCTGCTACGTTAAAAGCAACTGCGTCGAAGTGGACACCGTAAGCTTTGCTATCGAACCCGTGCCGTTCCACAGCGGCTTCTATGCCGTAGATATTACATATGCGTTTACGGTCTACGTTGACGTTTATCCGACGGCTAACGGAATACCTACCCAGATATCGGGAACGAGCGCTTTCACCAAAAAGGTGATACTCTACGGCAGCGACGGTCATACAAAGACGTTCTGCTCCAATCAGGTCAGCGAGTACGAGTCAAACGACGGCTGCTGCTGCACCTGCAAGTCAACGCTTCCCGTTGCCTGCGTAAGCGTAGTAGACCCGATAGTTCTTGACATCAAGACTACCTGCCGTCCGCTCCCGACCTGTCCTGCGACCGATGTTTGTCTCAATTGCAACTGTGACGACGTAACTCCTATACCTGTTGGAAATAAATTCGTCTATGTGACAGTTGGTATGTTCTCTATCGTTCAGCTTCAAAGAAGAGTTTCGCTGCTTGTGCCGACATATGAGTACTGTCTGCCCGAAAAAGAGTGTACCTCCAATACCGACAGTCCGTGTGAGCTGTTCGATAAGCTGGCTTTCCCCGTATCGGAGTTTTTCCCCAAAGACCTTGAAGATACTTCATGCGGCTGCGCTGTTTCCGATGACAACAGCGGTGAAGGCTGTGAAAACTGAAGCGTCGGTCATAGTTAAAGCAATAACTGCGTGTCAGTATGACGCGCAGTTATTTTTTATGCCCGCGTATACTGTAAATAAAAAAGGGAATATTAAGCAAAGATGTATTATACCACTTTAAGGAGCATGTACCATGCAGTATAATAAAGTAGAGATCAGCGGTGTAAACACATCTAGGTTAAAGACATTAAAGGAAAATGAAAAGATCGAGCTTGTCAAGCGAGCGCATGAAGGGGACAAGCAGGCAAGGGAAGAGCTGATAATATGCAATCTCAGGCTTGTTTTGAGCGTGCTTCAAAAATATCTCGGCAGAGGAGAATGTCCCGACGACCTGTTTCAGGTAGGAGTTATAGGACTTATAAAGGCGATAGATAACTTCGATACTTCGCTTCAGGTGAAGTTTTCAACGTATGCCGTGCCTATGATAGCGGGGGAGCTCAGGCGGCATTTGCGGGATAATTCTCCTGTACGCGTGTCACGCTCGCTTCGTGATATGGCTTTCAAGGCAATGCAAAGCAAGGAAAAGCTTACTTCTCTGCTGCAAAGAGAGCCTACTATATCGGAAATAGCCAATGATATCGGCGCTCAGATAACTGACGTTGTAATGGCGCTGGAGTCTATAACCGAGCCGCTTTCGCTGTATGAACCTGTTTTTTCAGACAGCGGCGACGATCTGTATGTTCTCGACCAGATAAGCGACAAGACAGACGATCAGGGCTGGCTTGACGAGCTTTCTCTCAAGGAGGCTCTGCAAAATCTCTGTGACAGAGAGAAAAATATATTGTATATGCGTTATCTTAAAGGGAAAACGCAGGTAGAAGTCGCAAAACAGATAGGAATTTCGCAGGCTCAGGTGTCGCGGCTTGAAAAAGGAGCGCTGGATTCTATAAAAAAGCAAATACGCTCTTGACAAATCAATATGAAATATGTTATTATAGTACCATCGTTATTCAAAGGCTGCGACGGGAAGAAGTAGCGATACTGACGGGCAAAGAGAGCTGTCGGCTTGGTGTAAGACAGCGCCGTTCATTTCGTGAAATACATCTCTGAGCCAAAGCGCTGAAATCATAGTAGGCGTTTTCGTGTGCGCACGTTACAGCGCGTTTGAGATTGACAGAGATGAAACATCTCTTCAATAAAACTGAGGTGGTACAGCGTTTCTATTCGCCCTCGTAGAGTTACTCTTCGGGGGCTTTTGGTATTTATGCAGAGGTGAACTTTATGCTGAGAAAAGCCGTTCAAAGTGATATAGAGCAGTTAGCAGAGATAGCTTTTGAACTTCACGAGCTGCACGTTATCAGCGACCCGACTGACTTTCGTTCTATGCCGCAGGAGTATTTCAAAGAGATACTTTCTAAGTATTTGCTGGTAGAAGATCAGAGTATCTTGGTGAATGATGACAGCGGTATAAACGCATATGCAGCCGTTAAGATAATAAACATAGACGAACCGACCAAATATCCGCGCAAGGTGTGCATGGTAGACTGTTTTGCGGTAAAAGAATGTTTTCGCCGCCGCGGTATAGGAAAAAGTCTTATGGCGTTTGTAAGTCAATATGCTAAAGAACAAGGCTGCACCGACTTGCGGCTCGGCGTTAAGTCTTTCAACAAAGATGCATATAGTTTTTACAAATCGGTGGGATTTAACGAACGCACAAAAATATTAAATATGAAAATTTTATAGAAAATGAGGAGAAGAAAATGACAGTATTTGAAGAACTTAAAAGAAGAGGTCTGCTGGCGCAGCTTACCGACGAGGAGGAGATAAAAGAGCTTATCAACACCGGCAAAGCTACATTCTACATCGGATTTGACCCCACTGCCGACAGCCTGCACGTTGGTCACTTTATGGCGCTGTGCCTTATGAAACGTCTGCAAATGGCAGGGAACAAGCCTATTGCGCTTGTCGGCGGCGGCACGGGCATGATAGGCGACCCCTCGGGCAAGACGGATATGCGCAAGATGTTGACTAAAGAAACTATCGAGCACAACGTTGAATGTTTTAAAAAGCAGATGAGCCGTTTTATTGATTTTTCAGACGGCAAAGCAATGGTGGTAAACAATGCTGACTGGCTGCTTGACTTAAACTACATCGATGTTCTGCGCGAGGTGGGCGCTTGCTTTTCTGTAAACAAAATGCTCACATTTGAGTGCTATAAGCAGCGTATGGAAAGAGGACTAACTTTCCTTGAATTCAACTACATGATAATGCAGTCTTACGACTTTTACAAGCTGTTTCAGGACTACGGCTGCAATATGCAGTTCGGCGGCGACGACCAATGGGCGAATATGCTCGGCGGTACGGAGCTTATAAGAAAGAAGCTCGGCAAAGATGCATACGCCATGACGATAACTCTGCTGCTCAACTCGGAAGGCAAGAAAATGGGCAAGACCGAAAAAGGCGCTGTATGGCTTGACCCCGAAAAGACTTCGCCGTATGATTTCTTCCAGTATTGGAGAAACGTTGCAGATGCCGATGTTATCAAATGCCTGAAAATGCTGACTTTTGTGCCTATCGAGGAAATCGAAGAAATGGAAAAGACCATGCAGGGAGCTGACTTCAACAAGGCAAAAGAGCTGCTTGCGTTTGAGCTTACAAAGCTCGTTCACGGTGAGGAAGAGGCGCAGAAAGCTCTTACAGCCGCAAAGGCTATCTTCGGCAGCGGCTCTGACAGCGCAGATATGCCCACTACTTCAATCCCCTCTGCCGACCTCGTTGACGGCAAGATAGGCATACTCGATGTACTTGTCCGTGCAAAGCTTGCCTCATCTAACAGCGAGGGCAGAAGGCTTGTTCAGCAGGGCGGCATATCCGTAAACGATGAAAAAATAAGCGACCCGTCTGTAAAAATAGAGATAGGCGACGGTATAGTTATCAAGAAAGGCAAAAAGGTTTTCCACAAAGTGGTAATGGAATGACCGTCGGAATTGTCAGAAATTTGTTGAAAAATATCTCAGAATGTGATACAATATATATGTATGCGATTTCAGGAAAGCGAGGTGAACTGTCACGATATACAGTATTGATATAAATAAGTGGGGGAGCTTTTTCAGCGTTCCCTGCGCCGTTGTAGAAAAGCATATCAAGCTTACGAGCGGAGATTTTATAAAAGTGCTCTTATCTGTGCTGGCTGACGGTTCGCCTAAGGTGGATACCTTTCAAATATCCCGTAAGTGCGCTATGAATGAGGAAACCGTCGAGGAAGCCCTGCTTTACTGGAACTCTGTGGGCGTTATAGAGATAGCAGGTAAGGAGGGCGGAAGGCTCAGGGAGTATTCCGATGTGCATGAGCAAGAAAATGCTCAGGCGGCGTCTGCCGAGAGGGAAAAGAAAACACCTATCAGATATTCTCCCTCGGACCTTCAGAAGCTTGCCGAAAGCTCGGAGGATATAAAGAACCTGTTTTCCTCGGTGCAGCACGCGCTGTCAAGAACGATAAGCTCGACCGAGCAGGCAGCTTTCGTGGATATTTATGAGTATTACGGCTTTCCCGTGGCTTCGGTCATACTGCTGACCCAGTATTGCAACGGCATAGGAAAGGGCACTATGGCGTATATAAGAAGCGTTGCAAAGGATTGGCACGAAAGAGGCATAATTCGTCCTAAAGACGTTGAGCAGGAGGTCATACGTCTGGAGGAATACCATAGCTATGAGAGCGAGGTAAAAAGGGCTTTGGGTCTTGCCGCAAAGACTACGAAGCGTCAGCAGGAGTATTATACCAAGTGGCAGAGTATGGATATCCCGGTTGAGCTTGTAGAGCTTGCCGGAGAGATATCCATAGATAATACCGACAGTCATACCGTCAAGCTCAATTACATAGATAAGATATTGCAGACGTGGAAAGACTCAGGTATAGAGAATGTTCAGCAGGCGCAGGAAAGCCTGAAACAACATTCTTCAAACACCAAGAATAATGTAAAAAATTCGGAAAACGGAAAATCATATGATATAGATGAACTGGAAAGCTTTTTTAAGGATTATAAGCCTAAGCTTTCCGATAAAAAGTAATGGGGGATAGTGCTATGAAATACAGCGAGGACGTTTTTTCACGCGCCGCAGCCGAACTGGATAAACGCCGCAATGACGCTTTGGAGGAAAACAAAAAGCGTATCGCTGAGACGGAGAAAAAATATCCCGAGATAGCTGCCGTTAACAAGAAGCTTGCCGAAGCTGTTACGGAAATATCGAAAGCTATGAACGTTTCAAACGTTTATGAAGCGGTCATGAAAATAGCTCAGGAGAACATCAAGGCTCAGCAAAGCAGAAATGAGCTGCTTGTCGCTTTCGGCTATAAGGAGGATCATTTGGAGCCGCCGTATTATTGCAAAAAATGCGGCGATACAGGCTTTGTTGAGGGCAGAAGATGTGAATGTCTGGAAGAGCTGCTTAAAAAATATTCCGTTGAAGAGCTGAACGAGAATTGCAGGATATCGCTTCGCGATTTTTCCGAATTTACTCTGGATCACTATTCCGGCGATAACAAAGAGTATATGAAAGATACTTTTGAGCTGTGCAAGCGTTATGCGGAAGAATTTTCGGCTGACAGCGAGTCAATATTTTTTATGGGCGGAACAGGTCTGGGAAAAACGTTTCTGTCCTCCGCTATCGCGAAAAGAGTCATAGAAAAAGGCTATAATGTAGCATATGACAGCATTTCAAATTTTCTGCGCAAAATAGAGGACGAGCATTTTGGCAGGAGCGAAGGCAAAACTATGGATATTTTGCTCAGCGCCGATCTGCTCATTCTGGACGATCTCGGCTCGGAGTTCAGATCGAGCTTCAATGATTCGGCTATATATGATATTATCAATTCCCGTATAAATTACGGTCTGCCGACTATCATTTCCACTAATCTTTCTATAAAGGAGCTTAATTCTCATTACAACGAGCGCATTGTGTCGCGGCTTTTGGGTATGTTCCTGCGTGTCGAGCTTCGCGGCAAGGATATAAGACTGCAAATAAGAATGAATAAATAATATCCGAAAGAGTACTATTATATATTAAGGAGTTTATTTTTTATGAGACCTATGAGATACAGCGGTGTAATAATGCACATATCCAGCCTTGCCAATAAGTACGGTATAGGCAAACTGGGAAAAGAGGCGTTTGATTTTGTTGACTGGCTCAAAAAAGCGGGTCAGCACTATTGGCAGATACTTCCTTTAAGTCCGACGAGCTGCGGTGACTCTCCGTATCAGTCCTTTTCGGTATACGCAGGAAATCCGTATTTTATAGACTTTTTGCGGCTTGAAGAGCAAGGACTTCTTCTGAAGGACGAATATGAGAACGTCCCGTGGTCTACCGAGAACGGATATGTCGATTATTCGCTGATATACGCCAATATATGGAGCGTTTTGCGCAAGGCGTTTTCACGATTTAAAGCAAATGCCGACTATAAAAAATTCTGTGATGATAACTCATCTTGGCTGTATGACTATGCCTTGTTCATGGCTCTGAAGAGCGAAAACGACGGCAAGGCATGGTACGATTGGGATTGGGATCTGGTCATGTGCAGGAGCTTCGCCGTTAAGGAAGCTAAAGAGCGTCTGGACGAGGATATAAGGTTCCATTGCTTTTTGCAGTATGAGTTTTTCACTCAATGGGGAAAGCTGAAAAAGTATGCGAATGACAACGGTATAGAGATAATAGGAGATATACCCATATATTGCGCACTCGATAGTGTTGACGTATGGCAGCACCCGGAGCTTTTCGACCTTGACGAGGATAAGAAGCCGGTCAATGTTGCTGGCTGTCCGCCTGACGGCTTTGCGCCTACTGGGCAACTGTGGGGAAATCCTGTGTATGACTGGGATGTAATGAAAAAACAGGACTATAAATGGTGGATAAACAGAATAGCATTTGCTGAGAAGATATATGATGTAGTCAGGATAGACCACTTCCGCGGATTTGATACGTTCTACGCTATCCCTGCGGAAAACGAGACCGCAGAGCATGGCGAGTGGAAAAAAGGCTGCGGCATAGATATGTTCAGGCAGGTAAAGAAAGTGTTGGGAAATGTCAGAATAATCGCTGAGGACTTGGGTTTTATAACCGACAGCGTGAGAAAGCTGCTCAAAGATTGCGGCTTCCCCGGAATGAAGATGCTGCAGTTCGGCTTTGACCCGAATTGTCAGAGCGAATATCTGCCGTGCAATTTCAATACTTCAAACTGTGTCGCGTATACGGGAACCCACGACAGCGATACTATCCTCGGTTGGTACAGGAGCTGCGGCGATTACTATAAGGACTTTATCAGAGATTATATCGGCGCCGCTGACGAGAGCGAAGTGAATTGGAAATTCATACATACCTGCTTTACAAGCATAGCTGATACCGCTATGGTGCAAATGCAGGAGGTGCTGTCGCTGGGAAGCGAGAGCAGGATAAATATACCCTCTACCTGCGGCACAAACTGGCGCTGGAGAATAGAAGAGGGAGATACCACCGATAAGCTCGCCGAAAGGCTTCGCAAAGAGACCGCCGTAAGCGGCAGACTTCACTAATGTATTAAAGGGCGTAATGGCATGAAACAGGAGAACATAAGGAATTTTTGCATAATAGCACATATAGATCACGGAAAGTCTACTCTTGCCGACAGGATACTCGAATTGACTTCTACCGTTGCGCTTCGTGATATGGAAGATCAGCTTCTCGACAATATGGATATTGAAAGAGAACGCGGAATTACAATAAAAGCAAGGGCTGTAAAGCTGAAATATACCTCACTGAGCGGCGAGGAGTATATATTTAATCTTATAGATACGCCGGGTCATGTCGATTTCAATTACGAGGTGTCGCGCTCGCTGGCAGCCTGTGAGGGAGCAATACTTGTAGTTGACGCTTCGCAGGGGATAGAGGCGCAGACCCTCGCAAACACATATCTTGCCATAGAACATGACTTAGAGGTAATGCCCGTTATAAATAAGATAGATCTGCCGTCAGCCGACCCCGAGAGAGCCTGCAATGAGATAGAAAACATAATCGGCATACCAGCTATGGACGCTCCGCGTATTTCAGCCAAGACAGGTCTTAACGTCAGAGATGTATTAGAAAGAGTTATAACCGATATCCCCGCTCCGAAAGGCGATGAGAACGCTCCCGTTCAGGCGCTTATATTTGACAGTTACTACGACAGCTATAAAGGCGTAATCATCTATGTCAGAGTAAAGCAGGGTACGCTGCGTGTAGGGGATACTATAAAGCTTATGGCTACGGGTGCGCAGTTCCTGACTGTTGAGATAGGCAGTATGGGCGCGACCGACCTCGTGCCGACAGGTGAGCTGAAAGCAGGCGAGGTAGGTTATATAGCAGCTTCTATAAAAAATATAGGCGATACGCGTGTCGGCGATACCGTTACTACCGTTGAAAACCCGTGCAGCGAGCCTCTGCCGGGCTATAAAAAGGTAAACCCAATGGTGTTCTCTGGCGTTTATCCCGCCGACGGCGCAAAGTATCAGGATCTGAGAGACGCTTTGGATAAGCTTGCCCTCAACGACGCTTCGCTTTCATTTGAACCCGAAACCTCCGTTGCTTTAGGCTTTGGCTTCAGGTGCGGTTTTCTCGGACTGCTCCATATGGAGATAATTCAGGAAAGACTGGAGAGGGAGTATAATCTCGATCTGATAACTACCGCGCCCTCTGTTATATATAAGGTAATACTTACGAGCGGAGAAACGCTCTATATCGATAATCCTACAAACTATCCCGACCCTACTTTGATAGCGTCGGCAGAAGAGCCTATGGTGGAAGCGCATATATTCTCTCCGTCAGAACACGTCGGCAACATTATGGAGCTGTGCCAGCAGCGAAGAGGTATTTTTAAGGATATGAAATATCTTGAGGAAAACCGCGTTGACCTGCATTACGACCTGCCGCTCAATGAGATAGTGTATGACTTTTTTGACGCGCTTAAATCGCGTACCAGAGGCTACGCTTCGTTTGATTACGAGCTTAAAGGATACGCCAAAAGCAAGCTCGTCAAGCTTGATATACTGCTCAACGGCGAAATGGTCGATGCTCTTTCATTCATTGTGCACGCAGATAACGCATATGCCCGTGCCAGAAAAATGGTAGAAAGGCTTAAAGATAATATCCCACGTCAGATGTTTGAAGTACCCGTTCAGGCGGCAATAGGCGGCAAGATAATAGCAAGAGAAACAGTAAAAGCATACCGGAAAGATGTTCTCGCCAAATGCTACGGCGGCGATATTACGCGTAAGAAAAAGCTGCTGGAAAAGCAAAAAGAGGGCAAGAAGCGTATGCGGCAGCTCGGCTCTGTTGAAGTTCCGCAGGAAGCGTTCATGTCCGTACTGAAGCTTGACGACTAGAAGCGTATGGAATATATTATCGCGCTTGTTACGGCGCTTGTGATACTTCTGCTAATGGGCGTAAGCTTTTTTGATATAGGTCTTTTGCTTCTTTGCCTGCTTGACCTTTTGTGTCTTGCAATGTTTTGCTTCTTTGCGTTTTCGCTGATACGGCTTTTTACCTGCAAACGTGTAAAGGCGCGTTTTAAAGAAATTTCGGAAAAGGAAAACTCGCGCTTTAAGGTCGCATGGTATGTTATAGGCGATAAGTCGGCAAGCACCGTGTTTCCTGCTGAATTTTTCGGCAAGAAGCTGTTTTATAAACGCTCCGAGGATACTAATGTACTGCTTACAAAAAAGGGCGGCGTTTTTGACCTGAACGCAATACTTGCCATAGTTATGGGACTTGTTTTTTCATCAGGCTTGTTTGCCGCGATACTTTATGCAGTTGCGGTCTTGATAAAATTATAGAAAGGCATTATCTTTTCTCATGGAACATACGGAAAACGAACAGAACTATATAAAGCATTCGCTGATATGCGGTTTTGTCGGCGCTGCGGCAATGCCGTTCATATACGAGTGCTATGCTAATGTTATGCGTGAGTTTGCAATAGCATTAGCTTTGTTCGGCTGCGTTTTCGCGTCGTATATTCTGACTAAATACCGATTTGCACAGTCGTTGTGCGCCGTTATGTTTTTTACTGTTATAAGCGGCGGGCTCGGACTTTTTATTGAGATAATGTTACATAGCCATATCGTCAGCTTTCTGGAAAAGCATTCGAAATATTTTCATCTTTCATATAAAGAGATATCAGTCTTTGTGTTCAGGATAATTATGTGCTACATTGCGGCGTTCGTAGTTTGTTTTGTAAGATGCGGACTGAGAAAGGCTTTGCTTATAATGCGCGGAAATGCCGAAAAATCAAAAAGCTTTATAGATAACGCCTTTGGTGATGACGATGAGTAGGCTCGGAATATATGTGCATATACCGTTCTGTGTCGGGAAGTGTCCGTACTGCGATTTCTATTCTGTGACTTCCGACTGTGAACAGCGGGAAAGATTTGTCAGAGCCTTGACAGACGATATAAAAGAAAATGCCGATAAACGCTATATTGTGGACAGTATTTACTTTGGCGGGGGAACTCCTACCACTCTTAGTGAAAAACAACTGGACAGTATTATGAAAGCCGTAAATAACAGCTTTGTCGTTTCCGAAGATGTCGAGATAACTATTGAAGCCAATCCGTGTACCGTGGGCGAAATATCGTTTAAGGGGCTGCGCAGTATCGGTTTCAACAGGATATCGTTCGGTGTTCAGTCTTGTGTTGATGATGAATTGAGAGCGTTGGGACGGCTTCACAGCTTCGCTCAGGCTGAAAGCTGTGTCAGAGCTGCCTGTAATGCGGGCTTTGAGAATATATCATGCGACCTTATGCTCGGTATAATAGGGCAGGATATTGACAGCCTTAAATACTCTGTTGATACGCTGTGTTCTTGGCCGATAACGCATATCTCAGCGTACATGCTCAGTATCGAGCAGGGAACTCCCTATGATAATGACGCCGTCCGTTCTGCGATAGCTTCGGAGGATATGGTTGCCGATATGTATCTGTATGCTGTTAACAGGCTGAATAACAACGGCTTTGAACAGTATGAGATATCCAATTTTTGCAGAGAGGACAAGTATTCAAGGCATAATATGAAATACTGGTCAAGAGAAGATTATGTAGGCTTCGGTCCGTCGGCACATTCTTTCAGGAACGGCAAAAGATATTATTATGAGAGAGATATAGAAAAGTATATTACCGACCGAAAAAGCATATTGAAAATTGAGGACGCCTACTGTAACGTCCTTGAAGAGTATGTTATGCTGTCGCTGAGAACGTGTATCGGTATGGATATTTCCAAATATATAGAGTACGGCGGCAATGAGCAAAAGGTGTCTGCGCTCTCAAAGGAGCTTGTAAAACACGGTCTTGCCGAAAATGACGGCAGTCATCTTAAACTTACGCCCAAAGGATTTCTCGTGTCAAACAGTATTATGACCGAGCTGATGTGAAGCTTTTATATATGGTAAAAATCTACAAAAATAATTTTCTGTGTTTGTATGTTTGTACAATGTTTATAAAATGACTTCGCGTATATTGTAATTTTTGCGGTATGATGTTAAAATATAAAATAGGTAGGTATGTTGATTTACAGGGAGGCTTTCGTATGACAGGTGTACTTAAAAGGATAATGTCTGTCGCTGCCGCGCTGTCGGTAGTGTCTCTGTCAGCCTGCGGCGCTCAGAGCGAAAGCATATCTGTAAGTGATATCATACTTGATGCCGATGAGGTAGAATATAATACCGTTGAAGCAGAGATAGGATCAATAGGAGAATCTTACCATACGCAGGCTGATTTTTTAAACCCGTACGTTGAGTACGTTTATATCAAGCAAAACGGTGTTGTAGGTCAGATATTCGTCGGCGATGAGATAAGCGAGGGAGAACTTATCTGCGAGGAGATTGTAGATGATATTTCCGAAGAGCTTGAAAAGCAAAAGGTCATTGCCGACGCGGCTGAGGAGACTTATAACAGCCTGCTGGCTTCAGGCGTCGGGGGTACCGAGCTGGAAAAAGCTCAGATAAATTATGAGCTTGAAAAGAATAAATATGATAGGCTTCTTGCCGAATCCGAGCAGTCAAGGATATATGCTCCGTGCAGCGGAAAGATCGACGTTGACAGCGATAATGTATATGCAGGTGCTGCTGTTGAAGAGGGGCAGTTCCTTTGCCGGATCTATGACGACAGCCAGACCTGCCTGTGTGCGTTTGTAAGATCGGCAGAGCTCGAAGGCGTTGAATTCGGCAGTAAAGTCATTGTAACGCAGGAACAGATCGTTAATGTTGAAGGAACGGTCATAGATATCAAGTATGTTGACCAAGGTTCCGATTATTCAGGATATTATTATGTTATTGACGTTCCCGAGGATACTCCGTTCGTGGAATTTGCTCAGATACACGTTGAGTTCAACATCAACAGAAAAGACAATGTCGTAGTAGTTCCGTTAAGAGCCCTCAAGCAGGTAGAGGACAGAAAATACGTCAATGTACTGATAGACGGTGTCAAGGTCGAGATCGACGTTGAAACAGGTCTTATGAGCGACGATGAAGTCGAGATATTAAGCGGACTGTCAGGCGGAGAAAAGATCGTAGTCAACTGACGGATAAGTTATACATATATGAAAGGCAGACGGACATTAAAATGAAAGATATCTTAAAAAACATTTGGGTGAAAAGGGGATTGGCGGTATTCAATCTTCTGTATATCGCAGAGGTAGTCCTCCTTACTTTGGCGACTTTCTATTATGACCTCGAGATAAAACAGGGTGCGCAGGGCGCTTTCTTTACGGTGCACTTTATTCTCAGCGCGCTGTTTCTGATGTTCATGCTGTATACTAAGGATATGATACTGACAAAGATAACAGGTCTTATGCTGCTGCCGATCGTGTTCTTTTTGGTCATATTCAATATGCACAATATAATAATATTTGTGCCACCGCTTATCGTGGCGATAATCATGTTCTTTTATATCAGCGTGCACGAGAATATAAAGGTGCTTCTCGGAACGATATACATTATGATGTACGTTCTGGGTATATTTGCATATTTTATATTTAATATGCTGTTTGGTTCGTCGGCGATAGAAACTGTACTTGACGGCGATCTTTCCCCCGATGACCCCGTATATGCTATGTATGATATGAATTATATAACACAGCTTACGGCAAATGACAATACCGTTTCTCCCGACGGCACAATGGAGTTTTACATTTGTGACGTCCAGAATAAGGAGGACGGACAGGTAATAATATATGTTGTGCCGCACGGACAGGACAAGAGCTTCAGATTTTTCACGCTCAAACAAAAGGGCATAAAACGAAAGGTCAAGTTTTTCTATGGCAGAGGCAAGGTTCCCGAAGTGTACTGGAGCGGAAGCAATACATTGACTTACAAAATGCCTGGAGAGACCGAAGAGACCAATTCGTATGTCGTGCTGCCCGAGAAAAACTATCTTGAATTTATAGGTGTGTATTGATAATGGGAAAAGATAACAAAAAAGCGCCTATGACCACATGGCAGAAGATATCGTTGAACATAAAGATAGTCCTGATGATAATTGTTCTTATATTGCTGGCTTTCTTTTTGGCTTACGTTTTCAAGACCTCGCTCGATGATGTCCTTACCAATGAGAACACGACAAAGGACGGGTCGTCAGTCGTTGTGACTACCGTTTATGAGCTGGGCGGCGATGAGTCATCGGATATCAGCGAAAACGGCGACAGATGATTTACAATTAGCATAGATAATAAGCGTATGGCATATGTAAAGTTTTTATCTTTACATATGCCGTTTTTGTACTTTGCGGGCAAATGTAACATATGGCATATCACAGCGTATCCCGATAATAAAGCGTTTGAAAAAGCTGCCCCTGTAAAGTCAAAAATTTACGTCATAACTGTTTGTGCAAAGTCTACAAAAATACGCCGGATATTTTTATATGTAAAATAATGATTTAGGGCTTGACTTGCCGCTTCTAATACTGTATACTGTTATTTAGCGACCGTTGACCACAATATCTTGTGATTGCTTTAACGCATTAATAATGTTGTGCGGTCTGTTATAAACCAAATAGCTTTAGGCTTAAAATAATGAGGAGACGGTGAAAAATGATTATCAAAATTCGTAAAAGAGACGGACGTACTGTAACGTTCAATATCGAGAAGATAGCTAACGCTATATTCAAAGCTGCTCAGTCCGTTGGCGGTACTGACTATGATGAAGCTCTGTATCTGGCTGGCAAGGTAGGAGACGAGCTTATGGCTCGCAGCCTTGAAACACCTACCGTTGAGCAGATACAGGATATAGTTGAAAAAGTCCTTATCGAAGAGGGACACGCCGCTACTGCCAAGGCTTATATACTTTATAGATCTAACCGCACCAGAGCAAGAGAAATGAACACCAGACTTATGAAGGTGTATGAGGACCTTACTTTCAAGGCGGCTAAGGACAGCGATATAAAGAGAGAGAATGCCAATATTGACGGCGATACCGCAATGGGTACTATGCTGAAGTACGGTTCTGTCGGCGCTAAGGAATTTTATGAGATGTATGTCCTCGACCCGAAGCACGCAAAGGCTCACGCTGAGGGTGATATCCATATACACGACCTTGATTTCTATACTTTGACTACTACCTGCACTCAGATTGATCTTCGTACTCTTTTCAACAGAGGCTTTTCAACAGGTCACGGTCACCTCAGAACCCCCAACGATATCTCCAGCTATGCCGCGCTTGCCTGTATAGCTATCCAGTCCAACCAGAACGACCAGCACGGCGGTCAGAGCGTTCCTATGTTCGATTATGCTATGGCTGACGGCGTAAGAAAGACTTTCGTTCATCGCTATCGCGACAATGTTGCCAGAGCGCTTGAGCTTCTTGCCGGCGTTACCGACGCCGAAAACGTTGCAAAGCAGATAATCGGGAAGCTTTCCGAGAAGGAGCTGAAGCCTACTCTTTCCAATAACGAAGAGTATTTTAAGGCCGAGAAAGAGCTTCTTATGGGCTTTACAGACAGCGATACAGCTGATAAGATACAGAAATTTGCGTTCAAGACTTCGGAAAAAGAGACCGACCGCGCTACATATCAGGCTATGGAAGCGCTTATACATAACCTCAATACCATGAATTCCCGTGCGGGCGCTCAGACGCCGTTCAGCTCTATAAACTACGGTACTGATACTTCGGTAGAGGGAAGAATGGTAATAAAGAATGTCCTCCTCGCTCAGGAAGCAGGTCTTGGCAACGGAGAGACCCCCATATTCCCGATACATATATTCAAAGTAAAAGAGGGCGTAAACTATAACCCCGAAGACCCGAACTACGACCTGTTCAAGCTCGCTTGCCGTGTTTCGGCTAAGAGACTGTTCCCGAATTTCTCGTTCATCGACGCGCCTTTCAATCTTCCGTATTATAAGGAGGGCGACCCCAATACCGAGATAGCGTATATGGGCTGCCGTACAAGAGTTATAGGCAACGTTTACGATCCTAGCAGAGAGATAGTTACGGGCAGAGGCAATCTGAGCTTTACTTCGATAAATCTTCCCAGATTGGCTATCAAGGCAAACAGAAATATCGGTACTTTCTTTGACAGCCTCGATGATATGATAGACCTTTGCGTCGATCAGCTCCTCCACCGCTTCCGTATACAGAGCAGTAAAAAGGTCAAGAACTACCCGTTCCTTATGGGTCAGGGAGTATGGATAGACTCCGAAAAGCTCGGCCCTGACGACGAGGTAGGCGAGATACTGAAACACGGTACGCTGTCAGTCGGATTTATAGGTCTTGCGGAATGCCTTGTAGCTCTTATCGGTAAGCACCACGGCGAAAGCGAAGAAGCCAGAGAGCTCGGTCTCGAGATAATAACGAAGATGAGAAAGCGTATGGACGAGATGACCGCCAAGTATCATCTCAACTTCTCGCTGCTTGCAACTCCCGCCGAGGGACTTTCGGGAAGATTTGTCAGAATGGATAAGGAAAGATTTGGAATAATCAAGGGCGTTACCGACAGAGATTACTATACCAACTCGTTCCATGTTCCCGTATATTATCCGATAAGCGCATTTGAAAAGATAAAGATAGAGGCTCCGTATCACGCTTTGACAAATGCCGGTCATATCAGCTACGTTGAACTGGACGGCGACCCGCTGCAAAATCTCCCTGCTTTTGAGAAGATAGTCCGCTGCATGAAAGAAAGCGGAGTAGGCTACGGCTCTATCAACCACCCTGTTGACCGTGACCCGTGCTGCGGATATACGGGTATCATAGGAGATGTATGTCCTAAGTGCGGACGTACCGAGGAAGAACATCAAGTAGGCTTCGAGCGTATCAGAAGAATAACCGGATACCTTGTAGGCACGCTCGACAGGTTCAATAACGCTAAACGAGCCGAGGTTGAGGACAGAGTAAAACACAGCTTGTAATTTATACAGCATGGGCGGCGTTATGCCGCCTGTGTTTTTACAAAAGTATTGAAAGGACAGATAGCTTTGAAGCTTAGGATAGCAGGTACCGTCAATGATTCTATCGTTGACGGCCCGGGAATAAGATTTACCGTATTTACACAAGGGTGTCCGCACCATTGCGAGGGTTGCCATAATCCGCATACGCATGATTTCAACGGCGGCAGCGAAACGGATACCGACGAGATAATCTCAAAGTTTTTGTCAAACCCTCTGCTTGACGGTATCACCCTGAGCGGCGGAGAGCCTATGTGTCAGGCAAAAGCTCTTGTGCCCGTTGCAAAAGCGGCAAAAGAGCACGGTCTTGATGTGATAGCATATACAGGCTACACCTATGAGTATCTGGTCGAACATTCAAATGACGAAAACGGTTATCTCGCTCTTCTGGAATATGTGGATTTTCTTGTTGACGGAAAATTTGAACTTGATAAAAGAAGCCTTGAGCTGCACTTTAAGGGAAGCAGAAATCAGAGAGTTATAGATATCAAAAAGTCGCTTGCTTCTTCAGAAGCTGTTTTAGCCGACTGGAATTGACATTTTTCATGTGTTCCCATATGCCCGATGTGGACAAATGTTACATCGGGCATTTTATTTATGTGACAGTTTTATGAAAAATGATAAAATAATGCGTAAACTATGGAAATTTCCAAATAGTTGTGTTATAATAAATGTAAATGTGTATGATGACAATCCTTAAAAGAAAGAGGTGCTGTAATTGCCGGTTGAATATAACAGAAAACAGATAGCCGACGGCGTGTATTTAAGTACCGTGCATGATGAAAAATTCAAGACGAATTATATATCTGTGCAGTTTGTAAGTGATTTCGAGGTAAAGGAAGCGTCTGCGCGCGCCCTGATACCTAATATCCTGACCGTTTCAAATTCAAAGTACCCTACGCGTGAGGCGCTTAGTACAAAGCTTGCATCGCTGTATAACGCGTCGCTTTCCGATACGGAAACCATAGTAGGGAACAGTTATGTGTCTACGTTGTTTGCAAGCTGTATCGCTGACTGCAATACCATAGACGGCGAAAAAATAACAGCCGAGCTTGCCAATATCCTCATTACAAGCATTTTTTCTCCTAAAACGGTGAACGGCGCTTTTGATGAAACGGAATTTGCTATATTAAAAAAAGAACTGCTCGACGAGATAGATACCGAGATAAACAATAAACGCAATTATGCGCTCAAGCAAGCAAGAAAAACTATCTACTGCGGTGAAAAAAGCGCGTCGGGAGTTTACGGAAGCCGTAAAGAGGCTGAGGCGCTCACCTGTGAGTATGTGTATGAGCTTTACCTCTCCATGCTTGAAAGCTCTCATATCGAGATAATTCTGGGAAGCTCGGAGAATGTTGCCGAGACAGCCGAACTGCTGGAAAGAGCATTTTCAGATATCCCGAGAAAAAATGTCTATAGACCTGTCTACTATGAAGCAAGTCCGTTAAAGCCGAAAACCGAAAACGTGACCGAGAGAATGGACGTTAAACAAACAAGGCTCGTAATGGCGTATAAGATCGGTAAGACCGATCTGTATGCGGCAAAGATATTCACCGCCCTGTTTGGTATTACGCCGACATCTAAACTCTTTATGAACGTCAGAGAAAAAATGAGCCTTTGCTATAGCTGTTCAGCGGCTTATGACGAGTGCAGACAAACACTCATAGTAGAATGCGGCATAGATGACGCCAACTTGGATAAGACTATCGCTGCCATAAATGAACAGCTTCGATCGCTGGCTGACGGCGACTTCACCGATGATGAGCTCAACGATACAAAGCTTATGATGACAGGAGCTTTCAGAAGTAACTATGACAGCCTGTACGGTCTGATGAACTGGTATAATGTCCAGTATCGCAGAGGAACAGCATTATCGCCCAATGAAGTGACTGTAAAGCTCAATGCCATTACACGCGATGACGTCATTTTGTGCGCGCAAGGTTTTGAGCTTGACACCGTATATGCTTTGAGAACATCTCATATATCGCAGCTATCGCAGTCAGCAGCGGAAAATGAGAAAGGAGATACCGTATGAGCAGTAACGATCATCAGTATGGAGCTTATGAAAGACAATACATTACCGATAAGCACGGCGGGAACGGATATGTTTATGTAAAGCACCCGAGCGGTCTTGATATTTATCTTTGGCAAATGAACGGCTTTACAACTACCGACGCGCTGTTTACTGCTAAGTACGGCTCGATCAACAACCGCTTCAAGACCTCTAATGACGAAGATTTTATACAAGTGCCTGAGGGAATAGCGCATTTTCTGGAGCATAAGCTGTTTGAGAACGAGGATCGCGATGTGTTTGAGCTGTACGCAAAAACCGGAGCTATGGGAAATGCTTATACAAGCTTCGACCATACCGCATATCTGTTCAGTTGTACGGAAAACTATGCCGAGTCCTTGAGGATACTGCTTTCGTTCGTGCAAGATCCGTATTTTACTGAGGAGACCGTTGATAAAGAGCAGGGAATAATCGGTCAGGAGATAAAAATGTGCGAGGATAACCCTGACAGACAGTCGTTTTACGATCTTCTCAAATGCCTGTATGTGGTACACCCCGTAAAGACAGATATTGCCGGTACTGTGGAGTCTATCGCCAAAATAACGCCAGAGCTTCTGTACCAATGCTATAATACTTTTTATAATCTCAACAATATGGTGCTTACGATAGCGGGTAATATTGATATAGACGAGGTCTTGAAAATATGCGACGAAGAGCTTGTCCGCGCCGAGGATATCGACCTTTTATCCGATCTTGGCAGCGAACCCGATGAGGTCGCGCAAAAAGAGATAGTCCGCAAATTTCCTGTTGGTCAGAGCATATTCAATATAGGCTATAAGTGTAAGCCTTACAGCGGAAGAGAATGCGTCAGAATGAGCTATGAGTCATCGATACTTATGGAGCTTGCAGCGGGGCCGACCTCTAAGCTGTATAATAAGCTTACAGAGGAGGGTCTGATAAATTCATCTTTCAGCTATGAATGTTTTTACGGAAACGGCTTTTTCTGTAACATTTTCAGCGGTGAGTCCTCTGATCCGCTTGCGGTGCAGAAAAGGATCAATGAAGAGATAGACAGGATAATTTCTCAGGGCATTGACAGAGAACGCTTCGAGATAGCCAAAAAAGCCAAATACGGAAGTATGATACGAGGATTTGACAAAGTCGATATGTGTGCCGAAATGCTGCTAAGTTCGGCTTTGATGGGTGTCAGCGTGTTTGACAGCATAGATATTTTTACGCAAATGACATTTGAGGATATCGTAAGAGATATGCCAAAGCTGTTTGATAAAGAGCGTTCGGCAATAGCTGTCGTTGAGCCTGCCGATAAACAAAATAAATAATTGGAGAGAAAAAGAAATGACATCATTAAACGGTTTTTTAATGCTCGCCAAAGAGCTGAGCGAGGAAACTATCAAAACTATCAAAGATAATCCCGACAAGACGTTTTTCCCGTTCTTCGGGAATTCCGATAATATATTCAAGTCGGGTATCACGATAGACAGAGTGTTTTTTACCATTCCGGGAATAAATTTCAAAGTTTATTGGTACGGCTTTCTGATAGCCATAGGTATTCTTCTGGCGCTGTTTTACGGTTATAGAAAAATGCCTAAGATAGGTCTTAATCCGGATAAAATGTCCGACGCTATCATAGGCGGACTTATAGGAGCTATCTTCGGCGCAAGACTGTATTATGTTGTTTTCAACGACGTCGGTGTAGGCTTCAAGGACTTTTTCAACACAAGAAGCGGAGGTCTGGCAATATACGGAGGACTTATCGGCGCTATACTTGTAGGCGGCATAATTGTCAAGGCGCATAAGCAAAGTCTTATGACTACGCTCGATATCTGCGGACCGTGCTTCCTTATCGGTCAATGTATAGGAAGATGGGGAAACTTTTTCAATCAGGAAGCGTTCGGAACTAATACAACGCTTCCTTGGGGTATGATGAGCCAGACTACTATCAGCTATATTGCAGGTGTAAGTGACGACTATGCTATCAGAACAGGCGATATGCTCAACTGCTATCTTCCCGTGCACCCGTGCTTTTTGTATGAGTCACTATGGTGTCTGATAGGTTTTGTGATACTTCATATATATTTTGACCACAGAAAATTTGACGGCGAGGTATTCCTGTTCTACATAGGCTGGTACGGTCTGGGAAGATTTTTCATAGAGGGTCTGCGTACCGACAGCCTTTATCTCGGCAATATCAGAGTATCTCAGCTCGTTGCGGGAACGTGCGTCCTTGCTTCAATAATCCTGGTGATAGTGTTCAGAGGTATGGTAAAGCGTTCGGGAGAAAGCAAGCTCTATTATCAGACCGAAAGCTCAGCCGTTCAGCTTGCGGCATATAACCTCGATATCGAAAGAGCCGAAGAAAAACGCTCCCTCAAAAAACAGATATCAAAGGCTAAGTCTGAGGGAAAGGATATATCCGCGCTTCAGGCGGAATATGACAGCAAGTTCGGCGAAGAGGGAGTAAAGGAATATCGCAGGAAACTGGAAGAGCTCAAGGAAGCCGAAAAGAAATTTTTCGCTGATAAAAAAAGTTCCGCTTCTGAAATATCGGATAAGGAAGCCGATGAAGAATATAACAACATATTGTCTGACAGCGACGAGCAGGACGTACAAATGAAAGAACCCGACGAGGAGGAATGACATATGGCAAATATAATTGACGGAAAAGCGGTATCGGCAAGCGTGAAAGAGAAAATTGCCAAGGAAACTGCCGCGCTCAAAGAAAAATACGGTATAAATATAGGTCTTGCCGTTGTAATAGTCGGCGACGATCCCGCGTCAAGAATATATGTAAACAATAAAAAGAAAGCATGTGAAGCGGTCGGTTTTGAGTCATATGAGTATGCCCTGAGCGCCGATACAACTCAGGAAGAGCTGCTCGCGCTGGTCGATAAGCTCAACAATGACGATAAAGTAAACGGTATTCTCGTTCAGCTCCCGCTGCCGAAGCACCTTGACGAAAAGGCAGTCATAAACAGCATTTCCCCAGAAAAGGACGTCGACGCGTTCCACCCCGTTAATGTCGGCAAGATAATGATAGGAGAGTATAGCTTTTTGCCCTGTACGCCTGCCGGTATCATGGAGCTCATAGCTTCCACGGGCGTTGAGATAAAGGGCAAAGAATGCGTTGTAGTCGGCAGGAGCAATATTGTCGGCAAGCCGATGTCAATGCTTCTTTTGCACGAGAGCGGAACTGTAACTATTTGCCATTCAAAAACAAATGACCTCGCCGAGCATTGCAGAAAAGCCGATATACTCGTTGTTGCGGTAGGCGTGCCGAAGCTAGTAACAGGAGATATGATAAAAGAGGGCGCAGTTGTTATAGATGTCGGTATGAACCGCCTTGAAAACGGTAAGCTGTGCGGCGATGTTGACTTTGACAGCGCGAAAGAAAAAGCAAGCTTTATAACACCTGTTCCCGGCGGTGTAGGGCCTATGACTATTGCCATGCTTATGAAAAATACCCTTACAGCAGCTAAAATCAAGCACGGCATAGCGTGAGAAGCTGCAATTTTAAACAAATTCTTAATAATTTGTGAACGCTATTTACATTTTGAAAAGTATGTGATATAATTTGAATGTTGTGCAGACAGAGTAGCTCTGCATAAAAATTGCCGTGTTCGCAGACATCGGGTATTGCCGCAAAGCGGAAACGTATCTGCCGATATCTTCGTCACAGGAAAATATATTAAAAAGGGGTACGACCACTATGATGAGAAAAGAAGAAAAAAATGCCTTGATCGAGGCAAACAGAAATCACGAGACCGATACAGGTTCTCCCGAAGTGCAGATAGCTATACTTTCAAAAAGGATAGCTGATCTTACCGAGCACCTCAAGGTGCATAAGAACGACCATCATTCCAGAAGAGGTCTTTATAAGATGATCGGTCACAGAAGAAACCTTCTTAACTACCTGGCTAAGAAGGACATCGAAAGATACAGAGCCATTATAGCTAAGCTCGGTATCCGTAAGTAATTTTATCTGTACGCTAAGGCAGTCGCATTATATATGTCGCTGCCTTTAAGTGTATATATGGGCGGTGGCAATTAGCATTAAACAGAGCGCTCGATGACAAGCGTTGTGTTTATTGCTAAAGCTGCTGCCGAAGAAAAATTTTTAGGAGGACAAACTATGTTTGAAAATTTCAGGACATTTGAAACGACCTATGCAGGCAGACCGCTTATCGTTGAAACAGGCAAGATGTGCGGACTTGCAAACGGCTCTTGTATCGTAAGATACGGCGAGACCGTTGTTATGGGCAACGTTACCGCCAGCAAGCAGCCCAGAGAGGGTATCGACTTTTTCCCGCTTTCGGTAGACTTTGAGGAGAAGCTCTATTCTGTGGGTAAGATACCAGGTTCGTATCTTAAAAGAGAGGGTAAGCCTTCAGATAAGGCTATATTGGCTTCGCGCTGCGTTGACAGACCTATCAGACCGCTTTTCCCTAAGGATATGAGAAACGACGTTTCGGTCGTTATGACAGTTCTTGCAGTAGACCCCGATAACTCGCCCGAAATAGCAGGCGCAATTGCAGCCTCTATCGCTATTTCAATATCGGATATACCTTGGAACGGACCTGTTGCCAGCATAAACGTAGGCTACGTTGACGGCGAACTCGTTCTTAATCCTACTCTGGAGCAGCGCGGAGAGAACAACAGGCTCAATCTTACAGTTGCTGGCTCTGCCGAAAAGGTAGTTATGATAGAGGCAGGTGCTGACGAAATACCCGATGACCTTATGCTCGAGGCTATAATCAAGGGTCACGAAGAGATAAAGAAAATGGTTGCTTTCATATCTGATATTCAGAAGCAGATAGGCAAGCCTAAGTTTGAGTTTGAGTCTATGGAGCTTGACCACGATATGATGGACGAGGTAGAGGCTCTCGTTGGTGAAAAAGTAAAGGTCGCTCTCGATACCGACGATAAGAATGTTCGCGACGCAAGACTTGTTCCTATCACACAGGAGGTTCTTGACACACTTTCCGAGAAGTATGAAAACCTGCCCGAGATAATAGGCGAGGTTATGTATAAGCTCCAGAAGAAGATAGTTCGTAACTGGCTGTATGAGGGCAAGAGAGTTGACGGCAGAGGTATTGACGAGATACGTCCGCTCGCAGCAGAGGTAGGACTGTTCCCGAGAGTTCACGGTTCGGGACTGTTTACAAGAGGTCAGACACAGGTTCTCACAGTCTGCACGCTCGGCCCCGTAAGCGACGCCCAGAGAATGGACGGCATTGACGAGGAAGAATCCAAGAGATATATGCACCAGTATAATTTCCCGTCTTACTCGGTAGGCGAAACAAAGCCCAGCAGAGGTCCCGGCAGACGTGAGATGGTCACGGCGCGCTTGCAGAGAGAGCGCTCGTTCCTGTTATCCCGTCGGTAGAAGATTTCCCGTATGCTATAAGAATGGTATCTGAGGTGCTTTCGTCTAACGGTTCTACATCGCAGGGCTCTATATGCGGCTCTACGCTCGCTCTTATGGACGCAGGCGTTCCGATAAAAGCTCCCGTTGCAGGAATTTCGTGCGGCCTTATCACTAAGGAAGACGGCAGTTGGATGACTATGGTAGACATTCAGGGTCTCGAGGACTTCTATGGAGATATGGACTTCAAGGTAGGCGGTACTCATAAGGGTATCACAGCCATTCAGGTAGATATTAAGGTCGACGGTCTTACCTACGATATAATCAAGGAAGCTTTCGCAAAAACGCATAAGGCTCGTGACTATATACTCGATGAGATAATGCTCAAAGCTATACCCGCTCCGAGAGAGACAGTCAATAAGTGGGCGCCTAAAATGCTCACCACTAAAGTGCCTGTTGATAAGATAAGAGAGGTTATCGGCTCAGGCGGAAAGGTAATCCAGAAGATAGCTGCCGACTGCGAGTGTAAGATAGATATCGAGGAGGACGGAAACGTATTTGTTTCGGGTCTCGACCTTGAAAAGGCTCAGAAGGCAATAGATATCATCAATACTATCGGCTTTGACCCCGAGATAGGCGCTATCTATAAGGGCAAGGTAGTAAGAATAATGAACTTCGGCGCTTTTGTTGAGATAGCTCCGGGCAAGGACGGTCTTGTTCATATCTCCAAGCTTGATAACAAGAGAGTTGAAAAGGTCGAGGACTGCGTTTCCATTGGCGATGAGATAGTCGTTAAGGTAATGGAGATAGACGATCAGGGAAGAATAAACCTTTCAAGAAAGGACGCTCTTTCTGACATAGCAGCTAAAAAAGTTTCTGCTGAGTGATCGTGACGACCGCATAAGGACAGTATTTTTCATAGGCTCACCAAGATGTTTTGGTGAGCCTTTTTGTATAATGCGGCTATTGCAATATATGAAAAAATGTGGTACAATTTAATGTGTGCATAACAATTTACCCTTGTATAACATATGTTATAAAGGGGTGCTGTTGTATGAAAGGACTGTATGTTATCTCGCTGATGATAGCGTTTTTATCCGTTTTCCCTATAGCTGTTCTTGTGATAAGAGCCGACAGAAAGCATTGTAAACAGCTCCATATCATATGCGCCGACGATATTAAACGTTTGTCGGAGCTTGAACAGCGTATACGCGAAGTGTGGTGGGAAGCCCATTTTTTCGGCGATGATACATCTGATAAGGTCGTAGTTCTTACTGACGGTGATAAAGATATAAAAGCATTGTGCCACAGATTAAAAAAAGAGTTTCCGGAGCTTTCGGTGAAAAAGTATTCAAAGCTCATAAAGATATTAAGGAATGAAGAATATGTACGAAAAAAAGTGTACAGAGCTTAAAGGCAGCGTAGACAGTATAGTGTATAAGAATGAAGAAACGGGATTTGTCGTTTTGCTGCTGGACGCTGACGGCGAGCCCGTTACAGTAGTTGGCGAGATAGGGGATATCGACGAGGGAGAAAGCTTGCAGCTCGTTGGTGAGTTCACATCTCACCCAAAATACGGTGAACAGTTCAAGGCGTCTCTTTGCGAACGCGCTCTTCCCAAGTCTCAGACAGCTATACAGAAGTATCTGGCTAGCGGAGTAATAAAGGGTATCGGACCTGTTCTGGCAAAAAACATCGTGCAGAAATTCGGCGACGATGTTTTCGATATTTTTGAGAACGAACCTATGCGCCTTACCGAGGTTGACGGTATCTCGGCAAAAAAGGCGATGAAATATTCGGAAGAGTTCAAGTGCAAATTTGTCGTAAAAAGACTTATGTCATATCTTGCCTCTAACGGTATCTCAGCTTCATACGGCGTAAGAGCTTATAAAGCGTGGGGCGCTTCGGCAATAGATATGATAGAAAGCGACCCTTATTGTCTTTGCTCATTTGAAGTCGGTCTGCCGTTCAGTAAGGCTGACGAGCTGGGAATGAAAATGCAGCTCCCTGCCGACTGTGAAAACAGGGTAAGAGCAGGAATAATGACCGTGCTTTCAAGAAACGCTTCCGCAGGACATAGCTGTCTGCCAACGGATAAGCTAAGGGAGCTTTCATGCAATTTTTTGCAGATAGACGCTGAACGCTTTGACAGTATGCTTGAAGAGCTGCACACCGACCATGTCGTCGCAGTGTATAAAAAGAAAAACGGCAGGACATACGAACTGCTGCGCGACTATGCCGCAGCCGAAATGAACATATCCCGTCGGCTGAATATAATGAAGAATATGTCATACGATAATAGTATCGACTTTGGCGATGTTATAGATATCGCGCAGGAGCAGAACGGTATAGTGTATGAGGAAATACAGAGAAAAGCCATAAATACTGCACTTTCTATCGGCTTTCTCGTCCTGACAGGCGGCCCCGGCACGGGAAAGACCACCACATTAAACGCGATAATTTCATTGTTTCAGCAGCAGGGACTGAATGTTATGGTAGCCGCTCCGACAGGGCGTGCCGCAAAACGTCTTTCGGAGCTGACAGGTTTTGAAGCTAAAACGATACATAGACTGCTTGAAGTACAGTTCGCTGACGGGGATATACCGCATTTCACCCATAACGAGGACAATACTCTCAACTGCGACGTTATGATAATAGATGAGATGTCTATGGTCGATACTCTGTTGTTTGACGCTTTGCTGCGCGCTTTGCCTATCACCTGTAAGCTCGTACTGGTCGGTGACAGCGATCAACTGCCGTCAGTAGGTGCAGGAAATGTATTGAAAGACATAATCGAAAGCGGCGTCGTTCCTACCGTCGCCCTTAAAGAGGTATTCAGACAGGCAAGCTCCAGCAGGATAGTTACCAACGCCCACAGAATAATCAAAGGCGAGAATATTATTCGCGGCGACTGTGATGACTTTTTCTTCTTTTCAAGGACAAGCTATGACGACATACGCTCACTTATAGTCGACCTCTCCAAAGACAGACTTCCCGCAAAATATTTTATTGACCCTATCGAGAGCATACAGATAATTTCGCCCACAAGACAAGGACCGTGCGGTACTATTGAGCTGAACCGCATATTGCAGGAAAAGCTCAATCCGCCCGCGCAGTCAAAAAGAGAAATAAAAACTCTGCTTTACACATTCCGAACTGGTGATAAGGTAATGCAGAACAAGAATAATTATGATGTTATATGGTATAGAGAAACTCCCGACGGCAAGGAGAACGGCGCAGGTGTGTTCAACGGTGACATCGGAAAGATATTAAAAATAGACCATGCAATGGGTATCGTTACTATTGATTTTGACGGCAGGATATGCAGTTACAGCACTCTTATGCTAGACAATATCGAGCTTGCTTATGCTATAACCGTCCATAAAAGTCAGGGCAGCGAGTTTGATTATGTGATATTCGCAGCCTGTCCTGGATACGAAAAGCTGTTCTACCGCAATCTGTTGTATACCGCTGTTACCAGAGCAAAAAGAATTTTTATAGCAGTAGGCTCTATGGGTGTCATCAACTATATGATATCCAATGACCGCAGGACAAACAGGTATACCTGCTTAAAAGAAATGTTGGCAGAGGATAACGGCGATGAGATCGATATATAAGCTTCTTGACTTTATTGCGGATCTATTTTTCCCTAACAGATGTCCTGTCTGTGACGGTTATATAAAGTATGATGAGTATATCTGCGAAAAGTGCGAAAAAGAGCTGGAGTACGCCGATGACAGCTACTGTAAAAGGTGCGGCCAGCTTAAATGTATTTGCTCGTCCGAAACGATATACTATGACGCCGCCTTTTCTTTTATTTACTATGACGGAGCAGGCAAAAAGGGCATAATTTCGCTTAAAAGAGCAAAAGCGACCGGATTTGCAGGTCTCTTTGCTGAAAAAGCCGTAAAGCTGCTGAAAGAAAATGACCTGCTTTCCGATATAGATATAATAACGTCTGTACCCGTCAGCAAAAGAAAAATGCGTGAGACCGCATATAATCATGCGCATATGTTTGCAAAAATGATACACAGGAATTGTGATATACCTGTCAGCGGAAAACTTCTGTCAAAGACAGACGAAAGCCTCGTTCAGCATGAGCTTTCTGCGGAGGAGAGAAAGCAGAGAGCTGCAAAAGCTTATTCTTTTACGGGAAAAGAGCAAAGCGTAAAGGGAAAAACGGTATTGCTGTGCGATGATATAATCACTACGGGAAGCACTTTGAATTACTGTTCCAAAGCTTTGAAGGAAGCCGGAGCTGACAGGGTAATATGCTGTACGATAGCAATGACAAAGTTTGAATAACGTATATTTTATCTCCTCCGAGGACATATTATGAATGTAATATGTAATAGCGGAGGAATTCACTATGCTTGGCAAAGACGACCTTGATACCTTGCAAAATATGATCTCGGAAGAAAATGAGCTTATAAACAAGTATGAAACTTACTTGCAGCAGATAAGAGAGCCGCAGCTCAGAAGCGATATACAAAATCTTTTAGCGCAGCACAGAAACCGGTATAATACCATGCTCAATATACTGGAGGACACAAAATGAAACGTAACGACAATATCGCTGTTACTAAGCTTCTTGAAAACAATACGTCAGCACTGATATCATTGTGCAATGATTTTTCAAAGGTCAGCGACAGCGGTCTCGAACAGATGATACAGACTTATATCCAGGAAGATCTGCGAATAGTTCAAAAGCTCAAAACTATGCTAAAATAACAAAAGCCCTCACGGTTTGTGAACCGAACCAATTTGTGCGAACAGCACAAAAGACCCCTATGGAAAAATAAATTAAGAAACGAACTGACTTCG
>CANRNT010000014.1 GCA_947631995.1 uncultured Clostridia bacterium | reverse complement strand
TTGCGAAGTCAGTTCGTTTCTTAATTTATTTTTCCATAGGGGTCTTTTGTGCTGTTCGCACAAATTGGTTCGGTTCAATTTATCTGTATGAGCTTTGTTCGATTTATTATCTAAGAACGCGCACATACCATGTAGATACACCGCTTACTTTGAACAGTTTTTTTAGCCTTGAAGCGCAAAGAAAAGCCACTCTTTTTGTCCAATAAGCACCAAATAAGTCAAAAATAATTGTACTTAATACGACCTTGACTCATATTAAAAAAAGCATTATAATATAAATAAATTTATATTTATGCAAAGGAGAACATATGGACAATAATTCAATTGATGTACAGGTTGCTTTGTATGAAAATGCCGCTGATTATGATGATATCATATATGATCTGGACTGCAAAATAAAAATGCTTTCAAGCCGTGCCGATAAGTTGGACTATTGTGTTGCGGCTGCATCAGGTATTTTGTGCAGTATGCTTGATATCTTGTGGGTCGGTGATTTTAAACTTGAAAGAGGACGCGCAATTGCGAGCGATAAGGTTGATGCACTAGTTGATAAAACCGCTTCTTTGCTTGGCTATAAGGGCGACAAAGGAAAGGGCTCGGTTAGATTCCTTGAAGAAAGATTTTCAATACCAAGCGACGGCAACATTGCTGATTTTGGCGGCGGATTACAGCATCATCTACGGGATTTTGCTCATCATCCTACGATCGTAGGTCTTATATTTTCTCTGCTGACACAGTTTAGCGGCGTGTCATACGGTACGGATGTCAACGGCTCTTTTAAGTCTGTGCCTGTTTCCGATAAAAGCAAGGTGCTTATTGGGGAAACTATTCCTGAAAAGCTGTTTAAGGGTACAGTAGTATGGTTCTTTCATCTTGTCAGCGATATGGCAGGCTCAAGCAGTACGGCAGGCATCAGCGGCGGTACGGGTATACCGGGTCCGATATTGTCACTTGCGAAAGAGTTATCCGTATTACCTATTTTCAAAAATATTATAATAGGCGATATTTCTTTGTCTGTATTTCTTTCAAAAGTTTTTAATGGAACAATATTTGCCAAGCGCGATGAAAACGGAAAGATCATTAAAGACAGTGTTGTTAAGTTTGATTTGCGAGGAGAACTCGGTTCGCTCGTCGAGATCGGCAGGCAGGCACTTCCCGTGGTGGCAAATGAATTTATTGTCAGAGCATTTTACTTTGTAAGAAGATTGGCGTTATCTATCAAAAAAATGAAACTCACTTCAATTGAAGATTTTCGGCTGAAAAATATTGATTGGGAAAGCGTTAAGCCGTTTGGCAATCCGACAATAGACAGAATGATCACAATTTCAAGTGCTGTTTTCTCAACGATCGATATTGCAGATGCAGTCTTATCTCAAAAATACTTTGTAGCCGTTAATTATGTTGGTGTAGGAAGATTTTTAGTTGCAATCGGCAGCGAGGTCTCAAACTATCTGAAAGTCCGTGATGTAAAGCGGATAAAGCAAATGTATGAGGAGATCCATCGAAATACATATACTCAAACAGACGATAACATTTATAACAGAATAGGAGCAAATATGGATATTGGAAAATTCGGGCTCACTTTGGAGCAAACAGAAATACTTTATAACCTTGAAATGCATAAGACTATCAATGATGTAGACCGCGGCGGCAAAACTGCTGATATGAAAAGACAGTGGTTAGAAGAATGGAAAAAGTACATGGAGATCGGTTTTCCTTCTTTTGTCGGTGATGATAATGCAGTTCTTCATTGGTATTCTGTTCAAGAGCTCCACGATGCTGTTGCAGCAAACTCTCCGCAGCTGCCGTGGTTTAGATTGGTGCTGCTTGAAACAATGCTGTTTGAACCGTACTATGCGCTTAGCACGGAGATAAACAAAAAGGGAAAAGTTATTCCAAGTACGAAATATAAGGAACTGCACTTGCCGTTAATGGGATATAGTCAATCAGAAGGCGATAAATTTCTTGATGAGTTTTTTACCGAAAGTTATTATCAAAAAGGCTATATCGAAAGGCTCCGTAAATGTTATGGCAAGGTTACTCGCGAGCTTAACGAGGTGCTGAAAACTGCTATAAAGAGCATTTCTATCACCGCCGGAGTTGCTATTGTTACGATTTTTACAGCAGGCGCACTTGCTCCCTCTATTGCTGTTGCCCTTGTAGGTTCAAATTTCGCAGGGCTTAGCAGAGCGGCTTTGACAAGCGCTTGCCTGGCATACCTCGGAGGCGGAGCGATTGCCGTTGGTGGATTTGGTATGGCAGGCGGTACTATGGCAATCGTAGGCGGCGGTGCGCTGCTCGGACTCGGAGTTGGCGCCGGTGTTGGCGGAGCAGTTGGAGCAGCAGGAATTATGGGTAAGAAAGATACCATACTGCAATCGGCAAAACTAATGGTTGCTGTTCGGGAGATCTTTCTGAATGATGAACATGACGTTGAATATTCAAATACCGTATATGAGCAGTATGTTAAGAATATAGCCGAGATCGAAAAGGATCTTGTAGATGTTAAACTTAAAGCCGATGCTGCTGATAAAGAGGAAAAGAAACGTCTTAAAGAAAAGATCAAGAATACCGAAGAAGCAGTTGAGGTTATGAAAATTGCCATGAGAAGCATGAATAAGTTCAACAGTTCTTTTGCTCTGGGCGAAAGCGCAGGGGAGTAGAAATAATAAACTAATTTACGAAGGGCATTTAAGATTGTGCAAAAAGTTCGGCTATAACTGTTGAATTTGCTCTTAGCATATACTGTAATAAATATTTAAAAGCGAAATTATAATTAGTTTTGAAGTATAAAAGTGAGATTACATAATGGCCTCAATCTTTATTCATATGTGTTATTATCACTTTGTACTGATGAAAATAAAACGGCACGGAGAGCGTTCAGAGCGTTCTCCGTGCCGTTGCTGTCAAGCTACTACTTGAAGGGCATTATTTTTGATATTTTCGATGGTTTGCAGTATTGCGGTTCTTGTTTTTGAATCAAACATTTTGATAAAACTGTAAGGCTTATCAAATGGCGGTTTCATAAGGATTTGAATGTCCTCAATATAACCATTATTTTCGATATGTCTGATAATTTTCAAGATAAATTCAATCTGTTTCTGATTTAGCGAACTGTCATTTATGAATTCAGAAAAAGCATTCATTGCACTTTCATGGTCAAGTTTTGCGATTTTACGAATAAGCAGCCCGAAAGGCGTATCCCCGTATTCACGCTGATAATCTTTACTGTTGCCAAGTTCCTGTGTGAATATGCGTTCAAGTTCTGCATAATCATCTTTTGAGAGCGGAAGATTATGATTCAGTTTATAAATGACTTCATCATTTTTATGTTCCTCAACGTAACGGTTTACTTTTTTGCGGTAGTCCTCGAAATCGTAGGCATCACTAAGAATATCGCCTTCTTTTTGGTCAATCACCGGGTCGCTAAGACTTGTGAAAATTGGCGGTCTATGTATGCCGTCAACGAGAAATTGCATTAAATCACGGAGTTCCTGTCGAGCGTTTTCAATTGTGAGAACGCTAATATTTTTCCAAAATGTATCAGTTTGAATATCTTTTATCAGCGTGAGTTTCTTCTTAACTTGCGGTATCGTTGCTTTTCGCTCCAACAATTCAGCGGTTTTGCAGAGTTGCTTTTTCAGATAATTCATTGTCGGCAGCTTGTCGATATTGGCAAGCATCAAGCCATACATAAAATTGTCAAAACGTTTTGCATATTCGTCCGTGTCATTTGTGGTGATAAGAGGAGCGATATGCTTTTGAAGTTCCAATATATCCATATCGGACAAAGATACCCATTGTTCAGACTTTTTGAATTTCTCAACATATTCGGTTTTAAGCCGTATAGATACAAGGTCATAAGACAACGCATTTACGCCATTATAGCATATTTCAACAAGATTTTGCCGGAAAGCCTGATATTCATCATCGGAGAAATTGCTGTCCTGCAATGAAAATATCAACCGCACCTGTTTGCAGAAAATATTTTCCGTCAGTGATTTGGTTTCCTGCGATTCATAGCCGTTTTTGTGTTCACGGAAAAATTCGAAATTTCCGCAGTAATCGAATATCAGGAAACGGCATTTGTCCTCATATTCGCCGTCTATGTTGTCCACACAGGAGAGATTTTTGCAAAGTCTTGTACCTCTGCCGATCATCTGCCAGAATTTTGTTTTGGAGCGTATTTTCTTGAAAAATACAAGGTTGACACATTCAGGCACGTCAATACCTGTGTCCATCATATCTACTGAGACCGCAATAACAGGCATTCTGTCGGGAATTTTGAAATCATCAATTACTGTCTGGGCATAACTTTCCTCACAAGTGATACGCTGGGCAAAATTGCCGTGATAATTTGGATAAAGTGCGTTAAATCGTTTTACAATGAATTCAGCGTGTTCCTTGTTCTGCGCAAAAATAATTGTTTTACCAAGTCTGTCACCGCCCTGAACTTTGATTCCACGCTCCATAAGGTCTTGCAGAACGATGTCAACCGTCTTTTCGTTAAATATAAATTCATTCAGCTTTTCAGATGGGATAAAGTCGGGAATATAGCCATCTTCAGCAAAATCATCTTCATAGCGTTCTTTATCTTCGTCTGAAAGTTCGTCATAAGTGATGCCTTCATCAAGAAACTTTGTTTTCACTTCATAATTGTAATATGGCACAAGCACATGATCGGTATAGACTGCTGTTTCATAATCATAGGCGTATGTCGGCACATTGCTTTCCATTTCAAAAAAGTCATAAGTGTTACGGTCAACATCGATTTTTGGTGTTGCAGTCAAGCCGACCATAATCGCATCAAAATATTCAAAAATTGCACGATATTTCTTGAAAATACTCCTATGGCTTTCATCAGTGATAATCAGGTCAAAATGTGCAGGAGAAAACAGTGGTATTCCGTCATTTGTTTTGATACTGTCAATGGCGTTCAGAATTGTGGGATATGTGGAAAATACAATTCTTGCGTTACGGTCGTCCTTGTTGTTGCACAAATTGCACAGCGACATATCGGGCAGATAATTCTTGAAGTCATCTTTTGCCTGCTTTACAAGTACCGTTCTGTCGGCAAGAAACAGAATATTTGTCACATATCCGCCGCGGCTCAACACGTCTGTCAGGCTTGATGCCGTCCTGGTTTTGCCTGTACCCGTTGCCATAACGAGCAAAGCTTTGCGAAAACCCTTTTCTAGATGTTCGCAAACCGCACGAATCGCTGCTTTTTGGTAGTAGCGATCTGTAATCTTGTCATCAATTTGGATTGAATCAAGATTTTTGCGAGTTTCACGACGGTTCATCAGCTTTTCAAGGTCTGATTTTGTAAAAAATCCGCTGACTTTTCTTTGAGGAGAAGATAAATCGTCCCAGAAATATGTATCAAAGCCGTTTGTAGTGAACATCATCGGTCTGCGACCGAATTTCCGTTCAAGGCAGTCCGCATAAAGTAAAGCCTGTTTTCTGCCAATGTTCGGATCTTTGCTGGCACGTTTTGCCTCAATAACCGCAAGCGGAAGCCCGTCACGCCCGAAAAGAACATAGTCGCAGTACCCCTTCTTTCCGGGAATACCCTCCATATTGGTAACTTCATATTCTTCCCATACGTCCGCATCTGTACCGCCAAATTTCCAGCCCATAAATTTCAGGGCGACATCAATATAAATTTTTCTAGTTTTAAATTCAGAAAGATTTGCCGGCGTAAATGAACGGCTATCCTGTTTTTTCTCTTTTCCAGCGGTGAGAATTGCAGACATTTCCGCAATTTTCGCTTGTAACGTTTTAATGTCGCTGTCTTTCTGTTCAATCAGGGATTGCTGTTCCTTGATTTTTTTTGTATCCAAAACGACTTTTTCCGCAGGAATCAAAGCAGCATCAAAATGCCGTTCCACATAGTCTGCGCCATAGCAATAGTCCACCCATTCAATAAATTCAAACAAACTTTCGAGGGCAAGCAGAGCGTCAGCCTTGTCGACAGCTCTCTCCGTGTGTACGGACAAGTTGCCGAGCCGGATTATAAACGGCAGTTTCCCCCAAGTCTGCGAATCAAGGGCAAAACGGAAAGACGGCTCGTGGATCAGTGACTGCAAATTATCTTTGTAGGGCATCGTGATCGTGTTATCGGCGGAATAGACCCATTTCACGGCGAGTTCAAGGGCTTTCCGGCAGCCGATAGCACACATTGAAGGAGAAGTGGCCAAGACTTTTTCCGCCTCTATTGCCGCATTGGCGAACAGGGCATAATCAGCGATATTCCTTAAAAATTCAAAATTGGTCATAAAGATTCACTCTCCTTACGATTTTTTTGATAATAAAAGTAATAAATTTCGATTTGTCGACTTGCTTGACGAAATCGGCAAATTGTTCTTGCAGTTCAATTGGTGGACATATAATATTAAATTCAGATATTTGATTTAAGTGCAAATCAGGAACACCAATACCTTTTATGCGACTGTCTGCTTGATGTTTTATGAATGGCATATCCATTTGAATAGCTAAAAATTTTGAATTTATAAGTTCATGATTTGGTTTAATTAAACAAACACTTACATATAAACAAAATTCTATATCTGTATCAACATACGCTGGTATACCATAAGTAGCACCAACTTTTGTATATAATACATCTCCTTTTTCAGGATGTGTAGTCTTTATCATTTTCTGATATGCTTCTTCAGATACAAATTTACAATTCGTAAAATCAACTTTTTTACGATTTATATTAACAACTGATAAGAATGGTTTGCCATTTTCTACATATTCAGGTTTTGCATGAACTCCATCTGAAATTTTAACAGATAATTCTTTTAATTTAACTGTTGGAAATAAGCAAGTATCAGTTCCCGGATCCCCAAACATCTCTACAAACCGTGATTTGAAACTATCCGATATACTTTCGGTGGCTTAGCTTTACATTGTTCTGATCGACCATAGCATACTGCATTGTGGTGTCGATTTTGCTATGTCCAAGCAGTTTTTGCACCTGCTCTATGGGCATTCCCTTGTCTATTGCTCTTGTGGCAAGAGTACGCCTGAATTTGTGAGGGTGAACCTTTGTAATGCCGAGTTTTCGCCCTAATTCACGCAGTCTGATTTCCACACCGCTGACTTTCAGACGGCTATACGGTTTAAGAAGTGACACAAATAAGGCAGGGTTATCATCTGTTCTTGATTCAAGATAGTTTTTCAGATGTATTTTTGTACGGGCATCGAAATATACAGGGCGTTCCTTACTGCCTTTGCCGAATACAATGCACTCACGGCTTTCAAAATCGACATCAGCGATATTCAGCCCGACAAGTTCACCAACACGCATTCCCGTAGATGCAAGCATATCAATAATGGCAAGATCACGCAGGTTTTTGCAATTATCACGCATTCGCTCCAGCGCTTCATCGGTATAAGTTTCTTTAACAGTTTTAGCGGATTTTATCTTATGTATGCGGCGAACAGGACTTTTCAGAATATAGTTTTCATCTTCAAGCCAAGAGAAAAAGCTCGACAAAATACGGCGGATATTGTCAATATTGCCCTTACTGCAAGTGCTTGTTTCCTGATAATGTGCAAGATATTCACGCAAATCTTCCGTTGTGATATGCGTGATATGCTTGTCCGTATCGGAAAACATTCGGCTTATTGTCGAATAGTAGTATTTCAGCGTTTTTTCGCTGCACCCCTCAATTTTTTTGGCATTGATAAAGGCTGTAAGCAATTCTGTATTGCTCATCTGTGGGACAGCATCTGTCTTTTCTGATTCTGTAATTTCCACATTCCATAAGGCACGTTCCAGCACTTTCTGTAGCTGTAAAAGTTGTGCATTGTCAAGATAAGGGAGCATTTCCTGTGTAATATTCAGTATAATTTGTTCTTTCATAGTGATACACCTCATTAAAAATAGTGTACCAACATCCCTGCGACCATTATTTATTATGAATTTCCTTCTACTTGCTTTGTACTAAACCATGCGAAACAGCCTGCGCTTCATTAATTACGATTATTTTACATTTCCAGATGGCTTTCATTCTTTTATGTTTCAATAACTCTCTGGAAAGTGCATCATTTACGGGAGAAAGCCATTCTTTTTGGTGATTTTTTATTACAAGCACACAGGTTACGTCAACGTCATGATAATTGATTTCCATGAATGTTCTAGACAGTTCTTCTTTTCGGGATAGTTGATATAAAAACAAATCAAGAGAATTACGCATTTTCTCTGCAATATTTTGTATGTATTCACCGAATCTTTCGGGGGTTTCTTGGCTTTCTGGATTCGGCGCTGATGTCTTGGCTTCTAATAATAACAGTTTAGAATTCTTCAAAAGGATAAATTCCACACTTTTTATGCCTTCGTTTTTTATCTCTTCATATACTTTGCTCTTTTCAATATGGAAGACGTGACTATCAGGATAGTCGCCGAATCGCATTCCGGATTCATTTATGATCATTACCCCAGCACCTCGCTGACTTCTTCTTCATAAAGCCGGATTGATTCATCAATAATAGAATTATCTGGCATACCATTACTCATATTAGAATACTTTGTACCATTGGATGTGAGAGAAATACATGGAAGAGGTTGCTTTCGCTTCATAGCAATTAAATAAAGTTTTTTGATCACAAAATAAGAATGACTGCTGATGAAAATCTGTAATCCAAGTTCATAGGCAATGAATTCAATAATATCAAGCAGGTCAGAGATTGCTTTCGGATGAAGGGCAGATTCTATCTCATCAATAAAAATTATCGAATCATCATTAATATAACCACTTTCTAAGAGTCTGCTAATGATTGCAAGCTTCTTGATACCTTCAGAAGTGATATTAATGGACAACCTCTTTCCGCCTTTTATAAAGAGCCATGTCTGTGTTTTGATATCAAATTCGACTTTTCCGCCCATGATCTTCGCAATTCTTTCACAAACATCGTTGTAATTCCCACCATTGTTTAAAGATGTCAGATTCAGCACTTTTGCCAGTTCATAGTAAGTGTCATCATATCCGAAACTTTTGTCAAAATCCCTTGACTTTAGAATCACATTTATCAGAGAAATAATCTCTTTTGCAGGAATGAAAACTGAATTTCCGTTACATTCAATGTCATTATACTTTACATTGTTGAGTTTGACCTTTGTGCTTTTAGACAATGAAAACTGAAGTTCATTCTCGTTAATATGCATACAAAATTCAAGAGCAGATTCAGCACTTTTGTTTACAATATCGCCAATTTTATCGACTTGATAAGTCCAGCGCAATCTGTCGGTCAGTATCTCTGTAAAGGATCTAGTATCATTGCCACGTTTATAATCTTCCGCAGATCTTACAGCAGCATACATAGCTTTCAGGAGAAAAGTTTTTCCTGTACCATTTTCTCCTATGATCAGATTCAGATTTTGAAAATCAGTAATATCAATGGGCGGAACAGCTCCGCAATTAATTAGTTTTAAGGATTTAATTCTTTTCATTGTTGCATTCTCCTTATTCTGTATTTACAAATAGTATATCCTCAAATGATATGCCTTATTTATCACCCAAAATATTCCTGCATTAGTGCATTTTTGAGGACTTCCGCCTTTTCAAGCACCTGTTTTACTGCCAATTTCGATTTGTCGACTTGTTTGACGAAATCAGCAAATTGTTCTTGCAATTCAAGTGGGGGGATATATATATCTATTTCCTGCAATTCTTTTGCATTGATATTTGCTTGATTTACAGCACCTTTTGCCATAGCTCTTAATTTCTTTTTCATAAAATCTGTATTCATAAAGCACGACAAAAATAATGGAAGCACAGCAGATTTTAATCTAATTCTGATAATATATCCTGCTATAACCATATCTTCATCTTCATCAAAAACACAAGTCTTTCCAACAAGTTCTATGCTATTTGTCCTATTAAAAAGTACATCACCTTTATGAACAATGCATTTTTCTATTTCATTATCCGGTATATCAATTCTTTTTAAGTCAGTGAAATCTAAGTGACCGTCATAAGTTAAATTATTCATGCGTAAATATGGATATTTTCCACCGTCAACGGCTGGTCTACTTGTGCCATATTTGACTTCAGTAACAATTTCGCCTATTGTAGTCATATCCCGTTTTTGGGGATTTATAACAGGATCCCCGAACATCTCTACAAACCGTGATTTGACGAGCAAATCAAGCTTTTCGAGAATAGCATTGCACAAGTCAATTATGTGAGTGACCTTATCAAGATTATCGGCGATTTGCTGTTGTATTTCAAGAGGAGGGAGGGGAACATTAATGTTTTTCAATATTGACATATTGATATTATTTTGAGCAACCCCTCTACCAATTTCGTTCACATATTTCTTTATTGATGTAAGAAAATAATAAAGATAGTTAATGTTAATATCAGAACTGTTTATTGTTAGTGCCGCAATGGCTTGATTGGTTGATGCATCAATATTTAATATGGCTACTTCTCCTAATGTTGCAAATATAGTAAAGAGAATACTTCCTTTTTCAACTATCTTAGCAGAGGAATTATTCAAGCCTACTTCTGTTATTTTTTCCGACGTTGAATCAATATATTTACCATTGAAATCACTTATTTTAACCCACGGAATACTCCCGTTCCAGTATTCTTGTTTTGATCTTGACGGAGTTCCACCAGATTTTATATCACAAATATCACCTAATTTAGCCATTCAGCACGCCCTCCAATTCCGCAAGCGTACTGCCAAGTTCCTGATATAAGCCATTCAGTTCCGCTAAAATTTCGCTTGTCGGAGAGTATTCCACAGCGACATATTCTGTCTTTTTGTACTTGTTAATAGACAAATCATAGTCATTGTCGATTATTTCCTGTTTATGTACAAAGAACGATTGTTCTGTACGCTGTCTGTCCTTTTCACCGTCAGGATTCCAAAAGCGGGTGATAATATCGGGAATATCATTTTCGGGAATTTCCGTCCGTTTGTCATCAAGGGAAAAGCCGTCCGCTTTCATATCATAAAACCACACGTCTTCCGTTCCGCCTGCATCGGTTTTCACGAACACAAGCACCGCCGTGGAAACGCCTGCATATGGCTTAAAAACGCCACTCGGCATAGAAATTACTGCTTTAAGCTGGTGATTTTCAATCAATTCTTTGCGGATTGACTTGTGAGCGTTTGACGATCCAAACAACACGCCGTCAGGCACGATACACGCACACCGACCGCCTTTTTGAAGAAGTCGCAGAAACAACGCAATAAAGAGCAATTCCGTCTTTTTTGTTTTGGTGATTGCGGTCAGATTATCGTTGATACTCTCCGCATCAATAGAGCCCTTGAACGGCGGATTTGCAAGCACAACCGTGAATTTTCCGCTAACCTTGTTCTGCTTGGAAACGCTGTCCTTGTAGTCAATGTCAGGATTTGTAATTGAGTGAAGCATCAGGTTCATTGCCGAAATTCTGAGCATAGTCTGGTCAGTATCGTAACCCGTGAATGTCTTTTCCTCAAAGTCAGCCCATTGTTCCTCTGTCATTTGTTCTTCATAATGCTTACGGATATATTCAGCCGACGAAACAAGAAATCCGGCTGTACCGCAGGCAGGGTCACAAATCAAGTCATCAGGCGTAGGAGCAATAAGTTCAACCATCATTTCACGAATATGTTTCGGTGTACGGAATTGGCCGTTTTGCCCTGCCGTGGATAGCTTGCCGAGCATATACTCATACAAATCGCCCTGCATATCGAGTTCAGCAATATCATGCTCATACAAATCATCAAGTCCGGTGATGATTTTTTGCAAAATTTGCGGATTCGGTATTAGAAAAACAGCACTGTCCATATAGCGAGTAAAAGCCGTCTGCACCTGTTCATTGTCATCACGATCGGGAATTTCAATCATTTCGCCATTTTCGTCAAAATCAGGCAACTTGCCGTATTTCATCTTCTTGACCGCAGGAAAGGCGTATTTTGACACAACGTCAAAAATGTAACGGGCATCTTTGTCCTTGAATTTGCTCCAACGCATAGCCTGTCCGATTTCCGACTTTGGAAAAATCAAGTCATTGGTATTACCCGTCATATTGGCAAATTCCTCTTTTTCAAGTTCCTTTTCATCGAGGGAACGTATGAACATCAGATAAGTAAGTTGTTCGATAACCGTTAGTGGATTGGTAATTCCGCCAGCCCATATATCTGTCCATATTTTGTCGATTTTGTTTTTAATTGTACCTGTAATCATATCAGTCCTCCATAAAACACGGTATCCTTATTTTCAGTATATCACAATTTCAACAAAAGGTCAATGACTTTGTGGGAAAATTTTTTCGCTTTTGTTCAATTCGAAATATTATAAAAAATGACGATATCCATACATAAATTCTAAGACATCTCCATTTCTATGCACATAGATTACGAACCGCAGATCGGCGAAAGAACTGCTGAACAGAGAATAATAAACTCGGCCACAAAAAAAGCTGCTAAATATTCCGGCGTTAGTAAATAATTGATTTTTGCAAGTTTCGTCTATCAAATATTGACTTTGGATACTCGTTGTGATATAATTTTTTTGTCGAAATTTATCAAAATACTTATTGTCCAAGCCACAAAGCAGCACTTTTAACGTGCTGCCGGCTATACTGACAAAAATAAAGGAGGAGTGCAAATGATCACTTTTATAATCGGCTTACTGCTGCTCATGATCGGCGGTACGGTTTACGGTGCTGTTTGCCAGAGGATATTCAAACCTGACGATAGAGAAACTCCCGCTGTAAGGCTGAACGACGGCGTTGATTATGTTCCGATGAACAAATGGAAAAACAGCCTGATACAGCTTTTGAATATCGCGGGAACAGGCCCTATTCTCGGACCGATACAGGGTATTCTTTTCGGACCTGTTGCATTTATTACAATACCGATAGGTTGTGTTATCGGCGGAGCGTTCCATGACTATATGTGCGGAATGATCTCGCTCAGAAACGACGGTTCCCAAATGCCGTCGCTTATACGAAAGTATATAGGCAAGCATATATATTTTATATACAATGTTTTCGTATGCCTTTTAATGCTGCTTGTCGGCGCTGTTTTCATCTATACACCCGGCGATCTGTTCGTTACTCAAATATTAAAAGCAGACAACGGCATTTCAAGTCCGATCATATGGATAGTCTACGGTGCGATCTTTGTTTATTATATTGTTGCGACGCTTTTCCCCATTGACAAGATCATAGGCAGGGTCTACCCGATATTCGGCGGTATTCTTATTTTGTCAGCAATAGGCGTATTTATAGGTCTGTTTATAAACAGCTACCCGCTTGACGAGATCTGGAATGTCGGTGTTTCCGGCGTACACCCTAAAGGACTTCATTTTATTCCGATATTCTTTGTGACTGTTGCCTGCGGAATAGTTTCGGGCTTTCACTCCACGCAGTCAACACTTATCTCACGCACGATGACACACGAAAAAGAGGGTCGCATGACATTCTACAACATGATGCTTCTTGAGGGATTTATAGCCATGATCTGGGCTGCTGCAACCATGGGCGTTATCAATCTCGGTCTTGCCGATGCCAATACTCCTGCTACCAATGTCGTCGGCATCATCGCCACTAATTTGTTGGGCTCCATCGGAGGGATAATCGCGATCGCCGGAGTTATAATACTGCCTATCACATCGGGCGACACGGCGCTGAGGTCGCTTCGTCTTATGACCTCGGATGCGCTGCACATCGATCAGTCTAAAAAGCGCAACAGGCTGCTCGTATCGATAGTGATATTTTTGGTAGTCGCCGCCCTGCTGGTGTTTTCAAAAATGAACGCCGATGGCTTCAATATACTGTGGCGGTATTTTGCATGGGCAAACCAGACTATTGCAGTATTTGCGTTTGCCATGATAGCAATTTATATGATAAAGCACAAACAGCCGTTCCTTTTGTCGCTTATCCCGGGAATGTTTTATATGTTCGTTATATCGAGCTTTATACTGAATGCCGAGATCGGATTTGGTCTGCCGTGGATAGCTAGCTATATAATCGGAGGCGTTTTAACAGCCGCATATGGAACGGCGGTCATAATATTCGGAAAGAAGCACGCAGAAAATCTGACTGACTGAATATCCTAAGTTTTAATTTTTGCAAGGCACCTCAAAGCAACAGAGGATATGCCGTTTTCAATGATCGATCATATGTTTTTTAAAAATAAAAAAGCCGATCTTCTGAAGGTTTTACCTTCGTTTGATCGGCTTTCTGACGTATTATACAGTTGATCGGTCTGCGGCGAATTTTATCTCAATTATCTGCGGCTGACGTTTGGTCGGGCCTCTTCTTGTGCAAAACTAAAGAAAGAAAAATCAATAATGATAATAACGATACGATCGATGAAATCGTGATCTTTCTTAATAAGCTGCTGTAAATTATAATTTTATAATTTTCATTGTTATAAAGAATTGTTATTTTTTGCCCGATACTTTTATCTATCGTTTCTTGTTTAACGGTTTTGATTGCCCTGATCTGCTGAAATTTAAAATCAGTATAAAGCGGCTGTTCAATATGTTTAACTCCGTTATTGTCAGTAAAATCACCGCACACTACTCCGTCCGGAAGAAGTATGGCTGATATAACAGCTTCTGTTTTTTCCCAATTACTCACGGAGATAACGGTACTTAAATTTTCAAATAATGAAATTAAAGAAAAAGCGGCAATTAAGCCTGAAAGTATCGCAAACAGCTTCTTCATTGTGATTTTTCACTATCCTCTCTCGGCAGTTTTGCGGATTTTCTGAAACTATTGTATCATTGTCTTAACTATTTGTCAAGAAAAGCTCTGCCACAGTACATCGCCGCACTTTCCGGCACTTCCCCACCCCACACACAATCCACACCCCACCCCAATACGCCACACACAACACACATTCCTCCACTTCCCCACCGCACGCCAAAAATCGCCCCCAAAAAATGCGCTGAAAGAATATTCTTCCGGTCGCGTGTGGGGTGGAGCCGACTTGGGTGTGGAGAGCAAGAGACAGAGGGTGTACGCTGTCAAAGGTCAAAAACAATAGAAAAGAAATCCCCCATAAAATCGGCTTTTCTGCCACAAATCAAACAAAAAGCGACTAAGTTTTCTTAGCCGCTTTTCTATGTTTTCACGCTGTTCAAAAGGTGTTTACCGTGTGCCATTACTTCTTCAGCTTGTTTGCAACAAGGTATACAGCCATGCATATCGCCCCGGGCGCGACCAGTACAATGAACGTCTTTCCCACGCCGTAAGAATCGCTTACATACTCTTTGAACTCGTCCTCGTCGTCATAGACCAGCATGCCCTCGTCGGGGTCATCTATGGTCACCATTCCGTACTTTTCTATCCTGTTAAGTCCGTCGCTGCGGTACGAAAACATACTGAAAAGCACCGTTGAAAACAGCAAAAGTCCTATCACCAGCAGTATTATAGCTATCACCTTCAGCGGCTTTAACTTCTTTGCAGGCTGCCTGTATTTTTCTAAAGTGTCCATTTTTATACTCCCTTTCATATTTCGTTTATCCGTTAACGGTCGATTCGTATTCAAACACATCGGTGTGCGAGGCTATCTCTTCGTTGAACATACTGTCAATATCCTTCCAGCCGTCGCAGAAGAAGTATTCAGCATTTCCCCAGAAACCGTACCAGCCGTAGTCTGTCTCAAACCTGCCGTTTTCCTTGTAGCCCTTGTCAAGAGCCACCGAAAGCGTGCCGTCGGGCATGATTATCAGGTTGTCATAACAGTATACAACATAGTAATCGTATTTGCCTGTTTCGGGTGTCTTACCGTCTCCGCTCCTCTCAAACGCCGTTATCGTCATGCTTATCTTGTAAGCCAGCATTACTTTGTTGCATTTATCAGGCGCCCTGCCGTCGCTGACAGGCTTGTGCAGCTGAAAATAGCAGCCCAGAAACTCTATGCCGTCAAGCTTTGTCTGACATTCATCGTCGTTTTTCCAGTTTGCCGCCTCTGCCGTAAAGACATCCTCAGCCTGCTTTTTCAGCTTGTCCATAGTATCGCTCGGTATCTCGTCAAGCTTGGTCACATAGGCAGAAACGTTTTCCACGGGGAATTTCTTTGAAGAGTCCTTGTAGCCTTTCTGCTTTCCCTCGGGTGTAACAGTAGCAGTAACGGTGACCTCATCGCCCGTTTTTACGCCGCTTTGCTTGTCAATGGAAAACTCCGCAAGCTTCACACCTGCCAAAGTAAGGTCTTCGGGCGTGAAAGTAACCGTGTTGAACGGGTAATTTCCGTCAAAGGTCACCTGCACATTTGCCTGCGAAAACGGGTCAATACCCTTGTCCTCTTCTTTCTTTTCCTTGCTCTTGCCGCAGCCGCATACGGATACGCACATTACTCCTGCCAGCAAAAGTATCGCAGTCCTTTTTATAAATTTAAAATTTTTCATAACTTTTCCTCCTTAAAATTATATAGTCAACATTATCAATAAGCTTACGTTTTTACAGCTTATGCGGAACTTTTTTACCTGCCGCCCGTCACACACGCGCATATTTATTGTCTCTGGTATCTGCAAGTGATCTGTTTACCTCTTTAAGATACTCGTCGGGGTTTACGTTCTTCACATAGCGCGGTTTTTCGGTGCGGCGGAATACCCAGCTTGTGTACAGATCCATTTCAAGCATCGTTTGTACCGGCTTGTTTGCCTTTCTAGCGAAATACGCAGCATCTTCGGTAGAGTTAGCCCCCATGAAGATCGTTGTATCGCAGTTATTGATGATAGTTTTACTGCTTTCGCCATAGCCTATCTCAAGCTGACCTAGTGATTGCAGCATAAGTATTGTAGAGATGTTGCGTGCCCTTATGTTGCTTATTATATTCTCGAAGTTATCTATATGGCAGTTTGTCGCAAAGTCATCGAGAATAAATGTAGTTGATACGGGCAGTCTGCCGCCCACGCAACGGTTATCGGCGTAGTCGCAAAGCTCATTCATCGCCTGAGAGTAGAACAGGTTAGCTATTATATCCCTCGAGCGGTCGGTGTCCGAAATTATCACAAACAGCGCTATTTTTTCTCTGCCAAGCCTTGTAAAGTCAAAGTGACCGTTCTTGAAAAGCAGCTGCAATTCTTCGTTGTCGAAGTTGTTCAACTGCGATACCAGCGTACTTATAACGCAGGCAAGCGTCTTTTCGGAAAGCCCTATAAACTGGTGGAACTTTGTGTAAGCCCAGCTTTCTTTGCCCATTAATATGCAGTCTCTGTGATGCATTTCAAAGTCTTTGAAAACAGGCTTCGTCTTGCGTACATCTATATCTTCGTAGGCTGTCATCTGCCCCAGCATTTGCATCAGCTTTGAGATGCTGATATCCGGGTCATGCCGCTCAAACATATAGCCTATCAGCGCACACAGCAGAGTGTCCGAGGTTTCGTCCCAGTAAGGATCGTAACGACCGCTTTTGTTGGTGTGAGAGCCGTATACTACGGCGTGAGAAAGCTTTTGTATGTCGCCGGTGTTCTTTATGTAGCTTAGAGGGTCGTAGTGCATAGAGTCTTCGGGGTGAGTAAGGTCAAACTTCATCACCTTGTAACCCTTCTGTCTCAACGTGTTGCCTATTGAGCGGTAAAGACCGCCCTTGGGGTCTGAAATTATGCAGCTTCCCCCGCAGTTGAGGGCATTCAAAACGCCCATGACTGTTGATTTTCCGCAGCCCGACGGACCTACTACCGCTACATTATTATTAAGCCCCGTCACCTTACTATCTTTTGAATAACCTGTGCCATCCGGCATTTTAAGTGTGCCGTATTTTTCATTCAATTCTAACATTTTTATAACTCCCTTCAAATTTAAAATTCCGTTATTACTTTGTCGACCAAGCCAAGCTCTATGGCTTTTTCGGCGTCCATGAAAGTATTTGCCCTCATGATGCTGTTGATCTTCTTTGTTGGAAGACCCGTGTACCGTGACATCATATCGCTTATTTTGTCGCGAATCGACAAAAGCGAATCCGCTTTGTTTCTCACCGAGCTTGCGCTGCCGCCGGTGCCGTTCATTACAAGCGGCTCGTGTACCATGACTTCGCCGTGGGGCATTATGTACCTGTGACCCTTTGTGCCTGCCGCCAGTATCAGCGATGCCATACTGTAAGCCTTGCCGACGCAAATAACGTCAATATCTACTTTTTTTGATAAGATATTCATTGCATCAATTATCGCAAGCCCCGAACGCACCTCGCCGCCGCAGCAGTCGATATACAGTTTTATAGGTATGCCGTTCTCGGAAAGGTATATCATTGTCTTGATAGTTGCCGAGGCGGTCTCGGAGTTTATGTCCTCTGTCAAAAATATCTTGCCCTTTGAACCAAGCAGCGCGTCCAGATCAATCTGGTTAGTGCCGCCATAGTCTTCAAAAACTATTTTTCCGGTCATTTGGATATTCTCCTTTACAATTTATTTTTTTGGAAGATCGTGCGCACTGTTCTTTCCACGCTTACATTATAACATTTATTTCGGGTGCCTGTATATTCTCAAAACGGAAATTTTTCATTTCCGAATCGTTCAAAATAAAAGATCGCAGCTCCGAAGAACTGCGATCTTTCGCACTTTTTAAAGAAAACGCTGATCAGCTCATTTTTCCTCTGTTATATTTTTTGTTCTTTTTGCTCCTTTCACCGAACCTACATATTCATAAATATCCTCCAGCGAACGACCCATGTATAAAGCCTGGGTCATAAGCCCCCAGAAGCTCCAATCAAGGGTATCAAATTGCAGTTTGATCTCTATGACATCTTCCCACCAAAAATACTCTTCGTCACAGTCGCTTATACGATCCAAAAAGTAGTTTCTATCATTTCCAAAAGGGTGCTTGTCGTGATATCTGAGGTGAGCTGTTTTTTCATTCAGAATATCCAGCGGCCCTGTGCGGTCAACTATCTGAATAACATTGCTGATATCTGAAAGTTCGCGGAAGCAAAGGGTCTTTTCCGAAGAATATTCAAGCTTTCCCTTTTTGTTAATTTCGTATTGCAGCGGAAAATTATCAGCATTTGCTGTTTGTGCATATTTCAAGAGCCTGTCAGCAGTCTCTTTGCATACTGCCTCCTTGTCCTTTTTGGAAAGTTTCAGGTATTTTTCTGCAATGTCCTTTTTAATAGCTGCCTGATCTGGAGAACCCTCAAAGAACGCATAAAAATTATCCAGTATCACCCTGCGAAGCATTACAGAACATCTGTAAAGAGGCGTATGGTCGATCATGCTCACAGTATCTAAAATTTCATAGTCTCCCTCTTCATAGACAACTTCCTTTGCTTGCAAGAGCTTTTCGGGCATATCTTTTTCAGAAGCTATGCCGTCATACAAGCGCTTTACTATTTCACGCCTGGCTGTCATATCCATTATAAACTCATCGTCGTGCAGCGCTCTGTTATAGTCGTCTCTTTTTTCTATGCCGTAACATTTCAGTATACTGCGCAGCAGATCACCATAGCCGGCATTTACAACATCTGTTAAAAGGCTCGAAAACCCCATACATAAAAAACGCAGATCATACGGTTCCAAAAACTCTCTTAGCAGCCAGCGCAGCGGTATGTACTTTTCCAGAACATAGCCGTCTTGCTCTTCGCACATAAAGTATGCATTGCGAAGAATGTAATATTGTTCATATACATCGAGCTTTTGCGTTTTGCCCTTTGCATATATGCAGTTTTTCAGCTTGGCAAGCTTCTGCGGCGATATCATAAGCTTTTCAGCGATCTCGTTTTGCTTCATGGTGTCTTCAAACAGGTACAGAACTTCCTCAAAGAGAAATTTAGAAAACTCTTTTGTGGGCATAAAACTGTAACCGTGAAAATACTCCCTGCTGTTAAGATAGAGGTATATGGCATCAAGCTTTTCTTGGCTCTTGCAATATTCGTTGATGTATTGGTTCACAGCCGATTTGCTTATTTTCAGTTTTTTTGCTATATCTTCTTGCGAGACTTCCAGCATTTCAACAATGTCTTTAAGAGTCATATCGGGTTTACGCAGTTTTGAATAACAGCAATACATAGAGACTACCTCTTTCGTGAAAAGTTTGTCAATAATATAATAGCACAACCGCCGGAAAAAATCAACAGACATTCGCAGCCGGAGGCAAGGATCCAAAATGCAGGAAGCTGCATTTCAGCCTTCGCCTCCGTACCGACCGAAAGAGCAAATGTGAATAGTGTTCCCACCAACAGACCGCCCCCAAAAATGTGTGGAAGAATATTCTGCCAGTAGCGCGGGTGGGCGTAGTTTTGGGAGTGAGAGTAATTAGGGGGCGGTATGGTTTAGTAGCAAGATGTAAGAAAAAAGACCCGTAAAGGGTCTCTCAGCTCGTTAAAAGCAAAAGCACTTGATAATAGTTAGAGAATAGAGAATAGTGAATAATGAATAGTGAATAGTGAATAGTACAAAAAAGATAAGTTCAGAAAACTTAGATTTATCGAAGCTTTTGCAAACTTTTTGAAACTATAGCATCATAATTTTGATGTGTTGTTAAGCAAATGGCACGTTCAAAAACAATGAAAAAATGATACGTGAGGGGAGCGTAGCCCGTTATAATCAAAAAGCATTGATACTAGTTTAGTGAATAATGAATAATGAATAGAGAATAGTGAATAGTACAGAAACGCCTAGAAACGTATACTATAAACTATTCACTATTCTCTCTTTCACTATTCACTGAGCTCTTGACGTAAGTCAAGGGCGTTTCTGGTCGAGGCGACAGGACTTGAACCTGCGGCATCTTGGTCCCAAACCAAGCACTCTACCAAACTGAGTTACGCCTCGAAAAGCTGTTATAACAGCTTTTATATTATATCAGTATTACGCGGATTTGTCAAGTGCTTTGCAAACTTTATACGCCTACTTCTTCGGCACATTCGCTACCAGGCGCTCGGCTTCCTGCTCGTCAGGCTCGACAAACAGCGTTTTGTTATTCGTAAATATCACCATTCCGGGCTTCGCTCCCGCAGGCTTACGAACATACCTTACCTGCGTGTAGTCTACAGGCACCTGCGACGAATTTCTCGCCTTTGAATACAGCGCCGCGAGCCTTGCCGCCTGCATAAGCGTTTGCTCATCGGGCTGTTTCCCTCCGCACGATATGATAGTATGCGAGCCTGCAATGTTATGAACGTGCAGCCAGATATCGTCCTTTTTGCTTTCTTTGAGCGTCAGACTGTCATTCTGCCTGTTATTCCTGCCGACCAGAATTTCAAATCCGCCGTCAGACACGAACCTCAGCGGCTTTTGCTGTCTTACGGCTTTTTTATTGCTGACTTTGCGCCTGATATACCCTTCCTGCTCCAGCTCCTCGCGAAGCAATGCGATATCGTCCTCGCCCGAAGCACGCATAAGGCTGTCGGACACGCTGTCGATATACGCAAGCTCCTCTTCACCTTCGGCAATGAGCTGCGTAAGCTTTTTTTCGGCGGTATCTGCTTTTCTGTACTCCGCATAATATCGTTGTGCATTCTGAACAGGCGTAAGACGTTTATCCAGCTTTATCATTATCTTACGGCAATTCTCATCGTATAAATTTTCTACTTCCGCCTCTGTCTGACCCTTTTCCAGTCTGTACAGATTTGCCATAATGAGGTCTCCGCAGAGCTTTAGCTCGTCACGCTTCGCGCATTGCTCAAGCTCCTGTTTCTGACCTGCTACACGGCGCGATATCCTTTCCTCTGTACGCGTCAGCAGCTTAAAAAGGTCGGCAGCCCATTGTCTGCGCCGAGAATCCGCGTCACGCTGAGAATAGAAGCGGTCAAGGGTTTCACAAGCGCTGTTTTGCGGAATATTTGTCATCAGGCTTCCGTACTGAAGTATCTGCGTAAAGCAATATTCTTTCAGCACGCCGTCCTTGTCTTTTATTATCGTAAACCTGTTTTTACCCTCCGAAAGGGCGCGTGCGGTATCGTCCAGATAATTGCACAGGCAGTCCAGTTTATGACTGTCCATATCGCCGCAAAGCATATCTTCGCCATGAGAAACGGCATACTCAGCTTCCCGCGCGAACAGAGGTGAAAATCCCTCAAACGCCGCTACCAAAGCTTTAGAAAGCGGTTTAGCAGTATTCTTCTCATCGCTTATGATATCTGCAAGCGCTCCCCTGTCATACGAAAAAACATCCATTCTCTCCTGACGCGCAGGCGGCTCGTACACCATTCCCGGAAGCACGGGACGGACGCTCGACAGGTCAAGCGTTACCCTCTTGATACAGTCAAGTATCCTGCCGTTATCGCCGATAAGTATGAGGTTTGAACATCTGCCCATTATTTCCGCCGCAAGTGTCAGGCGGCATGGCTCGCCCAACTCGCTGACGCAGTCAATATCAAAATACAGCACCCTTTCACAGCCGTCCTGTCTGACAGCCGCAAGCTTGCCCGAAGAAAGTCTTTTACGCAGAAGCATACAGAACATAGGTGGAGTTTTGGGATTTTCTATCTGCTCATCGGTAATGTGGACGCGCGCATTATTCGCCGAAGCGTTGAAAAGCAGCTTATAGACCGCTTCACGCGTGCGTACAGACATTATTATCTCCTCACGAGCAGGCTGATATATCTTATCCACTCTGCCACCGACAAGTACCTGAAGCTCACGTTTTACAGTAGTTAAAAAAATTCCGTCAAGAGCCATAGATTTCAGACCTCATATGAGAGTATATCACGGTTTGAAGAAGCAACGGCACATTCCACATCGGGAAGCTTTTCGGAAAGCATATGCCTTACCGTTTCGCAGAAAATATTTTCCGTGCAGAAATGACCCGCGTCAAAAACCGTTACTCCGGCGTTATGGGCGTCAATAAAAACGTTGTGCTTAACATCGCCTGTTATATACGCGTCACAGCCGCTGTCAATAACGTCTTCCAGAAAATCTCCGCCGCTTCCCGAGCAGACCGCCACCGTTGATATTTTCCTGCCGCAGTCGTTGTATCTCACAACATTGCAGTTAAGCGCGGACTTTATCTCCCTTGCTATGTCAGCAGCGCAAACAGGCGAACATTCGCATATATATCCGCATTTTACGCCATTTTCGATATGCAGCGGTCTTTGCGGGATAAGGTCGAGAACGCCGCAGAGGACGTCGTTCATTACAGCGCTGTCAAAGTTGGTGTGCGCGGAAATGACGTTTATACCTTCCGCTGCCAGCAGTGCGGGAACGGAGGACGTATCTATCCGTTTTATAGCTCTGAAAATAGGAGGGTGATGAGTAACTATGAGCTGCACGCCTCTCTCACGCGCTTCCTCTGCTATCTCTCTTGTAACATCGAGAGCCACAAGTATCCCCGATATTTCGTTATTCATATTCCCTATTACAAGACCGCTGTTGTCATAGTTCTCCTGACAGGAAAACGGCGCGGCTCTGTCCAGTACATCATAAACATCTGCTACGGTCATAACGCTTTACCTCCCTTATCCTCTGCGAAGCTTTGCAGCTTATCGGCTATGCTCAGATACCTTTGAGCCTGCTGTGTATCCGTACCGCCCCTGAGCATACCGTTCCCCTTTACGCGCAGTCTTTCGACCTGCTTCAGAATATAACCTATCTCATCTTCCGTTCTTGCCAAAACTGCTCCTCTGTATATCTCGTCATCGCTGTACGGTCTGCTGCTGCCCGTAAACCTGACAAGCATTACGGTATAATAAAAGCTTTCAAAGCACACCTTCTCGCTGACGATATCAAAGCCGTTGTCCCACAGCCATTTTCTAAGCAGCTCCGCCTTGCTCATCGGCTGCAATATGAACCTTGCACTATAAAAACCTCTTGCCCGTCCGACTATATCAGCGATAAGCTCTCCGCCCATTCCCGCTATCACTACATCGCTTACTCCGTCGGGCGATATATTGTCCAGTCCGTCCGACAACACGGTCGTTATCCTGTCTGTCAGATGGGCATTTTTTATATTCTCCTGAGCGGACTTTAGCGGACCTGTGTTCACGTCCGCCGCGATAACGCGTTTACATTTTCCGCTTTCCGCGAGATAACACGGCAGATATCCGTGATCCGTGCCGACATCTACAGCTATCCCGACGCCCGACACATACTCGGCGCAGGCAAGAAGTCTTTTATCAGTCATAATTTTATCCGTCTTTTCTCCGTTTGAAAAGCTGCGCCCACCGTTTTTGCGGCGGACGCAGTTATTTTTAGTTACCCAAAGCGCTGTTAAGCTTTTTTACCAGCTCATCGGCGTCCGTGCCGTGAGCTCCGCAAGCCTGCTCTACTGTTTCTCCTCTTGAATGAGGGCAGCCGAGGCAATGCATACCTATCTCGAAGAAATACTCCGCGAGCTGCGGGTTCTCATCGAGTATATCGCCGATAACGCTTTCCTTTGTAATAGTCATTCTTCCCAGTCCTTTCATAAAAAGATGATATCTCTCCACAAAGATATTATAACCCTTTCTCATCAAAAATGCAATACCCTTTTTCCTATTGCTGTAAAAACGCCTGCGTAAGCTTCGCAGGCGTCATAGGATATTGCATTTTATTTAAATCAACAAGATATTTTACTGTTCTTCTCTCATTTTTGCGAAACACTCGCTGCAATATACCGGTCTGTCCTCTCTGGGTCTGAAAGGAACTTTAGCTTCTCCTCCGCAGGAAGCGCAGGTAGCTGTGAACATTTCTCTTTCGCCCTTAGCTGCGTTCTTTCTTGCGTCTCTGCAAGCCTTACATCTCTGCGGCTCGTTTACAAAGCCCTTTTCAGCGTAAAACTCCTGCTCGCCCGCAGTAAACACGAATTCATTTCCGCATTCCTTGCAGACTAATGTCTTGTCTTCGTACATTTTTTTTACCTCGCTTAAAGTATTTTATAAATTTGCCCGGTCGGACTTGCACCGACATCTTTGATAAACAACGCTCTGCAATTAAGCTATCGGACCATATATGCGGCTCACGCCGCTAAAAAACGCATTACGGGAGAAGTACCGCTCTCAGCTTCTTTCTCACCCTCTGCATAGCGTTATCAACTGATTTTACTGATGTTCCCAGCCGATCCGCTATATCGCTGTATGCCGCTCCTCCCAGATACAGGCGCAGCACGTTCCACTCCGCGGCTGTCAGCATACCCGTTATCCTTTCAAACAGCAGTTTTTCATGCTCCATCTGCACGACTATGCTCTCGGGATCCTCGTCGCTTCCGCCGGTTTCCTCCGCGTCCTCCAATGGTACTCGCTGACCGTTCTTTGACACGGCGTTTATCATTCGGTTGCGCACACAGACATTTGCATACGTTTTGAACGACGCGCCCTTTCCTTCACGGTAAGTTCTCACCGCGTCCAGCAGACCCATTATCCCCTCCTGAAAGAGATCGTCGGCGTCTGTTTCGTCTGTTTTCATAGAATATGCTTTTGACGAGATAAGCGGATTATATCTTACGATCAAAGCAGTAAGCGCAGACCTGTCGTCCGCCGCCAATTTCGTCAGTTCTTCATCGGACAGCACAGAAAACGTATCGGCAGCCTGTTGATCCATGATATTCCTCCATAATAATGTCAAAAGAAGTCAAACAGCGGCATAAAAATTTGTCACATATATATAATAACACAATGTTTGCGATTTGTCAAGTATAAAATCTAGCTGCTCACTCGGTCTGTGCAAACTGTTCTCTTCCCTGTGAAAAAATATCTCCGCCGAAGCAGTCGTTGGCGACGACGAGCGGGAATTTTTCAAACCTGAGTTTTTTTACGGACTCGCAGCCCAGATCCTCAAAAGCGATCACCTCGCACTCGGTTATACATTTTCCTGCCAACGCTCCTGCACCGCCCACGGCGCACAGATACACCGCGCCGTTTCTGACAATAGCGTCTTTGACCTCCTGCGAACGCTCGCCCTTGCCTATCATTCCTCCCAGACCCATATCCAGCAGCTTTGGGGCATACTTATCCATTCTTCCCGAAGTAGTCGGGCCGCAAGAGCCTATTGGCTTGCCCTCGGGAGCGGGTGTAGGGCCTGCGTAATAAATAACGGCGTTTTCTATATCATACGGGAGCTTATCGCCGTTTTCGATCATGCTCATTATTCTTTTATGCGCCGCGTCTCTTGACGTATACACTATTCCCGAAAGCAATATCTTATCTCCGACGCGCAAAGTTTTTGCGGCTTTTTTCAGCTCTTGGGCATTGACCTCTATGCTTTCAGCCATTACCTTTCATTCCTTTCACAAAGCTCATACTTTTACACAGCAACAAAGCAGGGTAGGTTTTTCGGGACCTATCCTGCTTCTATCTGCATTTCAGCTATTTTTCTTGCCGCCCCACGATTTAAGTATATCGTCATCGGAAAGATCGTCGTCGGTCTCGTTTTCATTTTGGATATCCCTTGCAAGAGCCGCCATCATATCCTGATCTCTTGAATTTACGGGATTTGCGGACTTAGGTCCGCCGCCCATTTTAAGACCGCTTCCGCCGCCTTTTGACATTGACAGTCCCGAAACGTTATGCTTGGGAGCTTGTTCAGCTTTATCAGTCTGCTCCTCGACGGGTTGTTTAGGCTTATTGCCTGCCATATGGAAAGTAGTTTTCTCTTCCTGCGGCTCCTGAGCCTTTACCTCTTCTGTCTTTGGAGCTTCTTCCTGAGCCGTTTCGGTTTTTGCCTCGGGAGCCTGCGGCTCTTCCGGCTTTACCTCTTCGGCTTTAGCTGCTTTTGAGCTATCATTCTGCTCATTATTCGCGCTAGCGGAAGTCTTCACCGAATCCGGCGCGGGATCTGTGAACTTCAGCGAACGAGCGAACGAGCTGCCCTTAGGCTTATTCTCTGCCCTAGGGGCTTCACTTTGCTCTGCCGCCTGTACTGCCGCCAATGCCTGACGTGTCAACTCATCGAGCGACTGTTCTTCGCTTTTATTTGAATTTGCATTATTTTTATTGTCATTACCTGTATTTACTTTATGACTGCTGTTTGTAACATCACTTCCTTTCGGTACATACTTAAAATTTGAGCCACCATTTACGAGTGCAAGACCTTCCGCCGTAAGCTTTTTAAGGTTATCGGTCTTTTCTATGCTGCTATTGAGAAGCTCATTGAGCAGCCCTGCTATCTTCTGGACATTGATATCTATATCGGTAAACTCATCTCTTGCAGTATTTCTTATGCCCTGAGATTTTTCGAGGATAAGACCCTCCTGCTCTTTAGCATTCTTGATCATGGCCTCCGCCTGAGCGTTAGCGTTATCGGTAGTAGTCTTTGCCTCCTCGTTGGCGTCGCTTACTATCTTTGCCGCCTGATTATTGGCGTCCTCAAGTATCTGATCCTGAAGCTCCTTAGCGTCCTGCTCCATTTTCTTTGCAGCTTCCTTAGCCTGTGCAACAACTGCGTTTGCAGACTTCTGAGCTTCCATGAACAGACCGCTCATATCGAATGCTGCTCCGCCGCCTGCGGCAGCGCTTGCCTCTGCGTCAGAAACCTTTTGCTTGAGTTCTTCTATCTCATTTTTAAGCTGCTCTATCTGAGCGTCCTTTTCAGCGCTGTCATTTTCAACATTAGAAAGCTGGAGCTTCAGGCTGTCGGTAGATGCCATAAGCTCTGAAACCTTGGCATGGCTTTCCTCAACCTTTTTCTGACTCTCCTCAAGCTTCTTCTCAAGCGCCTCCTTGCCCTCAAAGTTTTCTGATGCCGCTCCGCTGCTAGCCTCATATGCCGCAAGAGCGTCATTCTTTTCTCCGAGTTGAGTTTCCAGATTGTAAATCTTGGTGTTGAGTTCGTCAACGTACGCAAGCACGTCTTTCTTATCAAAACCACCAAAGTTTACGGTACGCAAATAACCGTTACCTGCCATTTTGATCTAACCTCCTGTAAATATTTGAATATTATTACATTTTTTATAAGTGAAGCAAAATCTACTTCTCGTAATAATTTATTATACAATATTTTGATGCTTTTTTCAAGTAGTTTTCCTATTGCGATTTATTTTTTATTTATTTTGAACAAATTCACTTTTTCTTTTTTAGCAATACTATTGAAACAATAACCGTCAGCACCACCGCCGCGAGCGTTGCAAACCAAGTATATGCCAGCGGCAGTTCGGTATTCATTCCGTAAAAGCTGAAAACTATGGTCGGTATAGCCAAAATTATGGTAATTACAGTCAACCGCCACATAACCGTATTAACGTTATTTGAAATGACCGACGCGAATGCGTCCACCATACCGTGAAGTATGCTGTCGTAAATACTGGTCATCTCGATAGCCTGCTTTACTTCTATAAGCACGTCGTCGAGCAGATCCTGATCTTCCTCGTAAAGCTTTATAACTCTGCCCCTGTTTATCTTCTCCAGCGTTACGTCGTTGGCTTTCAGCGATGTGGAAAAGTAAACGATCGATTTTTCCAGCCCGAGAAGCTGTACGAGCTCCTCATTTTTCGGCGCACCTTGCAGTTGTTTCTCCAGTCCTAACGATATTTTCTCTATCTGCTTCAGGCTGAACAGGAACTTCGCCGTTATTTTCAGCAAGCATTGCAGAACAAAACGCGTTTTCATATTCGTCTGCAAATTCTTTATTGCGCCGTTCTCTATCTCCGAGATTATCTTATTCTCCCTCGAAGATATTGTTATAACGTACTCATCGGTAATTATCATACCAATAGGCATTGTATAAAACAGCGATGTTTCGGAATTTTGGATATCGGTAGCAGGCGTATCGACGATTATGAGCGTCTGCTCGTCCTCTATCTCAACGTGAGAACTTTCCTCCTCGTCCAAGGAAGAACGGACAAAGCCTGCGTCCAGCCCCATATCGGCTACGAGGAAATCGATCTCCTCCTGATCAGGCTGCGTTACTGATATCCAGCAGCCTGCGGCAGCCTTGTCAAGCAGTTCCAACTTGCTGCCGACCGTTTTCAGATATTTTATCATAAAAGATCCCGCCTTTCTCCCCTGCAAGGGAGGAAGAACGAGCCGCTAAAAATGCGCTTCCGCCCCAACAGAGTATTCTAGTTTTAATACGGTCCGTTTCCCGCAAGGGTCAGGGTTCATAGCGCACCTCCGTAAATGATTTTTTCGCTTTCAAAAGCGTACACTAATATTATATCAAATCTTAACGCGTTTTGCAATAGCGTCCGATAAAAAAATATCTTTTTTATTTATCCGAGTACGGACAGCACATACGCTTGCCCCCCCTTCTTACTGTTGCTCATACAAATCGGGATTTTGTTTACTATATCTGCTCTGCTATTGGGGGAGACCCTTTTGGAAAAGGGTCTTCCCCCAAGCCCCCTCACTAAAACTCATATATTTTTGGCGAGGGGTAATTATACTATTTAATACAAATTGAATTTACAATTTATCGCTTCTTTATGAAAGAAATTACCCCTCGCCAAAAACAATATAAAAGTCTTTGGAAAGGGGTATGGGGAAAAGCCTTTCTTCAGAAAGGTTTTCCCCAAAAGAAAAACAGGCACAGTAGATAAATTCTGATTTATATCAGCAGCAATAAAAAAGGGCGGACACCGCAGGTATCCGCCGAGGGTTCAAAACCAGAGTCCGTAATGCTCCAGCACGATCTTCACGCCGAGGGCGATCAAAATTATGCCGCCTGTCAATTCCGCTCGTGATTTATACTTTGTACCGAACACGCTGCCGACCTTAACGCCTGCTGCCGAAAGCAGGAAAGTGACCGCGCCTATGAACGTCACCGCGGCAGGCACATTAACATCGTCCAGCATAGCAAATCCAACTCCGACCGCGAGCGCGTCGATACTTGTTGCTATCGCCATGACCAGCATTACCTTGAAAGACAGCGAGCCGTCGGTATCGTTGTCCTCGTCATGAGAAAGCGCTTCTCTTATCATATTTATACCAATTACAGTCAGCAGCGCAAAGGCTATCCAATGCGACACCGAATTAACAACGTCAGCAAACGCAGAGCCGAGAAAATACCCGAGAGCCGGCATAGCTGCCTGAAATCCCCCGAACCACAGTCCGACTATACACATATTCTTCAAGCTGAGTTTTTTCATGGACAGTCCCTTGCATATCGAGACTGCAAAAGCGTCCATGGAAAGTCCCACAGCGAGTATAAAAAGCTCCGTCAAACTCATAAAGCAAAAACTCCGATATCCGTATTATGCAGCAGAGGGTCAAGCCCCGAGCGCCGCTATACTATATTTACTGTCTGCGAATTAAAAATATACTTGAAATCCATTTCCTGATTTATAAATAATTATATGACCTCGGAAAGCTGTTGTCAAGTTTTTCAAGGCAAAATGTATAAATCGCCGCGCCGAGGCGAACAATATTAAAAAATCGAAGGGAGAAACTGTTATCATGCGATTTTCACGACGAGGAAAAATACGTCTGTTTACATTTATACTTGTCGCGCTGGCAATACTTCTCGTGCGCAATCTCATACTCATGAGGGAGAACAACCAAGCCAATCTGATCTTGGAGTCATCTTATCTGCGAGCTATGGAAGATCTTTCAGAGGCGGCAGACAATATAAATGTCACCTTATCAAAGGAGCTTTGTGCAGGCACAGCGCCAATGCAGTCAAGACTGGCGGCGGAGCTTCTGGCCGAAGCTTCTGCTGCAAAGAACGCATTGTCGCAGCTTCCTGTTGAACAGTTGGAACTCAGCAACACCTATAAATTCCTATCGCAGGTTGGCAACTATGCTGTTTATCTGTCGGACAAGTCTGCGGCGGGCGAAAGGATCACCGATGAGGAATACGAAACGCTTTACAAGCTGAGCGAATATGCTCAGACGCTGTGCAATGATATGTGGGCTGTGGAACAGATGATAAACACAGGCGAGCTGTCGCCCGCAAACGTTGTATCGTCGCTGGACGCCTCTGCCGCCGATGAAGGCGAGATAAACGTTACCGACGGCTTCAACGATTTTGAGGACGGCTTTGAAAATTATCCTACTCTCATTTATGACGGTCCGTTCTCTGATCATTTAATGCAAAGAAAACCTCTTATGACCGAAAACGCCGAAGCGGTCAGCGACGGGTACGCAATAGCCAAGGCAAGCAAGGCTCTGGGCGTCAAGCCGGAGGAGCTTACCCCGTCCGAGGGCGAAGCAGGCAATATGCCGTCCTACACTTACAGCACAGACACAGCGACCGTATGTATAACCAAAAACGGCGGATATATCTCATATATGCTCAAATCGAGAAACCCCGAAAAGACAGTCATTGACGCCAAAAAGGCTATCGAGCACGCAAACAAATATCTTGAACAGCTGGATGTTGACAATATGTCGGTGACCTATTATGAGGTGCTGGGCAACGTTTGCACGATAAACTACGCATATCTTGACGGCAATGTTATTTGCTACACCGATCTTATAAAAGTAAAAGTCTCTATGGACAACGGCGAGATACTCGGTTTTGACGCCAGAGGCTTCCTCGTGAACCACAGGGACAGAAGCTTTGACAAGGCGCAGGTAGACCGCGAGGACGCCGCAAAGAGAGTATCTCCTCAGCTTGAGGTAAAGAACGTCCGCCTTGCCAATATACCGCTGGACAACACTTCTGAGGGCTACTGCTACGAATTTACCTGTCTGAACAAGGACGGCAAGCACGTTCTGGTCTATATCGACTGTATGACGGGAGAGGAAAAGCAGATACTGATACTCTTTGAGAGCGACAGCGGAGTTCTGGCACAGTAAAGCAATATTTTATCGAAAGGAACACAGATCATGAACACAGTATTCAAGGAAAGTCAGACACGGGAAAATCTCATGCGCTCGTTTGCGGGAGAATGTCAGGCGAGAACGCGCTACGACTTTGCCGCTTCACAGCTAAAGCAGAAAATGTATGTGGTCAGCGCGCTGTTCAAGTTTACTGCCAATCAGGAGCGCGAGCACGCGGAGATATTCTATGATCATCTTCAGCCAAGCGCGGGAGACAACATTCAGATAGAGGGCGGTTACCCCGTGGACATCTCCAACGACGCTGCAAAGCTGCTCCGCATGGCGGCGCACAATGAAAACGAAGAGCATGACATAGTTTATGCTTCATTCGGCAAGATAGCGCGTGAAGAGGGCTTCGGGCCTATCGCGCAGGACTTTGAGAACATCGCAAAGATAGAAAAGACCCATGCAAAGAGATTTGAATATTTCGCAGACCTTATCGAACAGGGAAAGCTTTTCGTATCTGACGCCGCCACAAAATGGATGTGCCTGAACTGCGGTCACATTCTGGAGGGCACACAAGCTCCGCCCGTTTGCCCTGTATGCAAGCACGATCAAGGCTACTTTATCCGCTTTGAGCTTACCCCGTGGTATTGCGAACAATAAAAACTGCCGTCCCCGTTATAAAAGCAGGGACGGCATTATTTTCAGTTAAGTATTCAATTCATTTTAGTCCCGCAGTTGGGGCAGAATTTTGCATTGGCGTTCAGCTTATTTCCGCAGTTGGGGCAGAATGTCGCAGTCTCGCCTGTTTGTATGATCGCCTCTGTCTCGACTGTCTCCGCAGGAGCTTCAGCGGCTTCTTCAGCGGGTGCAGCTTCTTCCGCAGGGCTTTCCGCATTGATAACGGCTGCCTCTTCCATAACGGGCGCAGCAGGCGCTGTATCAACGGCAGGCTGAGCAGGCTGTTCAAATTTCTGACTGAGCTGGTCGTTGACCGTTGCAAACGGTGCGGCAGGCATTTGAGAGAACTGCTGAACTGTTTCGGCGGCGTCCTTTGCCTGTTCAATGGTGACAGCGCTTTCTCTTGCAAGTCTGCAAAGTATTACAAGACCTGCTATCATAAGCAGCAGCGAGGTCAGTATAGGAAGCGCGTAAATAAGGAAGCCGTAAAATGTTCTGAACTTTACGCCGTCCAGATCGGCAGAAAATCCCGACTGCAAATTATTCGAGAAAAAGTATGTCATATAGATCACAGGCTCTATAAGGCAGGCAGCCGCAGAGGTTATTATCAGCCATGCTTCTCCGGCGACGATCTTCTTTTTCTTTGCCGATGAGACAAATACAAGAAATGCCATGAACGATATTATCGTCAGTATAAACGCTTTTTCCGTACACAGATTTATAACAGAGACCGAGTCCCTTTCCAAAGTGAAATATCCCGTTACGCTGGAAACGAACACCTTATCCACATCGTTTTCAAACGGAGCGAGGTTGTAAATAAACCTTGCCAGATACTCCTGGAACGACGCTGCCAGCGAAATTATCAGCGCTATGATCGAAAGGACCAGCGGAACTCCTCCGCCGCGGGTAAACTTCTTTTTCATATGTATCCTCCTGTTCTTACGGCTGACGCCGCATGGGGCATTTTAACATTACGAGTTTATTATATACCAAGCCGACAAAAATGTCAATGAAAATATTGACGTTTTTTGCACAGCGTTCTCACTTTACATTGCCGAGTATCTTTTTTATGAGCTTTCCGTTATTATACTCGAACACGAATATCACGGCTGTTATGATAAGTCCGCATATGGATATTATTATAGAAATAACGAAATAATTCGGCAAAAAGCTCATGGATACCGTATGCGTTCCCGGCGACAGCTCAACTCCGATGAACATATCGGCTATCACAGTCGGCTCAACGGTCTTTCCGTCCACCTTGACCGTCCAGCCCTCCTCATAGGGCACGGTAGTGAACAGCATTTGTCCGTCGCTGACCGTTATATTTCCCTCGATATGTCTTTCGTCAAAGTGTGTGAGCTGCCATAGTCCCTGCTTCAGCTCATTATCCGCCTCCATGAACTTCTGCTCGTCAAAGGTATAGAAGAACATATCCGACCAATAAGCCTCGCCGGGGTCAACGGGTATAGATATTCTTACTCTTACAGACTCGCCCTGTTCATATTCGCCCAAGTCGAGTATAGAATAGTTATCGCCCTCGAAAAAGTATCCGACAAACGTAAAATCGGAATCCTCTTTTGCAAAGTCCTTGTCGTGAGCCAGCCATACGTTGACTTTTCTCTCATACATCGTCGGGAAGTACATATACAGATGAGAGGTCTCGGGCATTGTGAACACGAGATCCTCATGGCACTCGCCAATAGATGTGTCCTTATAATAATACTTAGTATGGTTATTGCTGACGCTGACCGTTGCCAGATTTTCAGTATCTATAAGCTCGGGGAATATCCTTGTCATATACTCGGTATACGTCTGCTCATTGACCCCGAGAGCATAATTGAACAGATTATTCTGATTTACGAACGGGTCTTTATCGTCCAGCACATAATTCTTCATCATATCATTGACCGCAAAACCAAGCCCGAGGGCATAAGGATTTTGATAAACGTTTATGCCTGTTCCCGTTTCGCTTCCGTCAATGACCTTGCTGTAATCCTCGGGAACTTTTGAATGCGCAATATACTTTGTATTCTGGATAAGATACTTTATATCGAACACGGCGTCTGTCATAAGAGTAGAACCCTGATATTTGGTATAGTTCCCTCCGTAAGCGTATCCCAGCTTCTGAAGCCCTTTCAGCACGGGGGTATTCATTGTCGAGCTGGAATGTGATATACCGTAATACCCCGAGCCTATCGGGTCGCATACAGTTCTGTGGTAGGTAGCTTCCATTCTGAAAAACGGTGTATCATCATATTCGTTTACGTTATCCACCGCGCTGCGCAGGTCTATCATATAGTCCTGATACGAAGAATACTTGCTGTAGCTTACGTCATCATCTATCTTCAAAACCGTGTCATACGAGCTTGCGAACAATTCAATAAACACAGCGCCGCACAGCACGCCATATACGATTTTGTTGTTATACCTTTTTACAAGGTACAAAAGTATATACATTACAAACACAGCTATAGCGGCAAACCACACGCCCTGAATAGTGTATCTGTTTATGGTTTCTTCGGCAGTATCCAGAGTTTCAACGCTGAATTTTGTAAAATGCTCGTAGCCGCGGTCGTCAAGGTACACTATGTACGCCAATATACCGAACATTGCCGCGCCCAGTTCCTTTCCGGTTATCCCGTCTAGGTTCTCGAACGCTCTGAAAGCCATTACCAGCATTAAAAAGCTGAAAACGAACGAGTATCTGTACGGCAGCCAGTTAGGTACTTGGAAGCCGTGCATAGCTATATCTATCGGCGCGATATACATTATAACAAACGTTACCGCCAGCAACAGACCTTTTGAAACTTTTTCTTTGAGGGAAATTTTACTGTTGAGGAAAAACAGCGGCAGCAGCATAACGGCAAGTATGCCGCAGTACACCATAGGAAGTCCCTCGTTCCTTACCGTATCATAGGTGAACGGGAACAGCTTTGTGGTAAAGTCTATCAGCTTGAACTGCGTGCGCAGAGAAAAGTCTGCAACGCTGAAATCCATTTTTCCTAAAGAAAGCGACTTATAAACGGGCAGCAGCACCCATGCAGAAGCAAGTATTGCTGTAAACGTTCCGAAAACAAATCTGCCGCAGCAGCCCAGCCAGTCCTTGGGTATAATTCTGCCCTCTTTAGAGAATATACAGTAAATAAAGTACAAAAATGTAAATATGCCGACCATATAGCCGATATAGAAATGCGCTATGAACATCAGCGCGAGCGGAATGATATATGGCAGCATAACGCGGTCTTCAATAAGCCTGTGAACTCCCCAGAATATCAGCGGAAGGTATATCAGACCGTCCAGCCACATGGGGTCCATGAGCTGTACCACCATATACGAACAGAGTGCATACATGGTCGAAAACAAAAGCACCGATGTGAACTTCGGCTGCTTGTTCTTCGGCGACGTTCTTTTCAGATAAAATGCAAATGTCACGGCAGCAGTTCCTATCTTTGCAAGTTGCATAAGCTCTATCGCGCCGAGCATACAGGTGCGCGGCAGCAGGCATATTATCAGCATAAAGGGGCTTGCAAGGTAGTATGCAAAAATGCCGAACATCTCTCCCGAGAGATTTCTGCTCCAACTGTATATCAGATCGCCCTTGCCGTGAAGCGCGTCTCTGAACCATTCGTAGAAATACACATACTGTCCGTTAAGATCGAGGACCAAAGCGGAGTTGTCGCCGTAAGGGTGAACCTCGAACACGGAGTACACAAGGTACATAACAGCGACAGGCACCGCAAAAATTGCAAGATACTGCCACCGCTTTGCCAGAGCGCTCCCCGCTTTGCCGAAAAATCTCTGCAAACGCTTTTGAAAGCCTGTTTTATTATTCTTTTTTCCAGTCGTCAGAATAACGTTGTCCGATCCGCTGCCGCTCATTTCTTTTCCTCACATTTTTTATCCAGATTTTTCAGTTCGCGCACCACATACCTCGGGCGCGCCTTTATCTCGTCATATATCTTGGAGATATAGTAGCCTATTATGCCTAGGCTTATCATGATTATGCTCGAAGTCAGAAGCTGGAGCAGTATGACTGTAGTAAAGCCCTCGAGCGAGTTTCCGACTATCTTATTATATATCGTATTTACCGCAAGCACTACCGATATTGCCAGCATAAGCACTCCGCATACCGTTACCGCGTGCAGCGGCGCAGATGTGAAAGAGGTTATGGAGTTTATCGCATATTTAAACAGCGATTTTACCGACCATGTTGACTTCCCGTTTTCGCGCTGCGAGACATCGAAGTAAACATACTCCGTCTTAAAGCCGACCCAACTGCTCATGGCACGGAAAAACGTAAGTCTTTCGGGCATTTCGTTAAGGGCGTCGACGGCTTTTCTGTCTATGAGCTTAAAGTCCGAAGCGGCGGTCATATCGAGACCCGAGGCGTGCTTTATCAGCCCGTAGAACAGCTTGCTGAAGCCCTTATAAAAAATATTCTCCTTGCCGCGCGAGGATTTTTTGCCCTCTACCACATCAACATCGTTATTCTTCCAGATGTTGTACATTTCCACTATGGTCTCGGGCGGGTGCTGCATATCGCAGTCGATAGTCACGCAGGCGTCTCCTCTTGCATACTTCAGACCTGCGAATATCGCGCTCTCCTTGCCGAAGTTGCGGCTGAAGCTTATGCCGCATATATTATCGTTCTTTTCCGCTTCCTCGCATATCTTTTCCCAAGTTGAATCGGCAGATCCGTCGTTCACGAAGATCATCTCATAGCTTATATCGTTCTCTGCCATGAGCTTTGATATTCTTTCCGCAGCAACAGGCACGTTTGCCTGCTCGTTATATGCCGGAATGATTATCGAGATCAATTTTAATCCACTCCTCATTGCGATCTACCGTATCAGTTCATGATAACTCATTATATATGATAGCACATTCCGTCCCAAAAATCAACACCCGAATATAAAAAATAAGCGTGGAAAACTCTCCGCGCCTATCCTAATATCCTGCCTATCGTTTTTTCGTCCGCTTTTGGAAAGAGCTTGCTCAGGTGACTGCGTATAAGCTCTGCGGACTGCTGAGGCTCGTACTTATACGCCGACGTTACAAAGTCATAGCCGAATATGCTTTCAGGCATGGTATATTCCGCTACGCCCCAGCCGTACTGCTCTCCGTATTTCGTTCTCATATACACAAAGTTGTTTACCACCAGATACGTTTGCATTTGCAGCCGCGTTATGACCGTTTCAAAGCCCTTGTTGCCGCCTTTTCGGTAGTTGCACAGCTTTTTTACAGACTTTGACAAAAGGGTTTTTCCGCCGTCAAACAGGTCCATTATCTCCTTGTCCTTACGCTGCGCAAGACCGTCGTCGTAGCGGGCGTCGAAATCATAGCCGTCTCTTCTGTAATTTGCGAGGTGCGGAAACCACTCAACGCTCACCAGTCCCGCTTTTCCGCCGAACAGCTTTCCGTATACCACTCTACCGCTCATCGCCGCAGGACCTTTCCACTCCCAAGGGCCGTCCGTATCCGTGAACCACAAATGTGCGGGCGTATTATCCTCGACCGAAAAGCCGTCTATATCATTTGCAAAAAACGGAAGAAAGCCGTATTCCTCCGTAAGCTGTATCATATCCTCAAGACTGCTGATAAGCATACCGCTTCGCCTCCCTCACAATATATGATAGCACATTTCCGCACGTTTTTCAATACCGATATTTTTCAAAAAGCTATTGACAAACAGGCATATGCGGGATATAATAATTGTGTAAAATTAAATTAAGGAGTTGTTTTTTATGAAGAAATTGTTTTCCACGCCGTTAAGGGCTGTCATTTCGACGATTTGTATATTGCTCATTCTTTGCATTATCGCGGCAATAATCACATTTATCGTACTGAAAAACACTCTTATCGGTAAATCTGAGGCGTGTGACATAGCTCTTGAGGACGCAGGCTTTACACGTTCTGACACTTCGCGCTTACGCACCGGTCTTGACTACGAAGACGGCTATTTTGAATACGAAGTTGAATTTTACGTTGACGGCGTTGAGTATGAATACGTTATACAAGCCGACAACGGCGATATAATCAAGAGAGACGCCGACGGTAAAAGAGGCGGAGCTGCTCCAAATGAAGTAACGACCACCACCACTCCTGCCGAGACAACACCCGCAAAAGAAGAAACTACGACCGCCGCAGTCACCACGGAGGGCGCGCAGTCGGGCGGCATTACGGAGGACGATGCAAAGGCGATCGCAGTTGCAGATGCAGGTGTCAGCGAAGCCGATGTTATGTTCACAAAGTCAAAGACCGACTATGAGGACGGAATACAGATCTACGAGATAGATTTTTACACGAGCGACACCGAATACGACTACGAGATAGCGGTATCGGACGGCAAGATAGTCAAGAAGAGCCACGAAACTATGGCAGGCGGCACGCCGAACAAGGGCGACTACATCGGCTCGGACAGGGCAGAGGAAATCGCGCTTGCTGATGCAGGATTTGCGGCGGCTGACGTTAAATTTGTGAAGCGCACCGAACTGGACATTGACGACGGCAGGGCGGAGTACGACGTTGAGTTTTACGTTGGCAGCACCGAGTACGACTACAAGATAGATGCTGTGAGCGGTGCGATTATAGAGAAAGAGACGGACAACGATTTCCACAGATAAATGAGGCATAAAAAAAGCTGCAACGTTTAAGTTGCAGCTATTTTTTTATCTGCGCGCTTTCTTTCGGTCGTAGTACAACACCGCGAAGAGCAACGCGCCTAACGCTGTAAGCAGCGTGCCAAGCAGGATATAGCGGACTGTTCCGCTGCCGCCTGCCGACGGCAATTCATACGGAAATTCGTTGATGTAGTTTACTTGCGAGGCAGGGTTAAGCTCAATGTTCGGTAGTGTTGAGGCGGCATTCTGATACTGCCATACGCCATCGTCATAACCTCTTTGGTCGTTGTGCGGCGTGCAGAAAACGCCTCCTAAATTTTCAGTAACTTGCCATGTGCCCTCAGGCAGACTGCTCAATACAGCTTTCTGGTTGTGCTTTACTTTTACACCTGTTATCGTAAGCGTGTATTTACCGTCGGCTTCAGTACTTGTATACTTGGCTTTGTGCGTTGCTGTTGTATCTGCTTCCCATGTACTGCCTGAAAGTGTATACAAAGTGTATTCAAGTTGTTCATCAGCTGTATGACTATTAACCCACTCTGTATCATCTGTTACTATTGTAACAGTGAAATCCCATTCTTGATCTGTATAATCTTCGGTATTCTTCACCTCTTTAGTGATAGCAAGTGAGTTGTCATCGGCTGACAGCATGATTATTCCGAGGCGGTCTTTAGCGTAGTCGTCTGTGAAGTCTGCCGCAGATGTAGCTTCTGGGTGTTCTTTCAGATAATCTTTTACGCTTTCGCCTTTTTTGCCGCTATCGTCTTCAACAGTACCGAAATAGAAAGTTACAGTTTGTTTGTCTGTTGTTTTCTCCCTGTTGTTTTCGGCAATGTTTGCTTTGGAATTATCGGTTGTTTTATCCCATATCAGATACTCATTGTCTTTGGTATCTGTTGCCGCGTCAGCGCTGACACCTGAAACAGTTTCGGGGAATTTGTCGTGAGTATAGCTGTTCTTTTCGTTGTCGATCTTCAGGTACTTGAAATACAGATCTTCTGTTATTCCTGCTGCTGAGTCAGCCTCGGCAATTTTGAATTGAGTATTCTTTAATGAATTATTTTCGCCCGAACTAGTATCAGGTGCTGTTTGTATTACATATGTACCGATAGGCAGGGCATATACATCAGCATAGCCGTCCGCTGTTTTTATGGACTCATAAGTACCACCTTTTTCAACCTTAACTTCCTCAAGCGTAGCCCATACCTTATATATAGTATTTTCTTGCGGTGTTGTTGGCAGAGATGTAGGATCAACCTTGAAAGTAAGCTGATATTTCTGACCGTCAGTAAGATCTGTATCAGCGTTTAAATTTTCTTTAGGCTCATACAGCTGTGGGTCATACGGGTCGTCATAGTAACGTGTAGCTTCAAAGGTGAATGTTTTACCTACTTTAATTATTGAATCTGTTTGGTTCAAATACTTCCCGTCAACGAAAAGCTCAAGGGCAAGTGCGGCGTTTACAACGTCTTTGATGTAGGTGGTGTTTGCCGCAAGGGAGACAGGCTCTGCATCTACCGTTATAGCACCATCATCATAGGTAATCTCCACACCGCTGGCATTTAACATTTTAACATTGTTTGGCGTAGTGGTATAGTAGTCATTAATATTTTTAAGTGAGCTTTCATCGTCCGACTTGTTGCCCTCTAACTGCGCTTTACCCGAGGCAGGTTTGTAGTCGGGAGTCCAGTCATACACGCCGTGGTCGGTGACGGTTTTGCCATCAGCGCCAGCTTCTGTTTGTCCGTCCTTTGTGTAGGCTGTAATTGCATCAGCAGATGTAAAACCTTCGATCGTCTCATCAACCAGCACCCATTTGCCGCCTGCGGCATCTGCATTATACATAACGTGCGGTGTATAGGTGCGCTCTTCATATATCATGGCTTGCAGGTAGTCGGCGCGGTTGGAGTTTGTTCCCGATGTAATAGTCCACTTATTCTCGGAACTTTTATCAAATTCACCATCTGTTATAGTAAAGAACTTGTCTTCGCTAATGAAATTATCGCCAAGTGAAAAACCAGTAGGCAATTCACCCTCTTTTAGCGGAGTAAATGTTAATTGCAGGTTGTACTTGATCTGCTTAGTATTCTTTACAACATAATCTTTGGTGATGTCGTATTTAGAAGGGTCACTGTCCATTTGTTGCTGCAGTTCATACTGTCCGTCACTGCGTTTCCAAGTGTAAGTGATAAATCCCGTAACATCGCACAAATTAAGGTCTGTAAAGTCAATATCATTTTCTTTCCATGATGCACCGGTACTGTTTTGGATATTAACTTTACTAGTAGCCGCATCTCTTGCAAGTTTACCGTCTTCACCATACTCAGGGTCGGGAAGATATATATAAGGTATAGTGAAAGTCTTAGCTTCCACTTCTTCCTCATTTATCTTCAGCCACTTGTTGAGCAGCTCGATAAGGGGCATTTTATCAGCTTCTGTGCCATATACCCTATACGCATATCTTTCGAGATATTGCAGATAGTACGAACCCGTCATATAGCCGTTTTCGAGGTCTGCGAGCATCATCGTCGGGGAGACTACCTCGCCCATATAGATAACGTCGTTCAGGTTGTTGGCATTGAGTGGCAGCAGCCTTACATTTACGGTAGTTCTTGGGAAGCCCGAGGACGGTATATCAATGCCGTTGCCGTAAACCGCCTGCGAAACGCCGCCTGCATCAACAGCGTTGATTTTTCTGTCAGTGCCGGAGAGGACTGCAAGCTTTTGGCGGTAGGTAGCATCTTTACTTGTCAAGCCATACAACTTCCAGTTTTCGCCCTTGCCCATATTCTCAATGGTGGCATCGCTGTAGACGAGGTTTTCGCCTGCCTCGTTGCCGTTGGTGAGAATGTTATTGCCGCCGATGAAGTCGTCCTTAGCTTTCAGGCGAATGGTCGCGCTCCACACGTCGAGGTTTCCCTCGCCATTAGCCGTATCAAACGCTTCATTCTCCATCGGTATGATCTGGTCTGTCCAGCGCAGGTAGTACATGTCTTTAACGTCGTCGTAGTATATGTAGCCTGTGCCAACGTCGTCACCTGTCGTATCGGTACTGCTCGTGCGGTTTACCATGTGGCTTTCGAGCGGCGTATAGGCAAGACCAGTTGCTGTTGTGCCTTTGTCGATTTTGTCAATAATGTTGCCAACTGTTTCTGTTTTTGAAGAACCGTCGGTTTTTTCAATCGTTATCTCGCCGCCTGCGCCAAGCTTATACAAATTGCCGCTCGCATCAACAAGGTCAAAACGGGGGTCAATGTAATCCTGCACGGTGTAGTCGGCACGCGGCTGCTGGATCTTTGTAAGTATGTCAGCAAAAGCTGCTTCAAGGGTGTTATCTACACCAACTACGCTTATACAATCGTCAACATCACGTTCTCCGTCCTTATCGCCGGCAAGCGTTTTAAGAAAATCATATGCTTTATTATATTCTTCCTTATTTGTTGTCGGAGAAATAGAACCTGTTGCCAGCATTACGCAGAAAATAGTGTAGCCTTCATCTTTCAGTTTATCTGCCCATGCTTCGGCTAATTCTGAATCATATTCTAGCTTTTTCTGAACGCCATTATAAGAGGGCGCAAAGTTGCCGTAGGACTCTACACCCTTCTCGGGTTTACTACTATCCTTTAATGTAAAACCATTTACATACTTTGTATCATCAGAACCAATAGTATTATCACGACCGTCTGTGAATATGATAAGATACTTATCACGGGCATCGTTGGCAATATTGTAAACTGTGTCACCGCTGCTCAGTTTGTCTGTATTTACCATATTATCATAGAACGCTTTCAGACCCGTCCAAGTGTACGTACCGCCGGTCATAACATAGGGGTACTCTAGTATATCATCAGGTCTAGCAGATGAAGTTTCAGTTTTTGTAGATGTTTCATCTGCTGTCGGTATCAGAAGATCCTGCAAATACTCGTTATACTGCAAACCTTTGCCATTTTCAATGTATTTATCAGACCAGTTCGTCCAGTCTTTCATGATAAGCATTTTAAGATGATCTACTGCATTTGTTTCTACTTCATCTTTAGAGTTGCCCTGTATAAGGTTATGCGTGCTGAAGCGAACTATCGCGCTGTTAGAAAGGTCTGAATATTTTGCAAGGTTCTGATAGAACTGATTCAACGCATAGTTCAGTTCTTCGTACTTTGTGGGGTTGCCGTAGTCTTCCACGCCTTTAATTCGTTCGTTTACGTCATATTTTTCTTTCACATATACAACAGAACAGAATGTGCGTGGGTTGTAGCTCCATTTACTACTTGACACTTTCCACGAATAATCACCTGTGCAGTAGAAGCAGCGCAAGTAGCCGTAATTGTCTATATAAAACTGTAGGCTGCGTTCGTTTTCTGCGGGGGTAAATGTTCTTGTAGCGTCGTTTCCTTCTATAAGGTGATTATAATACTCATAGTACCTACCTCGTTCTGCACTTCCCAATACAACATCTGGTTTATCATTGCTGCCATCCGCTATATAATCATCATATGCCGCCTGATAAACGCTGGGTACGGTTGCTATACTTTGGTTGTCGTCTGCATATCCTTCTTCCGGTGTATTTACAGTTCCGCTGCCGCTGCCGTTCGGGGCAAGTTTATCCGGTGTTATACCATCTTTATATGTGGCAAGACCAAAATCATTTATAATGCCCAGATACTGCTTACCACTTTCAAGGCAGCCTGAAATATCAGCCCAGTTGGAATGTGAGTTTACATAGTACCAGCCGCGGCGTTCTTCATCGTTGGTGTTTTGAGCAAGGCTTTCAGATATTTGCGCAATATCTTTTCCGTCACTTGTTGTTGCGTGGTAGCCTCCGCAAGTTCCAGAGCCTGACAAAGCGGAGGGTAATATTGCAAATTCGGTGTTGCCTATGTTATTGTATACAAGTTCTACTTGAGTTGCATCAAGCGCTTCGTCAAAAACATAAAGGTTCTTAACAAATAAATCATCTCTGTTATAGGCATCATTCCACAAGCCTGCCAAAATAATAGATAACTGATCCTTACCATAATCAAGGTCTAACGTATATTGAGATTGAGCATTATCTCCATAAAACGTTACCGTTGAGTCTTTAACAACTAATGTTACCTTTTTCCATTCATTCGCAGCACCTGAAAATATATTGTTATAAGCAGTATGATTGTTAGTATCATCTTTTTCTTGAATTTTAATATGGTGTCTTGAACTTTCATTGCCTCTAAACAAGGTGTAATATTTTTCCCTAGAATTATCACCAACATACAATATATTTCCGGTTCCGGTGGTATTATCTGTGTTTGATATCATGACTTGGAACGAAATAGTATACTCGTCCGCAGTGGGCATAACATCAAGCAGCACAGCGCCATCTTTAGCTGTTTCATTAAGGTCTAAACCACCCTTATTAAATTTGGCATTCATAGTTGTTGGCGCTACATTATTTGTAACATTAAACACGCTACTGCCATCAGCAGCATTTTCCATGAGTTCTGCCTTTATATCACTGCCCTCAATAGAGTTTTTCAGATTGCTGTTAAGCGGAAAATTTGCAACTTCTTTACTTTCTGAAGTTATTACCAAATTTTTAATATAGTTGTTGCTGATGTCTGTACCATCATCTGAATATTGAAGCAACTCATTTCCGCCTAAAATTAAATACAATTTGTCATCTGTTCCAAATTTAAAACTGTTGAATGTTGTATCACCGCTGGTTGCTGGGGATTGTTTATTTGCTGTACAACTTCCTATATATCCGTCCTCGTTCCATTCAAATTTCAGACTACAATCCAACCAATCCTTCTCATTACCACTTTTAATTGCACTTGAGGTTTTTGGAGAAGTATCACCATTATTAGCAACAACTCTAAAATTATTAGCATTTCCTCCGCCGCTGCTATTTACATTACCTCTAAACAGAGAATAGAATTTGTTGCCGCTTGCATTACCTACATAGACTAAAGGTGTATTATACTGACTACTTCCATGTTCACCAAATTTCACAGAAAAAGATAAACTAAAATCTTGTCCTTTCAAAGATGAAATATCAATAACAACATTACCGTTTTTATCTGTATTATATAAATCAAGTCCATTGCTAGAAAACTCTACAGGTACACTTGTAACTTGTTCATCTGTATTAAAAGTTCCGCTTTCCTGCGTTATATATTTCGCATTTCCGCCATTTACTTTATTCTCCAAAGTGCCATTAAACGGATAATATCCTATCGGATTAAAAACATCTGCCGACTCTCCGCCGTCCCAATAGCCCAGCGGCACAAACTCAGAAACAGTAGAACGCGATTCATATATATAATACATATAATCGGCGTAAGAAAGCTTGCTGTTGTCGGTTTTTTCGGGTTTTAATATCTTGTCAACAATTTCTTGCGGCAAATAACCGCCGTTTTCGTCCTTATCTTGAATTGCCGCCAAAACTTTTGTTAATTTATCGTCATACTCGGTATATTTAGCTAAATCATCTTCATCAATGCCATATTCTTTTGCAAACGCATCAATGTCTATATCCATTGATTTTTTATCAAAGGTAAGCGGCTCGAGGGTATCGACCGTCCACGCCATTGAGCCCGAGGCATCAAGTATCGTTGCAACGTCCACGGGGTTCTCGCCCACGTACCACGACTCTAAATTTACATCAAAAGTTCTGCCGTCGTCCAATGCCGTGGCAGTTTTGTTGGTGTGCAGGCCGTAGCCGGTGTTGTAATATCCGTCACTATTCGTGTCCTGCTCGAGGTTGCCAAATCCCGTAGACTTGGCGGTTTTGCTATTGTACATAGCATACGACGTCTTCATGAACAGGTCTGCAAGCTGGTCAACACCAACAGCTGAAACCAACAGCGCCGCCGCCGATACTCCTGCGACTATCCTCTTGGTAATTTTATTCATAGAATGTACACTCCTTCCGAATGTAATGGCAGTTTCCCAGCAAAAATCGCTGAAAAATCTGCACTTTATCCCGTGCACGGGCGGTAATGGGCTATTGCCCCAAAAATACTAAAAAATGTTTGTAAAATGGGTACTTCTGTCATGCAAACATAAAGACCCTTTTATACAATTATAGCACGCGGCGGTCAAAGTGTCAAGTAAAAATTCTAAATTTCCGCGAGGTAACGGCGAATTTCGGAGTGCATTTTTGTGCAGGTTGTACAAAGTTGTGTTGCGCTGTCGCGCAGCGCAGGAGCTTTTCAACGCTTAACGTTCGCAAAGGTTTCAAGTCTTGTCAAGAATATAAAAGTTTTCGGTCAAGCCTTTTTCAAAAGGCTTGCAGGGCGTGGGGCGGCGCCCCACAAAGACACAGCGTGCGCTCTGCAAGGGGTGAATTCAGAAACAGTCCTGTGGACTGTTTCTGGAGAGGGGAGGCTCTGCAAGAGAGAGCCTCCCCTTGTTATAGCGCATTTCTCTTTTTCGGCGTTCCAGAATGGAACGCCGTGCTATATTAAAAATTTTTTGCTCTTATGCGCACACTTTAACAAAGCTATTGCGCACGCAAGCGTGCGCAGGAGAAATAGTCGGAACTTCTCAAAGGAAAATCCCTCTCTTGCAGGGATTTTCCTCTTGTGAAATAGTCCACCGGACTATTTCACAATTCACCTTTTTCTGAGCGCCTGACGCGTTTTCGGGGGCTCTGCCCCCGTACCCCCGCGACCCTTTTGAAAAAGGGTCGATCGAAAACTTTCCATTTTGGCAAGGCAACTTTTGTGGGGCGTTGCACGGCTCCGCAGGCTTGCTGCGACAGCAGCATAAAAAATATCCGGCACTTTTGAAATGCTCCCCATTTGTTAGACAATATGGTATAATAGAAATATACCCGAAAGAAGTCTAATGAAAGGGGAGC
>CANRNT010000013.1 GCA_947631995.1 uncultured Clostridia bacterium | reverse complement strand
AACACAGAAGTTAAGCTCATCTTCGCCTACGATACTCTGCGGGTGACTGCTCGGGAAAATAGGTATCGCCGACATATGCACCATTAGCTCAGTTGGTAGAGCAACTGACTCTTAATCAGTGGGTCCACGGTTCGAGTCCGTGATGGTGCACCAATTTTGGCCCGTTGGTCAAGAGGTTAAGACTCCAGCCTCTCACGCTGGCATCACCAGTTCGATTCTGGTACGGGTCACCACTTGACTGCACGAGTCTTGTGCAGTCTTTTGTTTGGACCATTAGCTCAGTTGGTCAGAGCGTCCGGCTCATAACCGGCAGGTCCAGGGTTCGAGTCCCCGATGGTCCACCAAAAAAATCCTTAACTTATGTTAAGGATTTTTTTGTACTATTCACTACACTTTGCAAGCCTGACGGCTTCCAAGGTGCCGAAGAAATCTCTTCAAGGCTTCTTCCTTGACAAACCACACACCATGTAGTAAAATAAATTTGTAACGAGCGCTGACAAGTTGCATATTTCCAAGACTGTCCACATAACAATTATTGACAGGTTGCGTTTTGCGTTGCCTGATAAATTGCCTGCGGCGGATTGGAGATATTATATGAATAATAAGAAATTTTATCGTAAGCTCAAATATCTGGCGCTTATGACGGCGGTGGTAGCCGTGATAGTGTTGGTGTTTTCAACTCTGACTGATATTCCAAATACTGTGTTCAGTAATAAGGAAAGTCAGCAGGATGATCTGCCCGTCATAATTCTCGATCCCGGTCACGGAGGTATTGACGGCGGCTGTGTTGCGATAAACGGTGTGCCTGAGAAAGGTATCAATTTAGCTATTGCTTCACAAGTACGCGATATCCTTTCAACTATGGGATATCATGTTGTTATGACGCGAGATAAAGATGTTTCTATATACGATAAGGGCGTCAAGGGCGTTGGAAATCAGAAAAGATCGGATATGGATAACAGACTTGCTCTGATAAATTCCTATCCGAATGCGGTAGCGGTATCTATACATCAGAACCAGTTTACAGATCCGCAGTACAGCGGCGCTCAGATGTTTTATTCAAATACCGACCCGCTGAGCGAAGAATTGGCGCAGACTATGCAGAAGAAATTTGTCGCCAATATCCAACCCGATAATAATAGGGAGACCAAAGAGGTAGGCGATGAGCTTTTCCTGCTGTACTACTCAAAGTGTCCGATGATAATGGCGGAGTGCGGATTTCTTTCAAATCCCGAGGAGAGCGAAAAGCTCCAGAGCGACGAGTATCAGCGACAGGTGGCATTTACTATCGCGTCAGGGATAGTAGAGTTCGTTGAAAATAATTACGAGGTAAAATAATTTGTGAATGTCTGAAATGCAGGAGGTCAAAATGGCGAAAGTAAAAAGTGTTTATGTGTGCAGCGAGTGCGGATACGAGAGCGCAAAATGGAACGGCAAATGTCCAGAGTGCGGTCAATGGAACACCTTTGAGGAGCGAGAACAGACGGTATCTGCAAAGTCATCGGCTTTCGGTTCTTCTGCAATAAGAGCATATTCTGATGATTCTGTGCTGCCGCTTGATAAAATAGACGGCGAATCCCGTGAGATAAGATATTTGACGGGACTCAAAGAGCTGGACAGGGTACTCGGCGGCGGTCTTGTAAAGGGAAGCCTTGTACTCATCGGCGGCGAGCCGGGTATAGGAAAATCTACCCTGCTGCTGCAAATATGCAAATTCCTCGGGCAGGATAAAAAAATACTGTATGTTTCAGGCGAGGAATCCGCTCGGCAGATAAAGCTTCGCGCAGACAGGCTAGGAGTCGACGGCGGAGATATCTGCGTACTGTCAAAAAACGACGCCGAAGCAGTATGCGCCACTATAATAAAAGAAGCCCCCGACATCGCCATAATAGATTCCATACAGACCATGAGCCTGTCAGGGATAAATTCATCACAGGGAAGCATTTCACAGGTAAGAGAATGTACAAGTCTGTTTATGCGCACCGCCAAAGAGCAGGATATACCTATATTTATCGTAGGTCATGTCAATAAAGACGGCGCTATCGCAGGGCCGAAGGTAATGGAGCATATCGTTGACGCCGTTCTGTACTTTGAGGGACAGCAGAATATGTCTTACAGGATACTTCGTGCCGAAAAGAACCGCTTCGGCTCGACCAACGAGATAGGCGTGTTTGAAATGGGAGACGACGGGCTTACCGAAGTTCCCGACCCGTCGGAAATGCTGCTTTCGGGCAGACCGAGCAACGTTTCGGGAAACTGCGTAGCCTGCGTTATGGAGGGTTCAAGACCTATCCTTGCCGAGGTGCAGGCGCTTGTTGCAAAGAGCGCGTTTTCAGCTCCGCGCAGAACGAGCTCGGGCTTTGATTATAACCGACTGTATCTTATACTCGCCGTTCTTGAAAAGAGAGTTGGACTGTTTTGCGGCGCGTTGGACGTGTATATAAACGTTGTCGGAGGAATTAGGATAGACGACCCCGCTTCCGACCTGCCTGTTGCTATGGCTCTTTATTCTTCGCTGACTGACAAGGTAATAAGCGATAGGATAACAGCCTGCGGAGAGATAGGTCTGGGCGGCGAGGTGCGTTCCGCTTCATTCATAAAGCAAAGGATATCCGAAGCAGAAAGACTGGGCTTTGAAAAGATAATAGTACCGCTCCATTCTCTGAAAAACGTCGATATCAAAAAATACGGTATCAAGGTCGTAGGCGTGAGCAATATACGTCAGGCATTCAATGAGATAGCAAAATAAAAAGAGCCATAAGGCTCTTTGCGTGTCGACAAAGTCGACACTTCACGGGGGCACCCCGAACGGGTTCCCCCGTGTTGCCCTCTCCTGCATCGGCTCCGTTACCCTCACGCTTAAAAAATCACATAATAATGTGCTTTTTTAAGCTGCGCCGATATAGGTGTAAAATTCGAGAAATGAATTCCCGAATTTTACTTTTTTTATTTGAACTTTTTTAGAGCAGGGGAGAGCTGTCGCCGTTATCGGACGTGTCCGTATCTTCATCATCTTTTTTCTTGCGCTTGACGTGCTTTGATATCTTCATAGCTGCCGCAGCTATTGCCGCTCCGCCCGCCGCGCTTGCAACACCGACTGCTGCCAGCTTTGGGATAGTGTTGCTGCCGTCAGGGTTTTTGACTTTGTCCTTATTCGGCTGTTCATCTGTGTCAGGTATGTCCAAACTTTCATCGTTGAGCGTTGCATAAATAACGTTCTGATCGTGAGTAAGAGAGGAGAAGGCGTTGTCATCGGAATATGTAACGGTGTTATTCTCTTGGTTTATAGTCGGCTTGTTTTTTTCCTGAAGCTTGCTGAGAATAGGACAGTTCCGCAGGTCAAGAGAGACCAGCCTGTTGTTTGAACAGCTTAGTACCCCGAGCTTTGAACACTTTGTTATGTCAAGCTCCGTTAACAGATTGTCGTCACAGTGAAGCTCCGTAAGCTCTGCGCAGTCTCTTACATTTAGTGCTTCAAGATAGTTGAAGCTGCAATTAAGAAATTTCAGCGAGCTGTATCCTGTCAGATCAAGCTCTGACAGCAAGCAGTAATTGATCGCAAGCTCTTTAAGAGTATCTTTGCAGTCGAATTTTATTTCGCTTGTGTTAGTACAATCTGATATATATATATGCTCAAGTTCTTTGTTGCCGGTGAGGTCTATCGAATTTATCTGCGACGAGCTGCTCAGATTGAATTCTCGCAGGTGCATGCATTTTGAAACGTCTAGATCTTTGAGGTTCCATGAGCTGCAATTGAATACTTCGAGATCCGGCTGATTTGACATATCAAACACTTCAATGTTTCCCGTATAATAAAATTCAGTCAGCTTGGTGCAGGGGCTGATGTCGATATCCGCATTGTTAAGAAACACATTGTGGGAAGATAAAATAGTCAATTCCGTGCAGTCGCTCAGATCCAGCGAAGAAAGACTGACAGTTTCCATGGTAAGATATTTTAGAGCGCTGCAGTTGTGCAGATCAATATTATGAACTCCGCCTGCAAAAAGTGTAAGTGCTTCCAACTGAGTCTGGCTGCTCAGATCGAGCGTGTTCGCCTCCGTAACATCATAGTTATCGTTATGGTTATTTTCCTTTTCAAATAACGCGGTTAAGTATATGCTCTTGAGAGCGGTGTTGTTATGAAGATCCAGCTTTTTCAGAGAGGCTCCGTTCAGCGTAAGCTCCTCGAGCTTAGTCAGGGTGCTGATATTTATATCCGTCATAGAAGAGTTTTCAATACTGAGCTTTTTCAGCTCGGGACAGCATGAAAGATCCACCGTGGGAAAAGTCCCGTTTACATACAGCTCCTCCAGCTTCGGATTGCCCGAAAGGTCAAGCTCCTGAAGCCGAGCGTTTTCGTCTATATCTATAATTGTAAGATTTGGCAGGTAGTTGACGCCTGTCAGCGAGTTTATATAATAGTTTGAACTGATAACGGTGGCTTCCTCTATCTCTTCGTCCGAAAGATATGTGTCCATGTCCTTGTCGAAATATGACAGAACATACTGCCTCATCATCTTGTCGGGAAAGTGTTCCTCGTCAATGGGAATGCCGTCATCGGCGTATGCTGTGACGGACATTATGCACGCCGCTGCCATACATACAGCGCCGACCAACATTTTTCTGAATACTTTCATTTTTAGTGCTCCTTTATCGTTTGTAGATTTTTCAGATGAGAGGTTTTGCGTCGTCGGACGGTCCGTCATCATCATCCTTTTTCTTAGAACGTACTATCTTTATTACTATCGCTGCGATCGCAGCAGCGCCAACGCCGCCGAGTATGCCTATTGCAGCGCCTTTGGGTATAGTGCTTTTTGAGGAGTCCGAAATGTTTTTGCTTGTTTCGGCAGGCTGTTCGCTTTGAACGGAGTCTGCTGTTTCTTCCTCTCCGTTATAAAGTACATCATTGTCAATAGCAAGCGAAGCTTCTACCGTTTCACCGTCGTCGCTGCTAAGCGGCGCGTGATACGAAATTATCCCGCCTTCGTTATATTGAACGTGTTCCTCTGTAAGCTCCATAAGATATTTGCATTGTGTGATATCTATAGAAGTAATATGGTTTGATGTGCAGTCAAGATCATAAAGCTTCGGAGAATTGGAAAGGTCAAGCTTTGTCAGCGCATTATTTGAACAATAAAGCGTCTGAAGCTCCGTGCAGCCGCTTATCACAAGTTCGGACAAAAGGTTCTCGTAACAGGAAAGATAGGTAAGAGATGAATAGTCCGTAAGATCGAGCCTGTATAATGAGCTGGTATTGACGGTAAGACTTTTAAGCGTGTCTTTGCAGTTGAGCTTGATATTGTTGAGCGATAAGTTGTCCGATATGTCAACAGTAGTAAGCTGCGTGCAGTTGCTGAGATCGAGGGACGTTAACTTTGAGCCGGTCACGGATAGCTGCGTGAGCTGTCCGCAATTGCTGAAATTTATATTTTCTATTGGAACATCAGAATATATCATTTCGGTAGCATATGTAAAAGATTTAAGTGACGGAGCCGTTGAAAGATCAAGCTGTGTAACGCAGACATTTTCAATGTCGATATTTTCAAGCTTTGAGCATTTGTCAAAAGCTAAAGAAGTAAGATCGCTGCATTGAGTTACAGTCAATCCGAGAAGCTCTGTACAACTGTTGAGATCAAGCGTATTGAGAACATTTATGCCGCTTATATTTATATACTCCAGCTTGGAGCAATTCGACAGATCGATACTATCAAACCCGCTGTGGGAGAGATTCAGATTTGTAAGCTCGGGGTTGCCGCTGAGATCCAAAGGACGGTGCATAGGCGCGTTGGTCGAAACATAATCATCGTCGTCATCGGTATGTGTCACGGTGTAATCATCCTGACCGGTCATATCACCGGTATTGCTGAACAGATCGCCTAGCCACAATTTAGTCAGCTTTGTATTATGGCTCAGATCAATGTCATTGAGCATAAAAGCGGTGATATTCAAATCGTTTAGCTCGGTCAGATCGTCAATATCTAGCTCGGCAAGCGATAAACTGAATATGTGCAGTTCTTTGATATTGGGACAAGTGCTGAGGTCAAGCGCTTCAAAGTCGCCAACTAACGACAGCACCTCCAGTTTTGAGTTTTGAGAAAGGTCAATAGTTCCTTCAACGCCCTTTAGCTTCAGAGTAACGAGCTCAGGCAAATATTGAAGTCCGTCGGCAGATGAAACTTCCGAGTTATCGGTGATCTGTATTATTGTAGCCTTTGATATTTCTTCATCGGAAAGTATTTTATCTTTGTCCTTGTCAAAATTAGCCGTAACATACATTCTTAATGCCTTGTCCGGGAAATGTTCTTCATCGATAGGTACAGGGTCGTATGCCTGCGCGGACAGCGCAAAACAGCATGACATAGTGATAAATACCGCAGCCGAAGCCATGAGCTTAGTAAAGAGTTTCATATCATAACCTCCTATATATATAAGTATATCATTAAATATAATATTTGTCAATTATTGTCGTTAAATGCTTGATTTTTCACCATTGATAATATTTGTTCGTATTATCGCTGAAAGAAAGAGAATAATATAGCGGTGCAATGTCAGCCGAAAGCAAAACAAATTGTAAATTTTTTGTTAACAATTCGCACCTTGCAAATACTCTCGTTGACTTTGAGAACGGATTGTTGTATAATAGAAAGGCCGCTTGTAATTGAGCATTAAAGATGAAGCTTCAGGCTTCGCGCCATTGTACAGCGAGTTTTGAATAAAGGCAGGTGCAAACCTAATGTACGCAGTAATTGAGACCGGCGGAAAGCAGTATCAGGTAAAGGAAGGCGATGTCCTCTTTATCGAAAAGCTGACTGCCGAGGCAGATGAAAAGGTGAACTTTGATAAGGTAATGGCAGTAGGAAGCGACGACGCTATAACTGTCGGTACACCGTATGTTGACGGCGCAAGCGTTTCGGCAACAGTCGTTAAGAACGGCAAGTCGAAAAAGATAACCGTTTTCACCTATAAGCCCAAGAAGGGCGAAAAGACCAAGCAGGGTCACAGACAGCCGTATACTCAGGTAAGGATCGACGCAATAAAGGCGTGACCTTATGATAACGGCAAAATTTTATAATGACGAGCATAAAAAAATGCTCGGATTTCATGTTTCGGGTCATGCGGGATATGCGGATATAGGAAACGATATTGCCTGCGCAAGCGTTTCTTCTGCCGTAATGATGACCGCGAATGCCGTGACCGAGGTGTTCGGACTGAAAGCTAAGGTCAGGGTTACGGAAAATGAAATAATGTTGAAGCTCGGGGAGGACGCCGACGGCATAGGCGATAAGCTCATGTTGAGCCTGCTTATGCAGCTCGATATGCTGTCAGATGAGTTTCCCGGCTGTATCAGGATCGAGAACAAGCAGGTATAGCTTGTCCTCGGAGAGAACATAATTACGGAGGTGTAATTACCATGATAAAGATCTCAATGCAGTTTTTTGCTCATAAAAAGGGTTCGGGTTCTACTAAGAACGGACGTGACTCTCAGGCAAAAAGACTTGGCGTAAAAAGAGCCGACGGTCAGTTTGTCCTTGCAGGCAACATTCTCGTTCGCCAGAGAGGAACACACTTTCACCCCGGTACTAACGTAGGAAAGGGCAGCGATGATACCCTTTTTGCAACTGCTGACGGCGTTGTAAAGTTTGAAAGAATGGGTAAGGATAGAAAGCAGGTATCTGTTTATCCGCAGGCGTAAGTCTTTTAAAGCATAGGACCCTGAGCGGAACATCGCTTGGGGTCTTACTTTTGTAAACAGAGTAAACGGAGAAATAATATGTTCGTAGATAAAGCGAAGATCCATATAAAGGCAGGCGACGGCGGCGACGGCTGCGTGTCGTTCCATAGGGAAAAGTATATCGCTGCGGGAGGTCCCGACGGCGGCGACGGCGGCAAGGGCGGAGATATAGTGTTTCAGGTGGACAGCTCTATGACTAACTTGATAGAGTTTCGCGCCAAAAGAAAATTTGCTGCCGATAAGGGCGCCGACGGCTCGGGCAAAAACTGCTCGGGCAAAAACGCCGAGCCGCTCGTTATAAAAGTGCCGAGAGGTACTGTTATAAAGGACTGCGAAAGCGGCAGGATACTTGCCGATATGTCGGGCGACGAGCCTGTGGTGGTCGCGCAGGGAGGAAAAGGCGGAAGAGGCAACGCCCATTTTGCTACCTCTACCCGCCAGATACCCAAGTTTGCAAAGCCCGGCTTCCGCGGCGATGAGTATGATGTTATATTGGAGCTGAAGCTTATCGCCGACGTGGGATTGGTCGGCTTTCCGAATGTGGGCAAATCAACGCTTATTTCGGTCATTTCCGCCGCGAGACCTAAGATAGCCAACTACCATTTCACAACGCTTACCCCCGTGCTCGGCGTGGTAAAGCTAAACGATGAAAAGTCGTATGTCGTTGCCGATATTCCGGGACTTATCGAGGGCGCGAGCGACGGCGTCGGTCTGGGTCACGAGTTTTTAAGACACGTCGAGAGGTGCAGGCTTATAGTTCACGTTGTGGACGCTTCGGGTATCGAGGGCAGAGACCCTGTGGAGGATATCGGTATCATCGACCGCGAGCTTGCCAACTTCAGCGAGGAGCTTGCAGCCGCAAAGCAGATAGTAGCCGCAAATAAGTGCGATATGGCTTCGCGTGAGCAGATAGACAGACTGAAAAATTATGTGGAGAGCAGGGGTATGCGATTTTTTGAGATCTCTGCCGCCACGACATCGGGCACAAAAGAGCTTGCGCTCGCGATAGGAGAAGAGCTCGATAAGCTGCCGCCCGTTAAGTATTACGAGCCGCAGCCGCTGACAGAGGAGGAGCTGCGCGAAAAGCTTGTCGCGAACCGCGATTTCAGCGTTACCGTTGAGGACGGCGTGTATTTCGTGGAAGCTCCGTGGCTTTGGGATATTTTGCGTACCGTCAATGTCGACAGCTACGACTCTCTGCTGTATTTTCAGAAGGTGCTGCGAGATACGGGCGTTATAGATAAGCTGGAGCAAATGGGGATACAAGAGGGCGATACGGTGTCTATATTCGACTTTGAGTTTGAATTTGTAAAGTGATGATATGAACGGAGGAGCGTCATGATACCTGAAATGCCGCAGAAGTCGGCAAACCTGTATAGTCCGCTGACGCTTGCTTTTCTGGGCGACAGCGTTTATGAAACGTATCTGCGGACTAAAATAGTCATGCAGGCGAATATGCCCGTAAATAAGCTGCACAGTAAGGCGGTAAAAATGGCGTGCTGCGAGTATCAGGCGAAAGCGATGAAGTCGCTTGCCGAAAACGGTTTTCTTACGCCCGATGAGCTGTATATCGCCAGAAGAGGACAAAACGCAAACGGCGTGTCGCCGCCCAAACATTCCACCGCGCTTGAATACAGGCAGGCAACAGGACTGGAGTGCCTGTTCGGATTTTTGTATCTTACGGGCAATACCGATAGGTTGGACGAGATATTTGAGTATGTATGGAGCATGGCTGACGATGTTGTCGGCGATGATAAGATAACTAACAGAAAATAGGAGGATATTTATGTCAGGACATTCAAAATGGGCAACCATAAGAAGAAAGAAAGAAGCTACCGACGGCGCAAGAGCCAAGGTGTTCACCAAGATAGGCAGAGAGATAGCCGTTGTAGTCCGTGAGGGCGGTCCCGACCCGAACAACAACGCCAAGCTCCGTGAGCTTATATCCAAGGCAAAGGCTAATAACGTACCCAACGACAATATAGACAGAATTATCAAAAAAGCAGCAGGCGACGGCGACAAGACCAACTACCAGAGCAACGTCTACGAGGGCTACGGCCCTAACGGAGTTGCCGTAATAGTCGAGTGCCTGACCGATAACAAGAACAGAACAGCAGGGGATATCCGCCACTATTTTGATAAGTTCGGCGGAAACCTCGGTACAACAGGCTGCGTTTCGTTCATGTTCACCTCGCAGGGTACTATAGTTATGGAGTACGAAAACCAAAGCGAGGAAAAAGTAATGGAGGATATCTTCGAGGCGGGAGCAACAGATTTCAGTATCGAGGACGACGTTATAGAAGCCTCCTGCGAACCTAACGATGTGCTTACGGTCGCCGAGGCTTTCAGAGGAATGGGTTATAAGGTCATCTCGGCCGAGACCGAAATGGTGCCCTCCACCTATACCAAGCTTACCGATGAGGAAGCTATCAAAAAGATGACTATGCTTTTAGAACATCTTGAGGATAACGACGACGTACAGAACGTTTACCATAACTGGGAAATGGACGACTAGAGGCATAATTATATGACACTAAAAAAGGACGGTATATCCGTCCTTTTTTGATGTTATTTCAAAAGCCTGTCCAGCATTACATTTCGGCAGTCAAGCTCCAGCTTGTCGCTCAGCGGTGAAAGCTCGCCGCCGTGCAGACAGTAACTTATCATATAGTCGGCAATTTCGGGGTTTTTTGAAAGCATAGGGCCGTGCATATATGTCGCGATGACGTTCTTTTCAAAGTAGCCCTCGCTTTCGCCCTTTGATACGTTGCCGTTGCCGTAAAGGACCTTGCCAAGCGGCGTTTTTATGTCTTGCGTCTGACCGCCGTGGTTCTCAAAACCGACTATCTTAATTTCCTCCCCCGTGATGTCGGTGCTTACAACAATGTTGCCTATGCAGCGTTTTCTGCGGCTGATCGGCGCAACGGTGTAGTAATCAAAAAGCCCCAGCCCGGGAATTTCGTTTCCGTCTGCGTCACGGTAATACTTGCCCATAAGCTGATAGCCGCCGCAGATAAGAAAAAGAAAAGTGCCGTTTTTGTATGCTTTTTCAATGCCGTCTTTGCATGAGAGCAGGTCGTTTGCAATGTGCTGCTGCTCTAAGTCCGCGCCGCCGCCGATGTATATCATATCGTACTGTGAAAAATCGGGAGCGGGCATATCTATCGAATATTTGTCAATATTGCACTCAATGCCCCGCATGCGGCAGCGGTATGAAAGTATCTCCATGTTGCCGCTGTCGCCGTAAAGGTCGAGCATATCAGCGTACATATGAAGTATTTTTATCTCGCTCATTTTAACAGCTCCTTGCCGAATTTTTAGCTATATACCTTTTCAGCGCGGCGCGGGTCGGCTGAACGGCTGTGTAATTCGCGATAACGAACTTTCTGCCCGCGTTTTTGGCAAGCTCTTCAACTGCGCCGTCAAGGTCGGGGATAACAGTTATAAGGCTTTCGTCATAGCCCGAGCATTTTATCCTCACCGCGATGTCGTAAGCCCTCGTTCCCGCAGTCACAACACGCGTAACGTTTTTGAATACGCTGAAATTTATATCCCATATCCACGAAACATCGAGACCGTCAGCAACGTTGTCGTTCAGCACGAAAAGCAGCTCTTTTTCGCCTTTCATCTCGTTCATAACTCGCAGCGTCATGTTCGCGCCGACGGGATTTTTCGCAAGGTTCAAAGTGGTCTCGCGGTCGCCTAGCATAAACGTCTCCATGCGCCCGTTTTGTACGGTGTATTCGTTTATAACGCCGTTTGTGATGTTCTGTTCAATGCCGTAAAGCTTTGCCACCGCCGCAACAGCCGTCATGTTGTATACGTTGTAAATACTGCCCTGCTTAGGCGAATAGGTAACTCCGCCTGCGGTGAACACAGGCTTTTCAAGGTCGATATCGCTTGCCGTGATGTACGGCTCATAGTCGCCGAAGCCGCAGTCCTCGCAGATAAATTTGCCGATGTGCGAGTACTGATAGTATTCGTATTTGAGAGCCTTACCGCAGAACGGGCAGAACCGACCTTCCGAAGCTTCAAAAATGCTGTCGGTCGCGAATGCGTACCTTTCGGCGTGAAAGTATTTTACGTTTTTGTTATTCGGGTTTTGCCTGCCTATGCGCGCCGTGTTCGGGTCGTCGCCGTTGAGTATAAGATTGCCCTCAAACGTCTTTGCAAAGCCCTCTATCTTGCGTATCAGAGTTTCCATTTCGCCGTTGCGGTCAAGCTGGTCGCGGAAGAAATCCAGAACGACAAGCGTTTCCAGCTTCAACTGCGAGTATACAACGGGAACATGCGACTCGTCCGTTTCCAGAATAAGCATATCAGCCTTTACTCGCCCCGACATATCGCAGTAGCGCAAAAGCAAAGAACATATTCCCGTGTCGAGGTTGTTGCCCTCTTTGTTCGTTATTATGTTTTTGCCGCTGCGCTCAAAAAGCTGTGCTATGCAGTTGGTAACGGACGTCTTTCCGTTCGTGCCTGTTATCGCAATAATAGGGCAGTCGACCTTGAACATAGAGCAGCATTTGTGCCGCGAAAGGTGCCATAGTATTATTCCCGGCAGGTTGCCTGCGTTGCGCCTGAACAGGCGAAGTATCCTGACTATAATTTTTCCTATAAGTATCAAAAGCCTTTTCAATTTGAGCCTCCGCGTCTTTTTTATTAATGAGGTGCAGTAATGCACTAATATTTATTATACTATATATGTCTTTTTCTGTCAACGACCCAAATAAACTTTGCATACATCAAAATCATATCGGATATATCTGATATAGTTTTTGACTATGCTGCACTATGAGAAAAAAGTATTGTGCATAAGCCGTATTTTCACTTGCAAAATGATGAAATATGTGTTATCATATGTCTTGTGATGAATGCGCGTTTGTTAATATGAAATATTGGAGGAAAACTTGTGAAAATAACAGGATTTGTAAAATACACAGCAGTCATAGCGTCTTTAGCCGTTATGCTTGCTTCGTGCGGCGGCGGAGACGTATCTGAAAATAAAACATCTTCTTCAGCGGCTACATCTGCGGTCACGACGACCGAAGCGGATATCAGCTCTGCTTTAGAAGCGCAGACTACCACAGCGAAAGAGGAAAGTTCTGAGGCGGCTCAGGAAGATTATGAAGTGGTGTACAGCGGCGATGACGCCGTTGTCATAAAGTCAAATGTCACGAGCGGAAGTCTGGAGGACGCCCTGAACGCCCTCAAGGATAGCGGAAAGCTTGACTATACAGGTTCCCAGAGCGATTACGGTCTGTATATCGAAGCCGTAAACGGTGTAACAGCCGACGCTTCGGCAAATGAGTTCTGGGCGGTGTATACGACCCTCGGCGAGCTGGACGGTGTCAGCTATTCAAGCGAGGAATACGGAACATACGAATACGAGGGAACACTGTGCGCCAGCGCTTCGTTCGGCGCGTCGGGACTGCCAATGGTAAGCGGAGAGATATACGTTATCGCATTGGAAAGCTACTGATGAAGGTAAGGGATATAGCGCGCTGTGCGGTAATGACGGCTTTGCTCATCGCCGTGCAGTACGCCCTTAGCTTTGTTGCCGGTGTTGAGCTTGTCACCGCGGTGTTTGCTGCATACTGCTATGTGTCAGGCGCAAGGTCAGGTCTGCTTACGGGAGCGGCATTTTCGCTTCTGAGATGTCTTATCTTCGGCTTTATGCCTAATGTCATCATACTGTATCTCATATATTACAGCGTTTTTGCTTTGGTGATATCGGGCATACCGAAAATACATCTTCCAAAGTGGCTCAGTCCGCTGATATTGGCGGCGCTGTGCATAGTGAGCGCGTTTTTTGCCGTAAAAGGCATACCTGTCAGCGTGATGTATAAGCAAAGGGTAAAAACGTTCTTGTGGATACTTGCCGCGGTGCTGGCGGCGCTGACGGTGTTTGGCATATTTATAGTTTTAAAGCATTTCCGTAAAAGGGACAGTATCATAAAGCTGTATGAAGTAACTGCCGCAGCTTCGGCGCTGACTGTTATGTTCACTCTGCTCGACGATGTGATAACTCCGCTTTTTTACGGATATTCAAAGCAGACCGCAGCCGCGTATTTTTATGGGAGCTTTCTTGCAATGCTGCCCCAGACGATATGCGCTGCCGTAAGCGTGTTTGTGACGTTCCTGCCGCTGAAAAGAGCGTTTGAAGCGGCAAAAAATCAATAAAGGTCAAGAGGTAAAACACTATGAGGATAGACGAGATACTTTCAAAAAAACGCACGCTGTCTTTTGAGGTCTTTCCGCCCAAAAAAGGCGCAGAGGAAAAAGAGGCGCTTTTATCGACTATCGAAAAGCTTAAAACGCTCCGCCCTGATTTTATAAGCGTGACTTACGGAGCGGGAGGAGCAAATGCCCGCGAGGCTACCGAAATTTCAGGCTGCATAAAGAAAATGGGTGTAGAGCCTTTGGCGCATATAACGGGAGGTCCGAGCAGTAAGAGCGATATAGACCGCGTGTTGGGTGAGCTTAAAAAGCTAGGGGTGGAGAATGTCCTTGCTCTTCGCGGCGACAGACCCGTAGAGTATGAAGCGGAATACTGTAAGTATTTTCCTCATGCTACCGACCTGATAAGCTATATCGGAGATGATATGTGTATAGGAGCGGCTTGCTACCCCGAAGGACATATCGAGTGCCAAACGCTTTACGATGATATAGTAAATCTGAAAAAGAAGCAGGACTGCGGAGCAAGCTTTCTTATAACCCAGATATTCTATGATAATTCATACTATTACAGGCTTTTGCATGAAGCGGGCAAAATGGGTGTCACCGTTCCCATAATACCTGGTATAATGCCGCTTATAAGCGCAAAAAACATAAACAGGATAAAGTCTATGTGCGGCTCTGCCATACCTCTGGATTTTCGCAATATGATCGAAAGCTATTCGTCAAACCCGACGGTCATGCGCGAGATAGGTCTCAACTACGCCGTATATCAGATAATCGACCTTATAGCTAAGGGCGCGCCGGGCGTGCATTTGTATATAATGAACCGTGCCGAAACAGCAACAGAGATATTCGGGAGGCTGAAAAACGTATTCAATGAACTTTTCTGAAACAGTAGATACAGCGGCTTTAAGACCGCAGATATATAATTATTTAGGCTTTCACGGCGTTGGGCAGAGCGAACAGACCGACGTCCTTATAGATGAATGTATCAGGGAGCTTGAAAAGACCGCAAGGTTCAGATATCTGTACAAGAGCTTTGACAGCCCTCCCGAGTTTTTGAATAAGGAACCGTATACCGAGTTTCTGCGCGGAGCAAGCGGAGTTATAATTTCCGCTATGACCCTCGGCGTAGAGGTGGACAGACGCTCTAAGCTGCTTTTCAGAACGGATATGCCCAGAGCCGTCGTGTTTGACGCCTGTGCGAGCGCGTATCTGGAACATCTCAGCGACGAGTATGAAAAAACGATAGGCGATGACCTGAGCTTCAGATTTTGCCCAGGCTACGGCGGAAGCTCCGTAAAAGACCTGAAATATATTTTTGATATACTGCGCCCCGAAAAGATCGGCATGGCGCTTAATTCGTCGGATTTCATGCTCCCGTCAAAATCCATGGCGGGGATAATAGCGGTAGGTAAAAAGACGGTCAAAAGCTGTAAGAACTGCATTATGTACGGATCGTGCAGCTATATCAAGGAGGGATCAACGTGCTACGGCTCGGTGAAAAGGTAATAGTATTTGACGGCGGCTTCGGAAGCGAGCTTGAACGTCTTGGACTGCGCGGTGTGCCTGAGGAGCTGAATATCACAGCGGCTGAGGAGATAAAGTCTATACATCGCTCGTACTCCTGCGCGGATATCGCAACTGCGAACACTTTCGGCCTTAATCCGATAAAATATCACGGCAGCTTCTCGCTTTGTGAGCTTGCCCAAAAAGCGGTCGAGAATGCAAAAGCTTCGGGAAATCCCGTTTTCTTCGATGTCGGACCGAGCGGTGCTATGCTCGAGCCGATAGGTACGCTTACATTTGAGCAGGCATACGACGCCTTTAAAGAGGTAGCGGAGATCTCGAGAGATATAGCGGACGGTTATATCGTCGAGACTTTTTCCGATCTTTATGAACTAAAAGCCTGCATACTCGCACTTAAAGAAAACTCGTCTCTGCCTATCTTTGCGACAATGACATTTGACAGCAGCGGGAGAACTCTCACGGGTTCAACACCCGAGATAGCCGCCAATACGCTTGCGGGTCTGGGCGTAAATGCCTTGGGAGTCAATTGCTCGTTGGGACCCCGCGAGCTTCTTCCCATAGTGGAACGCCTTGTCAATGCGACCGATCTTCCCGTTATCGTCCAGCCAAACAGAGGGCTGCCCGTTATGGAAAACGGAAAAACGGTATATAAGCTGTCCGCAGATGAGTTTGTTGAAAATATCGAAAAAATGCTTGATATGGGGGTTTCGATAATAGGCGGCTGCTGCGGCACTACGCCCGAGTTCATTGAGCGGATATCTGAGTTTTCGGGCAGGGAAGTCAGAAAACACGCCTTTGCTCCAAGAACGCTCGTTAATTCCGCCAACAGCATATGCGAGATCGACGGCGTTAAGATATGCGGAGAAAGACTTAATCCTACTGGCAAGAAAGCTCTCAAGGAAGCTCTCATCAACGATGACCTTGACTACCTTGTAGATGTCGCTGTCAGACAGCAGGAAGCTGGAGCGGATATACTTGACGTCAATGCAGGTCTGCCGCAGATAGACGAAAAAACAGTACTGCCAAAGATAATCAAGAAGCTTCAGGAGTATTGCGACCTGCCTTTGCAATTAGACTCGTCAAACGCCGAAGCTGTCGAAGCGGCAGCGCGCGTTTATAACGGCATACCGCTGATAAACAGCGTGAACGGCGAAAGGGAAGTCATGGACAAAGTTTTCCCGATTGCAAAAAAATACGGAGCGGTGGTCTTAGGGCTTGCAATGGACAAAAACGGAGTTCCCAAAACGGCTCGGGAACGCTGTGAAATAGCGGAGCGAATAATAGCCGCCGCGGCGGAATACGGCATACCCCGTCATAGGATAATGATAGATACGCTTGTCGTTACCGCTTCCGCGGAACAAATGCTCGTCCGCCAAACGCTGGACGCTCTGGAAATGGTCAGAAAGCTCGGCGTTAAAACGGCCCTCGGAGTGTCTAACGTTTCTTTCGGTCTGCCTAACAGACCGCTTCTCAACAGGACTTTTCTTTCACTCGCTATGGAGCGCGGGCTGAATATGCCTATAATGGACCCGCTGGACGGAGAAATGACAGGCGCTGTAAGAGCTTTCGAGCTGCTGACGGGAATAGACGAAAATGCGGAGAATTATATAGATATATATAAGGACTTTACACCCTCTTCACAGCAGACGTTAAAAACGGCAAAGGAAAACAAGTCTGCGGCAACTCTGTATGACTGCGTAAAGCAGGGCTTGAAAGCTCACGCGGCACAGCTTACGGAAGAAGAACTGAAGACTCGCGAGCCTATGGAAGTAGTGAGCGATGTGCTTATAAAGGCGCTTGACGATGTAGGAAGACTGTACGAGAGCGGAAAGCTTTTTCTGCCGCAGCTAATATCTTCCGCAGAAGCGGCAAAAACAGCATTCGCGGTAGTTTCGCAGCATATGCCGCAGGACTCCGAGCAAAAGGGAAAGGTAGTCCTTGCCACCGTACACGGCGACGTTCATGATATAGGAAAAAATATAGTAAAAGTTGTGATAGAGTCATACGGCTGGACTGTTATAGACTTGGGAAAAGACGTCCCGCCTGAAAGGGTAGTAGAGGCTGTGAGAAAACATCAGCCGTTCGCTGTCGGACTGTCCGCGCTGATGACTACTACCGTGCCGAGCATGGAGGCGACCGTAAAGGCTCTCAGAGCGGACGGGTGCAAGGCGAAGATATTTGTCGGCGGAGCGGTGCTGAATGCCGAAACGGCAGAAGCTATCGGCGCTGACTGCTATACGAAAGACGCGCTTTCTATGGCAAAAAAGCTTGACGAGCTCGCTACGGAAAAATAGTAAAAATAAAAGGCACACATATATTTATGTGCGCCTTTTGTTTATTAAGCTGTACTTTATCGTTTGTATATGCCGAGGATATTTTCAAGCGTTTCCATTAAGATGTCAACGTTTATAGGCTTTGCTATGTGCGCGTTCATACCGCACTCCAGAGCTAGCTTTTTATCCTCCTCGAAAGCGTTTGCCGTCATAGCTATTATAGGTATGTTTGCAAGCTCCTTGTCTTGCAGCGCGCGAATATTTTTAGTAGCGTCGTAACCGTTCATGCGCGGCATTTGTATGTCCATAAGTATCGCGGAATAGTAGCCGTGCTTGGCGTTTTTGACCATTTCGACCCCTATTTCGCCGTTTTCAGCCTTGTCAACGGTGAAACCTCTTTCGGTAAGCAGCTCCTCGGCTATCTCTCTGTTAAGCTCGTTATCCTCAACAAGAAGCAGCCTTGTGCCTGTAAATTCCTGTGTCTGTACAGTATCGCTTTCTGCTTTAGCTTCGGATATCTTTCCGCAGGTCGCCGAAACAAGCGTGTCGCGCAGCTCTGAAAGGAATATAGGCTTGCTGCAAAACGCCGTAACTCCGACCTTGCGCGCCTCATCTTCAAATTCTGTCCAGTCGTAAGCCGTAACGATGATTATAGGAGTATCGTAGCCAACGATAGCTCGCACCTGCCTTACAACCTCAAGACCGTTGAGGTCGGGCAGCAGCCAGTCAATTATGTATGCGCTGTAATCGTCGCCTATCTCATGAGCCTGCTTTGCGTGAAGAACTGCTTCCTTGCCGTGCAGTACCCAGTCCGAGCGCATACCTATCTGACGCAGCATTTTGGATATACTGTCGCAGGTAGTGAAGCTGTCATCTGCAATAAGCGCTCTGAGCCCCTGAAGCTCGCGGATAGCCTCAAAGTTTTTAGGATCTGACTGTAATCTCAGATCAAGCTCAATAACAAATTCCGTGCCCTTGCCCTGCTCGGAGGTAACGGTTATGCTTCCACCCATAGCGTCAATGATATTCTTTGTTATCGCCATTCCAAGACCTGTGCCCTGTATGCCGCTTGCCGTGGTGTTTCTTTCTCTTTCAAAGGGCTCGAATATGTGTTCTATGAAACCTTTGCTAATGCCAATGCCCGTATCTTTTACGCGTATCTCGTAAGTACCGTAACCGTTCTTCACGGTAGGCTTTTGCTGTATAGTCAACGCTACCGTACCGCCGGCAGGAGTAAATTTTATAGCATTGGACAGCAGGTTGAGCAGTACCTGATTGATGTGCAGCTTGTCGCAGTAAACGTCCTCGTTGATTATGTCTACCGTGTCCATATAGAAATTCAGCTGCTTTGACTGCATTTGCGTTTGTATGATGTTTCTCATATCGCGGAAAATATCGGATATCGTACATTCCTTTTCCTCGATGTTGAGCTTTCCCGACTCTATCCTGCTCATGTCAAGCACGTCATTTACCAGCGAAAGCATATGATTGCTCGAGGACAGTATCTTTTTGAGATACTCTTCCGTTTTTTCACGGTTGTCAAGGCTGGTCTGTACAAGAGTTGTGTAGCCGATTATCGCGTTCATGGGTGTGCGTATATCGTGCGACATATTTGAAAGGAATATGCTCTTTGCCTTGTCAGCAGCCTCTGCCTTGTGAAGTTTTTCTTTAAGTACCGCGTGCTTTACCGCGCCCTCCATAACTATCTTGGCGTTTCTCCTCATGTACAGATAGTACGCCACCACTATTATAACAAGCATTATGCCTAAGGCTATACACATTTGTCTTACCGCAAAAACGCTTTTGAACGCCTCTTTTTCGGGTACTTCAACGGCTATTACCCAGTTGTTTATTTTTGCAGGCGCATAGTACATATAATCCCAGCCGTCGGTCTGCGCCGTCTTGAAAATAACGTAACCCGTCTTCAAGTCCATTATCTCCTGCATGTATTCGTTCCAGTCCAGCTTGCCTTTGGTCTGACGCGCATAATTTTTCTCATCGTACTGATGTATGTTTCCAAGTTCCTTGTGGGTCGGGTAAGTGTCAAGAAGCAGATCGCCGTTTTTTGTGTCAATGATATAAACGCTCGCAGAGTCGTTGTATATGTTGTCAACGTTCAGATTCACGCTCAGCGTGTTAAGATCTGTAACACCGTAAAGAACAGCGACCGCCTCACCGTTCTGTATTATCGGCACGTACTGTCTTATTACCGGCGTGCCCGTGATCACGTTGGTAACGCGATCTGAAACGTGTTCGCCATGCCTTGCTTCTTCCTCAAAAGAGATCTTGCCTTCTACATTATATACGTTTCCGTCAGCCGCTACTAACCTGTCATCGGGAAGAAGAATATTCAAATTCATCGTTTCAAAAAGTTTGCTGTTCGTGCGAAGTATTTCTTGCAGAGATTCTACATCTTTAAAATCGCCGACCTCTTCAAAAGTACTTGCCGCCGCTTTAAGCAGCTTGCTGTCTCGGTCAAGAATGTAAGATACCTCTTTGATAACGGTGTTCACGCCGTCTTCCATACGGTTCAGCGCGTACCCTCTTAAAAAATGATCTATCATAAAATATACCGCTATCAGCAAAACGAAAATTGTTATTATCGTGACCAACGTAGCGGTCAGATTCTTGTCCACCTTCAAAAGGCGCTTTTTTGTGGCTTTTTCATCGGTCATGCTTTTCACCTCGTAGAGATATGTATTGTTTATACTTAATAAAACGAATGTTGAAATAATCAAATTTTATATAAGAAATATAAGAATACAATAATAGTTTTATTATAACATAAGTATTCCGTTTTTTCAAGTCATTTAGCGCAAATATAATAAAATACACAACAATAGCTCTGCGTTTCTGTAATATGTAATAAAACATCACGCGCCCCTTTTATGGGACGCGTTCTTTTTTGAGGCGTCCTATTTAATTATTACGATTTTTAAAGACTATGCAAATTTTCTTGACATTCTATCCTAAAATATGGTACTATTAAACTAACGAATAATGCAAGCGAAACAACGGAGGTATACATATGTACGAGATAAATCTGAAGATCCATGAAGAGGAGGAGCTTTACAGCCCGTATGACGAGAGCCGCCGTACCCTGAGCAGCGATGTATCGGACTACCTTGCCGGGCAGTACGGCAAGAAAGACACCGATGATGAGATAATCCTGAAAATAAAGTGCGACGGCGCTGTTGACAGGGAGCGCGTCTGCGGGGCATTTCAGGAGCTTATCCGCGAGCAGAAGGTGCACAACGCCAACCAAAAGCGCATAAACCGCATAAAGCAGCTTTGGCTTTTCTGCATAGGCGTAGTGTTTGTGGCGGCTGCCATACTGCTGGACGGCGTTATAGGCTCGGTGTTTGTGGAGCTTATATCTATCGTCGGCTCGTTTGCGGTGTGGGAGGCGGCGAACATATGGATAGTTGAAAATCCGCGCACGCGCCTTGCAAAACGCACGCTTAGAAAGCTCAACGCCACTAAGATAGTTATCGAGCAAACGCAGGTCGGCGCATAATATGAACATAAAAGTTTTGCGCAAAGGTGATGTTTCACAATAAGGGGGGTATCTGTATGGAGAATAAACATACTGCGAAAAGTCTGATAAAAATAATAGCGCTTTCCATAGTTATCGCAATTGCGATAATTGCTTTGCTGCTGTTTATTTTATTACAGATCGCGATCAAAAAGTACGATGAAGCCGCTGAAGCTCGTCGCAAGCCCATAAGCGATTTAGAGAACTACGCCGAATTTGTCTATGTAAAGCCTACATATGAAAAATACAAAGAGTACATAGGCTTTCACAAGATAGCTGCCGAGGAAGGCGGCATCATATTATACAGAGTAACGATAAATGACAGCGCAGATAAGGCGTTGTGGCTGGATATTGTTTCGGGCTTTGCAGAAGATATAGAAAAATCAGGGCAGCTTATTAAGATGATCTTTTACGATACCGACTATACAGAAAACCACCCTTATTGTTTTTGGATATCGAACTGCACTTATATAAACGATTCCGGGCAGGTAAGGTATTGTGAGGGCGACAAGGTCTGCTATGCCGAGTTTGATGTATGCGACGGTAAGTACGACTTTGCACAGATGATCGCGGCATTGAATGTTGAGTATATCAGATTGATGAGCGGTTTTGCATTCAACGAAAAAGAATTTGCCGATATGCTTTGCAAGACCGATGCGCAGAAGCTTTTAGTGCTGCGGTATGGCGGCGAAGAAGATGAGCGTGAAGAAAAACAGCAAGCTTTGCAGCAGCTTATGCCAGATATTCAGGTGTGGTTTAAGTGATATTTACAATGGAGGTCAGCACAATGAAAAAAGCATTTGTGAAAATATACGCAATAGCGCTGAATTCTTCTTTGATAGCAAATATATATAATAAAAGGGGTATTTAATTATGAGACCGCTAAACGTATCGATAAATAATAATATTCTTACCTATAATAATACAACTATTGTCATGGATAAAAAAATAATTGATTATGTTATCATATCTGAATATGTTATACTCCTTGAGGAATATACAGGTGATGGTGATTACAATTTAGTACACTGTTTTGATGCACGCAATTTAAATAAACTTTGGAAAATAAAAACACCTGAAAGAAGATTTATTGGAGAAACTCGATATCCATATGTCGGTTTAGGCATAACCCGTGGGCTGACTGTTGTAGATATGCTAGGCAGATTTTTTATACTAGATATAACAACGGGAGAGACTATTGATATGTTTTGCAGAAGATTTTGATGTGAAAGGTCAGCGCAATGAAAAAAGCATTTGTGAAAATATACGCAATAGCGCTGTATTCTTCTTTAATAGTAAGTATATTTCTTATCGTAAACAGCAGCGACGGCTTTTGGGGAAATGATTGGATAATTCCGGGGTTCTTTCTGTATATGCTGTCGGGTGGGCTGATAATACTGAAACTTTTGTATAATGCGGTAAACTATGAGCCCGACAATGTATATGTCCGTGGGTTCTATACTTGGGCATGGAAGTTGAATTTTATTGCCGACTTTGTTTTTGTGTTTTTTATCTGCGGCTTTGGGCGCGTGGAAAAGGTGATTTTTCCGGCGTTGATAGCGCTATATATAATTGTAATGTCGGGTATTGATCTTGCGGTACATAAAAAATCTGACGGCATAAAGATAAACAAGGCTTTGCTGTGGTCTGTGATAATTATAATGCTGCTGCTTGGCATTAGCCTTAGCCTGTTTGTTGATCTGAAATATTACGAAAGATAACAGCTGCCGTGGAGATAGGGAATATGGACGAAAACACCATGCAGGAAGATATGAAAAGAGAAAAGCGGATAGTGAAAAAGTGAATAGTACAAAAAAGCCTTAACTTTCGTTAAGGTTTTTTAATCAGCGAAACATGTCTCACTTATAAGCACGGCAAGAATTACTTTGACGCCCCATAGTCGGCAAAATAATTTGTACACTCTCAAAATGATGATAGTATAGAAAAAAGCCTGTCATACCGCAAGGTATGCGCCGCCGACCGTTTATGGCGGCGAAGGCTTTTTTGGGTACTTTGACCGCCTTAAGGCGGTCAAAGTATGGCGGAGCAGGAGAGATTCGAACTCTCGGTCCCGATTAAGGGATTACTCGATTTCGAGTCGAGCCCGTTATGACCACTTCGATACTGCTCCAGAGTATTTCAAATGACTAAAATATTATAACATATCACAATAAAAAAATCAATAGCAAAAAAATTACATTTAGCAAAAAAATATTCACATTGCGAGGTGCGGTTTTGTCGAAATCGCTTATTTTAAGCTAATTTCTTGACAAGTTATATGTAAAAGTGGTATGATTATATTGGGTATGTATTTTTGGAAAGGAGCAGTATATACAAATCATGAAAATACCGTTTATAACTAAAGAACAGGCAGAAGAAATAATCAAGAAATATCCGACACCGTTTCATATATATGACGAAAAGGGGATAAGAGAAAACGCGCGCAGGGTAAAGCAGGCGTTTTCGTGGAATAAAGGCTTTAAAGAGTATTTTGCCGTTAAAGCTACGCCAAACCCGTTCATTCTGAAAATATTGCAGGAAGAGGGCTGCGGCGTCGACTGCTCCAGCTATACGGAGCTGCTCATGAGCAAGGCGTGCGGCTTTGAGGGCGAGGATATAATGTTCTCGTCAAACGTCACCCCCGAAAAGGACTACCTCTTGGCACGGGAGCTTGGCGCTATCATCAACCTTGACGACTTTACGCATATAGAGTATCTCGATAAGCTCTGCGGAATACCCGAGCTTATATGCTGCCGCTATAACCCGGGCGGAAAGTTTGAAATGCATAACCAGATAATGGATAACCCCGGCGACGCTAAGTATGGCTTTACAAAAGCTCAGATAATCGAGGGATTCAAGATACTCAAGCAAAAGGGCGCAAAGGAATTCGGCCTGCATAGCTTTCTGGCTTCTAATACCGTTACCGATGACTACTACCCCGAGCTTGCAAGGATACTCTTTGAGCTCGCCGTTGAGATACAAAAGGAAACAGGCTGCAAGTTTAAGTTTGTAAATCTTTCGGGCGGAGTAGGCGTTGCTTACAGACCCGAGCAGCGCGGCAACGATATAATGAATATCGGCGAGGGCGTAAGAAAAGCCTATGAGGAAATACTCGTTCCCAACGGTATGGGAGATGTAGCGATATTTACCGAAATGGGTAGATTTATGCTCGCACCTTACGGACACCTTGTGACAAAGGTGCTGCATTTCAAGCATATATATAAGGAATATGTCGGCGTTGACGCCTGCGCCGCAAACCTTATGAGACCCGCTATGTACGGCGCATACCACCATATAACTGTGCTTGGCAAGGAAAACGAGCCCTGCGACCACGTTTATGATGTTACCGGCGGACTTTGCGAGAACAACGATAAGTTTGCTATTGATAGAAAACTGCCGAAGATAGATATCGGCGATATTCTCGTGATACACGATACCGGCGCGCACGGCTTTGCTATGGGATATAACTATAACGGTAAGCTCCGCAGCGCGGAGGTGCTTCTGAAAGAGGACGGCAGTACGCAGCTCATAAGGCGTGCCGAAACCCCCGAGGATTACTTCGCAACATTTGATTTTTCGGACTTTTTCAAAAAGTAATGCCCTGCTATATAACAGACCTTGACGGTGGCGACAGCGCAGTAAGATATATAGCGAACGATATTTTCGGCGCGCAGTTTCGATAGCTTTTTCACGAAAAGTGTGTTATAGTGTGTTTGACGATAAAATACGATATTCCGATAGAAGGGAGATGAGCTGATGATAGATAATTCCGCATTGAAAACAAGAATAAAACTGTTGACGTTTTTTCTTATAGTTTCGATCATACCGCTGATACTTCTGGGCGTAGCATCGTCCGTGATAATGAAGAAATATGAGAAAGAACTGTCTTTGAGCAGCGTTTCAAATATGTGCAGTATGACATCAGAGCATCTTTCCGGATTTATGAAGATAATCGAGTCAAAAGTCGACTATGCCGCGGCTAACCCGTATGTAAGGGAAAGCGTCGGAAATACGGACGCAGGTAATGCAAGCGTCATAAACGCTGTATCTTATCTTGACGGTATAGCAGAGTCCGACCCGTGCGTTCTGGGTATAATAATAGCAGACACAAACGGAGCGATATCAGCCTCGTCGGTGGATTTTGCTTCATTGGATATACAGGGCATAGATCCCACTTCAATGGAAGATGATATCAAGTATTGCAGCGGCTTTTCGGATCTGGCTGAGTTTTCCGTGCATGACGGAGCTATCCATGTGTTCAGCTGTTCAAAATATATAAAGAACAGTACGGGAGAAACTATCGGTTCTATAACGTTCGTAATGGATACGTCAAGATTTTTGTCGCAGGCTATCCCGAATAATAAGGACAGCCTTGACCAGACGATAGTCAGCGACTGGAACGGTAATCTGTTTATTTCGGAAAAGACAGGCGTAAGAAATTATTCGGAGCTTAAAGAGTTCGGCGATAAAAAAGATATGCTTGACAGTATCAGCGGCGGTACATTGTCAAAGCAGTATGAGTATGAGTTCGACGACTATGAAAAGGTCGTGCAGTATGCCAATATATCAAATACAAAAAATACCTCCAATAAGTATTGGAGCGTTATCAGCATAACGAGCGTTAAAGGCGCTGTAAGCAGATATAAGGATCTGTCAAGCAGTATACAGAGTACAATATTTGCGATAAGTATCATAGATATAATACTTATAGTATTGTTCTCTATAATGTTCCTGCGCCCGATCACCAACGCCATGAGGATACTTATGGTCAATGAGCTGAATGTTTCTTCGCAGAGAGTGTTGGTAAACGGCACAACGGAGCTCGATGAGCTCAATAAACAGATAAATGTGCTGCTCGATACGCTTTCCGAAAGCGAGCAGAGATATAAATATATCGTTGATATGACGGATAATATAATTTTTGAGTACAGCGTCAAAAAGAATGTGTTCACGTTCAGCGATAACTATAATAAGAAGTTCAGTTACAGAGCAAATTCACTTAAATATGAGGACAGCTTTTTCGTCAACGCTAAAGTGTACCGCGACGACGTTGAAAACTATAAGCGATTTGTAGCCGCTGCTACGGAGGGTCAGAGCGTTCAGGACGAATTCAGATTTAAGACCATATATAACGACTATGTGTGGTATATCGTAAGGTGCGCCGCTATCCGCGACAGCTATAACAATATAATAAAGATAGTAGGCGTAATGATAGATATAGATAAGACCAAGTCGCGCGAGCAGAAGCTTATGGATAAAGCGTCGCTCGATCCGCTGACGCAGGCGTTCAACCGTGAGTCGTTTGAGCTTTCGCTGAATAATGAGATAGACCTCTCGCAAATGCGTAAGGGAAAAGACGCCGTGCTGTTTATCGACCTCGATAACTTCAAGCATTTCAACGATGAGTATAATCACGCCGTCGGTGACGAGGTTTTGGTGTATACCGTTGAAACAGCTAAAAAGCTTGTAGGAAAGAACGGCTTCGTAGGAAGGTTCGGAGGAGATGAGTTCGTTGTCTGCTACCGTGAAACGGACGATATGGACGCTTCCTTGCTTGCTCAAAGAATAATATCCGTCCTCGGTGACGGATTTGAATCCGAAAACTCGGGTCAGCATATCGTTATGTGTTGTAGTATAGGCATATCGTATATCAATCCCGAGGACTCCGATCCGTCGGATATCATAGAAAGAGCGGATCAGGCGATGTACAGCGTTAAAAAGAGCGGTAAATCCAACTATGCTATCTATGTCGATAAGTAATGCTTTTTTGTAAATTTTACAAGACTGTCACATGGCTTTCACATTGACGTGCTAGTATTATAGTGAAAAAGTTTAAATGAAAGGAAATAGCTATGCTGAAAAAAATACTGGCGCTTTGCGCCTGCGTCGTTTTAACAGCGACGGCATTTACCTCTTGTGATAAGGGAGGAAACAGTTCATCTGCTGTGAGCGGCGCTTCATCGGCGGCGGACTCTGCTTCAGATGTTTCTGAAAGCTTGGAGAGCGGCAATACCAATGTTGTCATAGATACTAAGCTTGTCATCGACGGCGAGGAGATCACCGATAAGGACGATCTGGTTATGTGCTCTATCGGCGATATGGATATAAGCTTTGATGAGTTCAGATACTATTGGCTGTCGTATTCAAAGCAGCTGAAATCGCTCGGATATGACTTTGAAACGCAGAAAGACGAAGTCCTTTCGCTGCTGAAGTATCAGACCGTGAACGATCTTTTGTATACTTACGGCTTGATGGAGTATGCCAAGGATAACGATCTTGACTATATGGCAAGCGACGAGGATTTTGAGACAGCGTATTATTCGCAGCTCATGAATTATCAGACCGAGGAAGATTATGTCAAGTTTTTGACAGAGCAGGGGCTTACCGATTACGCTTTGCAAAGCACCCTGAAATCATATCTGTCGTATGAGGTCGCGTATAATTCATTGTTCGGCAAGGATACAGGAAAGTTTTATGTCGGCGAGAATGCCGTAAAGGAGATCTTTGCTTCCGATAAAGCAGTAAGATGTTTGCAGATACTTATACCGTATTCTGCCTGTGTTGAGCTGTCCGAGGAGGATAAGCAGGACTGGGACACCCTGACCGTAAACGCTAAATATGATAAATTACAGGCGGCGTATTCTGCTCTTTCCGATGAGGAAAAGGAAGAGGTAAAGAAAAAGTCGCTCGCTCTCGCGGAGGAAGCCGCGGCAAGAGCGCACGCAGGCGAGGACTTCTATTCGCTCATAGAACAGTATAACTATGACCCCGGTATGACGCCTGCTTCGGGCGAGACGTACAGCGATTTGAAGGGTTATTACTTTACAATGGACTACAACTATGTTGAAGAGTTCAAGGAGGCAGCTTTCCAACTTGCAGAAAATCAGATAAGCGATGTCGTTACATCAAATGATTTCGGATATCATATCATTATGCGTCTGCCAATAGATCAGGATTATGTAAATGATAATATCGCCGATATGACGCAAAGGTATAACGAGGTAAACGCTTCTGTGCTGTTTGAAGAGTATCTCCAAGATCTGGAAATAACTTATTCCGATTACTTTGACAAGCTCGATGTAGATAGTATCTCGTAAACCGTGAAAGGAATGTTAAGTCTTATATGCTGAAAAAAATATTGTGTATTCTCGTGTCCGTGACGGCGCTCGCCGGTATTCTTACATCGTGCAGCCGATCGGGCGGCTCATCTCAGCCCGCCGCTAACTCTGATGTAAGCGCTTCCGACGGCTCAATAACCGAAGAACAGGCTCATACCGCCGCCGTCGAAACAGGTCTTACTATCGACGGAAAGGAAATTGATACTACCGATCTCGTTATGTGTACCATAAACGGACAGGAGGTATCGTTTGACGAGTTCAGATTTTACTGGCTGATGTATTTGAAGTCATATGAAAGTGCAGGATTTGACCTGTCATCGCCCAATACGATAGAGAGTGTAAAAGCCGCCGTGATGACGGAGCTTACTGATACTTACGGCGTTATATCTATGGGACTTGATAACGGCATAACGTTCGGCGATGATCTCAAAGAGACCGCTGACGCCAATTATCTCGATCTGATAAGCGGCTTCGATACGGTAGAGGGCTATGAGGAAGCGTTGATAAGCGCGAATATGACCGACGATCTGGTGTGGGATTACTTCTATACTACTGCGTGCTACGGAGTTGCGAGAAATGCAATACTTTCCGAAACCGGCCCCTATGCAAAGACTCAGGACGATTTTATGAAGTCTGTCGAGAACGGCGAGTTTTCAAGAACACTCAACCTGCTTATACCGTATGCGTGCGGCGCAGAGCTTTCGGCAGAGGATATGGAAGCATGGGACGAGCTGACCGTGTCAGATAAGAGCGCTAAGTACAACAATGCTTATGATAAGCTTTCCGATGACGAAAAGAAAACGGCTCAGGAGAAAGCAAAAGCCCTTGCAGATGAGGTGCTTGCAAAGGTCAAGGCAGGGGAGGATTTCTATAAGCTTATCGCCGAGTACAATCTTGACCCAGGTATGTACCTGAACGACCAGAACGATATTACCAGTATAACAGGTTATTATATAACTAAGGATTACGGATTTGTTCAGGAGTATATCGACAGCGCATTTTCTCTTGCAGAGAATGAGACCAGCGACCTTGTCGAGACCACCTACGGATACCATATAATAAAACGTCTGCCGCTGGATATGGATTATATCAACGAGAATATAGATTCCTTGACTAAGGAATACAGCGAGACATATATCTATAAGGCGTGCAATGATTATATGGATTCCGTAAAGTATGAGTACAGCGAGTATTACGATAAACTTACAGCGGACAGTATCGTGTGAAATGTGATAGCGTAAGAATATAAAAAACAACACCTTCTATGGCAGCTTTTATGCCGCGTAGAAGGTGTATTTTTTGTGGTAGTGGTTATGTAACTCAGAACAGCCAACCCATTCTTATAACAAAGAACATAAACGGCGCAACGAACAGGACGCTGTCAAAACGATCCATAACGCCGCCGTGACCCGGCATCACATTGCCGTAGTCCTTTATTTTGCATTGCCTCTTTATGAGCGATGCGGACAGATCGCCGACCAGTCCCAGCAGCGATGCCGCAATACCCGTCAGCATTACCATAAGATAATTAAATCCTACAGCGGAATCTTTTATAAGCTTGTCGTAGAAAAGGCACATTATAAGAGCTATAAGAGCGTTTGCAGCCGCACCGCCGATAACTCCCTCAATAGTTTTCTTGGGGCTTATTGTAGGGCAAAGCTTGTGTTTGCCCAGGTATGTTCCCGCAAAGTACGCGCCGCTGTCGGAAAGCCACGCGCAGCATAAAGTAAGTATGACCAGAAACAGTCCGTATTTCATCTCATTTATCTGCACTACGCTCGCAAGAGCGGGAGGTACCAGCAGACAAGCCGCCAGGATAAACGCTATGTGATAGAAATTTATCCTTTTGTGATCTGCAAAGAACAACAGAGCCAGAAGCAGCGCGAGAATGCCCTTGAGCGCATAGTGCCACAGCGCCGCGTTGTCCGAAAGTCCGCATAAAAAGTACAGAAAAGAGTATCCTACCGCAACGCCCGTCGGCAAAGGGAACTGCTTGCAGTTTGCGGCTCTCAGAAGCTCGTATACGCCCAAAGCCGCGATCGCTCCCACAACTATCGGGAACAGGAACGTCTTATGCAGCGCAAGTACGATTATCGCCACTACGATAGCGGCTGCCGCAGATATTATCCTTGTTTTCACTATCTCACATCCTTTGTTTTATTGTGTTTTTTTTATTATTTTACGCCGCCGAATCTTCGGCCTCTGTTTGCAAATTCCATTATAGCCTTGTCAAAATCCTCGTCCTTGAAATCAGGCCACAGGATATCTGTAAAGTAATATTCCGCGTAGGCAGCTTGCCATATCATAAAGTTTGAAAGCCGCATTTCGCCGCTCGGTCTTATAACATAGTCAAGCGGGGGAATGTCGGGCGCGTCGAGAAATCCCGACAAAACATCGGGGGTGATGTCCGCTGTATCAAGCTCGCCGTTCTTTACCTTTTCGGCGGCCTTCACCGCGGCGCGGCATATCTCGTCCTGACCGCCGTAGTTTATCGCAAGGATCATCGTTGTACCGGTAAAATGCTCGGAGCTTTTCTCCGTGTTGAGCATTTTAGCCTGAAGTGTAGGTGAAAGCGCGCTCCTGTCGCCGATAAAACGCACTCTTATCTCCTCGTCGATAAAATCCTTGACCTCGTCGAGGTTCTTTTCAAACAGCTCCATAATAGCGTCCACTTCATCTTTGGGACGCTTCCAGTTCTCGGTAGAAAAAGCGTAAAAAGTTATATACTTTATACCAAGAGCCTTGGCGCGGCGTGTTATGCTCCGAAATACCTTAACGCCTTCTCTGTGCCCGAATTTTCTCGGCAGACCTCTTTTCTTTGCCCATCTGCCGTTGCCGTCCATTATAACGCCAACGTGAACGGGAACATCGGTAAGCTCCGGTATCGTGACTGACTTAGCCATAATAACGCTCGCTTCGGTCATATGGAGAGTATCTCTTTTTCTTTAGAAGCAACTACCTCGTCGATGTTCTTAATGAACTTGTCGTGGAGCTTCTGTACCTGATCTTCTCCGTCCTTCTGATCGTCCTCGGTTATCTCGGAATTTTTCTTCATAGCTTTCAGCTTGTCAATAACGTCTCTGCGGATAGAGCGGATAGCCACTTTTGAGTCCTCACCCATTTTCTTTATGTCCTTAACTATCTCCTTACGTCTTTCCTCGGTGAGCTGAGGGAAAGTGAGCCTGAGTACGGTACCGTCGTTTGTCGGGTTTATACCGATGTCTGAAGCCTGTATCGCCTTTTCAATGGGCTTGAGCTGAGATTTGTCCCAAGGCTGAATGGTGAGCACTCTTGCCTCTGCTACCGATACGGTAGCCATCTGGCTTATCGGTGTGGGAGTACCGTAGTAATCAACGTTCACCTTGTCAAGCACGTTGGGATTTGCTCTTCCTGCTCTTATCGCAGCAAAATCTCTCTCCAGCACGCTTACGGTCTTCTGCATTTTTTCCTTTGCTTTATTGATAGCTTCTTTCATAATGATCTGCTCCTTTTTATATTATATAGGTCGTTATTTTTCGTTGTAAACTATCGTGCCTACCGGCTTGCCCATGCAGGCGTCATAAATGTTGTCAGGTCTTGCAAGGTCAAAAACAAGTATGGGAATGTTGTTGTCCTTGCACATGGCAGCCGCCGTAGAATCCATTACCTGAAGCCCTTTTGCCAAGACCTCTGCAAAGGTCAGGGAATCATACTTTTTAGCGTCGTCAAACTTGTGAGGGTCTTTGTCGTAAACGCCGTCGACCATAGTGGCTTTCAGAATAATATCAGCCTCTATCTCCGCAGCTCTCAGGGAAGCGGCGGTATCGGTAGAGAAGAACGGGTTGCCCGTTCCGCAGCCGAATATAACAACTCTGCCTTTTTCAAAATGCCGCAGAGCCTTGCCCCTGATGTACGGTTCAGCAACCTGCCGCATAGTTATCGCGGTCTGAACTCTGGCTTCAACGCCTACGTTTTCCAGAACATCGGCTACCGCGAGAGCGTTCATCGCCGTAGCGAGCATACCTATGTGGTCGGCTCTGGTCCTGTCCATAGCGCCGCTCGTTCTTCCTCTCCAGAAGTTTCCTCCGCCAACGACAATAGCGACTTCAACGCCTGCGTCCACACATTTTTTGACAGCCTCTGCATAAGTGGTCATAACATCATAGTCAAGACCGGTTTTTTTATCTCCCGCGAGGGCTTCGCCGCTCAGCTTCAGGAGAACTCTTTTGTATTTTGGCTCCATATCTGACCTCTCCTTAACGGTACAGACCGTTACATATTTATACATCTTATATTGTAGCATATTTTTTCCAATATGTAAAGACGGCAGCGTAAATTTTTTGTTTACTTTATTAAAAAATTTTATTGTACGGAATAGGTGCAAGTAAGTTGTTGATTTTATTTTTAAAATGTGTTATCATAAATATGTATATTTATTTTTTACGGAGTGACTTTTATGAGAAAAGTAAAGGCTGTCAGAGTGGGCGGCTGCCTGCTTGACGGAAAGAAAGTATATATCCAGTCAATGCTCAATACACGCAGCGACGATATCAGCGGCAGTATAGAGCAGGCTGTGGCTTTGGAAAAAGCGGGCTGTGAGATAGTCCGTGCAGCAGTACCCGATATGGAAGCCGTAAAGCTTATCCCCGCGCTGAAAGAACATATATCCATACCGCTCGTTGCTGATATACATTTTGACTATAAGCTTGCGCTTGCCTGCGCAGACGCGGGAATTGATAAAATACGCATAAATCCGGGCAATATCGGCTCGCGTGACAGAGTAAAGCAGGTCGTCAAAAAATGTACCGAAAAGAATATCCCTATAAGGATAGGGGTCAACGCAGGCTCTCTTGAAAAGGATATTTTAGCAAAATACGGTCACCCGACGCCCGACGCACTCGTTGAAAGCGCGTTGGGACACGTTAAGATACTGGAGGAGCTTGATTTTGATAATATAGTCATCTCCATAAAATCCTCCGATGTTCCTACTATGGTCGCCGCATACAGAAAGCTCGCGCAGTCCTGTAACTATCCGCTTCATCTTGGCGTTACGGAAGCAGGCACGGAGAGAATGGGCGTTATCAAGTCTGCCGTGGGGATAGGTTCTTTGCTCGTTGACGGTATAGGTGAAACGATACGGGTATCCCTTACAGACGACCCCGTAAAGGAGATATATGCCGCAAAGGATATACTTAACGCCGTAAACAGGGGAGAGGGCGTAAGGATAGTATCCTGCCCAACCTGCGGAAGAACAAGGATAGACCTTATAGGACTTGCAAATAAGGTAGAGTATGCCCTCAGAGACTGCAAAAAGAATATAACCGTCGCAGTTATGGGCTGTGCCGTTAACGGAATAGGGGAAGCAGGCGAAGCGGATATAGGTATCGCCGGGGGCGACGGCTGTGCAGTCATATTCAGTAAAGGTAAAAAGCTTTGCACCGTCAGTGAGGATAAAGCGTTCGAGGCTCTGCTGGCGGAAATAGAAAAGCTTTGAAATATTTATAAAGATAAGGGATAAAACGGGGAAGTAAAAATGTCAGATAATACAATAATAAGCCTGTTTGAGGGCTTCAATAACTTGATACCCAAGGATATGGAGAGCGGCAAGGTGCTCAGCATATCTACTGATAAGCAGCATAGCTTTCTTAACGTGACAGCGGCATTTGATAAGCTGATAAGCTGCGATATGATAGAAGCCTTTGAAAATGATATGGCTTCGGCAATGAAGATAAACGTATTTACTCTTCAGCCAAAGTATGCTCCCAATATGCTGGAAGTATCGTATTTTCCCGATATAGTGCAGCTCCTCAAAAGAAGGTTTTCGGTAGTCAACGGCTTTTTTGACGGCGCGCAGGCGCAGCTTTCGGGAGATACATTGCGCATAACGCTGAAAAACGGCGGATATAAGATACTGGAGAAAGCAGGGATAAACAGGATACTCCCCGAGCTGCTGTTCGACCTTTTTTCTGCCGATATTGCAGTTGAATTTGCAGGAGAGCTGGATGGTGACGCAGAGCTTCTCAACAGTTACAGAGAGGAAGTCCTCAACAGTATACCTATGCCTAAGGACGAACCGCCGACCAAGGCTGCCCATAACGAGGCGAAGTTCGATACGGTAGATATCAACTTTACCGATGATATGCTGATAGGAAAGGACGCAACGATAATTTTCGGCGGCGCTATCAACGGCAGCGAAAAGATCACGCCTATGTCGGCAGTCAGGGAGATAGGTGTTCCGTATACGGTCTGGGGCGATGTTTTCAGCATTGAGACCCGTGAAACAAAAAGCAAAAAGCTTATAGTTATCATAATGTTTACGGACTATACCAATTCCCATACGATAAAGATCATCGCAGGCGACAAGGTAAATAAGTATTCCAAGATCAAAATAACGAAAGCGGAGCTTGAAGAGGCGATATCTTCACTTTCGGGCGCTGCGATAGCTGTCAGCGGAGAGCTTGAATATGATGAGTTTGACCATAAAGAGTATTTTTCGCCCGTCAAGCTCATTAAGATAAAACGCAGGAAAACCTCCGATAATGCGCCGCAGAAACGCGTTGAGCTGCATTGCCATACAAATATGTCAATGATGGACGCGCTCACTCCCGCAAATAAGCTTGTAAAACGAGCCTATGAGTGGGGACATAAAGCGCTTGCAATAACAGATCACGGCGTATGTCAGGGCTATCCCGACGCTATGAACGCCTGCGACGATATAAGACGCAGCGGCGGAAGCTTCAAGGTGCTGTTCGGGTGCGAAGCCTATCAGGTCAACGACGATGTAAAGGTATCCGCAGGCGATAGCAAAAAAAGACTTAATGATGAGATAATAGCTTTTGATATAGAAACTACCGGTCTGTCACCGTCTGTCAACAGGATAATAGAGATAGGCGCTGTAAAGATAAAGGGTCTGGAGGTCATCGACAGCTTTGATACGTTCATAGACCAGAAAATGCCGATCCCCGATAACATATCCGCCCTGACAGGCATAACCGACGAAATGGTAAAGGGCGCGCCGAGCGAGAATGAGGCATTGAAAGCGTTTTTCGAGTTTTGTGGAAATGACCCGATACTCGTAGCCCATAACGCTTCATTTGATACTTCGTTTATAAATGCGTTCATAAAGAGGAGCGGCGTTGAATACCGCTATTCGTATATAGATACGCTCGCTATGTCCAGAATGATGCTCCCCGAGCTTAAAAAGCATAAGCTGGATAAGGTAGCCGAGCATCTGCATCTTGGAGATTTTGATCATCACAGAGCCTGTGATGACGCAATGATATGCGGCGGGATATTTTCAAAGCTTACCGAAAGGCTTATAAACGAGCACGGCGAAAAAGCCGTTACATTCGATAAGCTAAACAGCCTGTGCGGAGTAGTTGACGTTGCTTCGATACCCGCTAAGGATACATATCACCAGATAATATTGGTAAAGGACAATGTGGGACTTAAAAACCTCTATAAGCTGGTATCGGACTCCAATCTGAAGTATTTCAAAAAAGCGCCGAGAATACCCAAATCGGAGCTTGCCGCTCACCGCGAGGGTCTTATAGTCGGCAGCGCCTGCGAGGCAGGAGAGCTTTACAGAGCGGTCGCGGCGGGTAAGCCGTGGAACGAGCTGCGTGATATAGCTTCGTTTTATGACTATCTGGAGATACAGCCGATAGGCAATAACGAGTTTATGCTTCGCCACGGTTCGGTAGACAGCGAAGAAAAGCTGCGCGAATATAACAAAACGATAGTTAAGCTTGGCGACGAACTTGGTATCCCCGTGTGCGCTACGGGCGACGTTCACTTTCTGGATAAGAGCGACGCCAAATTCCGTACCATAATACAAAGCGTGAAATATCCTGACGACTGCGAGTATCAACCGCCTCTGTATCTGAAAACAACAGAAGAAATGCTGGAGGATATGGCGTATCTCGGCGAAGAAAAAGCATTCGAGGTGGTAGTCACAAATACTAATAAGATAGCGGATATGTGCGACCCCGATATCAGACCTTTCCCCAACGGAACGTTTACGCCTTATATCGAAGGCTCTGTCAGAGACCTGCAAGTGATATGCTGGAAGCGCTGCTGTTCTATTTACGGCGATACCGACCCCGACAGTATAGATATACCTGAGGGCGACGACGCAGATATTTCAGCCTGCTTTGAGGGACATATACCCGAAATAGTTTTCAAGCGGCTGAAGCGCGAGCTTGACTCTATTATAAAACACGGATTTGCTGTGCTGTATATGATATCGCAGAAGCTCGTTGCAAACTCCAACGAGAACGGTTATCAGGTCGGCTCACGAGGCTCAGTAGGTTCATCGTTCGTGGCCTCTATGTCTGGCATATCAGAGGTAAATCCGCTAATGCCGCATTATGTCTGCCGAAAGTGTCATTACAGCGAGTTTATTACGGACGGCTCTGTCGGCTCAGGTTTTGACCTGCCCGAAAAGGATTGCCCCAAGTGTGGGGAAAAGCTTCACCGCGACGGGCACGATATACCGTTTGAAACGTTTCTGGGATTTGACGGTGACAAGGCTCCCGATATCGACCTCAATTTCTCGGGAGACTATCAGGCAAAGGCACATAAATATACAGAAAAGCTCTTTGGTGAGGACCATGTTTTCAAAGCCGGTACTATCGGCATGGTAAAGGAAAAGACCGCATTCGGCTATGTGAAGAAATATTTTGAATCAAACGGAGCGAATGCGCCGAAGGATTCTGACGGCGGTGAGACTTCAAGCTCCGCGAATAGTTCTTTGAACGACGCCGAGCTGCAAAGACTGGTTCTCGGCTGTACAGGGATAAAGCGTACAACATCACAGCACCCCGGCGGAATGGTTGTCATACCGTCGGACTACGACGTTAACGATTTTACTCCCGTTCAGCACCCGGCAGATAAATCGGAATCCGATATGGTCACAACGCATTTTGATTTCCGTTCTCTTCATGATACTATCCTCAAGCTCGACGAGCTTGGTCACGACTGCCCGACAATGTATAAGTATCTGGAAGATTTCACAGGCATGGACATCAATGAAGTTCCTATGTCCGACCCCGAGGTGTACAAGCTGTTCATCTCAACAGAGCCGCTGGGCGTCAGCGAGGAAGATATTTTCTGCCCGAACGGTACTCTCGGTATCCCCGAAATGGGCACGCCGTTCGTAAGAAGAATGCTTCTTGAGGCAAGACCTAAGAATTTCTCCGACCTGCTGCAGATCTCGGGTCTGTCACACGGTACGGACGTTTGGACGGGCAACGCGCAGGATCTTATTGCCAACGGAACTTGTGATATATCCTCCGTTATCGGTACGCGTGACAGTATAATGACGTATCTTATTTATCACGGTCTTGAACCAAAGACCGCTTTCAAGATAATGGAGATAACCCGAAAGGGAAAGGCTTCCAAGCTGCTCACCGAGGAAATGAAGCAGGATATGCGCGATCACAACGTTCCCGAATGGTATATAGATTCCTGCCTGAAAATAAAATATATGTTCCCGAAAGCCCACGCAGCCGCGTATGTAATAGCTTCTATAAGACTGTGTTGGTTCAAGGTGCATATGCCGCTTGCGTTTTACGCGACTCTGTTCACCGTAAAGGGCGACGGCATGGAGTATGATACTATAATAAAAGGAAAAGCAGCCGTCCGCAACAGGATAAACGAGCTGAAAAGCCGTGAAAATTCACTGTCGGCAACGGAATCTGACGTGCTTGACCTGCTCATGCTCGTGAACGAGATGTTGAGCCGCGGCATGGAATTTCTGCCGATAGATATACATAAGTCGCACGCCTATATTTACAGTATTGAGGACGGAAAGCTTCGTATACCGTTCTGTGCGTTGGCAGGCGTAGGAAGAACGGCAGCAGAGTATGTTTATGACGCCGCCTGCACCATAACGGATTTTGTGTCGATAGAGGATTTCCAGCAAAGAGCAAAGATAACAAAAGCGGCGGTAGATGCCCTGACAGCCTGCGGAGCGTTCGGCGATGTGCCCGAGACCAGCCAGATATCGTTTTTCTGACAAACTCTCTTAGCGCGGTTTGCGTTTAATTTGTGCAGTATATACATTGACAAACGCACACCAGTATGGTATCATAGTAATATGTTATCGTAGTAATACTTTAATACAATAAATTATCATGCCGAAAGGAAACGACCAGATGAGAACTTATGAACTTATAACTCCCGAGGGAACAAAGGACGTTCTCTTTGACGAGTGCCTCGCCAGACGCGATGTTGAGGACAGATACAGACATATCTTCAGCGGAATGGGCTACAGCGAGGTCATAACTCCGGGGATAGAGTTTTACGATGTATTCAACGACGGCTCGCGTAAGTATTCGCAGGAAGCCCTTTATAAGCTTACCGACGCAAAGGGAAGATTGCTCACGCTCCGCCCCGACTGTACGATACCCATAGCGCGTCTGGTCGCTACAAGACTGCGTGACGCTTCAATGCCGCTCAGACTTTTCTATGTTCAGACGGTGTATGAGAACAATAAGCTTCTCAAAGGCAAGAGCGATGAGATAGTCCAGTCGGGAATAGAGCTTATAGGCTCGGAGTATAAAAGAGCTGATTTTGAGGTAATGAGTATAGCAGTAAAGGCTTTGAAAGAATATGACGGTACCGATTTTCGTCTGGAGATAGGCGATGTAGGATATTTCAAAGAGCTTGTTTCAATGCTCGGCGTATCTGACAGCGTTGCAGAGGAAATACGCTACCTGATAGAAGCCAAAAACTACCCTGCGCTTAACGATCTGCTTGACAGCATAGGTGATACTCCCGTTACCGAGGCTCTTAAAAAGCTGCCTGCGCTGTTCGGCGGAGTTGAAGTGTTCGATAAAGCTGCAAAGCTGGCTTCAAACGACAAAACACGCGAGATACTCGATAATCTCAAGGCTTTCTATAACAGCTTGCAAAAGTTAGACCTCGGCGGCAGACTTTCAGTTGATCTTGGAATAGTCAACCGCACCGATTACTATACGGGAATAGTTTTCAAAGGCTATCTCAGCGGCGTGGGCGAAGCAGTTTTGCAGGGCGGCAGATATAACAGGCTGCTCTCGGAGTTTGGTATGAACGCCCCCGCAACGGGCTTTGCGGTGAACGTGAACCTTGTTGCGGCGCTTGTGAGAAAGCTCGGGCTTTCTCCCGTACAGACCGCTCCCGAAGCCGTTGTATACGGAGAACACGGCTATTGTATCGAGGCTATCTCTTATACAATGGAGCTTGCCGAAAAAGGCATAGCCGCTGAAAATGCGGTCTTTGACAGCTTTGAAGAGACTGCCGCAGCCGCAAAGGCAAGAGGTATAAAGGAAATATATGTCGTGTCGGATACGATAAAAAAGCTTGCATATAAGGACGGTGAGTACCGTGGATAGACCGCTGAGGATAGCTCTTACAAAGGGCAGACTTGAAAAAGATACCATCGCCGTTTTTGAAAGGATAGGCTATGACTGCTCCAGCGTCCATGAAAAGGGCAGAAAGCTGATACTTCCCATAGGCGGCGCGAATATCGAAGTGGTGCTTGCAAAGGCGAACGACGTTATTACATACGTTGAACACGGCGTGTGCGACGCGGGCGTTGTCGGCAAAGATACCATTATGGAAATGCAGGGCAAGTATTTTGAGCTGGTAGATCTGGGCTTCGGCAAATGCCGCTTTGCGCTGGCAACTAAAAAAGGCGCCGACTTTTTCGGCGGATATGATATAAAAACCATTGCTTCAAAATATCCCAATGTTGCGCGAAGCTATTTTGAGAGCATAGGAATGGACGTTGAGATAGTCAAGATAGAGGGCTCTGTTGAGCTTGCACCGCTCTTGGAGCTTGCTGACGGTATCGTCGATATCGTTGAAACGGGTACAACGCTGAAAGAGAACGGCTTGGAGGTAGTCAGGGATATCGCTCCCATATCGGCAAGATTTATAGTAAATACCGTAAGCCTCAAGCTCCGCCAGCAGGAGATAGAAGACCTTGTAAAACTTATAAAAGCAAACATATAAAGGGGTAGTAAAATGAAAGTCATATATGCAAACGGCAAGGACGAGTACGAGTTTTTCACGGAGCTTGATAAACGTCACGTTGAGACCGATAAAAAGGTGACAGAGACCGTAAGCGAGATAATCGACACGGTAAGAAAAGGCGGCGACAGCGCTGTAAAAGCGTATACAGAAAAGTTTGACGGCAAGCTTCCGCAGTATTATGAAGTGCCGCGAGATGTTATAAACGACGCTCTTACTGAGGCTGACAGCGTGTTCACCGACGCGCTTCTCAATTGCATTGAGAATATAAGGAGTTTTCACGAGCGTCAGAAGTCGCAGTCGTTCGTTGATACAAAAGACAACGGCGTTATTCTTGGTCAGAGGGTGAGAGGTCTTGAAAGAGTTGGTCTGTACGTTCCCGGAGGCACGGCGGCTTACCCGTCGTCGGTGCTGATGAACGCAGTACCTGCAAAAATAGCAGGCGTCAAAGAGATAATCATGGTTACACCGCCTTTGAAAGACGGCACGCCGAACAAAGATATTCTCGTCGCGGCGGCTCTTTGCGGAGTTGACAGGGTGTTCCTTTCGGGAGGGGCGCAGGCAATAGCGGCTCTTGCCTTTGGTACTGAAGAAATACCGAAAGTTGACAAGATAGTAGGCCCCGGAAATATATACGTCGCGACTGCGAAAAAGCTGCTTTACGGCACGGTGGATATCGATATGATAGCAGGTCCAAGCGAGATACTTGTCCTCTCGGACGGCACTACCGACCCTGCATACATAGCGGCTGACCTTATGTCGCAGGCGGAGCACGATGTGCTTGCTTCTTCCGTTTTGGTAACGACCGACAAAGACAGCGTTGAAAAGATTTTCGCGCAGCTTGACAGGCAGATGGAAAAGCTTTCAAGAAAAGATATTATAAAGAAGTCGCTTGACGATTACGGCGCTGTGATAGTGTGCGCCGACAAGGATCAGGCGATTGAAATGGCAAACCGTATAGCTCCCGAGCATATTGAGATACTTTTCAAAGACCCTCTGGAGTACGTCGGCAGGATAAACAACGCAGGTTCGATGTTTTTGGGAAATTACGCCCCTGAGCCTCTCGGCGACTACTATGCAGGACCCAACCACGTTCTGCCTACCAGCGGCACGGCAAGATTTTTCTCACCGCTCGGCGTAAACAGCTTTGAAAAGCGTTCCAGCTTTATATATTATACCGAGCAGGCTCTGCGCGAGGCTAAGGACGATATAGTCTGCGTTGCCGAAAGAGAGGGTCTTACCGCTCACGCAAATTCTATTAAAGTAAGATTTGAATCTGAGAAAGAGTGAAAACATATGTCAAACTGGGAACAAAACGTCCGCAGGGCAGTACCCTACACGCCGGGCGAACAGCCGCAGGAGAGCGGAGTCATAAAGCTTAATACAAATGAAAATCCCTTTCCGCCCTCGCCGAGTGTAAAGAAGATACTCGATGATGTTGATACGGACAGACTGCGCCTGTACCCCGAGCCTGACTGTAAAACTCTCATAACTGCTATCGCTGAAAGATACGGCGTAAGCAGGTCGCAGGTGTTTGTGGGCGTCGGCTCTGACGATGTTCTTTCAATGGCGTTTATGACGTTTTTTAACTCCGATAAGCCGATACTTTTCCCCGATGTTACATATTCATTTTACGACGTGTGGGCGGACGTGTACAAAATACCGTACAAGACCTGCCCTCTGCGCGGCGACTTTACTATAAATCCTGATGATTACAAGCAGCCCAACGGCGGTATAGTGTTCCCGAACCCCAACGCGCCAACAGGCGTTTGCGAAAGCGTCGAGATGATAGAGGAGATAGTAAAAGCAAACCCGTCGTCGGTGGTCATCGTAGATGAAGCGTATATAGATTTCGGCGGCGAAAGCTGCCTGCGGCTTACAGAAAAATATGATAACCTGCTCATGGTGCAGACGTTTTCCAAATCGCGCTCAATGGCAGGCATGAGGATAGGCTTTGCGATAGGCAGCGAAAGGCTTATAAAGTATATGAGCGATGTGAAGTTCTCTGTCAATTCGTATACGATGAATACTTTAACGCTTCTTTGCGGTCGGGCAGCCGTGCAGGACGAAGAGTATTTTCAAAAGTGCTGCGGCGAGATAGTAAGAGTAAGGGAGTATAGCAAGGAAAAGCTTAAAGATATGGGCTTTGAGCTTACCGACTCAAAGAGCAACTTCTTGTTTGCAAAGCATAAGACGGCAAAGGCTCGCGATATATTTGAGGCTCTTAAAGGGAGGAAAATATATGTGCGCTATTGGGATAAGAACAGGATATCCGATTACCTCAGGATAACCGTAGGTACACAGGAGCAGATGAACGAGCTGTTCAAGGCTCTGGAGGATATTATTTAATTCGGAAAGGACGGTATTGTTATGAGAACAGCAGAGATGACGCGCAACACCAGAGAAACGGATATTGAGGTATATGTCGATCTGGACGGCGGCGGTGAATGTGATATTTCAACAGGGATAGGCTTTTTTGACCATATGCTTACAGCTCTTGCCATGCACAGCGGAATAACGCTTAAAGTAAGCTGCAAGGGCGACCTGAACGTCGACTGTCACCACTCGGTAGAGGATACGGGAATAGTTATAGGTCAGGCGATAGCAAAGGCGCTCGGCAGCAAGATCGGCATTGAAAGATACGGTTCGGCGCTCATTCCTATGGACGAGGCGCTCGCTATGTGCTCTATGGATATCAGCGGCAGACCGTACCTTGTGTTTGACGCGGCATTCACGGAAGAGCGTATAGGCGAATACGACACCTGCATGACGGAGGAGTTTTTCCGCGCGCTCGCATTCAATGCAGGCATGACATTGCACCTTAAAGAAATTTACGGCAAGAACGGTCACCACATAACCGAAGCGCTGTTCAAATCGTTTGCTCACGCCCTGAAAAATGCCGTGCGCATAAGCGGAAGCGAGCTGCTCTCAACAAAGGGCATACTGTGATATTACCGAAAGGCTGATGACATATGATAGCTATAATAGATTACGGAGCGGGCAATATTTTTTCCGTAAAAAATGCGCTGGAACACCTCGGCATTGCTGCAAAGCTGACATCTGACAAAAGCGAAATAGCAAACGCAGACGGCATGATACTTCCGGGCGTGGGAGCATTCGGCTTTGCTATGGAAAAGCTGCAAGAGAGCGGTCTTGCCGATATCATAAAAGAGCAGAGCGCAAAAAAGCCGCTTTTGGGCATATGCCTTGGCATGCAGCTATTGTTTGATAAAAGCTATGAGTTCGGCGAGCACGAGGGGCTTGGACTTATACACGGCTATGTTGACAAGATAGTCGCGCCCGACCTCGTTGTGCCGCACATGGGCTGGAACAAGCTTGAAAAGCTGAATAAGTGCCCAATGCTTGAAAATATCGGCGACGACAGCTATGTGTATTTTGTACATTCTTATAAGGCGTTTTGCGATGATAACAGCATTGCCGCATACTGTGAGTACGGCGGAAAAGTTCCCGCGCTCGTTTACGACGGCAAATACGTTTACGGTGCGCAGTTCCACCCTGAAAAATCGGGCGATACAGGGCTCTCAATGCTTAAAAGCTTCGCAGAGATATGCGAGGAGGTATAGTATGCTTGCAAAAAGAATAATACCTTGCCTTGATGTCCGTGACGGAAAGGTAGTAAAGGGCGTAAATTTTCAGGGCATACGCGAGGTAGGCGACCCCGTTGAATGTGCCGAAGAATATAACAGGCAGGGCGCTGACGAGATAGTTTTTTATGATATAACCGCGTCTCACGAGGGCAGGGGAGTGTTTTTAGACGTCGTGCGTGAGACGGCAAAAAGGGTGTTCGTTCCGCTTACTGTCGGCGGCGGCATAAAGACGGTAGATGATATTCGTGAGGCTCTCAGAGCAGGCGCGGACAAAGTCTCGGTAAACTCGCAGGCGGTGCAGAACCCTCAGCTTATCAAAGAGGGTGCGGATATTTTCGGCAGCCAATGTATATGTCTCGGCGTTGACGCTAAAAAAACAAAGTCTGGCGGCTGGACGGTATTTATAAACGGCGGCAGGATAGATATGCAGATAGACCTTATTGACTGGGTTAAAAAAGCCGAGCAGCTTGGTGCAGGGGAGATTTGCCTTAACTCCATAGATACCGACGGTGTTCGCGGCGGTTTTGATATACCCATGCTGAAAGAAGTCGTGAACGCTGTAAAAATACCCGTTATAGCAAGCGGCGGCGCAGGAAAGCTTTCCGATTTTTCAGACGCTTTTTTGCAGACCGACTGTTCTGCGGCTCTTGCGGCTTCGCTGTTTCATTTTAAAGAGCTCACGGTAAGCGATGTAAAGGCCGACTGCCGCTCAAAGGGTATAATAGTAAGGTAATACCGAAAGGAAGCATTATGGTAAAAATTGATATAAACGACCTTGACAGGTACTTTGAAAAGTCGCAACTCATACCTGCGATAGCTTTTGATGTGAACACAAAAACGGTGCTCATGCTCGCGTACATGAACCGCGAAAGCCTTAAAAAAACTCTTGAAACGGGCTATACTTGGTACTGGAGCAGATCACGCCGGGAGCTTTGGAACAAGGGCGCAACTTCGGGACACCTGCAAAAGGTCATCTCGATATACAGCGACTGCGACAACGACACGCTGCTTCTCAATGTAGAGCAGACGGGAGCGGCTTGCCACACGGGCAGTTACAGCTGCTTTTTCAACGAAATGTATAACAGAGAGGATAAATAATATGACGGTGTATGAAGAAATATTTGAAGTGATATCGCAGAGAAAAAAGGAGTATGAAAACGGTACTGCCGCGGAAAATTCTTATACTGCGTACCTGTTTGAAAAGGGCGTTGACAAGATATGCAAGAAGGTCGGCGAGGAAGCGACTGAAACAGTAATAGCCGCAAAAAACGGCGATAACGAAGAGCTTGCAAATGAGATAAACGACCTTTTGTATCACGTTATGGTGCTGTGCGCCAACCAAGGGCTTGCATGGGCTGATGTTGAAAAGATACTTGCCGAGCGAAATCTAAAAAATGGCAATCTCAAAACTTTTCATCAGGTGGATAAGAATACCTGATAAACGAGGAATAAACATGGACAGAATAATTAAACCTATGGAGGAAAAATACCTGTCCTCACCGCTGGATATGGTTGAGACGGTTTTTGCACAATGTATCAACCCCGAGGAGGGGAGAACTGTCAGAAGTCTTGTCGAGGAGATACGTTCAAAGAAATACTATATACCGCAGCTCGAGCTTATCATGACAAACGGCAATGACGAGATAATAGGATATGTGATGTTTTCGCGTTTTCATATCGAGGGAAGATATGAAAATGAGCTGCTGATACTGACCCCTGCGGCTGTCAGGGCGGATATGCAGCGCAGGCATATCTCAAAAGAGCTTATCGAATACGGTTTTGAAAAAGCAAAAGAAATGGGATTTAAAGCCGTTCTTGTGGAGGGCGACCCGAAGAACTATATCTCTCGCGGCTTTGAGCCAAGCTATAAATTCGGGATAGAGGCAGGAACGAATATACATCTGCCGCACCCCGACTGCCTTATGATAAAAGAGCTTGTAAGCGGTGGGGCAAAAGAAATGCATGGTCTTGTTGACTACTCGTTTTATAAAGCGCTTTCGGAAGAATAATAAAGTCTTGCCTTGCCCGTAAGTTTTTTAAAGAAACTATTGACAAGGCATTATTTTTGCGTTATAATAAATATACCTACTAAATAGGTATATATTATATTATGAAAGGAACTGATAGATATGGACAGGCAAATATACCTTGACAACGCGGCGACCACTAAGATGTCAAGGGCGGCAATTGAAGCTATGCTGCCGTATTTTGATAAAACGTTCGGCAACCCGTCCAGCCTGCATACGGCAGGGCAGAGAGCGGCTGAGGCGCTGGGCGACGCAAGAAGCAAAGTTGCGGCGCTTCTGGGCTGCGAACCGAGAGAGATAACCTTTACTTCTGGCGGCAGCGAGGCTGACAATCAGGCTATCATCTCCGCGGCGTCAATAGGTGAAAAGCAAGGCAAAAAGCACATTATTTCGACTGCTTTTGAACATCACGCTGTTTTACACACTCTTGAAAAACTAAAGAAACAGGGCTTTGAAATAACATTGCTTGATGTCGGCGAGCGCGGCTTGATAACTCCGCAGCAGGTGAGGGATAATATCCGCGGCGATACCTGCCTTGTTACGATAATGTACGCCAACAACGAGATAGGCACTATCCAGCCGATAGCGGAGATAGGCGCGGTGTGCCGTGAAAAGGGCGTTATTTTCCATACAGACGCGGTGCAGGCGGCAGGGCATATCCATATAGACGTCAAACAGCAGAATATTGATATGCTCTCGCTATCAGCGCATAAGTTTCACGGCCCGAAAGGTATAGGCGCGCTTTATGTAAGAAAGGGTATCCCTCTTACATCTGTTATCGAGGGTGGTGCGCAGGAGCGCGGCAAGCGTGCCGGTACTGAGAATATTCCTGCAATAATGGGTATGGCGGCGGCGTTTGAAGAAGCTTGCAAAAGTATTGATGAAAACGCTGCAAAGCTTTCGGCGCTTCGCGACAGGCTTATTGACGGCATATCCGAGATACCGCACTCTATTCTCAACGGGGACAGAGAAAAGCGTCTGCCGTCAAACGTGAACTTCTGTTTTGAGGGGATAGAGGGCGAGTCGCTGCTGCTTTTGCTTGACGACAAGGGCATATGCGCTTCTTCGGGTTCTGCGTGTACTTCCGGCTCGCTCGACCCAAGCCATGTTCTTCTGGCTATCGGCAGACCGCACGAGGTGGCGCACGGCTCTTTGAGGTTGTCGCTTTCGGAGGAAAATACCGATGAGGAAATAGACTACACGATAAAAAGCGTGAAAGAAACGGTAGAATATCTGCGGAGCATTTCGCCCGTGTGGCGCGACTTAGCAAGCGGTAAAAAAGAATTTGTTTTGAAATGAGGTATTGATATGGCACTTTACAGTGAAAAGGTAATGGATCATTTTCGCAACCCGAGAAACGTTGGTATAATTGAGGACGCCGACGGGGTAGGCGAGGTAGGAAACGCCAAATGCGGCGACATTATGAAGATCTATCTGAAGATAAATAACGATATTATCGAGGACGTGAAGTTTGAAACTTTCGGCTGCGGCAGCGCGATAGCTTCAAGCTCTATGGCGACAGAGCTTATCAAGGGTAAGCCCGTTTCGGAGGCTTTGCAGCTTACGAACAAAGCGGTAGCAGAGGCACTCGACGGCCTGCCCGTTCATAAGCTGCATTGTTCCGTTCTCGCCGAGGAAGCTATCAAAAAAGCGCTGCAGGATTACTATGAGCGAAACGGCATTGACTATGATAAAGAAGCGTTAGCACCGTGTGATTGCTGTTCGTAATAAATCAGAATTTAGCGAAGAAACATACTGCACTACTTACCTATCTTGTTGGAGCGCGAAACCTATGTTTTTAATCTGTCTTTCCGTTCTTGCGAAATGAAGCCTAGAATGAAAAGGTCGCGAATTTCGGACAAGGCTCTGCGCGTGGATGAGGGTCGGGTAAGGAAAAGGGGAGCGCGAGGGGGAAACCTTAGGGTAGGGGGTAAAGCGCGCGCCCTACCAGTCATATTTACCCCCTAAGTC
>CANRNT010000012.1 GCA_947631995.1 uncultured Clostridia bacterium | reverse complement strand
CCTCATCCACGCGCAGAGCCTTGGTGAAAAGCCGCGACCTCTTCGCTCGGAACTTTGTACCTTTGTGTGGCAGGCGAAATAGCGAAATACGCATAGGTTTTGTTTTGGCAACAACAGAGGTCAGTAGTGCAGGAATTTGATTTGAAACTTACTGCAGAAATTCGCAGTACGGACAAGTCCAAATTTCTTGCCTCTTGCTTCTAAATCTGAGCCGCAGAAAAAACGGCTCTGCTCAAATGAGTAGAACCGTTTCTTACTTCTAACATCTAACTTCTTATTTTAAAAAGAAATCTCTGTTTTTCAGATAGTCAACACCGATCGCGGCGCGGACTTCATCAAGCGTTTGCGTTGCGCGCTCGTTCGCTTTATCCACGCCCTGTGCGAGCATATCCAGCAGGTACCCCTTATCCTTGGCGTACTCCTCGCGGCGCTCGCGAATGGGTCTCAGAATATCCTGCATGATACTGTTGAGCAGCTTTTTGCACTTCATATCGCCCAGTCCGCCGCGGCGGTAATGCTCTTTCATTTCCTCTAAATTCGCATATTCTGTGGTATACGCCGAAAAGCTCTCGGGCGTTGAGAACGCGTCAAGATAGGCAAAAACGGTATTGCCCTCGGTATGGCCGGGGTCGCTGACGTTTATATGCTCGGGGTCGGTATACATCGACATTATTTTCTGCTTGACGGTCTTTTCGTCGTCGCGCAGATATATACAGTTGCCGAGCGACTTGCTCATTTTGGCGTTGCCGTCCGTGCCGACGAGCCTTGAACACTCGCTGTTTTCGGGCAGTATAGCTTGCGGCTCAACGAGGACATCGCAGTTATATGTTCTGTTGAACGCGGAGACTATCTCTCTTGCCTGCTCCAGCATAGGCAGCTGGTCGTCGCCGACGGGAACATACTTTGCTTTGAAAGCTGTTATATCGGCTGCCTGACTTATCGGATACGTCATAAAGCCGACGGGGAGATTTCTCTCAAATCCACGCAGCTTTATCTCGTTTTTGACGGTCGGGTTGCGCTCCAGTCGTGACATGGTAACGAGATTTGCATAGAACATAGGCAGCTCGAAAAGCGCGGGTATATGCGACTGAATGAACATAGTGGTCTTATCGGGCTGAAGTCCTGCGGCGAGGTAGTCAAGCGTTACTTCGAGCAGGTTGTTGCGTATCTTCTGCGGGTCGTTGGCGTTATCGGTAAGCGCCTGAATGTCCGCTATCATTACATACTGCTCATATTTCCCCGTATTTTGCAGAGCGACACGGTTTTTCAGCGAGCCTACATAGTGTCCCAGATGAAGCGGCCCTGTCGGTCTGTCGCCCGTAAGTAATATATCTTTCATATAAATACCTCCCATAAAGAGTGAATTGTTTTTGTCACATACAGTATTATATCACACCGGCGCGAAAATTGCAAGCGCGGTTCTCCGAGATATGTCCTTTTTATATAATAATAGTACACCATAAAGAAAAGGGAGAGAGGATCATGCTTGACGCGCTGATAGAGTTTTTTGCAAAGGATCTGCTGTTGTTCGCACTTCACTTTGATAATATGGGGGCTTTCCCGAAGCCGCTTTCCGCAAAGGAGGAGCTGCGCTGCTTTGAGCTTATGTCGCGGGGGGATAAGCAGGCGAGAGATAAGCTGATAAGCCACAATCTGCGTCTGGTGGCGCATATAATAAAAAAATATTACGCGCAGTCGTCGGATATAGACGACCTTATCTCGATAGGCACCATAGGACTTATAAAGGCGGTAAAAACGTTCGACCACACAAAGGGAACGAGGTTTGCAACATATGGCAGCAGGTGCGTGGAGAACGAGATACTAATGTATTTCAGGTCTGTGAGAAAGACTTCCTCTGAGATATTCTTCGGCGAGGCTCTGGACACCGACAAGGACGGCAACACCCTTTCGCTGGCTGACATTCTCGCTGACAGCGCCGACATCACCGAGGAGGTAGACATAAAGATAAATTCCGAGCGGCTTCACAAATATATCTACGAGCTTCTCGATACGCGGGAACGTCAGATAATCATTATGAGATACGGTCTGGGCGGCGGCGCGGCTCTTACGCAGAGAGAGGTGGCGAAAAAGCTCGGAATATCCAGATCTTATGTTTCAAGGATAGAAAAAAGAGCTATCGAAAAACTGCGAAAACCGTACGGAGATTAATATCGGTGAAAATATGAACAAAAACTGAAAGCGTATCTTGTTCAAAATTTATTAAAATTTATTTTGCTGTTGACTATTCATTTTATCTATGTTATTATATAAATAGGTATATATATTTGGTTATTTTGCTAAAAATAATAAATATATAAATATATAATATCAAAGGGGAATGATGGCTGTGTTGTTTAATAATTTCAGGAAAAAGCTTGCCCGCAGATTGCTTTCGGGCGTTGTTGCGCTGGCAGTTCTTGCAGGCTGCGCTTTGCCGCAGTCGCTGCAAGCTTTCGCGTATGATAGCTCAAATACTTTGGACGGAGACAAGTACATTGAATTCCATCCTAACGATCTGGAAATAAAGAATTCCGCGACGGGCGGCTATGAGACTATGTATGACGGAATGAATGTCGATGATAATTCGGACCTGCGGTTTACGTTTTCTTGGAATCTGAAAAGCGAATTTGAGACGGAGATAGTAAACGGCGAGTTCCCTGTCACATTTGAGATAGACCTCTCCGATGAGCTTGGCAATATAAAGCTCGGTACGCAGCTTACACCGCAGGAGATAGACGTTGGCGACGACTGTAAGATCTCATATACCTATGACGGTACGAAGATGTGGATAACTATTGAAGATAAGGGGTATAAGACAAAGGACTTTAAGGGCAGAGGCACTCTTTACGCAAATATAGACGTTGAAGAGGCAGAGGAAAATCCCGAAGGAAACCTTGATCTTCAGTTTTTTGAAAAAACGATACATACCGTATATACGCCTTGGACAAATAAGATGACCACGACCAAAACACAGACAGGTACTCATTACGAGGACGGAAAGTATTATGCCGATTTCTCTGTTGAAGTATGGTCTGACAAGGTGGATATGTACGACGTAAAGCTCAACGATATATTTGAATACGGTGATGACAAGTTCTATGCCAATGACCTTCTGCATAATGTCAAGGTTAAGTATCCTGACGGAATCGAGAAAGAAATAGGTGATAAGTCGGCAGGCGAACCGATAGAGTTTTCTGAGGATCTGAGCACTTCGCAAAGGGCTGTTGTTACATATTCGATCGAGATAGCTCCCGAAAACAATGGCAAGTATACCGAGAACAAGATAGAAGCAGAGGCAAATGATGATTCTATCTCATCAAAAAGCAGCGTATGGGGCAGCGCCAATCTTCCCGCGGCAGGCAAATCGGGTCAGCTCGTTGAGGGTGCTGAGGGTACTGAGGATACTATTGAATGGACTATTACAGTATCGCTGAATATGCTGAATGACGAGGGAATACCAGACGATGTAAAGACATTTACAGTTACCGACACTCCCGGCAACGGCATTGACAGGGAATCGTTCAAGGCGGCTATGAAAGAGCTGGGAGCAACCGATAACGGCGACGGTTCATATAAAATACCGAGAGAAAAATTTAATTTTGAGAACGGCTCTTATACATTAAAATATCAGACGAAGATATCAAAGGAGCTTATGGAGTCTGCTTCCAACAAGCACATAAGCAATAATGCTAAGGCGACTTTCCCGAAGTTCACTCAGGACTCATATACTACGAATAATTCCGAAGCGAACGTGACCATTAAGGGAGAGACCGTTGGAGAAATAGACAAGGAGCTTCTGGGCTTCAAGGACGGCAGATACGACTGGAGCGTTGTTGTAACTATTCCTGATACCGATGTTGCAGCGTTAAAGATAAGCGACAGTACGATAAGCCCTGAAAATTGGAACGGACAGTATCTGACGCATAATGTCGATCTCAGCACTTTAATGATAGACGGGAAACCTTATTCTGAGGTGTGCAAGGAACGGCAATGGCACGATGTCGATCAAGACCCGTACTGCGAGGTCGGCAACGGCACGCTGAGCTTTGAGCTTTCTGAGGAATTTCTGGAAAGCTTCGGAGGAACAACGGTAACGGTAACGTATCAGACGCAGGCTGTGGACAAAAACGGCGTACCTGTTACCGACCCCGATCCGTCGTTGTATGTGTACAACAAGGCGTCGTTTGAGCTGAAGCTCACGGGCGAGACGGACAGCGAGACGGGCAGCGACGAATATACAAAAGTGCCAAAATTCACCGTAAATAAAAAGGACTATACGGGAGGATATTCAAATCTTGACACCTCGTCGCTCACAAATCCTATTACATGGGATCTGCAAATAAGCGGTCTCAAATCAGTTGACGAGTGTATCAAGGTCGGAGATGTACTTACTATAATAGATACTCTGCCGGAGGGATATGAGCTGTCGCAGTATCAATGGGCTGTTTCGCGTGATGAATGGAGCGTGACGGAATATGCTGACGTGGGCAAAGATATCACGGCGGATATAGAGAAGAATGACAGCGGCGACGTTGTTACTTTCAAAGTAACGGTCACAGAGAAAATGATAAATAAGCTGAAAACATATTCGCAAAATGGCAAGTGGTATCTGTGGATCATTTACTCGACCGGCATGAAGAAAGACTATGATATAGAATTCTCCATGAAATATTACGATCCCGATAAGCCGTATCATGATGTTGAAAACATTGCCGATGTTTATCTCGGCGATGAAAAGATAGCCAAAGATGTGTCAGCTAAGCATACGCTGCCTGTTGACGATATGGGTATTCTTGACAAGAGCAGCATTGAAAACTACGTTGATGACGGAAGCGGCTCTGAGCGTCTTGCTCCAAAAGAAGAAATGGTCGACGGCAAGATGAGGAGCTATGTTGAGTATTCGGTAAAGATCAACGAAAAGGGTCTCATCATAGGAGGAACAGACGAGGACGGAAATGCTCTGCTGGACGAGCTGACGGCAATTGACAAAATGGGCTACGGTCTGACGTTCGGCGGTATCATAAGCGGCATAGAAGAGGAAAGAGTGACTGTCAGCAAAAACCGCAAGATAGTACAGTTCCGCCTTGAAAATAAGAAGCCCTACGAAATAACTTACAAGGCGTATATAGATCAGGCAGACCCCGGTGAAAAGGTCACAGACGCCGATGAGCGTTTTGGAAACACCGTTACTCTGAACGGTCAGCCGAGCGTTTCATCATCAAGAAATACTACGCTGGCGGCTTCGGTATATCAGGCTCTGTTTACTGCTTCTGCCGACAACGACAACAAGTATATCACCGTTAAGGGTACTAAGATATGGAAAGATACCGAAGGTATCACGCTGCCCGAAAGGATAACGCTTACTCTCATAAAGAAGGACGCAAAGACGGGTGAGCCGCTTCCCGACGGGGAATTGACTTACGTTATAGGCAAAGAGCCCGATCTCGACTGCGATATCTATTATACGGAAGAAAACGGGGATTGGCAGTTCACCATACCAAGGCTTGTAACGGCTGATACATCGGGAACATATTCGTATGATGTGACAGAGATAGCGATAGACGGTTATACGGTCACATACGAGAACAACACCGATCTTTCCAATGCTCCCGAAAATAAGGAAGATACCGACGATATCGTTATAATGCCTGTTACTATCACTAACACACATACCGAGGAAGCTCCGAAAACCACCGAGATAACCGTAAACAAGGTATGGGAGGATAATAACGACAAGATAGGCGTCAGACCGCAGAGCGTTACGGTACAGCTAATGCAAAACGGCAAGGCTTACGGCGATACAGTAGAGCTGAACGCCGATAACGGCTGGTCGCACACGTTTAAGGAGCTTCCTGCCGACGCGAAATACACGGTGACCGAGACGGCTGTTGATAACTATAATGTTAAATACAGTCCGCTGACCGAAGGAAAGATAACCGTTACCAACACTATCGACTACTCTAAGTTCACAACGTCCGTAAGCGGTACTAAAACGTGGACGGATAACAACAACAAGCTCGGCGCGCGTCCTGCAAAGCTGAAGATAACGCTTTTGGCTGACGGAGAAATCTATAAGGATAAAGACATAAACGCCGCGGGAGGTGTGTGGTCTTATGAATTTACCGACCTGCCGATGTACGACAGCGAGGGAAATGAGATAGTATATACCGTAAAGGAAGAAACGGTCGCGGGATATACATCGGTGCAGACGGGCAACAACTTTGAGAACACCGTTATCACCTCAGAAGTCAGCGTTATGAAAGTAGACGAAAACGGTACTCCGGTAGTGGGCGCACAGCTTTACATACTCGACGGCGGCAAGGTGATAGACAGCTGGAAGTCAGATGGAAACGCGCACAATGTACAGCTTATACCCGGCAAGGAGTATACTCTCAGGGAGACCTCCGCTCCGAGCGGTTATAGTAAAGCAGATGATAAGACGTTTACGGTCAATACTGATGGAACGGTCACCGAAGTAACGATGGTAGACGAAAGTATCACAGTTGTCACCAAGGTAAAGATATCCAAGCAGGATATCACCACCAAGGAAGAGCTTGCGGGAGCACAGCTAGAGCTTTACGACTCAACGGGTGCGCTGGTAGAAAGCTGGACGTCGGGCAAGGAGCCGCACTACTTAGATGGCGTACTCAAAGCAGGCGAGACATACAGGCTCGTTGAAAAGACTGCCCCCGACGGATACACCGTTGCAGAGGACGTAACATTCGTGGTCAACGACGACGGCAAGGTACAGACGGTCGAGATGTTCGACGATACCACCAAGGTGAAGATATCCAAGCAGGATATCACCACCAAGGAAGAGCTTGCGGGAGCACAGCTTGAGCTTTACGACTCAACCGGCGCGCTGGTAGAAAGCTGGAAGTCGGGCAAAGAACCGCACTACTTAGAGGGCGTACTCAAAGCAGGCGAGACATACAAGCTCGTTGAAAAGACCGCCCCCGACGGCTACACCGTTGCAGAGGACGTAACATTCGTGGTCAACGATGACGGCAAGGTACAGACGGTAGAGATGTTCGACGATACCACCAAGGTAAAGATATCCAAGCAGGATATCACCACCAAGGAAGAAATAGAGGGAGCACAGCTAGAGCTTTACGACTCAAAGGGCGCGCTGGTAGAAAGCTGGACGTCGGGCAAGGAGCCGCACTACTTAGAGGGCGTACTCAAAGCAGGCGAGACATACAAGCTTGTTGAAAAGACTGCCCCCGACGGCTACACCGTTGCGGAGGAAGTAACATTCGTGGTCAACGACGACGGCAAGGTACAGACGGTCGTAATGTTTGACGAGAGGATAAAGACTGATGATAACAATGTTTCGGGCGGCGGCTCGAACAATGACAGCGGCAGCGGCACAAGCTCGGGTTCGGGAAGCAACAATGCTCCCAAGACGGGTGAAAGCGCCGACACTCTTGTAATAGCTGTTATGATGTTGCTGGCATACGCTGTTACAGATGTCATAGTAAAGAGGAAACGTGAGTAAGCGTCTTTGGCTGTTCACGGCAGATAAAAACAAAAACGGACTGAGTTTTCAGTCCGTTTTTTATTGTTTGCGCCTGTTTACGCTGTTGTCAAGGCTGTGCCTATGAGGGCGGCGTTTACTCAAACGACACTTTATACTCTCCGTCATAGTCCACAGTGAACACAGTATCGGGCGTGACGTCGTTTTCTATTATGCTCTTTGCTATGAGAGTTTCAACGCGGCTTTGTATCAGCCTTTTCAGCGGCCGCGCGCCGTACACGGGGTCGTAGCCCTCTTCCAAGATAGCCTGCTTTGCGCGGTCGGTGACCTTGAGCGTCAGCCGCCTCTCCTCCAGTCGCTTGCCAAGCTGTGTTATGATGAGGTCTATTATAGCGGTTATCTCGGCTTTCGCGAGCGGCTTGTAGAATACTATTTCGTCGAGACGGTTGAGAAATTCGGGTCTGAACGAGCGGCGCAGAAGCTGCGTTACCTGCTCTTTGGCTTCGGGCGATATCTCGTTGTCGGCGGTTATGCCGTCAAGTATCATATCCGAACCGAGGTTGGAGGTAAGTATGATAACGGTGTTTTTGAAGTCCACCGTTCTGCCCTGCGAGTCGGTTATCCTGCCGTCATCAAGCACCTGCAAAAGCACGTTGAAAACATCGGGGTGAGCCTTTTCTATCTCGTCAAAGAGGATAACGCTGTACGGCTTGCGCCTTACCGCCTCGGTAAGCTGACCGCCCTCCTCGTAGCCTACATATCCCGGAGGTGCGCCTATAAGCCTGCTTACGGAGAATTTCTCCATGTATTCGCTCATATCAATGCGCACGATGTTTTTCTCGTCGTCGAAAAGAGCCTGCGCGAGAGCTTTTGCAAGCTCCGTTTTGCCAACACCCGTAGGCCCTAAGAACATGAACGAACCGACAGGTCTGTTGGGGTCGGCTATGCCTGCGCGCGCCCTGAGTATCGCCTGCGATACCTTTGTAACGGCTTCGTCCTGACCGATAACGCGCTCGTGAAGAATGTTTTCAAGGTTCAAAAGCTTTTCTCTCTCGCCTTCCATGAGCTTGGCAACGGGTATGCCAGTCCAGCGGCAGATTATCCTTGCTATTTCCTCCTCGGTTACCTTGTCACGAAGCAGACTGTCCGACTTGCCCTTGTCGTTTTCAGCCTTTGCCTCGGCTTCTTCAAGCTGCTTTTTGAGGGTGGGCAGTCTGCCGTATTTGAGCTCCGCCGCCTTTTCAAGGTCGTACTCGCGCTGAGCCTGCTCTATCTGCGCGTTAACGCTCTCTATCTCCTCGCGTATCTTCTGCAAAGATGATATACCGCTCTTTTCGTTCTCCCAACGGGCTTTCATCTCGTTGAACTGCGCGCGCATATCGGCAAGCTCTTTTTGTATCTCCTGCAAATGCTCCTGAGAGAGTTTGTCGCTTTCCTTTTTGAGGGCGGCTTCCTCTATCTCGTGCTGCATTATCTTTCTGGAGATGTCGTCAAGCTCGGTCGGCATGGAGTCCATTTCCGTTTTGATGAGAGCGCACGCCTCGTCTATGAGGTCAATAGCCTTATCGGGCAAAAATCTGTCGGTGATGTACCTGTTGGAAAGTGTCGCGGCTGCTATGATAGCTGCGTCCTGTATCTTTACTCCGTGGAACACCTCGTACCTTTCCTTTATGCCGCGGAGTATGGATATAGTATCCTCGACTGTCGGCTCGTCTACCATAACGGGCTGAAAACGCCGCTCCAAAGCTGCGTCCTTTTCGATGTACTGCCTGTACTCGTTGAGAGTTGTTGCACCTATGCAGTGAAGCTCGCCGCGCGCAAGCATAGGTTTAAGAAGATTTCCAGCGTCCATAGCGCCGCTTGTTTTTCCTGCGCCCACTATCGTGTGAAGCTCGTCAATGAACAGAATTATCTGACCGTCGCTCTGCTTTATGGCGGCGAGAACGGCTTTAAGACGCTCCTCGAACTCCCCCTGATACTTAGCCCCTGCGATGAGTGCGCCCATATCGAGAGAAAATACCTTTCTGTTTTTGAGATTATCGGGCACGTCGCCGCGTACTATCCTCTGTGCCAGACCCTCCGCGATAGCAGTCTTGCCAACGCCGGGTTCGCCTATCAGCACGGGGTTGTTTTTGGTCTTACGCGAGAGTATGCGGATAACGTTTCGTATCTCGCTGTCTCTGCCTATAACGGGGTCGAGCTTGTTGTTTTTGGCAAGCTCCACAAGCTCCTGACCGTACTTTTTGAGCGCGTCATAGGTGTCCTCGGGCGTATCGGTCGTCACTCTTGCAGAGCCGCGCACCTGCGCAAGCTTTTCCATGAATTTGTCTGACGTGAGAGAATAGCGTTTGAATATCTCTTTGAGCTTGTCGGTAGGCTTTTCGATGATCGCAAGAGCCATATGCTCCACCGAGACGAACTCGTCCTTCATCTGCTTGGCTATGCCCTCTGCCAGAACGAGTATCTCGTTGAGCTTTGAGGATACATACAGCGAATTTGCCTGTCTGCCCGAGCCCGTTACCTTCGGCATGGCGTTTATAACGTCAAGAACATCTTTTGCTATGCTTTGTGGCTCTATGTCTATGCTTTTCAGTATCTGAGGAATAAGGCCGTCCTCCTGACGAAGCAGGGAATAGAAAAGGTGTTCAGGCTCGATACAGTTGCTGAAATATTCGTTAGCTATGCTGTTAGCGGCCGTTACGGCTTCCTTTGATTTTTGCGTATACTGTTGAATGTTCATAATAAAACTCCCCTTTCGCAATAGCCTATATATTTCTGCGTTATCTGACCTATGACAGCCTGTGTATCATCGTCTGAGGAAAGATACAGCTTAACGCAGTCGTTGAACATTGTTATATAATCCGTGATAGCTTTTGAAACTGCTTGTGCGTCCGCGCCGCTGCCCTGCCTGCGTATCAGGCGGCGGTACGCGCCTCCTTTCAGCGACGCTTCGGGCGTGGTGCCAGCAACGCTTCTTTCTATCCTATCCCATAGCCGCACAAACTCGGTGAACTCCTCCAAAAGGACGGCGTTCTGCGTTCTCAGCGTTGCTCTCAGCTCGCCGATATGCTCCCTGTCGTCGCGGTAGAGTATGACGTTATAGCGGATAGTTGGGTTGTACTTGTATTTCAGAGCCGATACGGCGGTGAAATCCTTGTCGCCCTGACCGAGCATAAAACGAAACTCGTTTCTGAACTGCTCCATTTGCTCCTGCATGAGCCCGTAAATATTTTTCATTCGCTGCTCGGGCGTTATTACCGACAGATACTGCGCGAGTATCTGGTCGATAAGACTGCTCCTGCTCTGCCCTCGCAGCTTTGCAATACTGTCTATCCTGTCTATGACTTCGTCCGACAGGATAAGGCTGTACATACTCTTTTCCATTATCTGTCACCTCTAAATAACTTGTTGAAAATATTATATAATTTTTCTTACGAGTTTATGATATCACACTTACGAGGTTTTGTCAACCCTTTTTTAAAAATTTTTTTCTGCGACTTTTTTGCAAGCAAAAACCCGCCAAAGCTGACGGGTTATTTGTGTTTGTGAAATTTTGTCAAGCTTTTATAAAGTGATACAGTCTGCTCTGATAGTCGCCCCACAGGTTTGCAATGTTTATTCCTGCGTTCATGAGCATTGCCCCCGAGAGCTTTACGTCGGGCGCGCTTTCTTCATAATAGTATGCGTTCTCGTCAAGACCTTTAAGCTTTATCCTGCGTGAGCGCTCGTTGGGTCTGCCCAGCACCTGAACATATTCCAGCAGAGCCTCGCTCTTGTCTTTCGCGGCGAACATCCAAGCGTCCCAAGTGTTGTCCGAAAATACATTGCCTATGCGGTAGTGGTCGCCCGTGCGGACAAGGCTGTTATACTTGTTGAAATTTTCTATCTGCCGAGGTATCATATCCCTGTCCTGTTGCGGTATGCGCGTTACATCGAGCTCGTAGCCGAAAGTGCCCACCAGAGCCACATTTCCGCGCGTTTCAAACGGCGTGTTCCTGCCGACGGTGTGGTTGGGGCAATCGGAAACGTGCGCGCCCATTGCCGAGCAGGGGTAGCAAAGCGATGTGCCGTACTGGATTTTAAGGCGCTCTATCGCGTCGGTATCGTCGGAACACCATATCTGCGGCGAGTAGTAGAGCATACCTGCGTCAAACCTTGCGCCGCCGCCCGAGCAGTTTTCAAGAAGTATATAAGGATAGTCTGTGGTCAGCCGCTCCATAAGGTCGTAAACGCCCAGAACGTATCTGTGCCACAGCTCTTTCTGCCTGTCTTTCGGCAAAGCGGCAGAGCCTGCCTCGGTTATCTGGCGGTTCATATCCCACTTTATGTACTCGATGTTCGCGTTGTCCAGAATATTCCTCATAAGCGAGTAGACATAGTCGCGGACTTCCTTGCGTGAGTAATCCAGCACATACTGCTCGCGGCAGAGTGTCATGGGTCTGCCCTTGACCTGTATCGCCCAATCGGGGTGAGCCTTGAAAAGCTCGGAGTCGGGTGATACCATTTCAGGCTCGAACCATATGCCGAATTTCATGCCGCGCTTGTTTACCTCGTCAACAAGGTGCTTCAAGCCGCCGTTTATCTTCTTTTCGTATACGAACCAGTCGCCGAGCGAGCTGTTGTCGCTGTCGCGGTGACCGAACCAGCCGTCGTCCATAACGAGCATTTCTATGCCCAGTTTAGAAGCCTCGTCCGCTATGCCGATGAGCTTTTCGGTGTTGAAGTCAAAGTATGTAGCCTCCCAGATGTTTATGAGCACGGGGCGGCGCTTGTCTTTATACTGACCGCGTATAAGGTGCTGTCTGTAAAGGTCGTGGAAGGTGCGCGACATTTTGCCTATGCCGCCGCATGAGTACACCATTACCACCTCGGGGGCGACAAACTCCTCGCCGCTTTCTAAAAGCCACGAAAAATCCGCGTGATTTATGCCCATTATAAAGCGCGTTTTCTTGTGCTGAGTTACTTCCGCCTGAGCGATAAAGTTGCCCGAATACACAAAGCCGAAGCCGTATGCCTCGCCGATGTCCTCGTCAGCATTGTGAGATACCAAAGCGACAAACGGGTTGTTCTGGTGAGAGCTTTCGCCGCGCATGGAGTCTATAAGCTGCTTGCCGTGGTGGAGTGGCGCGCGTTCAACGTGTCTCTCTCTCGCCCACGAGCCGTTGAGAGTTATCATATCATAGTCACAGTCATCAAACTCAACGCACGCGGAAAGAGCCTTGGTGAGCGTTACGGGTTTGTCACCGCAGTTTTTGAATTTAACGCTGCGGGTTATGACATCAAGCTCCTCAAACGCCGTATACAAAAGCGTTACTTTAAGTCCTACCGCCTTGTCGATACACTCTATTTCAAGAGTTGAAGCTTCGTTTTCGCCTGCAAATGTGGCAGGCAGACCCGTAAGCCTTGGCTTGCCGCTGTAAATTTTGTGTGAAACGTATTCCAGATCGCAGGTAGAGCAGCCGTTTTCATCGGTTATTTTAAGGGCGCAGTCGCGGTAGTCGCCCGTACCGAATGTCGGGTACTCCATAGGCAGGGTGTCGAGATACGAGGCTCTGTCTCTGTTGTTTGTCAGCGGTGTGAAAGGACTTTCGTCCAGCCGCAGAAGATACACAGCGTCGCTGTCGGGCACGCGTTTGCCGAAGTAGACGTGCGCAAGATAGCCGCACGGCGCGACGGCGATGATATAGCTGGTATCCTTGGCGTCCAGCTTGAAGCATTTTGATTTTTCATTATAATATATTCCCATAGCCAACTACTCCAAACAAAATATTTCTGATAAGATAATTATATCAACATTACGCCGTTTTTTCAATAGCGCAGGCGGGCAGTAAACGTTCACACGGGTATATTTTTTGTTAATTGCTTAAAATGATAAATTAAAGAATATGTACAAGCTGTGCGATAATATATTTATATAATGCTATATACGGTCGCATACAGAAAGGGGAATTGCTATGGCTGTAAACAATATTGCCGACAAGTCTGCGGGGGAGCACGGTCTTTCGCTTGAAAACAGAAAGCTGCTCCGCCTGACGGGTGTGACGGACATAGAGAGCTTCGACGAGGGGCAGATACTTCTTTACACGCAGCTTGGAGAGCTCGTGATAAAGGGAAAGGAAATGCGCGTCAGCGAGCTTTCGGTAGAAACGGGCAAGCTGATGATAGAGGGCGATATATGGTCGCTTTCATACGGTGAGAAAAACCGCAGGGCAAAGGCGGGTATCATAAAGAAGGCGCTCAGATGAACATTCTGGCTATACTGCCAAAGGGCTTTAAAACGGAGATGATATTTTCGGTAACGAAAGAGGCAAAGCTGTTTTTTTGCTCGGTCGTTATAGGGATACTTTTCGGGATAGGCTACGAGGCTCTGCGGCTGCTTCGCAGGACGGTGCGGCACAACGATACGGCGGTGTTCATAGAGGACTTTTTGTTCGTTATCGTATGCGCGTTCTGGTATTTTGTATTTGTACACGCTTCGGCTTGGGGGCAGATAAGACTGTTCATATTTATAGGCATGGCGCTGGGTATGGCGCTGGAGCAGCTTACGTTCGGAGAGCTGTTCGTTGACAGTCTGGCGCTTGTGATAAGCAGGATATCCGGGCGGGTCATCTTTCCGCTATTAAAGCTGCTTGCCCGTCCGTTTGTATCTATAGTCAGAAGTACCATAAATATATGGGCGAAATTTGTGCAAAGCTCTAAAGTTTTGAGGAAAAATAAAAAACAAGCGGAAAATGCTTGAAAGAGACCGAATATATGGTGTATAATTACTTTGAATACAATGAAAGGATAGCCCCGCTTTGGGCAGTGATCTTGCACACCATGAGTACGGAAATGGAAAATACTGAAAAGAGCTATTCGGGCAGCGGACGCTCGAAAAGAACTATCGTGCATTATCTTGTAATGATAGCTATCGTACTGCTTATAGTATACGCCGTGTTCGTATGGGTCTCGCAGAAGGCGGAGATCGAAGAGCTTACGCAAACGAACGACGCCATAGCGCAGCAGATAATGCAGACACAGCAGCAGTGCGACGAGTACAACAGAATATTGAGCTCGGACGATCAGGCCGAATATATGGAGCGTATCGCCATTGAAAAGTATGGTTACGGCTATCCGGGAGAGCACAGATATTATTTCACCAACAAGGAATGATAGCATAGCTTTCGGAACGTTGTGTATATTTCTAAAGAGAGGTTTTTATCCGTATGCGGCTTGAGGTCGGAAAAATTTATGAAGGCAAAGTAACGGGAATAACAAAGTTCGGAGCGTTCGTGGACGTTGTCGAGCAGGGTCAGAAGGTAACGGGAATGGTGCATATCTCCGAGATAGCCAACACCTATGTCAGCGAGATAAAGGATCATGTCAAGGAAGGACAGAGCGTTAAAGTCAAGGTGCTTAGCGTTTCGGACGACGGAAAGACAAGTATGTCTATCAAAAAAGCCGCCGAGGGCGGCAGAGCGGAGCAAAAGCAGTCCGGAGAGGGCGGTCAGCGCAGATCGAACGACGGAAGACGTCCGGAGGGATACAGGCGCAGAAATGCTCCTGCCGAAACGGGAGGTCAGCCACCCGAATACATACCGACAAGGTCTACTCTGACGGAGAGCGGCGATCAGTCCTTTGAGGATATGCTGAGCAAATTCAAGGCTTCCAGCGAGGAAAAGATAGGCGAGATGAAAAGAGCCAAGGAAAACAAACGCAGAAGCAATTCCCACAGAAAGTAGTCAGCAGTGCAGGCTTTGAAAAACAAGTCTGCATTTTGATTTTGATATGTAAAAATTATGCGGAGACATCTCCGCGGACAGGAGCGGAAAAATGGCAAAGGATTTTAAAAACACGTTTACGTTCATATTCTTTGTGCTTGCGGGCATAGTTCTGGGAGGCTTTATTGCGTACTTATGTGACGGCAGATCGTATGTAGGCTGGCTCGCATGGGGAAAGTCGATAGGCTTTGACCCCGTTACGTTCGATCTGAGCGTTCTTACATTCACGCTGGGCTTTAAGCTCAAGGTGAGCGTAGCGCAGATATTCTGTATTGCTATAATGCTCATAGTAAATAACAGGGTCATCAAAAGAGGTTGACGGCGTTGAAAAGGTGTTTTGCAAAAGCGGCTGCGGCGCTGACGGCGGCGCTCCTGCTGCTTAGCGGCTGCTCCGTCTTGCAGGAAAGCAAAGCCGAAAAGGCGCAGGGTCAGGAGAAAATAGAAGCTTCAATGAAGCGGTATAACGATCAGCAGAGCGGCGGTTACGAGGTGTATGACAATACTACGGGAGAGCTGCTTGAAAGCTTCGTGTACAGCTTTGATGAGATAGGCTTTCTTGCGTATCTGCTGGAAACGCACTACGACGGCGCTGACTATAAGGAGTTCAGCACTGGCTATGAGATGTACGTTGAAACGGACGGCAAGGGCGAGAAGCTGAAAAAAAGCGATGAACGGTTCGGGGTATACGACAGGGAGCTGTCGCGCAACAGCAGGACTACTGACAGCGTTTTCGGGCTTCTGGACAGGGGTATAACGGATACGCAGATAACCGAGAACGCTGACGGCACTTCGACCATAAAGTACGTTTATTCGCCGCAGGAGGCGGGTCTTACGCTAGAGGGCGGCAAGATAAGCTCGTATGAGACGGAGTTTTCCCTGAACAGCTCGGACGAGGTCGTTTCCGTCAGGCAGAAAGCGGAGGGCGAGTACGACGGGGGAGAGAAGTATTTATCTGACTGCACTATTAAGTTCATAGAGCCGGACAGCGTCGGAGTAATAGAAAATCCGATAACCGTCGAGGAGGAAAGCTCGGACGCGGAAGAGCAGTAAACGGCGGTCAAAATGCAGGGTATTTTACGGAGGTGTCATAGTTTATGACGGAGCGCGGCGGCACAAAGCTGTCATATCCCGCGGAAGCTCACGTTCTCAGCGCTGAGGCCAGAACTCTTCCGCAGAAGCAGCACAGTCACTACTACTGTGAAATGCTGTACGTCACCAAGGGAACGGCGTCCGTGATAAGCGGAGGGGTCAAGCACATACTGGCAAAGGGCAGTATTTTCTTTATACATTCCGCCGCGGAGCATTCCATTACGTCGGGATTGGGTGCTAAGGTCATATCGGTATGCTTCGACCCTGTATATTTCAGCCAGCAGGGAGTGGCTTTTTCAGAGCTTCCGCACCTGCTGAAAAGGGCGTCTTCGAGCATTTGCGCGCAGGAGCTGTTTCCGCCTGGAACGGTATCGGAAAGTATTGCGGAGCATTGCTTTAATGATTGTCTGGCAGAGTCGGGCAGTACCGATTACGGCTACGATATCGCCGTAAACTCCTGCGTGAGCAGGCTGCTGGTGGAGCTGATACGCGTATGGGAAAAGAACGGCTTCAACACCGACGCGGAAAATTCGAAAAAAAGCGATATTGACATAAACAGCGTTACGGCTTATATAGTGAAGCATTGCGACGAGCAGTTAAGAGTTGAGGAGCTTGCGGCAAGGTGCGGAATGAGTTATTCGTACTTTGCAAAGAAATTCGGAGAGCTGTACGGTCAGACCTGCAAGGAGTTTATTGAAAGGACAAGGATAGAAAAGGCCGAAAAGCTTTTGCTGTTCACCGACCACGACCTGAGCTTCATAAGCCAGGAGCTCGGTTTTTCCGATTGCAGTCACCTGATAAAGGTGTTTAAAAAGCATAAGGGCGTGACACCCCGCCAGTTCAGAATAAGAAAAGGTCAATAGTGTTTGACCTTTCTTTGTTTATATGGTATAATAAAATAAATCGGAATTTTGTTTACTATATCTGCTCTGCTATTGGGGGAGACCCTTTTGGAAAAGGGTCTTCCCCCAAGCCCCCTCACTAAAACTCATATATTTTTTGGCGAGGGGTAATTGTTCTCTTTAGAAAATTGATAACTTACAATTTATCGCTGTTTATGAAAGAAATTACCCCTCGCCAAAAAACAATATAAAAGTCTTTGGAAAGGGGTATGGGGAAAAGCCTTTCTTCAGAAAGGTTTTTCCCAAAAGAAAAACAGGCACGGTAGATAAATCCTGATTTATCTTATTAACACTATTATATAAAGAAAGTAAAACAAATTTGAGGTGGAAATTATGAGCAATGAAGTTGGTGGCTGGGCTTACCTGACGGAAGAAATCGAAAGCGTTGTCAAGTACAAATACGGAAGCTTCAACCGTGAAGACCCCAAGTATTATAATGACGGCAAAATATGCGACGGTCAGATAATCATACGCAAGGACCTGCTTTCAAAATTCCCTGACAGAAGTCAGTTTGGAAAGAACAAGGTAGTTGAATTTAAAAATTGCAGCAACTGCTGGTCTGCAACTACTGATGAATTTGAAATAGACTTTGTGGCTCTGGCTCTGCTGGGCGAGATATTTAAAGAGTACGACAAGACTAAAATATTTCCGAAAGAATGTACTCTCTGTAAATAAAACTACTTAGAAATTACAATTTATCGCAGAACTATAAAACAATTCACCCCTCGCCAAAAACAATATAAAAGTCTTTGGAATAGGGGTCACTCTGCCTGCGGCAGAGGGGGAAGAGGAGTAAACACACATGATGAAAACGGGATTTGACAATGAAAAATATCTGAAGATGCAGTCGGAGCACATCAGGGAAAGGATAGCGCATTTCGGGGGGAAGCTGTACCTCGAGTTTGGCGGCAAGCTGTTTGACGACTACCATGCCTCGCGTGTGCTGCCGGGTTTCAAGCCTGACAGCAAATTGCAGATGCTTTTGCAGCTCAAAGACGATGCCGAGATAGTCATTGCGATAAACGCAGGCGACATCGAGAAAAACAAGATACGCGGCGACCTTGGCATAACATACGACGTTGATGTTTTAAGGCTGATAGGCGTGTTCAGAAAGATAGGTCTGTATGTCGGCAGCGTCGTGCTGACGCAGTATGACGGGCAGAAAGCGGCTGACAGCTTCAAAAAGCGGCTGGAGGGCTTGGGCATAAAGGTCTACAAGCACTACATTATCGAGGGGTATCCGTCCAACATATCAAATATACTGAGCGATAACGGCTTTGGCAAGAATGAGTACATAGAAACCGAAAGACAGCTTATCGTTGTGACAGCTCCGGGCCCCGGCAGCGGCAAAATGGCTACCTGCCTTTCGCAGCTCTATCACGAGCATGAGAGAGGTATCGAGGCGGGCTATGCGAAGTTTGAGACCTTCCCGATATGGAATCTTCCGCTCAAGCACCCTGTCAACCTTGCATACGAGGCTGCAACGGCAGACCTTAACGATGTAAACATGATAGACCCGTTCCATTTGGAGGCATACGGAGAGACCACCGTAAACTACAACCGCGATGTTGAGATATTCCCCGTGCTGAGCGCTATGTTTGAGCGCATACTGGGTGAATCGCCGTACAGATCGCCTACGGATATGGGTGTAAATATGGCGGGAAACTGTATCATAGACGATGAAGCGGTAAGAGAGGCGTCCGATCAGGAGATAATCAGGAGATATTACAACACGCTTTGCGCGGAGCGTCAGGGAAGATGTTCAAAAGATGAGATATACAAGATAGAATTGCTGATGAATCAGGCAGGTATCACGGCGGCTGACAGAAAGTCTGTAAATGCGGCTCTTGAAAAGGCGGAGCTGACGGGTGATACCGCCGCGGCTATGGAGCTTAACGACGGCAGGATAATTACGGGAAAAACGAGCGAGTTGCTCGGAGCGGCTTCTTCTATGCTGCTCAACGCGCTGAAAACTCTTGCGGGCATTGACGATTCGGTACTGCTCATTTCGCCGAACGTTATAGAGCCGATACAAAAGCTGAAAACAAAACATCTTGGCAATAGCAATCCGCGTCTGCACACCGACGAGGTGCTTTTGGCGCTGTCGATATGCGCCGTTACGAACCCGACGGCGGAGCTTGCTTTGGAACAGCTTTCAAAGCTCAAAGGCGCACAGGTACATTCGACTGTTATACTTTCAAACGTTGACGAAAAGGTGTTCAAGCGGCTGGGCGTTGACCTGACCTGCGAACCGAAATTTCACGAGAACAGATACTATCAGAACTGACCGACGCTGATAAAGCTGTGATTGATAAAGAAAATACTGCGCATAATATCCGTGAGGTGATAATGTGCGCAGAGTTTTTTACCGCTTTGGCAGACCTGCTGTCATACTTGCCGCGTCGGCGGTTTTCGGCGCGGGGATAAGTCTTTTTCTCACTCCGGGCGGACTTGTTCCCGGTGGAGTGAACGGTATTTCTATAATCATAAACAAGCTTACCGGCTTAAAGGTCGGTACGCTGAGCTTTCTTATAAACATACCGCTTCTGATAACGGCATTGTACAAATTCGGCAAGGGGTTCTTTTGGGATACGCTTTTTTCGCTTGCCGCCTGTTCTGCGGCTACCGACCTGTTTTCGCTGCTGCCGCCGATAACCGATGACGTTATCGCCTGCTCGCTGGCAGGGGGAGCGCTCTCGGCAGTAGGCGTTGGGACGATAATGCGTTGCGGCTCGACGACGGGCGGCTCGGACATAATAGTAAAGCTGATAAAGCAAAGGTTTATGTATATAAAAACGGGCGTAATATTCTTTATTCTTGACAGCGCGGTGGCGTTTTTGTCGGGGATAGTTTTCGGCGACTGGCGGATAGTGGTATACTCGCTGCTTACGATAACGGTGTCGGGCTTTACGATGAATAAGGTACTTTACGGCTCTGACGAGGCAAAGCTGCTGTTCGTTGTGTGCAACAACTGCGAGGAGGTCGTAAACGCGCTGGTGGACGGTCTCGAGGTAGGCGTAAGCACCATAGACGCTGTCGGCGGGTATACTCATCACAGCAGAAAGATAGTAATGTGCGCGATAAGGAAGCAAAATCTTTACAAAGCCAAAGAGCTGATATATTCTAAAGACAGGACGGCGTTTATGATAGTATCATCGGCGACGGCTATATACGGAATGGGATTTAAATCTTACGAGGACAGTGAACTTTGATGACGGAAACGGTATACGAAAAGCTGGCGCAGATTCTGGAAGATGTGAACTGCGTTATATTTGATTTGGACAACACGCTTCTTGACTCCCACGACGCGTGGCGAAACGTTGACTATGAGTTTTTCAAAAAGAGAAACATAACTGAGCCCGAGGGGTACGGCAAAAGCGTGGCTTATATGACCTTTAAAGAAGCCGCGGAATACACCATAGAGCTGCTGAAGCTTTCGGAGAGCGTTGAGGCGGTAACGCAGGAATGGTTCGACTGCATACAAAGGCAGTATTCACAGGAGCTTAAAGTTTTTGACGGAGTTAAAGAGCTGTTGGAAGCGTTAAAGAAAAAGGGCAAAAAAATAGCCCTTGCAACGGCTTCGGCTGAGAGACTGTATACTGCGGCGCTTGAAAACAACGGCGTTTTGCAGTATTTTGACGCGTTTGCTTCGACGGAGGAGACCGAGAGGGGAAAGGGTTTTCCCGACGTGTATCTTCTGGCGGCGGAAAGGGCAGGAGCACTGCCTTGCGAGTGTATCGTGTTTGAGGATATACCCACGGGCATAGCGGCGGCAAAACAGGGAGGAATGTCAGCGGCGGCGTATTTTTGCGGCGCAAATGCGGATATTCGCGAGGAGCTTTCACGGCTGGCGGATTTTTGTTTTGGGGATTATGCAGAGCTCGCACGGCGGATAGATCATAACATAAAAGCATAAAAAAGAGCCGTATTTCGGCTCTTTTTGTTATTGCTCCGTGTTTTGAGCGGCAGGTTTGTCTTTCGCGGCTTCTTGCGCTAAGTCGGAAATATAATAGTAAAACTTGGCGATATCCTGATTGTCTACAGAATATGTGAAAGTACCGTTATCTGTAGTAACGTCGACCTTTCCGACTTCCTCGTCGTTAAAAAATGTGAAATAAACGGTATACGCTTTTTTGTTGCTGTCAATGATCTTTGCTTTGACAAACGGCGCTCCGACAGGGAAATCATCACTTTTATGATCGTAAGGCTCGGTCTGCTCGTTAGATATAACATTCAGCAAAAAGTCATTTGCAGTTTCTATGGTCTCGGGATCGCTCAGAGGGATATCATTCATATCTGAGCCGTACAATGATACTTTACACACGGTATTGTCTATATTTATTGAGTCTACGATAGAGTTATAATCTGTGACATCTTTATTCAGCTTGTCATCTTTTGAGCAGGCGGTACAGCATAACAAGCATACTGCCGCTGACAGTATTGCAACTATCCTATAAAAACTAATCTTTTTAATAAAATTCACCTCCTTATGCTACTTTATATTATATGTTTTAAGATGATAAAGAGACAACACCTTGCATATAGTCTGTGCTGTACAAAATATAAACATCATTGTGACCCCATCCATCATTTACTTTATATTCATATGTGACCTTCTTTCCTTGGTAAAAGTATTCTCGTATTCCGCTTATTATAACCCAGTGATCTATACTCCAATTAGAACTCGAACTTGAGTTTTCATAAAGGCGAAGTATCAATGGCCACTTACGAGATGATAAATCAATTCTTACTAAACTATCAAAGGCAAAACTTATAAAACTAGCTTTATAATCCAATTTCGCGTCGCTGAAATACTTATTCATACCAGAAACCAACTGATCATTAGTTGTTGTATATGTCGGGAAATATGTTTGTATTAAGTAATAAAAAAACTCTTTTGTGTTTTGTGATAAGTAGCTTGTAACGAAAGAATCATTAACGTATTGGTCAAAATATAGTAGCAATATTTCAACCGCAAGTGGACCGCAAGCATTATTGTCGTTGTAGTTTAATGTTTTTAATTGTCCAGAAATAGAAGAGGTTGTATATCCAGTATAATTATCTGATAATGTTTCTAACGAGTTAATATAAGACATGGATTGTACGTAATCCATGTTAGTAGAATTAACAACTGAAGAAAATGTAATTCTTTCAGTTGTTTCTAATGTGTATAGATTTAAAAATGAGTTATCATATTTAATATAGTATAACAAATACCCACCATAATATGCTTTCTCAGAGATACCATAGTAGGGAGAATTGATTTTGGGTGAATGTTCAAGAACTACGCCATTTAAATTAATAATCATATACGAATTTTCAAAATCAAAACAGTAAGCTACTATATTGTCGTTTTGATCAAATAATGGTATAACACTTATAGGATTGGAATATCCGCGAATTTCCATTTGCTCTTGATAATTAGTCGGTAATTGAGAGTATATATTTATTTCTGCAGAAACTGGCATAACCGAGCAAAAGATTATTACACTAATAATAGCATAGGCAATCATTGACATTGCTGTTCTTTTAAAAATACTTTTCATAATATATCACCTTTTCAATTTTATAACATTTAAATATTATATCTTGTCAATATGTTGAAAACTTATATTGACAAAACGAAATATAAATATTTTTAAAATTATACCATTTTTAAAAAATTTTTTCAAGATACTTTATAGACGAAAAATACCAAGGAAATTTATGCAACTTAAATAGTTTTAAGGAAAATAAAAAGGTATGTATATTCTGTTATGTGAACAGCAGGTCGTTTATAAATTTGGTTATCTCGTCCCAGTACATATATCCTACATATCCGAGAACGCCGAGTATAAAAAGTATGATTATGACGATGAAAAGCGTTTTCCCGTTTCTCTGCGCCGTCTTGTTTTCCTCGAACTCGTTCGTATCGCTGCCCGAGAAAACATCTCTCATATTTGAATACGGAAGCGTGGGGTTGAGCATATCGTTTATATTAACGTCGGAATACTTTTCCTCCAGCGTCATCTTCTCGCCCTCGAGGCTGTACGGAGATTTAAGACGCTTTTCGTCCTTAGCGGATGTGTTGACCGTTTGCATGGTCAGCTTTGCTTCGTCCTCCTTGCCGAGATTTCCCGAACCGAACACAACGTCGGTCTTGAGGTCTTTGATGACCTGATTTCTCGCCTTGTTGGCGCGGAGCATTTGGCGGAGAGTTTCGTTGTAGATGTTGTCCTCGTCAAGACCCTCTACAAGGCTTATGGTCTGCGTAACGCCCTGCTCGTCCTTCAAGCCCTCCTGCTCGGCAAGATATGCCTCTGTAAGGGAAATGCCCTTCATAGACGGATTTCTGCCGACAGACTTTTTAGACTGCTTTGAGGCTTCCTCGGCTTTTTCGGTAAGCGTTTGCAGGTCGTCGTCCTCGTTTCCGAAGTTTTCAAACACCCTTACCGAAAGCACTTCTACCGCCGACTGGCAGTCCATAGAGCCTTTTACCAGTTCTTTCAGCGGAAGCAGTATTATTTCGCAGAAGGTAGAATGAAAGGCGTAAACAGTATCAAAATCCGTTTCGTAAACGTCCGACGGATAGCGGCTGTCAAAAAGCTTGTACCAATCCGCAGGGTCGGAGCATATAAGCTCGTCGATATACTTTGCAAGCTTGAACCACATCGACTTGTACATGATGTTGCGGTCATGCAGGACGAGCCATATGTAGCAGCTCAGAAAGCAGTCATAGCAGTCGATATTGTCGATAAGTATGCTTACGTCGGTCTGCGACGGGTCATAGGCATACATACTGTCCGCATAGGCGAAAGCGCGGTAACCGTTACTGAGCACCTTATCTCTCGAAGCGGTGATATTTTCGATATCTCTTTGTATCGGCGGGAGATACGGCGCGTCAAATTCCGATGAAAAATCGTCGATAGTACCGTCCTCGCACATCTGAAGCAGCATATCGAAGCGTTCGTCGATCTCTTCGACGGTCGCATTTACGGGTATGCCGAGAACTCGGTAGGGATTATTGGAAAACAATTCGGTAGCAGTTACACCAAGCTTATCCATGGCGATCCTCCGTTCTGCCGCAGTACAACGGCAAGATGTGTTACATATAGTTCTATTATATCAAAGATTGGCGTTATTTTTATTACTATTCTGTTTTAAATTTGTTAATGAAGTGTAAACATACAAATTTACGCGCTGTATTTTTGTAACTGACAAAAAAAGGATTGCTTTTTTTGCGAAAGTGTTGTATAATAAATATAGTGGTATAGTGTTTACTGTGAGGAGGTAGAGCGAATGGGTCTGTTCAGCAAGAAAAAGCCGACTGCGGTCAGCAGCGCTCCCGCCGTTCTCAAAACGACGGATATAAAAAACATCAGCTCGCCGACTGCCTCCGCGATAACCGACGCGGACGGATTTTTCAAAAGCCATGAGAGCAGGAATATCAAAGGCCCGAAAAGCATAAAGCAAAGCACCGTTGATGAAAGGGTAGCTAAAATGGAAGAGGAGCTTGCGAACCGTCCCGAAGCGCCCGACTACAAAAGCTATGACAAAAATCCCGTAAGGGCTAAGGAGCTTGACAAGGCAAACGGCGAGTTTGAGGGCGTGTGCGCTGAGATAACGGAAAAGGAGAGCCGTACAAGGTACAACATAATACGCGACGCGTTCGCTGAAAATGTTGACGAAAAGGTGGAGCAGCTCGCGGATACATATGATTATCTCACCAGCGAAAGCTATGACCCGAACACCGCCGAGTTCAATCCGGTGAAGGACGACGATGAATTTCGCCGTCAAATGGAGATAGATATGCAGTTTGCGGAGCGCAGGGAAAAGGCTAAGAGCAATATGCCTTCTCTTACGCAGCAGCAGCTGGATATGATAAAAGAGTTTGAGCACAGCGATATTTCAGCAAAGCCGATAGATATGTCGGGAAAGATACCGGAGCTGTCCTCCGAGGTCGTTGATGAGCTTACCGCAAAATTTGAGGAAAAATACAGCAGGATCAGCAAGGAAAAGGAAGAGACCGAAAGCTCGGGCGAGGAGCTTTCACAGGAGGATAAGGACGAGCTGGAACGGCTCAGAGCGATCTTCGGCTGAAAGCAGTATGCGCTCATAAGATAGTGCTTTAAAAAATAATTACATATATGAAAAGGAGAATTTTTTAATGAACATTGACAAGAACGAACCGATAATCAAGTATGCGGCAAAGGGAAAGCCTTTCAATTACGAGAAGCTCTTTATAAACACCGTGTCGGATTATATCTTTGAGTACAAGGGAGCTATATACGAAAAGCTCACCGACAAGGACAAATCGGTATCTCTGGCAAGGATAATCAAGAAAATGGAAGTTAACGGAGTGCCCGTTCAGGAATTTTTCAGAGCGGATATAGACGCTTGGAACGAAAAGGGCGACAGCTTCCAGACCGTTCTTAATCTCGTAAACCTTATGGCGCAGGATATTTTCTGCTGCTTTGATAAGAATGTAAGAACGGAGCAGGGCTTTAAAAGGGTAGACAGGCTTTATGCTATCAACAATGAGGGAACTCTGGACTACTTTATTTATGTAGACTCTGACAAGAAGGGACTTTTCTCTAAGAAGAAAGACCCCTCGCCGATAGCGCTGTATTTTGCCGACCTTAAAGAACGCTGCGAAAAGGGACTGCTTCCCAGAAGCAAGAATTAACATCAGAGTACAGGGGAGGAAGTCTGTATGGTAACAATAGAAATGGAAAACGGCAAGAAGATAAAGGTGGAGCTTTATCCCGACGCGGCGCCGATAACCGTTGCTAATTTTGAAAAGCTGGTATCGGAGGGCTTTTATGACGGACTGTGTTTTCACAGGGTAATAAAAGGCTTTATGATACAGGGCGGCGATCCTATGGGCAACGGAATGGGAGGCGCTAAAGAGAAGATAAAGGGAGAATTTGCCGCAAACGGCGTGAACAATCCCATAAAGCATACCAGAGGAGTTATTTCTATGGCGCGCTCCATGATGCCCAACTCCGCAAGCTCGCAGTTCTTTATCATGCATAAGGACGCTCCGCATCTTGACGGACAGTATGCGGCGTTCGGCAAAGTTGTAGAGGGCATGGAGGTCGTTGACGAGATAGCCGAGACTGAGACCGACAGAAACGATAAGCCGCTCACTCCGCAGATAATGAAAAAGGTAACGCTCGACTGATGTCGGCAGTTCAAAGCAATATTGAATATGTATGCGATCGCACCTGAAATTCGGGTGCGGTCTTTTATTTTTGAGTTTATCAGCCTGCAAGACGCGCCTGATAGGGCGAAGCGCAGGAGCAGAGCGAGTCGTACATCTTTTCGGCGGTTATGGCGTAGCCGCGCGTTGTGTCCTTGACAAAAACGTGTGTCACAGCGCCTATCAGCTTGCCGTTTTGTATTATCGGACTGCCGCTCATTCCCTGAACTATGCCGCCTGCCTGCGCGAGAAGCGTTTCATCGGTAACGTGTATGACCATATCCTTTACGCCGCTGTCGGACAGATCGACGCTCTCGATCTCGATAGAATATTCCTTTGGCTCGCCGCCGTCAAGAGTGCACAGCACGGAGGCTTTTCCCAACGCTATCTCCTGCTTGAAGCCAAGCGGATACGCCTGCGCCGTAGAGGGAATGTTCATTACGGTGCCGTATACTCCTCTGTCACAGTTGAGAAGTATCCTGCCGCGCGGAGCGGAGCTTGAAAATATACCCTGTATCTCTCCGGGTTCGCCGCTGCTGCTTTTGCGTACGCCTGTTATGTCAACGCTGCATATGCTTCCGCTGCCGCAGGGAAATTCTTTGCCCGTATCGCTGTCGCAAACGGCGTGACCCAAGCCTGCGAACATACCGCTTGCAGGATCGTAAAAGGTCACCGTGCCTATGCCTGCGGAGCTGTCACGGATATCTATTCCTGCCTTGTAGGTTCCGCAGTAAAGCTTAGGAGTGAGGGTAAGAGTTTTTTCGTCGCCGCCGCGCATTATGACGATCTCGGTAGGCTTGCCGTCGCTTTCCATTATTATGTCGGCAAGCGACTGGTTGGTCGTAACTTCCATACCTCCTGCCGATATGATAACGTCGCCTACCCGTATGCCGCATTCTTTTGCGGGGCTTGCTCCGCCGATGTCGTTTATCGCGACCACTACCGCTCCGCGCGCTTCGAGCTTTATGCCGAACGGGTCGCCGCCCGACATTATCATCGGAGCTTCCGTGTAATTGGCGGTGACGGTTTTTATCGGTATGCAGCCAAGCAGCAGAAGACTTCTTTGCTCGCTGCCTGACATATCGGCAGTCCGCGCAGACGCAGAGCTGTACGGCAGAGCTTCAGAGGTTATATAAGGCTTTGACGAAAAGCACAAACGACCGCTGTAAGAAATATTGTAGCTGTCGGGCAGGGTATCGGAGTATATCCCTACCAACAGCAGTATCAGCGCCGACACAGCCGCGGTCAGGGAGGTCAGCGCGGAAATAATGGGATTTTTTCTGTTTTTGGATAATTTCATTTTTTATATGTTCAAAGCGCCGCCGTGCTTTTGCGGACACGGCAGCAGCTTTGCCTTTCTTTTGTTCTCTGGCGGACGCGTCAGCGTCCTTACTTATCATTTGCCCGACGGACGATATAATTCACACGTTCGGTCAAGTATTATTTTCATTGGAAGAAGAAAAGGTATTGAATTTACTTTGCTGTATGTGTTATAATAAGTATGTATATTATGACCGCGGAGAATTTGGAAAATATCAGGCGGGGAAAGCGGATAAGATATGTCAAAAAAATCAAGATTGAGAGCTCTGAAAGCAAAACAGCTCAGAGAACAGGAAAGCTTTGAGCGCGAGGAGCAGCAGGAAAAATTGCAGGCAAAAAACGGAGCGCAGAGCAGGTCGGCGAAGAAGTACATAAAAAGTGCGAAAAGGAAAGAGCATATCGCTTTTAAGGTCATAAAGGTGATAATGCTTTTCCCGTATGCCGTAAACTGCCTGTTTTTCGGGCTTGTAATGGTAACTGCTATACTGTTTGTCGGCATAAACGATATTGAAAAAACGACCGCGTATGTTCTTCTCGCCGAGATAGCGGCAGTAACCTTGGGATTAGTATTTGCGTTTTTCCGCAAGTATATTTTGACATTTATTTTCAGCGGCGGCGGAAGTATAATGTTCTTTTATGAGGGAGTAAAGTTTGTCAGGAAGATACGGTACTATATGGCAAACTATTATGTCCCGCCCGAAAACGCGCATATGGATATAAAGTATATGCTGTTTTTCTATCCGTCGATAATAATAGCCGTATGCTCTGCGGCGCTGCTGACGGTAACGGCGGTAAAAGCCGTACTAAAAAGAAAAAGAGAAAAGGACGAGTTCAACAACAGACCTACAAAAAGTATCATAGATCAATGAACATTTGTTAAATCGTATGAAATAAATTAATAAAAAAGTCGAAATTGTTACCTAATTGTAATTGACTATACGGAGCAGTTGTTATATAATAGTAATTGGGCGAATAAAAGAGATAAAAATGCCCGGTGAAACGGAACAGAAGAAAGCTAAGGAGAAAAATAAATTGATATTTGCGGATCTTTTCTTTCTGTACTTCTTTTTGCCTGTTTGTCTGGTGTGCTACTTTGCCACCAAAAAGCTGAAGTACAGAAATTTGATTTTAGTGGCATTTTCACTGATCTTTTACGCTTGGGGAGAACCCTTATGGGTGTTGCTGCTGATGTTCAGCTCAATGGTAAACTGGCTGCTCGGTATCGCTATATCGCCAAATCGTGAAAAGACTTCGGGAAAGATATTGCTTGCGGTAGCATTGATATATAACATAGGTATGCTCGGTATGTTCAAGTACAGCGGTTTTATTGCGGAGAATATAAACGCGCTGGCAGGAACGCATTTGAGTGAGGACGGACTGGGCGTTATCATCGTGCAGAAGCTCAACGCGGCGTTTGATATCGGTATCAAGGAGTCCGTGCTGCCTATCGGAATAAGCTTTTACACCTTCCAGATATTATCCTATATCATCGACGTGTATTGGGGTAAGGTACAAGCACAGAAAAGCTTTTATAAATTCCTGATGTACGTATCGCTGTTCCCGCAGTTGGTCGCAGGACCGATAGTGCGCTATGCAGACATTGAAGCCGAAATAGAGGACAGAAAGACAAAACTTGTCGATCTGAGCGAGGGCTTTTCAAGGCTTGTCATCGGAGTGTCGAAAAAAGTCATAATAGCGAATAATCTGAGCTCAGTAGTTACCACTATGTTCGGCGACAGCGACAACGGCTATGCAGGGCTGAAGTCGGTCTCGGCGGTCGGCGCTTGGTACGGTATAATAGTAATAGCGCTGTGGTATTACTTTGACTTCTCGGGCTACTCGGATATAGCGATAGGTCTGGGAAGAATGTTCGGGTTCCACTTCAACGAGAACTTCAACTATCCTTACATATCGAAGAATATAACGGAGTTCTGGCAGAGGTGGCATATCTCTCTGGGGAGCTTTTTCAGGGACTACCTGCTGTATGTGCCGATATTCGGCAAAAGAAGAAAGTACGGCGGACTTTTCCTCGTCTGGTTCTGTACGGGACTGTGGCACGGCGCAAGCTGGAACTTCATTTTGTGGGGACTGTATTACGGACTTTTCATAGTTCTGGAGCTGAAGATAGGCAGAAAGCGAATGAAGAAAATGCCGAGCGTGCTGGCGCATATATACGTTACGATAGTCGTGGCGGTGGGCTACGGTATATTCTACTTTGAGGATCTGCCGTCGCTGGGAAGATTTTTCAAGAGCCTTGTAGGGCTTAACGGAAACGGCATAATAGACGCGGTAACAAGGACGAGCGTGCTGAACAATCTGTTTTTGCTCATAGCCGCGATACTGCTTTCAACGCCTATAGTACAGAAGATAAAGAAGCTGGGCGATAAGAGCGTTGGAGCTTGCATAACGGTCAATACCGTAGGTATGATACTTAACGTGGTACTGCTCATAGTGAGCAGCTTGTTCCTGCTCAGTACCACTAACAATCCGTTTTTGTATTTCAGGTTCTAGCTTTAGTATATGAGCTGTGCCGTCGGAGATAAAGGAACGATATATGAAAAACACAGAGAATATAGAGAACATAGAGAACAAAGAGAATATAGATAACATAGAGCAGGCAGATATGCCTGACGCCGAAAACGCTGAGGAGATCATATTGGATACCGCGGCGGAGGATAGTAACGTAAAGAGCGTAACTTCGCCGGAGGAGGCTGCCGAAGAAGCGGAAAAACCGTCCGAAAACGAGGAAAACGGACAGGAGACCAAGCAGGTCGTCACCATTGAGGTGAGCCGACAGGACGGCAAGAGCAAAGCAAAGTCCAAGAAAGAGAAAAAAGCCGAAAGCATGGTCATAGGCGTTGATGTCGTTGACGAGCAGCGCGACAAAAAGGTCCTCAATCTTCAGCTTGATCCGAAAAAGGTAAAAAAGGCTAAGAACAAGCAGCTTCGTGAGGAGAAGAAACGCTCGCGCAAGCAGGCTGTTGAGAAGATAGGAAAAAAGTTCGGCGACCGCATAAGAGAGGGAGTAAAGGACGAAGTCCCGAAAACTACCGACAAGGATATGGAAATAAGAGCCTGCCGCCTTGAAATGAGCTTTATCAACGTTATTGCAATGATACTGGTGTTTGCCGTTATAGCGATAATGCTGATAGTCGTGAAGAGAGCGCAGGGCAAGAGCGAATTTGAAAACAGAGAGCTTGCCGAATTTCCGAAATTGTCTGTGTCACAATGGATAAGCGGCAGCTTTACGGGCGGCGTTACGGGCTGGTATACGGATACCATACCTTACCGCGACGATATGATGTCGTTCTCCTCTAGGCTGACTAAGCTTTTCGGCCTGCATATGGGCAGCGGCGACGATAAGGTCATTCTTGACGGAAACCGAGGCGAGATAGAAAAACAAACTCTCAGCGGAACGGTGACGACGCCGAAGGTCAATATATTTACGGGTACGCCACCAACATCGGGAACAACGCACAGCTCGAGCAGACCGAGCACGCAGACGCCGCAGACTACTCTGCCTGTTGAGGACGCTCAGGACGCCACTCTCTCAAACGGCATTATGATAGTCGGCAGCGGCAGCAGCGTAAGAGCTCTCGAATGTTACGGCGGAAGCTTCTCTTACGGAAAAGATTATGCGGAGTTTGTAAACAGGTATAAGGAAGAGCTGGGTCAGTACGTCAACGTGTACAGTATGAATATACCGACTGCATTCGCGTACTATTGCCCCGAAAAGTACAAGGACGATTACGGCAATACGCTTGACAACATAAATAATATAAGAAGCTATCTTAACGGAGTGGCGGATGTTGACGTGTACTCGGTGCTGAAAAAGCATACTAAGGAGTATATATATTCGCGTACCGACCACCATTGGCAGCCGCTCGGCGCTTACTATGCGGCGCAGGAATTTGCAAAGGTATCGCAGGTGCCGTTCGATGAGCTTTCGACTTATGAAAAGGTAGTTGAGGAGGATTTTGTCGGCACGCTGTACAGCTTCAGCGGGTACAACAGCGAGCTTGCGGACAACCCCGACTCATTCACCTACTATAAGCCGCGCAATACCGACAGTCTGGAGGTAAATTACTACGATATTAATTTCCAGAACCCTGTAAGGAGCCAACTGTTCTTCAAGGCTTATGAAAAGATAAATCTGTACAGTACGTTTTTGGGTACAGACCAGCAGATAGCCGAGATAAAGACCGACTGTGACAACGGCAGAACGCTCGTTATATTCAAGGACAGCTTCGGAAATGCGCTCGTGCCGTTCCTGACGGGCTCATACAGCAGGATATACGTCATAGACCTCAGATACTTTACTCCGAACGCGATAGAGTTTTGTCAGAACGTCGGCGCGACGGACGTGCTGTTTGCGACCTGTATGTTCACCTGCACGAGCAGCAAGGCAAATTATATCGAGAACCTGAGAGTGCAGAATAAAACAAGATAAACAAAGCTTTTAATTCTTGTCAAGAAGGAAAAGTTTTCGATCGACCCTTTTTCAAAAGGGGCGTGGGGTCGAGGGGCAACGCCCTTCGTCGCCGTCCGCAGACGGCGAAATCTCTTTACGGCAGGCGCTCTGAAAGAGGTGAATTAAAAAACAGTCCGGTGGACTGTTTTTTAAGAGGGGAGGCTCTGCAAGAGAGAGCCTCCCCTTTGATAAGACCTAGCTTTTTCTCCGCGTTCTCTCAGAGAACGCCAAACAAAATGAAAAGCCTACACATCTTGCCTCAGTTGCTAGAGGAAAGAAGTTGATTTTTATAATTTCTCATCACATTATAACAGCGGAGATGATAACGTGAAAGAACTGCAATATCCGTTTGACGGCGCGTACCTGATGAAGAAAAAGCGCAGTATAAAAAAAGCTTTGCTCTCTGACGGAAGCGAGCGTATTGAAAAGAAAATAGCGATACTTGGCGGCTCTACCACGGGTGATATAGCTGATATGCTGGAAATTTTTCTGCTCGACAGCGGTATACAGCCAAAGCTTTGGCAGTCGGAGTACAACGCCTACTGGCAGGACGCGGTTTTCGGAAATGAGCAGCTCGACGAGTTTGCGCCCGACATAATTTTTATACATACCTCAAACAGAAACATCACCGAAAAGCTGACACCCGATATGACGAAAGAGCAGACCGACGAGGCTCTTCAGCGGCAGGTGCAGCATTTTATCACTATGTGGGAAAAGCTGAGAGAGCGCTTCGAGTGCGTTATCATACAGAATAACTTCGAGCCGCCGCTTTACAGGCTGCTGGGCAACCGCGACGCTTACGACCACAGGGGAATGACGAATTTTATAACGCGTCTCAACGAGCGTTTTTATGAGTACGCTGCCGCGCACGACGGCTTTTACATTAACGATATAAACTACCTCGCGGCAAGCTACGGGCTGGAGAAATGGTCTGCGCCGCTTTACTGGTATATGTATAAATACGCGCTGTGTACCGAGGCGATACCGCTGCTTTCGTTCAGCGCGGCGAATATCATCAAGGCGATACTCGGCAAGAACAAAAAGGCTCTGGCACTCGACCTTGACAACACGCTGTGGGGCGGAGTTGTGGGCGACGACGGCGTTGAGGGTATTGCAGTAGGAGAGGAAACGCCCGTTGCGCAGGGGTACAGGGAGTTTCAAAAGTACCTGAAACAGCTAAAAAGTATGGGCGTTATGCTGACAGTCTGCTCAAAGAACGATGAGGAAAACGCCATAGCAGGGCTAAATCACCCCGACGGCGTTCTGCGCCCCGATGACTTTGTGTGCATAAAGGCGAACTGGCAGCCTAAGGATATGAACGTTTCCGAAATCGCGAAAGAGCTGAACATTCTGCCCGAAAGCATTGTTTTTGTAGACGACAACCCTGCCGAGAGGGAGATAGTTTCAAAGCAGCTGGGGGTTTGCGCGCCCGAGATAGGCAGCGTTGAGGACTATATAAGAGTTATAGACCGCAGCGGATTTTTCGAGGTAACGCAGCTCTCAAAAGACGACCTGCAAAGAAATGATATGTATATAGCGAACGCCAAAAGGGCGAAGCAGCAGGCAAGCTTTGAAAATTACGGCGACTATCTCAAAAGCCTTGAAATGACGGCATATATCGGCGATTTTCAGCCTGTTTACCTGCAAAGGATAACACAGCTTACAAACAAGAGCAACCAGTTCAACGTTACCACAAAACGTTACACGCAGGCGCAAATGCAGGAGGTTTTTGAGAGCGACAGGTACATAAGGCTGTTTGGCAGGCTTACGGATAAATTCGGCGACAACGGCGTGGTATCGGTAGTCATAGGTGAGAAAAAAGGAAATGAATTGCATATTGACCTTTGGCTGATGAGCTGTCGCGTACTGAAGCGTGATATGGAGCTTGCTATGCTTGATGTTCTGGTGAAAAAGTGCCGCGAACAGGGTATAGAAAAAATAGTAGGCTATTATTACCCGACAGCGAAAAACAAAATGGTAAGGGAGCTTTTCGGCTCGTTCGGATTTGAGAAAATATCGGAGGACGAGAGCGGCAATACCGTTTGGGAGATGAATGTATCTGCCTATGAGGATAAGTGCGTATACATTGATATAAAGGACAGCGAAGATAAAAAAGGAGAGGTAACTTATGCTTAACGAAAAGGATATCTACGAGAGACTGAACAAGGTGTTCAGAGATGTGTTCGACGATGAGGAAATTACCGTAAAACCCGAGACCGTTGCGGACGATATTGAGGACTGGGACAGCATGATGCACATAACGCTCGTTGGCGCGGTAGAGGACGAATTTGGCATACGCTTTAAAATGGGCGAGGTGTCAACGATGAAGAATGTCGGCGAAATGGCAGAAATAATCGCCTCAAGGGCAAAGTGATTTTTGTAAATTGCATAAATATTGAAGAAGCCCTTGACAAAAGCTTCTGAATGTGTTAAACTCAATATACCGAATAAAGGCTGTGACGGAGAGCGTCAGAGAGGGTAGCTTTCAGAAAGTCGGCGGTAGATGCGAGCCGACAGCGAGGGGCTCTGTACAACTCACTCCCGAGCTGATAATGTGAAAGCCGAAAGGCGAGTAGTGTTATCCGTGAAGTGCAACGTAAAAGCAAAGGGCTTGTCTGAGCCTGTTAAGCGGCGTGCGAACGCAATTTGAGTGGTACCGCGGAAAGATATTCCGTCTCAAAGAACTATCTTTGAGACGGTTTTTGTTTGTTATCACAGTTTATCACAGTTTATCACAGTTTTGAATATCGCAGAAATATATTGTAAAGAGAAAGGAAAAATCACTATGAAACTCAGTTTTTCAACACTCGCGTGTCCTGACTATTCGTGGTCGGACATATATTCAATGGCTCATGACCTCGGCTTTGACGGCATTGAGATAAGAGGTCTGGGCGACGACATTTTCTCGGTAAAGGCAAAGCCGTTCACCGAAGAACAGCTTCCGAAAACGGTGGAGAAGCTGCGCTCTCTGGGGCTGGAGATATCCTGCCTTTCTTCGGGCGCGTGCCTGAAATTTGAGGACAAGCTCGACGATGCCATAGACGAGATAACCCAGTATGCCATACTTGCCGATAAGCTCGGCGTATCTTACATAAGGATACTTGCAGACCTGAACCCCGAGCCAAACGGCGATGTAGACGACGAAAAGATGATAGCCGCGCTGAAAAGGATAGTTCCCATTGCGGAGAAGTACGAAGCAACTATGCTCGTTGAAACGAACGGTGTATATTCGGATACAGCAAGGCTGAAAAAGGTGCTGGACGCTGTTGACAACCGCTGGATAGCGGCGCTCTGGGATATGCACCACCCTTACAGATATGCAGGTGAATCGCCCGAAACAACGGTAGAAAATCTTAAAGATTATATAAAGTATGTTCACGTTAAGGACAGCGTTATGGTTGACGGCAAGCCGGAATACAAGCTGATGGGCGAGGGCGATATGCCGCTTGACGATATGTTCAAGGCGCTTCTCAGCATTGACTACACGGGTTATGTTTCGCTCGAATGGGTAAAGAGGTGGGCTAAGAACCTTTACAGCGCAGGCGTGGTGTTCCCGCAGTTTGAAAACTACATGAAGGCTTACAAGGGCAAGCACACGCAGGCTCTCTGTGACAACAACAGGGGCACGGGCAAGTACATCTGGCCGAAGGAAAAGCTTATCGACTGCCTTTTCCCCGATGTTCTTGATAGGGTGTGCGAGGAGTTCCCCGAGCAGTACGCTTTCAGATACACAGAGCTTGACTACACAAGAACATATCCGCAGTTCAGAGACGATGTTGACACGTTTGCGCGCTCGCTGATAGCTTTGGGCGTAAAGAAGGGCGACCACGTTGCTATATGGGCAACAAACGTTCCGCAATGGTATATAACCTTCTGGGCGACCACGAAGATAGGCGCTGTTTTGGTTACCGTAAATACCGCATACAAAATTCACGAGGCTGAATATCTGCTGAGGCAGTCTGACACGCACACGCTCGTTATGATAGACGGTTTCAAGGATTCAAACTATGTTGAGATAATCAAGGAGATATGCCCCGAGCTTGCGACCTGTGAGCCGGGCAAGCTGGAGTCAAAGAGACTTCCCGTGCTGAAAAACGTTATCACCTGTGATTCAAAACAGCCGGGCTGCTTTACATGGGAGGAGGCTATCGCGCTTGCGGAAACTGTGCCTTACAGCGAGGTTGAGGTCATGCGCCGCAAGATAAACAAGCACGATGTATGCAATATGCAGTACACCTCGGGTACAACAGGCTTCCCCAAGGGCGTTATGCTGACGCATTACAATGTTGTAAACAACGGCAAGGCTATCGGCGACTGCATGGACCTTTCCACCGCTGACAGAATGATGATACAGGTGCCTATGTTCCATTGCTTCGGCATGGTGCTGGCTATGACAGCCTCTGTAACTCACGCGGTAACAATGTCGCCTATAACGGCTTTCTCACCTAGAAAAGGTCTTGACTGCATAAACAAAGAGAAGATAACCTGCTTCCACGGTGTGCCGACGATGTTCATAGCAATGCTCGGTCACGAAAACTTCCCCAAGACGGACTTTTCGCACATGAGAACGGGCATTATGGCAGGTTCGCCCTGCCCGATAAAGGCTATGCAGGACGTTATAGAAAAGATGAACATGAAAGAGATATGTATAACCTACGGTCAGACGGAGGCTTCGCCTGCTACCACTATGTCAAAGACCACAGACTCAATAGAAACGAGAGTAAACACCGTTGGCGGGCCGATATTCGGCGTTGAGTGCAAGATAGTTGACCCCGAGACGAACAAGGAGCTTCCCGACAATGTTGACGGCGAGTTCTGCGCGAGGGGATACAACATCATGAAAGGCTACTACAAAATGGAGGCGGCTACGGAAGCGGCTATCGACAAGGACGGCTGGCTGCACACGGGCGACCTTGCAAGACGTCTGCCTGACGGAAACTTTAAGATAACGGGACGTATAAAAGATATGATAATCCGCGGCGGCGAGAACATTTACCCCAAGGAGATAGAGGACTTTATATACACCCACCCCAAGGTGCAGGACGTTCAGGTAATAGGCGTTCCCGACAAGGCCTACGGCGAGGAGATAATGGCTTGCATAATCTTAAAGCCGGGCGAACAGGCCACCGAGGAGGAAATGAAAGAGTATGTTATGTCGCACATGGCAAAGCACAAAGTGCCCAGATATGTTGACTTTGTAAGCGAGTTCCCGATGAACGCGGCAGGCAAGATACTCAAGTATAAAATGCGCGAGGCGGCTGTTGAAAAGCTGGGTCTCCAGTCGGCAAACAGCGTTGAGACTGCATAATACGAAAACATACAAAAAACGGCAGACCGCAAATGGTCTGCCGTTTTGGTTTTATATGTATGTTATTGCTGTTCCACAGGTATATCCGGGTCGTCGGGAGATGAATTTTCATCGCTGCTGTCAGGCGGATCCGGCTGCGGCGGCTCGGGTTCGGGAGGCTCTGTCTGCGGCGGCTCGGGCTCAGGAGGCTCAGGCTGCTGAGGCTCGGGCTGCTGCGGCTGCTGCGGTTCAGGCTGCTGAGGCTGCTGCGGAGCGGGGTCGACATACTGCTGCTCATTCGGCTGAGGCGCGATGTTCTCATCCGAAGAGCTGCTCTCCTCGGGTACTGAGCTTTCAGTCGGCGATGTTTCCGAAGCAGGGGTCGTCGAAGTGACCTTTTTCTTGGTAGTGGTAGTTTTTTTCTTTGTGGTAGTCTTGCCCGACGTTGTCTTTTCAGGCTCGGTCGTTGTTATGCTGCTTGCCGTGGTCGTGGTATATGACGCGCTCGCGGAATACGGTTTATAGTCCGGCTCGTCGTCAGAAATTATCAGAAGCGCAAGTATACCCAGCATTATTACGCACACCGCCCCCAGAACGGTAAGCGTTATTTTATATTTTTGGTCCATTTTGTCATCTCCAGTCGGAAATCGTATCTATCTGTATAAAGTATATCATTTTTGTCATATGATTGTCAAGTATCACCGATATCCGCAAGCGGGATATTTTTCAAAGCGTATCCGCACAGCAGGCTGTAACATTCTCCGCAAAGCTTTTTTATATCGCCGTTTTCCCTGACACGCCCGTAACATTCAAGAGCGCGGACGATATACGGTCTTTGCCACTTGAAAAGATACGAGCCTACGAAGTTTTTGGATATTGCTTCGGGGACCGTATCACAGTCCTTTGTAAGCCTGCCGTCATTCCAAAGGCGGACTGCTTCGAGGGTATCCTGCGTAAATCCGTCGGCAAAATGCGCGGCGTAGAACGCGGCAGAAAACATATCGCGCTCATCGTCTGGCGCGACGGCAAGCGAAAGGCATATACAGCAGCAAAGCATATCCCGACAGTCCTCGCTGTCGGTTAGCTTTTCGCACAGCGCCCTGACTTCCTCTGTGCGCGGGAGCTTGGGAGCATATATCCTTTTTATCCTGACTTTCATAAGCGCCGCACCTCTGTTCCTTTTTTACGAGTATAACAATAATATAACACTAAACGGACAATTTGTCAATAAGGGTCGTTTTTGGTCTTGAAATCTGAGCGGGAATATGTTATAATTAATTTGTATAGCCATTTTATAAAGAGAGGAGCAAGGCTGTGGATCTCCGTGCGGAAATGCTGTATTATGAAAGCGAAGCTGCCGACTGGAACGAGGCGCTGCCCGTTGGGAACGGCAGGCTCGGAGGAATGGTCTTTGGCAGACCCGCAAACGAAGAGATACAGCTCAATGAGGACAGCGTATGGTCGGGCGGCAGGAGAGAAAGAAATAACCGCTCTGCGCTGAAAGAGCTTGAAAATGTGCGGCGTATGCTGTTTGACGGAAATATTTCGGGGGCTGAAAAAACAGTCAGCGAGCGTTTTTGCGGTACTCCGATAAATCAGGTGCATTACCAGACGCTGGGTTCGATGTTCATAGATATGCGGCTTGGCGGCGATGTGACAGGCTACCGCAGAAGTCTTGACCTTTCGCGCGCGGTATGCACGACGGAGTTCACGGTATCGGGTGCAAGGTTTACGCGCACCGTCATAGCGTCAGCGCCCGACAGCGTTATACTTGTAAACATAAAATGCGATGAGCCTTTGATATCCTTTGCCGTGCATATGGACGGAAGAGATGATTACATTGACGAGAACGCTCCGTCGTCGGACGATACCATAATGTACAGCGGCGGTATGGGTGGCAGAAACGGTATAAGCTTTGCCTGCTGTATAAAGGTAAAGGCGGACAGGGAGCCGTATGCGAGCGGAATGAATATACGCGTTGACGGCGCGCGGGAGGCGACTATTGCTTTTTCGTGCAGGACAAGCTATTATATGGGCTTGGAAAAATATCGCGGACAATGCGCTGCCGACTGCGAAGCCGCTTTATGCAGAAGCTTTGAGGAGCTGCTTGAACGTCACATAAAGGACTATACTTTGCTTTACGGGAGATGTTCGCTGTCGCTCTGTGACAACGGAGAGAGCGCTCTGCCGACGGATAGGCGTCTGGAAAGGGCGGCGGAGAGCCCCGACAACAAGCTGACGGAGATGTATTTCAACTACGGCAGATATCTTCTGATATCATCAAGCCGCGAGGGAACGCTTCCTGCCAATCTTCAGGGCATATGGAACAAGGATATGTGGCCGGCATGGGGCTGTAGGTTTACGGTGAATATAAATACGGAGATGAACTACTGGTGCGCGGAGAGCTGCGGACTTTCTTCACTGCATATGCCGCTGTTTGACCTTATAGAGAAGATGAGACCGCGCGGCAGGGATACGGCGCGGATAATGTACGGCTGCAAAGGCTTTGTGTGCCACCACAACACCGACATATGGGGCGATACCGCTCCGCAGGACCTTTGGACGCCCGGCACGCAATGGCCTATGGGTGCGGCTTGGCTGTGTCTGCACATATGGGAGCATTACAGGTACACGCTTGACAAAAGTTTTCTTGAAGAAAAGTACGGCACTATGCTGGAGGCGGCGCAGTTTTTTGAAGATTTTCTTATAGACAACGGCAAGGGTCAGCTTGTCACCTGCCCGTCCGTTTCGCCCGAAAATACATACATCACAAAGGACGGCGCAAAAGGCTCGGTGTGCGCAGGGCCGTCAATGGACAGTCAGATAATATACGACCTTTTTACGGCTGTCATTACTGCGGCTGAGATACTCGGCAAGGACGGCGCGGAAAGGTTTGTAAAGCTAAGAGATAAGCTGCCACGACCGCAGATAGGAAAATACGGTCAGATAATGGAATGGGCGGAGGACTATGACGAGGCAGAGCCGGGTCACAGACACGTTTCGCAGTTGTTTGCTCTGTACCCGTCGGAGCAGATAAGCGTCCGCAAAACTCCTATGCTGGCAAAAGCGGCAAAAGCAACTTTAGAGCGCAGGCTGGAGCACGGCGGCGGTCATACGGGGTGGAGCAGGGCATGGCTGATAAATATGTGGGCAAGACTGCAGGACAGCCGTCAGGTATATGACAATATAACGGCTCTGCTGTCGCGCTCGACCAATAAAAATATGTTGGACAGCCACCCGCCTTTTCAGATAGACGGAAATTTCGGGGGCACAGCAGGGATAGTTGAAGCTCTTTTGCAAAGCACGGGCGGCGAGATAACGCTGCTGCCTGCTTTGCCGAAGCAATGGGAAAGCGGAAGCTTCAAAGACCTCAGAGCAAGAGGCGGATACAGGGTCAGCGCAGAATGGGAGAAAGGCAAGCTGCTTCGGGCGGTGATAGTACCCGAATTTGACGGGATTTGCAGATTGGTCGGCAGATACGGTATCGACTGCGCGGCTGCGTTGTTCGACGGAGAAACGACCAGCTTTGAAACAACGGCAGGAAAAAGCTATACCGTTACGGCGGTATAGAGATATATCAAGAACAACAGAGAGGAGAGCTTATCTCGATATGAGTGAGCATAGAACAAGGAACACAAAAAGGATAACTTCATTTATTATTGCTGCGGCAGCGGCGTTTTCGCTGTGCGGCTGCGGAAATGGAGGCTCATCGGCTGATGTATCGTCGGCTCAGACGAGCATTACTAAAGTTACAGGGGAGACACAGCCGTCAGTAACTACTACTGCGCCCGCGGTACTGCCTGACGATGAGCCGAAGCAGATAACTACTGCGGCTGAAAAGCTCATCTCTCCGCAGGTGGCTGAGTATGTTGAGTTTTCGCTCAGCGTTGAGGGTCAGGACGGAGAATACAGCGGAGCGGTAATGGAGAGCGTGAGCGAGGAGGCTTCAAACGGTAATTATCTTTCGGGCTTTGCAGATAAGAAAACAGACAATTGGAGCTATACCGCGCAGCTTCCCGCAGCGCAGTATTATAACATAGTGCTGGTGGTAATAGCGGGTCCTGACAGTATCAAAGAAAATTCCCTTATGATAGACGGCAAGCAGTTTGACACCTTCAAGACCGACGGCAGCGGACGTTTTGAGGCGGTAGGATTTGAGAATGTGTGGCTCGATGAGGGAGAATGTAAGATAGGTATAGGCGTTATAGACGGCTCGATAGGGTTTGATTATATGATGATAACCGCGAGCGATACCGTTGCGTCTCTCGATGTAAGCTTCGCAGAGCCTCCACAGCTCTCAAACAAGGATTCCGACAGCAGAACAAAGGCTATATACAGCTATCTTTCAGAGGTTTACGGAAAAAATATGCTCAGCGGTCAGTATGAAACGGTGAGCACCAACGCGGAGACGGAGGCAATATACAAGCTTACGGGACACTATCCTGCGATACGCTTCGGCGACCTTGTATCGTATACCGAAAAGGATACCTATGCCGATGATGTTGATACTGCGGTCAAGTGGGCGCAGGACGGCGGATTGGTAGGATATGTCTGGCATTGGTCAGACCCGCTGGGCGACGGAGGATATTATATATCAGGCGAGGAGAGCGTGCCAAAGGAGCTGACGACCGATTTTGATATCACAAAGGCTGTAACACAGCTCGATATTGCCGAGATACCGCTCAAGGATCTGGAAACGATGTGTTCGGAGGGCGGCATAACGCCCGAATGTCTGGCAATTGTAAGGGATATAGACGTTATATCCGATCAGCTCGCGCTTCTGAGGGACAGGGGTGTAACGGTTTTGTGGCGTCCGCTCAACGAGGCAAGCGGCGGCTGGTTCTGGTGGGGCAGAGACAAAGACTCCTATATATGGCTTTGGAAGCTGATGTATGCCAGAATGACGCGTCTGCACGGGCTGAATAATCTTATATGGATATGGAACGGTCAGCACCCCGACTGGTATGTCGGCGACGAGTATTGCGATATAATCTCTGCGGATATCTATGATGACGACGACGCGAGCCAGTTGGGAGCGTTTCTGTCGCTTCGCAGGATAAGCGGAGGAAAACCGCTCGCTCTGAGCGAGTGCGGACGTGCGCCCGATGTGCAGAAGCTCGCCGATGAAAAAACGGTTTGGAGCTTTTTCGGGATATGGAGCGGAGAATACGTCATTGACGGATACGGAGAATATTCGGATAAGTTTATCTCAAAGCAGCAGATGACAGACCTTTATTCAAACAGCTTGGTCATCTGCCGCGATGAACTGCCCGACTTTGAAAAGATAGCCCTTGAAAACGAAAAGGCGCAGCAGGATAAAAGCAATGTGCCGACCGAGGAGACACAGGAAAATATTGAATAAAAGTATAGATACGGCAGCATAATAATTATTGAAACAGTATATTTTGTAAAGGGGATAATTATTATGCAGTTGAGCAAATCGCAGTACAGCGAGCTTTACAAGGAAGCAAGCGACGGTTCAAAGGTCTATATCGACGTGCCGAAGGCGTTTGTGATAGGCGGTCTGATATGTATGCTCGGAGAGTATCTCATAACTCTGTACGGGCAGTTGGGGCTTGACGAAAAGCTAAGCTCTGCGGCGGCTTCGGTAACTTTGGTATTCCTTTCGGCGCTGCTTACGGGTCTGGGACTTTACAGCAAGCTTGCAAAGCACGCGGGAGCGGGAACGCTCGTGCCGATAACGGGGTTTGCAAATTCCGTCGTTGCGCCTGCCGTTGAGTTCAAGGCGGAGGGATTTATTCTCGGTCTGGGAGCGAAGATATTCATAATCAGCGGGCCTGTGATACTTTACGGAACGTTGGCTTCGGTGGTTTACGGACTGATTTACTGGCTGATGAGTATCACATAAGATTTTCGGGAGGAGGAAGCGTTCGCCTTTGCGCGGACGCGTTACATAGATATGCTGAGCGAGATATTGTCAAAAGAAGAGTGCGCAAAGTGCAGGATATGCTGCTGCTTTGACGACAGCGACCTGTGGGAAGCGCCTGTTATCTCGGACGCTCTTGCGCAAGAGCTTGCCGATATGGAGTTTACTTCTTTTGCGGGCGGCAGGATACTTAAAATGCCCAAAACGCTTGACGGAGACGAAGAGCTTTATTACTGCACGCTGCTGGATAAGGAAAAGGGCTGCGTGCTCGGAGATAAAAAGCCTTTCGACTGCCGCATATGGCCGCTGAGGGTAATGCGTTTTGAGGGTAAGAGGGTCATAGCGCTCTCGCCCGTTTGCCCCGTTGTGCAGACGAGACCCGTGGGTAAGATAGCCGAGACCGCAAGGAAGCTTTCAAAACGTATTTTTGACGAGGCAAATAAAAACCCCGACATCGTAAAGGACTACGAAGCCGGGTATGTTATACTTGTTACTGAGTAGGCTGTTTCAGCCTTGCAATGATATTGTCCGCTATTATCTTCGGTGGCATATTACCGCTTACCGATATATCGCAGGCAGCCTTGTATATGGGGTATCTGCTGTTGAAACGTTCAAGAAGCTCTGCGCTGTCGGCGTTTGACGCCAGCGGACGGTTTTTGTCGCCGCATATCCGCGAATAACATCTTTCAAAATCGGTATCTATGAACACTATCACGCCGCTGTGCTTTGCCGCTTCGGCGTTTTCTTTTTTCAATATCGCTCCTCCGCCTAGGGCTGCTACCGTTCTGCCGTTGAGCTCGGTTATCAGCCTGCTTTCAACGGCGCGAAAGTATCCCTCACCGTTTTGGGCGAATATTTCGGGAATTGTTCTCCCCTCCGTTTTTACTATGAGCTCGTCAAGATCGACGAACTCATAGCCGAGCTTTTGCGCGAGCGCTTTGCCGACCGTAGTTTTCCCGCAGCCCATAAAACCGCAGAGAAATATTGTTTTTTCGTAATTATCCACGTTTCAGTATCTCCCTTGTGTTTTTTATGACCTGCGTTATCTGCTCATCGGTGAACTGCGCGCCGTACCACAGTCTGTGTGACTGTACTGCCTGAATGACCAACATCTCCATTCCGCCAACGCATTTTTTGCCCTGCGCTTCGGCTTTTTGGATAAGCACGGTCTTTTCGGGATTGTAGATAGCGTCAAAGAACGCTCCGCAGCCTGCTATGACGTCATCGGGTATGGGACAGTTTTTTACTTTCGGGTACATACCTACCGGCGTAGCGTTTATACAAAGATCGTACTCGCCTTTTATGCTGTCGATAGTACAAGCCTGAGCGCTTTTGTAAAGGCGCAGGCAAAGCTCGTTTATGTCCGGGACGTTTATATCCGCAACGGTGAGCTGCGCTCCCGCTCTCAGAGCCGCGGCAGCCATCATTCTGCCTGCTCCGCCGAAGCCCAGAAGCAGCACTTTTCCGCTGAGAGATATGCCGTTCATTTTCAGCGACTGCTCAAAACCCGTAATGTCGGTATTATAGCCGACAGCTCCGTCAGGCGTATTGGCAACGCAGTTTACCGCGCCGCATACCTCGGCGGTCTCGTCGAGCTTGTCCAAAAACGGTATGATATCGAGCTTGTAGGGTATAGTAACATTATATCCGACAAGCGTTCTGAGCGTTTTGTAAACGTTCGTAAGCTCGTCCCTCTCGCACTCACATATACCGTATGTACCTGCTTTTCCCGTAATGGAGAAAAGCTGAGAGTGTATCTGCGGCGAAAGCGTATGCACAAGGCTCCTGCCGAGAAGAAGGTGGTCGCAGTTTTCGGGTCTGATATTCATTTTTATCCGCTCCTTAAAACATCATTATGTATTACGCGCTTTGGCGTTTAGCTGTATTTCAGTAAAATATACTGTTGCGCCGAATAAGTAACGCGGCATATTATTAAAAATGCCAAATTTTAAAAAAGGTATTGACGAAGAGGTAAAATGCATATATACTAAAGGTAGGGACGTTCGTTAGCGAACGAAGCAAATAACTTATATAGGGCGGGTGACTGTAATGGCATTTGAAACCGTAAAGAAGATAATCATGGAACAGTTTGATATCGACGAGGACGACATCACTCTTGAGACCTCGCTTGAGGACGATCTTGACGCTGACTCGCTGGAGCTTGTTGAGCTTCTGCTGGCATTCGAGGACGAGTTTGACGTAAAGATACCCGATGAGGACGTCGAGGGTCTTAAAACTGTCGGAGATATAGTGAAGTATATCGAAGAAAAGTCAGCCGAACAGGAATAAAAAAGCATTATGATATCCTTCGCTTTTCTGCGGAGGATATTTTTTCTTTTTATATTATAATACACCGCGAAGATAAAGTCAACACGGACATTTCATAATATTTGCACAAGATATTCCCGAATTTATCATAAAACTATCACAATCGGGGGATATTATAATAATCGGAACAGAGGAAAACCGATGATCCGATCGGTCTACATACACAGGCATTGAAAAGAGGTAATCACTATGGATATCAATGAAAACTACAACGGATCGAACAACACGAATATCCCCGGGGGCTCGGATCAGGGAAACGGCGTAAATTACGGCTATGTAAATATGCAGGGCGCACAGCAGCCGCAGGGAGGTCAGTATACTCCGAATATGCAGAATATGCAGGCAGGCTACCGTCACGACTACACTTATTACCCGGAGGCGCAGCAGCCGCAGGCAAAGCCTAAGAAAAAACACAAGGCGCTCAAAAGAGTGGCTGCGGTATTTGCGGTCATCATATGCGCTGCCGCTGTCGGAGCAGGCTCTATATACGGTTACACGCTCATAAACAATAAAAATTCGGGCGGCATGGATAAGTCTGTTTCTGCCAACATAAGCAAAGATGACAGCAGCGAACAGGACGCTCCCGCAGAGGAGACCGATAACGACAGACCTGTAAGAGATGTTCCCAGTCTGGAGCAGCTTGCGGCGCTCGACAACGCGCTGCCGATACCGCAGATAGTAGATAAGGTATCCCCGTCGGTAGTCGGAGTATCTTCGCTGCTGAGAAACGGCACATCTTACGGCACGGGCTTTGTTATCTCCGAGGACGGATATATCGTTACCAACTATCACGTTATTGACGGCGCGCAGAAAATAAGCGTTGCTTTCTCCGTATCGGACGATGATGAGGAGTATGACGCAGAGCTTATAGGAGGCGACGAGCAGACCGATATAGCGGTGCTGAAGATAGATAAAACGGGTCTTACGGCAGTTGAGTTCGGTAAATCGTCCGACCTTATAGTAGGCGAGCTTGCGATAACCATTGGAAATCCTATGGGCAGCGAGCTTTCGGGCACGGTGACAGCGGGAATTATTTCCGCGCTGAACAGGTCGCTCACCGTTGAGGAGCGCAAGATGACCCTTATTCAGACCGACGCTTCCATAAACAACGGAAACTCGGGCGGCCCGCTTATCAACAGCTACGGTCAGGTAGTTGGAATAACTTCCGCTAAGATAGCCAGCTACTATGCCGACGGTCTGGGCTTTGCGATACCCATAGACGAGGCTCTTCCGATAGTATCTGACCTTATTGAATACGGTTATGTAAAAGGCAGACCCGTTATAGGAATATCGGGCGAGGATATATCGGATATATACGCTCAGTATTATGACGTTCCGAAGGGCTTTTATGTAGCAGAGGTAACAGAGGACGGTCCTGCCGAAAAAGCAGGCATAAAGGTAGGAGATATAGTTATTGGCATAGAGGGTGAGCTTGTTGAGACTATCGACGAGTTCAACGAGATAAAGAAAAACTATAAAGCAGGAGATACCATAAAGGTATCCGTATACCGCGACGGCGATATAGTAGATATAGAGGTAACGCTGGCAGAGGATAAGTCAGCGCTGGAGAACAAGGACGACCAAGCAGATCAGCAAAACGGTCAGAACAACTTTGAAGGCTACGATCCGTTCTCGTTCTTCAACTTCGGATATTGATAAGCTTGCTTCGATGATGCAAATCATTTTCATGTAAAATTCCACCTAAGGCAAAATGCGCTGAAATATTTTCGGCGCGTTTTGCCTTTTGTGCTTGAATATAACGGAGAAATATGTTATACTGTAATAAGCGACAAGTGATAAGTTTTCGGAGGTAGATGTTTTATGAGGTTAAGAAGGATATTGTCGGCAGTATGCGCAGCCGCCTTGTGCCTGACACTGTTTGCTTCGTGCGCAGATAAGGACGGGTCATCAAATTCATCGGAGGACAGCAAAATGAACGGTCTGACTGTATTCAATGACGAAAATGTAAAAAGGGTCGGAAGAACATATCTGGCAGACGACGGAGTTCTTTGGCTCGCGCTCTCAGGCTCGGGAGCGGAGTTTTCATACACGGGCAAAAAGCTCGATATAACCATAAAAGGCGACAGTATAGCGCAGTCGGGAAACGACGGCAACAGAGCGAGGGTAGCGGTATACGTTGACGGCGAAAGGACAGCCGACGCTATGATAGACGCTCCCGAGGTAACGCTCAACGCTTTTGAGAGCAGCGAGGAAAAGACCGTAAACGTTCAGGTGATAAAGCTCAGCGAGTGCGCTATGTCCTGCTGCGGGATAATGCCGCTTCAGCTTGGCGAGGGAGAAAGCATTGCTCCCGCCGAAGCAAAAGAGCGCAGGATAGAATTCATAGGCGACTCCATAACCTGCGGCTACGGTGTTGACGACGAAGTAAAGGAACATTCGTTCCAGACAAAGACCGAGGACGTTACAAAGGCTTACGCGTACAAGACCGCCAAGGCTCTCGACGCGGATTACAGTATGTTCTCCGTCAGCGGATACGGTATAATTTCGGGCTACACCACGGGAAACACCCCCGTTACGGCGCAGACGATACCGCAGTATTATAACTCTCTCGGATTTTCTTACGGCTCGTTTGACGGCAAGACGCCGCAGTCGCTGGACTGGGATTTTGAAAGCTTCAAGCCGCAGGTGGTAGTTATAAACCTCGGCACGAACGACGCTTCATACACCAAGAGCAACAAGAACGGCAAGGACGAGTATAAGCAGGGGTACATAGATTTCTTAAAGCAGGTGCGCGAGAAAAATCCCGACGCGGAGATATTCTGCACGCTCGGCATAATGGATAATACGCTCGTCAAGACAATGGCGGAGGCTATGAAAGAATATATGGACACAACGGGAGATCAGAAAGTCCATGCGGTGCAGTATGATCTTCAGGACGGCAACGCCGACGGTTATGCGGCTGACTGGCACCCGACCGAAGCCACTCACGAAAAGGCAAGCGCGAAGCTTACCGAAGAGATAAAGAAAGTTATGAACTGGTAAGGCTATGAGTGATCTGAGTATGATAAAGAAATTATTTATGTTTGCGCTCGTTGGCGGAATGTTTTCATTGACGGCTTGCGCGGCAGGCGGCAGCAGTACGGAAAGCACGCCGACGGAAAGCACGTCCGAAAATACCACCGCTGCACAAAGTACGGCGGAAACTACAACGCCCGTAAATACCGAGGCTCAAGAGGTGACTACTACGCAATTCACATACACCACAGAGGAGTGGAAAGCTCCCGAAGAATACGGAAAGGTCATAGCTCTCACCTTTGACGACGGTCCGAACACCACTACCACAAACGAGGTGTTGGACGTTCTGGAGGAGTTTGATGTAAAGGCTTCGTTCTTTGTTATCGGTACGAATATCAGCGAGGAAACGGTTCCCGTTATGCAAAGGGCTGTATCGCAGGGGTGTGAGATAAATTCACACTCGATGACCCACGACTATATGAACAGCATGACAGACGAGGAGATACTCGCTGACACCGAGCAGGTAAATCAGCTTATCAAAGACGCGATAGGAACAGAGCCGAAGTTTTTCCGTCCGCCGTATATTGCCACCAGCGGCAAGATGTTCAGGCTGATAGAGATGCCGTTCATAGCAGGCTACGGCTGCGACGACTGGGATCCTGCGGTCGACGTAGATACGAGAGTTCAGAAAACTCTGGAGCAGAGCAGGGACGGAGCTATAATACTTCTGCACGACGCAAAGGGCAATTCTCAGACCGTTGAGGCTTTGCGGCAGATAATACCTGAGCTACAGGCGCAGGGATACGAGTTCGTGACAGTTTCGGAGCTGTTTTACGCTAAGGGCATACAGTATGTACCGGGGCTGAAAAAGACATTTTCCGCCGTGCCGCAGTAATGCGTTTATAAAAAATATACCCCTTACGGTCATGAACCGAACCAATTTGTGCGAACAGCACAAAAGACCCCTATGGAAAAATAAATTAAGAAACGAACTGACTTCGCA
>CANRNT010000011.1 GCA_947631995.1 uncultured Clostridia bacterium | reverse complement strand
TTCGGTTTTATTGTTGTAAAACCAACCGTCCAAACTTTACCAAATAATCGTTGTTAAGGTGTTGCCTACGGCACGCCCCACGCCAGCTTAATGATGTTGTATATGATCCCTTGGAATATACCTCTGTCGTCTATCTTTACTACGTCTTGAAGATTGAATACAACGAACTGCTCGTTTGTGAGCTTGATAGTGGAATGCCCGTTAAAAAGTGTTCCGTAAGATTTGATAAGCTTTGTTACGGCGCTTTCAAGTGTTTCGAGTATCTCTCTGCGAGCTTCAGACAGCTCTTTCTTGACCTTGTGAGTGCGCAGATCGTCATATAGCGTAGAGCGTATAGTGCGCAGCAGATCGTCAAGAATAGGGAAGCCCTCAGAGGGTATTTCGCTCAGCTGCGTTTCTGCTGTAATGCCGCAGTATATGTACATATCGTTGAGTATCTCCTCCAGCACGTCCATTTCCTTGCTGCCGATAGCAGGGGAGACGATGTTGAAGAACTTAACTACTCTTGCAATCTCGGAAGCATAGTTTGAGTGTTCCGACTCTAAAGCCATGTTACTGCTTTGCTGAAGCTCCAGCACGTTTATCGTGGATCCTGCGCTCATCTTTATAACTCTGCCGCCGCATATCTGCGCTAAGTTGGTAAGCTCTCCCTCAACATCGAGGGCAATAACTATATCGCCCAGAGCGAGGCGGTTTTGTATCATGTCTTTCAGGGCTACCGACTTGCCGCTGCCCATGCTGCCCATAATGCAGAGGCTGTAAGATGTTCTTTGCGCAGTCTGACGGAAAGTATCGAGTACCCATTCTCCGCCGGTGGAAGTGTTCCCGAAAGATATTCCGTGCGGATCTATAAATGTTTGTGAAAAAAACGGGTACTGTGTCTTCCATGTGCTGTGCAGAGGTATTGCCTGTTTTATATTATCATCGGGAACTATAAGCGTTGCAAAGGAGTCTCTGGATATGTTATGAGGAACAAAGTGTTCAAATTTTATCTGTTCCAGCTGCTCAGATATGTGCCGCACCTGTTCTTCAAGAGCTGTCAGCGATGACGAACAAGCATATATGTGCATGGAGTGTGACAGCAGCTGCTCGTTGCCGTTTTTTATTGTGTCGTATAATTGAAAAAGCTGCGCTCTTTCGCTGTCATTATCCAAAATGTTGGCTTCTGACTGCTTGATAAGGCTGCGCCCCTTTATCTCTTGCAGAGATTTGGAAAGCTTTGAAAGCACGTCTGCTTTCGCCATAGGGCTTAGATCTATGGTTATGGTAGCCGAGGTAAATTCATTTGCCAAAGCCGCATATTGCAGCTGCAATATTTCTTCGGGGTAGCCGTCTATGTTTATCTTCGCAACGTATTTTTTGTTGTTAACTTTGAAATACGTCTGATGAAATTCGATTTTGTCCGGCATAGGCGACAGACTGTTCTCACTACCGAAACAAAGATAGCGTTTCAGAAAGTTTTCTGCTTCCTGCTTGTTATCTATACGGTGTGTCAGCACGTCTGGCATATCATGGGCATAGTTTGCACACAATCGCAAAAGCTCGGCAGGCGTAGAGGCATATATGATAATATACGTTTCCCTTTGTTGAGAGCGTTCTATGTCTTCTATGCTCTGCAGCTGCCTGCTCAACAGCGCTCTCAGAAAAGGCTGCGGCTGCTTGTCTATCTTATATTTCAGATAATCTTTCTGTTCGGCAAGAGATATGCAGCCGTTCAGAAAAATATATTTGTGTTGGCAGCCGAGGCGTTGAGTTGCCCTTGCAAAGTTGTTGTAACAAACATACTGATCATCGTCCGAAAAGTGAAAAATGTCAGTACCGCCTATCTGAATAATAGCGGCAAGACTGTTATGCCCTTTCTGCTTAATGCTCACAATACCGTTTTCATCTACGGAGAGATCAACTACGCGCTCCAAAAACTGCTTGGTGTCTATAAGCTGTTTGCCGTTTATAAGTTTTTTCTTCATATCTTTTTCCTTTCTTAGTGTGCCACGTGGCACAGTTATCTTTTCGGAGTCTGATCGCGATACCGCCTGTCTTTCTGTTCTTCAGATCCTGCACCGTACATGACTTTTTTGCTCAGGGTGAACTTAATTAGATCAGCTATTCCTGCGGCGCAGTTCTTGCGCCTGTTGCTGGGAGCTGTCGTCATAAGTACGAAAGATATGACTGCTGCTGCGATAGCATAAACAAGCCGATACTTGCTGCCGATCAAAGCACCCAGCAGCCACCCGGATATGGCACAGATTATACATATAAATATAACGGTAAAGGTTATGTTGCCGATGATCTTGTTCTCGGCGTTAATCTTCTTAGGCATCATTCCCATTATTAGTCACTATCCTTTCTGCCGCCGGAGGGAGGCTGCGCCGTAGTATTACTTGGTTGGCGTTCCTGAGCTTGCACGGGCGGGGTTTTGATCTCCGGAGCTGACGCTTGCGCAGAGTTAGTATAGCTGCTTATGTCGGAGGAGGTGTGCTCTGATGAGCGACCCGGATAATTATTTGGCGCCTGTTCTTGCTCGGCATCATGTTCAGGTGTTGGAGCTTGTGCTGTGTCATTGCTTGGGACAGATGCAGATGTTTCACCGCCGCCACCGTACATATTACTGTATATACTTTCAAATCTTTCTTGTCCTACCGCAGATGCTCTGTCAAAGCGCTCCTGCTTAGCTGAGGCTTTTCTGTCGGCGCGTTCTTGTTTGGCGGCATCTCTTTTAATATCCCTGTATTCGGTACGCGACAAGCCTGCCTCGTTTCTTGCCGCATTTTCAGCCTGCCTTTCCCAGCGGTGTTCCTGAGCATTATTTACGGCTGTTCTTACAGCGCCGGGCGCTCTTGCGATGCCATTTGCTACATTTTGTCCGGCATTTACTGCAGTACCGGCTGCTCTGGCAACTGTTCCTGCAACTGTTCCTGCGACAGCTGTTCCTGTTCTTGCGGCGTTAAGACCCATTCGGGCGGCAGATGTAAGAGCTATTGCTGATGCAGCACCGTTCTTTACTCCGGCATCTATGCCAAGAAGCCTTGTCACCAGATCGGGGCCGTCTATAAGGAACTTAACTCCTCCCATAAGCAGGAAAAGCTTGACTACAAAATCAAGCGACGAAGAAACTATGCCGACTGCGCATATAAGATATATTTTTATAAGCGCCAAAACGACGATTATAACTATGTTAGTGTTGACTAGATTGTTGATAACCTTTTTGGCGCGTCCTGTTCCATGCATATCTGTAACGATAAACAGCGGAGCTATTATCTGTACGAACATCACGTCATACAAAAGCGATGCCAGTCTGAAGCCTGCATATATAAGAGAGATCAGAGTGGCGATTACAATTACATAGGCATAGAAGAAATCGCAGTCATATGAATAAACATATTCCTGATAAGTGCCAAGATTGCGTATAGCTCCGAGTATGAGATCCGAAGTATCGGCTTTTTCCTGATCGTCCGAGTCTTTCAGATGCACCCATTGATATTGATTGCCGTCTTCATCATCGAAAACGGACTCTCCCGTGTTGACAACGTTCTGGTTGTTGATATAATTAAGTTCAATGAGCTTGTCTTCAACGGCTTCGTCAAAAACAGCGTTGACCACAGAGGTGCTGTCGGGTAGGGAAGTACCGCAAACGTAGTTTATATGATTTATTATTTTTTTGGATAACTGCTCCTCGTTAAGATGATCATATTGTTTTACACCGTTCTGATCTGTCGTTCCGTTGAAGCGGGATACAGTATCATCAGTCCCCATGATTTTCTGGAAAAGCATATAGTCTTCATAACAGCCGAGCAGCAGCATCTTGTTTTCGATATTAAGCATATCAAATCGTTTGATACCGCTGACTGTTGACATAAAGGCGTTCTTTGTGGGATAGTCTTTCCATTCATAATTTGGATTTACCTGATTGATGTCGATGCTGTATGGGTTCATTCTATCCCAGCCATATAATTCGGTCAGCAGATCCACTTGTGCAGCGCCGTTATCAGTATTAGCACGATATGTAACTGAGCCGAGAAGGATCTGACCTATCGTTTTGGGCACAGCGGAGGCTGATGCAGGGTCATTGTTGCCGTCAATAGCAATGTTTGTTACGACTTTTGTGCTTGTTGATCTTAGGTCGTTCAGGCAGGCGATCATTGCCGGCAGAGCTATAATCACTACTCCTGCTATTATTATGCTGCGTATAATATCCAAGTGTCGAATTTTGTCGTGAAAAGCGACAAGATATATCGCTGCAAATATGATGCTCATGCCTGCAAGAGCAGCGGCTATTTTTCCGACACCGCTGGAAAAGAACGGTATGTTTTTGATCCATAGGTCGTATATATTGACTTCCAACAGCTTGTTTATCGCCTGATATATACCATCTATAAGTTCTGCGCAGCCCACGAGTATTTTCCATAAGACGATCCTTAAAATATCCAACCAGCCGGACTGCTTAACAACATACTTAATGCGGTCTTCAGATATCCCTGAATAATCGACTGCATATGCCGTAGGAATGGCGACCAACCCTATAAATACTGCCGAAAACAAAAAAGCGCTTGCCTTTCTGATGAATTTATTTTTTGGAATATTCATATTAACTCTCCTTTACATATTAAATCTTCCGACAGCAAAACCTCCGTGTCAAGCAGAGCCTTTGCTGTCGGGAGATCCCGACAGCTTTGCACTTAAAACATAGCGAGCAAAATGCCCTCGCCAAAAAGAAGAATAGCAGCACCGACAAGGATACTAACGATCCACGGTTTTGCCTTGTCCAAACCGTTCTTGGAGCAAACACATACAATAGCTACGCCGACTATGGCAAGAATGATAATAGCTATAGCTATTTGCGTGGCTGACTCTTTAAGCCTGTCGATCCAGTTGACTATGCTGTCTGTACCGTCAAGCGGCGTGGTCGCATCTGCTGCAAAAGCTGTTACTGCGCCAAACGCGGCAGCAGCGGCAGACACAATGCCCGAGGTGAGCGTTCTGAACAGTTTCTTTACTTTCTTCATATACATCTTCCTTTCATATATTATCAGCGGTGTCGCTGATTACTGACCTTTGTTCCGCCTGCATTAACATATGCCTGCAAAAATTCGTTGTAATCCTTTCCGAAACGTTCGGGTATAAAATAAGAGCTTACCTTGTATAAAGGCAAACCCTTTTCATTACACATATTCGCATATTTTTCTATATGCTTTTCGGCAGCGCTTCTTCCTGCCTCATCATTATCCAAGCAAAAAGAGATCTCCTGCACATCAGGGTGAGTTGAAAGGTATCTTTGCAGCGCGTTGTCCGACGTGCCACCGAGAGCTAGGCGCGTACATCTCATAAATGCTTTCTGAGGCTCTAACGCACCATTGTTCATAGCTTTTATATTTGAAAGAGTTGCGTGCGACATGGCATCTATCGGCGCTTCAAACACATACAGATGTTCTCTGCTTTCGCCTTCCATTACAAAGCCGTATGACTTATCTGATCCTGCACATTCTCCTTTGTATGGTTTCTGCCCCTCTTTGAGCTGCGTATATGTACCTCTCTTGGTGGCATATTTCACATGACCTTTCTCGTCCAGTCCGCAGAATACGCAGTTGTGCTTGCTGTCCTCATACAAGATGTTCTTTCGGAAGCACCAGTTTACTATCTGAGGATCTATGCAGCGTGTCTTGGTAAGATAGGCTACCACTCTGTCATATCGCCCCGGTGTTCTATCCGGCAAAACTATCTCCTTTGGCTTGATGTCGTGAGATACAGTCGGCGCGGCTTTATATGAAGAATTTATCTCACCGTCTTCGCCGATGAGCTTCCCGACAGCTTTGTCAAACTTCAGTCCTTCGACTTTGATGACCCAATCAAGCACCGATCTGCCATGTACATCATGAGTATAGTCTATCCAGCCTTTTCTGTCCGGATAAACGACTACCTTGCCATAAGTGTCTGACTTGTGCAGGTATTCACTTCCGCTCATTTTGAAAGACATGTTGCAAGTGCGTTCGAGATAGTCAACGGTATCTACATCTTTTGCCGCGGCTATCTGTGTTTTGCTGTAGTATTTCAATATTTTTCACCTCCGAATAAAAAAGTGTTCTTCCTCTTGCGTTGTTAGCCTCATTTTTGTTCAGGATACATCACAGCTTTCTTTTTGGAGCGTGTTGTGCTGCTATATTCGAAAGAGAAGCGTTTACTTTTACTTCGGGAGCATATTCGGGGTGCAGCTTGAGCCACACTTCTCTCGTTGCCAAAGTATCTGCCAAAGAACCATGCGCTGCGCCCTCCCACTTAACGTCAAAATGCGCAGCTGCTTCAACAAGCTTTTTGCGCTTAAAGCCGCCGTTTACATTATCCGGTTCGCCGTAGTGCTGAGCAAAATCAGCCATACAATCTTTCTGCTTATCATCTAAGCCTTGAAGCGTTTCCGAAAGAAGAACAGGCTTGATATACTGCATATCATACGGGGTGTTGTATGCGACAAACATATCACAATCTCGGAACGCTGCATTAATCTTCTGCGAAAGCTGCCCTATTGTAGGCGCTGACCTGACTGCTTCTGGAGTGATACCGTTTATCTTCTGCGCCTCGTCCCATGTTTCATGGCGCTCAGGCTTGACCAAGGTATCGAGCAGCACGTTCTTGTCGTTGTCTACAATAGATATGGAAAGTATTTCATCAGTCGGAGAAAGACCCGTTGTTTCGGTGTCAAAATATATTATTTTAGGTCTACTTGCCATTTCACGCCTCGCCTCGTCCTTAATGAGCCTGCAAGCCTGCGACAGCGCGCGAGCCTGCACGTCAAGCCATTGCTCGTTGCTGTTCGGTCTTCGCTCTCCTCCGTTTACTTTCTTAAATTCAGACGGACTGCACAGGCTCTTAGCTATATCGCAGTCGTATATAAGGGCATTTCCGCCATAGCTGTACTGCTTCCAGTCAGATGCGCCGTTGAGCATTTCTTTTTCTACCGCAGCTGCATCTACCTTGTGATCTCTGTGATCGTAGTCGCGGTATTCTTTTAAGTTGTCCAGCAGATCCAGCGCATACTCTGTAACGCCTTTATCCCACGCGCTGCGAACTTGTTTGTTTTCCAATTCTTTTCTTATTTCTTCTATCGTTCTCATAATTACCTCCTATAATTTACGTCCGCTGCCCAGCGCCGTACTGTTGTATACCTCAATAGGCTGCGGCTCTGCAATACGCTCGTGTATGGGCTTCAGTTCTTTCATCACCGTTGCATACAGATCCATATCTGTACAGCGGTCGGTAAAAAATCCGTATGTAGACATAAGCAGCGTCTTATCGGGCGCGCGTATATTCATGGAACAGCCGTTGTGAGAAGCTATGTATGCAGCCACATTAGCAGGCTGATTTACAAGGTTTACCGACTTACCGTTGCAGTTGGCGACCAAGTATGCGCAATCTTTTGCTTTCAAGTTATATCACTTCCTCTATATGTTCTCTGAATGTTCCTTCACCAAACTGCTTTTCGTAGTCGCTCTTGTATCTGAGTATGATACGGTCAAGAGCTTCATATGACAGCGATATGTATGCTGCATCTGCTATGGCGTTGTAGACCTTTTCAGCATTTTCTTTGCTGCTTTCTTCATCACCCTGAACGAATATTGCTGTCTTGCAAGATGACATCGGCAGCATCACCACCGAGTCTGTAAGCGTAATGCCTGCTGCTGAAAGTGTTCCGAGGACTTTTGTCTCTCCAAGTCGTGCAAATTCATCTTTTGTTATTTTTTCCATTATTCATCTTCCTTTCTGCGGCTTTTGAAACCGCTGCTGCCTTTTCCAAAGGCTTAGTATCCATACCGTATTGTTTGTATCCTGCCTCGATACGCTTGTACATACTCTCAGCAGGCGGAAACAGCTTATCGTGTGATGCGGTCATGCAGTACATAATAGCATCATATGCTTTTCCGTTGCTGCGATGAGTGACAATAACGTGCTTTCTTAAATAAAAAGACGGATATCCTTCGTATGCGTCAAGCGTCTTCCAATCTTTCAAATCTATCTCCCACAGCAGCGCCGGGGCAGATGCGCCCTTCTTGGGTATGCAGTCGGCACACCCCTTAAAGCACAGCTCGTGGTCTTTTATGTCTGCCGCGCCCAAACATCGGCTGTTAGGGCAGCGTACCTTCATTTCTTCGGCGTTCATATTCGAGCCGTAAGCTGCGTACAAACGCTTGCTGCTGCCGCGAACAAACTGCATTATATCTCCGCCCTCTTTGCAATGCTGTGCAAGCTCGGAAAAATAATGACTTGCATACGCATACAGCGACAAGCCGTTGTTGTCAAGCTCGTAGTTAAGAATTATAGAGTCGATAACTGCGGCTCGTTCTCCTGCCGAAAGAGATAAACAATCGTCATATTCCGAAAAAGCGCTGCCGATAACGAAAGCGTTCTGCAAAGTATCTCTGTTATCTTTGCCCGACATCTTCATATCGCTGTAGTATCTGTCTTCAAAGTCGTCATAACAATCATACATATCGTCAAAGAAGCTGTACTGCAAGTCATAAGGATCTTCTTCATAATACAAAACATCATATGCCTCTGAGGCAGCGTTTTCAAGTTCTGTTGTATCTATCCCGTGAAGACAATAACCTTCCTCAATACGGCTGTAATACTCGTCAGAGGGCGGAGATATGTTGCTGCTGTCTTTCATAACATATGCCATTATGCTTAGCGTTTCGTTGTCTATCTTTACGGGAAGCTGCTGCTTGATATACTTATGAGGATAGCCCTCGTAGCGGTCAAGCATTTTTTCATTTTCGGGTGATATTTTCCATATGACTACTGGCGTGCTTGACGCTTCCTGCGGAACAACGGTCGCAACTCTGCAAAACGCCAGCTTGTAGCCTATGATCTCTCCCTTGGCAAAATACTCAGCTCCGGGACATCTGGCAAGCATCTGAACGTCCCACATATTCGAGCCGTAGGCTGCGTACAACATTATCTGCCACCTCCTCTGCTATTGTTATTACTGTTATTGTTGTCCTCACTCTCAGCGCTTGTCACTATGCCAAATAAGTTTTGCAGCAGCTGATCTCGCTGCGCCGGTGGCATATCCATTACCCGATCCATGAGCTCATCTACCTGCGGCCTTAAAGCACTAAGTTGCTCCTCTGCCAGTTTTTTGCTGCGTTTTTCCAAAGCTGCCGCCTTGTTTTTGTAGGTGGCATCGCCCTCCAACTTGCCCAAGAGATGCAATCTTGTGTTTTTAAAATCTTTGCCGTTAAGATTAAGCCCCTGATGACCTACGAGCCATGTGCGGTAGGTGTATCTCTCATTAGTGTGATCAAACGCATGATAGCGACAATGTTTATTGTTAATTGCTTGCGCGGAAATTGCAAGGCAGAAATCAACATAAGCCTTTACCTCACCGGCGTGAAGATGTTTTGTGTGCTTTTTACTCTCACCATTAAACGCCCGAAATTCTATCGTGCCGTGCCCGTTGAAATAGTCGTGAAGATTTACAAGTCTATAACGGTTGCTATGATAATGCGTGTATCGGCTAGAGTAACCCTCGGTATAATATTCGCGCTCTATCTCATCGAGTGTCGGGTGCGGATTGTTTGCGAGAAACTCAATAAAACTTTGATCGGCTTTTCTGCACCACCTTGTATAGCGTTCGGGTGGTACTTCCAGAGCTTTCAGCATTATGTCTTCCTTTGAAGCGCATATAAGGCACAAGTTCCGTATGCTTCTTGCATCATGATTGCTGCCGTCGATGTGGATATGTATGCCACAGGATGCATCAGACCTAGCGCCTGCTCCATTGAGCGCCCGTATAACACCTTGCAGAGTCGGCATATCTTCGTATTTGAGTATGGGGGTCACAAGTTCACAGTTCTCACCCCTGCCGCTGTTTACAGATGCATCAGAAACTATTTTCCAAGTTCTTCCGTCATCAGATCGTATCTTGTAGGTATCAAGTCCGTGCTCATATGTATGATACGGTTGCGCATTTTCGTTATCGCTAACTAAACTTTGCACTATTGTTGCTGCGTCGCTTCTTGTGATGTTGTAGAACTCTACTTCCACTCCAAAGCGCTGTTCTTTCAGATCTATTATTTTTTCCGACATCAGAAACGCTCCTTATTCACAGGGAAGTTCATCTGTTGTATCAACAACCGTTTCTGCATATGCTTCGGTCGGAGATACAATCTCTGCGTCAGGTTTTTTCTCACCCGAAAAGAAAATATTATCCACATAGACCTCGGTGACATAATGCTTGGTGGCGTTTTTGTCCTCATATGTACGCGAACGCAGCTCTCCTGAAATGATTATAAGCCTGCCTTTGCCGAAGTGTTTCTGAATAAACATCGCTTTTTCGCGCCACGCTACGCAGGTGATGAAATCTGTCTGCTGTTCTTCGTCTTTTCGACGGGATCTGTCTACGGCAACATTAAACGACATGACTGCCACTCCGCTTGGTGTGTTCTTTACTTCAAGCTCGTGTGTTATTCTTCCCATGATCACTACTTTGTTCAGCATTTTTTTATTCCTCCTGTTTGTTATAAAATAAAAGCGCTCTTTTAGAACGCTTAGCTACAAATATTAAGTGTGCCACGTGGCACAATATTTCGATAATTTTTCTTTTCGATTTGTTGATTTTTGCTCTATTTTGTGATATACTTTGTTTTAGAATACATTATAAGGAAGATGGGTGATAATAATGCTCTCTACTATAATTTCAATATTGTTAATGTTGCCGGACATAATACTGACAATTTTGAAAATCATTGAATTAAAAAACAAAAAGAATTTGCATACAATAAATAATCAAGCCGTATCACAAAATAACACACAGCTATTAAACAGTAATGATAATCAAATAATTGTTGGTGATAATAATATTCAAAAAAACAACTGCAACAATGTTTCTATTTCAATCAACAATAACAAACATTACTATTTTGGTGATCAAAATTCGGTTAACAGTACAAACAATACTGTTGCAGATGCAATTGCGTTGTTTATATTATTAATAGCATTTTATTTATATAAAGAAAACAAGGTAATCATTTTTATCATAGCATTTATATCATCGCTTCTATACTTTGTTGGGGCAAAGGATTATTGGGAAAAGTATAAAGTAAAATCTAATAGTATTATAGTTATGATTTCATTTTATCTTACCTTTATTTTGTCAGCAATACTATGCATCATAGCGAGTAGTAAGGACATTAAGTCTTCACTATCGAATGTTGTTGGATATTTGTATTCTTTTGTTGGCATAGTAATTATATGTACGTTTGTTGCCATATTTACATGGAATAATTTAAAATCTGTATTGAATTATACGATTAACAAGTTAGCACTCAATATAAAATACCGTTTTGCTATATATGAGGATACACAAAAATTAATGGTGCTATCGATTATGTTACTTGTCGCACAATTAGTTTTATTTTTCTGCTATATTAAGTATTCTTATTAAGACATATTCCAATTTCATTTGTTCATTGCCGAAAAGTGGAAAAAACATGTTGTAAATTAAATGATTTAAGACCGCAAATAAACAAATAACATCATGTAACGAAAACACGAAACATAATCCTATAAAGCCAACTATTCCATAAGCAAGAGTAATTACATTGTGCAGCAATTTGCGCTTGTCTGACCTGTTTACATATATCAACATTATTCTATCTATCACGTAACATAAATTATAGAGAATAATAACAATCAAAAGAATTCCGTGAATTGTTCCAAGAACATATTTACCTATATCATTCATATTTGTTCACTCCTTATATTTTTATAAGCAAATGAGTGTGCCACGTGGCACACTCACCTTAAAACATTTGAAAAACAAAGAGCGCCTGAAAAGGCGCTCTTGATAGTTATATATTTTTTCATCATAGCAATGGAAGCATTTTCTCAGCTGCTATATCAAGTAATCTGTTATTCCTATAATGCACAGCTCTTTTTGAGCGAACAGTATTCATAAAATATGTTTCATCAAACGAAATTTTTTGCTCAAACATAGTTTTTCCATTGTCAGCATCGTCAACGCAAAACATCATTGTTTCGATCAATTGTTCGCCGCAAACAGCGTTTTGTTGATGGTCGCTAAATCGAAATAGCAAATTCAAATAACAGCCATAACTGTTTCTGAGAATGGCATATTGAGAATTTATATTCGTTTTTTCAAATTTAACATTTTTGAGCTTTGCTAATGCATTATATATTTCGCTGTCGATTTCAAATTGTTGTCCAAAGCATCTCATATGTTGCATTCCTCTATAAGCAAAAATATATGGCAAATTTACTTCTGATAGCCACGGATATAAGTACACTCGATTTATAATGTATGATTGCAATGCGTTTGCCCAAAAATTATCTGAACACTTAATATGCAGTGTGTTCTGAATGACATATACGACCTTGTCAAACTGCGATCGCATCAGATCATAAAGTTCTATTACACTTTGGTCGACTTCTTGTAACAATTCTTCATCGTTTGGCTTTTGATATTCTTTATGACTTGCAAAAGGACAATATTTATATCTTTGAGCATTCCACTGAGGCAAACCGGCTATGTTTTTTCCTGTGTGTTTACCATGTGGCGATACTTTTATCTCATGAGATAACCCGATAAGCTGAATTGGATTTAAACACGAAGGACATATTGCATACTGAGATAGCTTTCCTTGGCTGTTCCGTTGTTCAAACGGCAATTTCCTTTGAGTGACATTATCAAATATTTTGTTGTCTATTTTATAACGAGCCGCGTTTCTTGTAGCTTGTATCTTAAAATATTTCATTTTACTCTCTCTTTCGTGGAAAATTATCATCAAAATAAAAATTGCGTTCATCTTCCGAATAAGAAGAATAGTTTGCCCGATCAACATCGGTAAGCCAACTAAGTGGCAGCTTGGGCAATTCTCCGCACTGAACCGCAAAGATCAAACATTCTATAACCGTTGATAATCCCATAGAAAACTCATGATCATTATCTTTTAGATGAAAGATGACCGTTTCAGGACAGTTGTTACACACAATTTCCTCGCTGCTTTCAAGAACGACTTTCTTATCGTTCATTTCGTTGTGATCATAAATGTTCATAATATCTTCCTTTCTGAATTATAACATACAATATTATTGTTGTCAATTACAAGAACTTAATTATTCCTTGTATTCTTATAAGCAAATGAGTGTGCCACGTGGCACAATGGACACCCTGTCGGGTGATATATGTGTGCGACAGCTCCTGCCGCACACTTTTTTATAACCTTATATCATTAATTTGCTTTTGAACGCTTCTTGAGAGAAATCGCACCTGCTGCGATCAGTATACATATCGTAAGCGCAGCCAGCGATACTGTGTCGCCCGTCTTAGGAGTGTCAGGTACACTCTCGTTAACTACCGTTATATCGGTATCCTCTGCGTATACTACCTCTACGCCTGTTACGGGTTTAGCAACAAAGTAACCTGTGGGAACGGTACTGCCGTCCTCGGTTATTGTGTATGTGCCAACGGGTATATCCTTAAATATCGCAAGGCCTGTTTCATCGGTCGCAACAGACAGCTTTATTTCTCTGCCCGTGTCGGTAACACCCGAAAGGACAAAGCCTATGCCGCCTATATGCGTCATGCCTGCGGTTTTTTTATGGATACGCAGGCTGCCTGTCATTTCAGCGTTGTAGATCTCTACATCGGTCTGCTCCGCATATATGACTTCAACGCCCTCAATGGGGTCAGCAACAAGGTATCCGTAAGGTACGGTGCTTTCATCTTCGGTTATTGTATATGTACCAACCGGTACGTTTTCAAATACCGCAAGACCTGTTTCATCGGTCGTGGCTGTCAGCTCGATATCTCTGCCAGTATCAGTTACTCCCGAAAGAACAAGGTCAATGCCGCCGAGGTTTATCATACCCTCGGTAGTTTTCTGTACGCTTATGCTGCCTGTCATCTCGGTATTGTACATATCAACATCTGTTACTTCGGCATATACGACTTCCACGCCCTTGATCGGATCTGCAACAAGATATCCGTAAGGAACGGTGCTTTTATCTTCCGTAATGGTATATGTACCAATAGGCACGCCCTCAAATACCGCAAGACCTGTTTCGTCGGTCGTGGCTGTCATATTGACGTTGTTGCCGAGGAACGATGTACCCGAAAGAACAAGGTCAATGCCGCCGAGGTTAACCATACCCTCGGTAGTCTTGTGTACCTCGACCGTACCTTTCATTATGTCGTCGCGCATAGTTACGGTATCAACGCTGCCGTCCTCGCTGACGGTAAAAGTAATGTCATTAGCAACAACGTAACCGTCGGGAGCTATCTTCTCGTGAAGAGTATACTTTTCTCCTGCTTTAAGCTTGCCCTCGATCATGTGCGCTTCATTTGTTGATGTCCATTCGTCAACTACTTTTCCTGTACTGTCCTTGACCTGCAATTTAGCGCCTGCAAGCTCATTGTCGCCTGTTATGGCTTTCTTGGATATCTGAACTTTTGTGGTATCGTCTATCATTGTAACAGTATCAACGCTGCCGTCCTCGCTGACGGTAAAAGTAATGTCATTAGCAACAACGTAACCGTCGGGAGCTATTTCCTCGTGGAGAGTATATTCCTCGCCTGCCGCGAGCTTGCCCTCGATCATGTGCGCTTTGTCAGTAGACGTCCATTCATCAACGACTTTTCCTGTGCTGTCCTTAACTTGAAGCTTTGCGCCGGGAAGCTCATCGTCGCCCGTTATGGCTTTTTTCGATATCTGAACCTTGGTCGTATCGTTGACAAACTCCAACGTGCTTTCCTCGCCGCTTTTAATAGAAACGCCCTGCTCATCTGCTGTGAGATAGCCAATAGGCACGGAGCTGCCGTCCTCGTATACGGTATATTCGCCTATGGGGATATTCGGCAAAAGCAGCTCGCCGTTCGCATTGGTGTAACCGTCGGCGGTGTACTCTCTGCCCGTTGCGGTCGTTCCCTTGAGAATAAAGTGTATGCCCTCAACAGCATTGCTGCCGTTGGAAGTCCGCTTGAGTATCTGAACTATTGTGGTAGTTTCCTTGTTTACAAATGCAGCCGTAGCTGTATTATCAGCCGAAACAGTAACGTTGATATCCGCTGCCTCAGCCGTAAACGCTGCGCCCGAATTAACTTCCGAAACGGTATAGTCGCCGACTTCTACTTTTCTGAGAATAGCAGTCTTGCTGACCGTGCCGAGTTTTATAGCCGTAGCTTCTTCGGCATTGGCGGTAGTTGAGTTGAATTGATACAGACCCTGTTCTGCGCTCAGAGTATCAAGCACGAGATACTCTCCGCCGCTGTTTTTTATATTGAATGTCATGTCCTGATACAAACTGTCGTCCGCAACTGCTCCGTCAGCAAGCTGTATGTCTTTTGTTATCTGTATATCTCCTTTCGGGGCTTCATATGTTTCAGCATACAAAGCCATCCAACCGGTTACTGTATCAGGGTTGCAGGACTGTGCGATCGACTGACCATCGTTCACGGTTGTGTTATAGTAAACAAGAACACCATGCTCATCATTGTTGACCGTTGACTGTTTAAGTCGAGATATGGCAATAGGTGAAAACGAATGATCCGACCAGAGGAGGTATCTGTTCGTACCCTGCATAACAACGTGTATGCCGTTAGCTTCCAGAGCCGACGACCAGTCGAAGTCGTTCCACAATCCCGTATCGCTGTCGAGTGTGACTTCATAATGAGATGTATCAGGATTGTATACAAGCTCTATGGCGCTGTTGCGTGCATCAGCTTCGCTGCTGTGAAAGCCTGTCTGATAGTGCCAGCACACCTTATTGATTATTTCATAATAAGCGTTTCTTACCGCGTCATAATCGCCACGAGTCGATGAATAATAATTAATGAGCGGTGTGTCGCAAGCACTTGACGGCGAATCGTAGTTAAATGACCTAAGTTGTCTGTAATGAGGATTATCCCAATGATACCCTGATACTTCCCAGACAAGCAACTGTGTAGCGTCCCAGTAAGCGTCGTTTTTGTGAACTCCGCCCGGCGCCCAGTAGCCGTAATGCATTATAAGTCCTATATCACGACGCCTCCAGTCACCGAGGTTATCCCAATGGTCGCCGTCGGTGCTGTCTTTATAGTGATAGCTGTCTCCGGTCATGCAGCGAGAGTTTACCTCAAGACAAAGCAACGGATCTTGTGGGCCAAAGGCATATATTTTTTGTATCTCGTGTAGACTGCCCGTGTGCAATGGATTGTTCGACGATATAGAGCCGCCCGTTTCTGTCATGCTTGTAATTCTTAGGTCGAACTCAAGCGCGCTTGCGACAGTCGGCGCGACTGAAGAAACAAAAATCGCCATGACCGAGATCATAGCGATAAGCTTATGAAATATTTTGTTTTTTATTCGCATAACTTCTTATCCTTTCTTAGTTTTTCATATTTGTCGAATGGGGAAGTGCAGCAAGCCTTTAAGGTGGTCTGGGTCTGTTCATATACATCTTCCTTTCATCTTTTATTTTCTGTCAGAGAAAAAATGTTTCAGAGTATGAAAAAAGACCTCCCGAAAAGAGAAGTCTTTTTAAGCGAATATATGAAGTATATGATAAATTAGTATGTTATATATTCGGTAGCTAATAGAAGAATTGCAGTACCGCCTGTTCCGGGAGCACCAATCATTTCATTATCATAATAGCCGACAGCAGCGATTTTGTAATTGGGATTGAGCATAGCCTCTCTATGACCTTCTTGCGACGAAAGAAGTAAATTAGCAAAGTAATGCGGGTCGTTAGGATCTCCTGCTCCAAGGCATTCAAAAGAACTATAAACAAAATAGTTTTTTCCGTCAGTTTTTACTTCGTTAAAAACATCAAAGCAACTGCTTCCGTCAGGTCTGCAATGAACCTTACATTTATAAACAACGGTTTCTTCAGCTCGTAACATTGCACATTCTTTCATAAACGGGTCAAGGGTCAGCGGCGCAACGCCAGCTTTTATTCTTTCCTCATTTATAGCATTGAACATTTCATCAGCAATTTCTGAATAAGATTTTTGAACAACAGGCGGTGCAGGTGTAGGTGCAGGCGTAGTAGTCGTTGTTGTGGTAGTCGTTGCAGGTGCAGGAGTTGTCGTTTCGGGGGCAGGGGAGGGAGCAGCAGGGGTAGTGGCTTTCTTTGCCGTGGTAGTCTTGCTGCTGTTCTTCGCGGCAGTCGTTGTCTTGCCGCTGCTGTTCTTTGCGGTCGTGGTCTTGCCGCTGTTCTTCGCGGCAGTTGTTGTCTTACCGCTGCTGTTCTTTGCAGCGGTCGTTGTCTTGCCGCCGTCTGCCTTTTCTGTGCTTTCTTCGCTCGGATCGTTAGCTTTCGGAGTTGTAGTAGTTACCGCAGCGGACGAGCTGTCGGAGCTGTCAGAGCTGCCTGAGCTGTCAGCCTGCGAAGCTTCGCTGTCATCGTCTAGTGCTGCGGAAGCAGCCACCGAGCTGTCGGGTTGAGCTGCCGCAGGTTCGCTGTCAGCAGTATTGCCACATGAGCAAAGCGCAAACGCCATTGCCATAGCAGCTATTATTGCAAGTGTTTTTTTCATGTTAGTCACACTCCTACAGTTTTCTGTTGTTTGCCGAAAAAGAATTATTAAAAGCCTTATAATTATGACTGCCTATATACTCTTTTAAAGAGTCGGCTATTTTACAAAAGACATCATATCCTTGCTTGTCGTTATCCATAAGCTTTTGCGAAGTCATTACATTACCGCTGTTACAAAGAACAATAGTATTCTGCAAAAAATCTATTGCCATTACTGATCTGTCATGCCGTATAATGCAGCGTACAGTATCCAAACTATCACAAGTGCTTATCTGTTCCGGCGCTGCCATCTTGCTGCTGATAAGTTGTTCAACAAATCCATTCATGACCTCAGATGCTTGCTCAGCTTTATCATTCGGTATCGGCAAAAAATCTTTTGCTTTGCGATAATACTTATCCTGCGCCATTTCAAACAATTTCAGCAGCGGATTATGATCGTTATGCTTTTGTGCATAGTTGAGCGCTCTGTAATACATTATTTTATCATCGTCAGATATTATTACGGGTATCAGACCGCTTTCAATACATTGTTTAAAGATGATCGCTCTTCCTGTTCTGCCGTTGCCGTCCTGGAACGGGTGTATGCTTTCATACTCAATATGGAAGTCTGCTATGTCATTCAAAGTTTGTGGACTGTTGTTATACTTTGTGACTAGCGAGGATATCCTCGCCGGAACATTTTCCGGAAGCTCAGTTTCTATATCTGAAACGCTGTTGCGTCTATTTTTGAACTCTCCGATCGGATAACCGTTAGCATAATCCTCAAACACACCTGATTTAAGCTGATAATGAAAGGATTTTATCATTTCAACAGAAAGCGGTTTGTCAAGGCTTTTAAGGATTTCATTAAACATTTTGAAGTGACCGGTCATTTCCTCTATATCTTTTGCGCGGTAAACGAAGTCTGCGTTATTTACCAATGTCCCCGTGTCAAATAACAATGCCGTTTGTTCACTATTTAGTGTGCTGCCCTCTATCTTATTTGAATTATACGCCATGTATTTTTGCGTATATGCGTATATGCCGTTTCTGTCGTTATTGTTGAACTCATGCAGCAATTGCTTTTTTAGCTGTTCGCCAAATGGTTTGCTTGTTATATCATTTATCATATATTGATCACCTCTTTATGCATCTGTGCCACGTGGCACAGCTATCTTTTTCTTCCCGAAGAAAAATGTTGTCTTGTCATCGCCGCCGCACGGACGGACTGGCGTTCGTTGCGTTTCTGTTCGGCTACACTATTAACTAGTTCTTTTCGGCTAATCGTTCTTAACGCAACTGTTGTATCAATTTTTCTGACAGAGTCAGCTAGCCATAAATTATCTTGAACCAGTCGTGTCAAAACACTTTCAAGATTAAATTCACTAATTGGAGTTTTAGATATATACCCTGATCCCTGCCTATGCTCAAAGCCGTTCTTATTCATAAATACAAATATGTCGTTATATGCTTTTCTCCAATTATCACTAGGATAATTTTCCTGCAAAAGCTTAGTATCAAGATCAAAGTTTATCTCCCAAATATATCGCCGCATATATTATCAAAGACCGCCTTTTTTGACTTCTTCCAAAACGTCCTCAACGCTGCCAAGCAGCTTGTTGTGCCAAGTCATCGCCTTTATATACGGTCTTTCCGCCGACAGATACACCATCATAACAGCCGCCGTTATGCTGTCGTCTTTGTCCTCGTCGTTAGAATAGTAAACAATGTTCTTGTTTTCTATGTCTTTGAGTATTCCCGGCTTTTGGAAGTGCTTGTCTATATCAGCACACACTTCTTCAGCGCTTTTGCCTGCCTGTGCCAGCTTATCTTCATCGAGCACTATTTCTACTTTGTAAACATATTCCATAAATATACCTCCGTTTATGTTGTTGTGCCACGTGGCACACTATTTTTCACTTTTCAGTACCTCGAGTACATCTTCAACATTGTCCAGAAGTTTGTTATACCATACAAGAGAAGCAAGATACGGGCGCATGGGGGAGTCATAAAGCGATAGCACGCAGGCGCTTATCATTCCGTTCTTTTCCTTGTCGTTGGTATAGTAAGTAATGAGCTTATCGTTGACTTCTTTATATATCTTATCCTCTTTGAAGCAGTCATCTATGGCTGCATACAGCCCAGCGAGTTTTACTCCGTCACTTAACGCCTTATCTTCGTTTATTGTTACTTCTGCTTTGTAAACATATTCCATAAATATGCCTCCGTTTATGTTGTTGTGCCACGTGGCACACTAAGTCTGTTCTGTTACATAAATTATAGCAACTATTCCGTTATAAGTCAAGACATCAAAACAACATTTTCAGCAGATATCCTACAAGCCCCATGCCGATACCTATGGAAACATATCGGATAACGTATCTAATTATGTTCTTCATCGCTTCACCTGCTTTTTGATGTTTATCTGTTTCGGCAGTATAGCTTTTGTCGGCTTGGCAGCAAAAGCATGCCGCGCAGCCGTTTCATCTTTATATATGCTCCCGAAAAGAAAATGAAGACGATTGTTGCACAGCTTTGCATCGTCGGCAACCAAAAACACATCTTTTTTCTTTGCCAAGACCGTGTATGTGCCGTCCTGCTCTTTCCTGACATTGAGCAGCTCCACAAGTTCTCTGCCATACTGCAAATATTCCGCGTGCATATGTTCCCCCTTATATATTAGCATCTACAAGTCGTATAATGTATTCTTCCAGCTCGCTGTCCGTCAGTCCGCCGAAAACATCACTATGAATTGACCTCAGCGTAGCATACAGCCTTGACGGTCGCTGTGCTTCACTTTCAGCAATTTCTTCTTCGCTGCCTTCTTCCGGTGTTTCTGACAAACGTCTGTTGATCTCATCTTCAAGCTCGTTTATGTTGTCCATGCTGAATATAAAATCAGCAGCTTTCATTTCTTCTAAAGCGTTGATACGCTGTCTCGTGAGTTTCTTATGATAGTATTGCAGCCATTCGCCTATTACTTCCTGCTGTTCTTTTGTAAATACACCGTATACGCGCTCATACTTGCCGAACGGCAGCATACCTTCGTCCACCGCCTGAATAAGTGTCTGCGGCAGTTTAAGCAGACCTACATATCTGTATATACTCCTAGTAGATGTATTGAACCTATCGGCAATAAACTTGGTGGTTTCATCGCTGTCACCACGGTGTTCCAGATACCCCTGATACAAGTTGGCAAGCTCTGAGGGAGCAAGGGTATCGTAGTGGCGGTGTATGTTTGACTGGCAAACCTTATCGTATGCCTGCGCATCTGTCATATCCTGCACTATGCACGGTACGCTGTTCCAGTCCAGATTAGACGCAGCGGCAAAGCGAGTGTTCCCGACTATAACTTCATATTCGTACTCCTCATCGTCGTGCAGCTCTCTGACTACCAGCGGCTGCAACATTCCGTTGTCCTGAAGACTAAGCATCAGAGCTTTGACTTTCTTGGGATTTACATAGTATGGCTGCGATTTTCCTTTTGGTGTTCTGTACATTCGTATTACGTCCGTGCTGATCTGCTGTATCTTCTGCTGAGATCCCCAAAGGTTCTCGTATTCGCTTTCCATTACAGTCAACATGTCGGAGCTGTTGAGAAGCTGCTGTTCTTCCTCGAGCCTTTCGTTTCTTCTTGCTGTAAGATCCATTTCATTTTCCTCCCATAAATAAAAGACTTCTTAAAAAGAAGTCTTTTGTGTTTCGTGTTATTTATCTTTTTCGTTTTGTACTGCCGGTAACCGATACAGAATTTGTAGGTTTCAAAAACATTTGGGTGTATTCTTGCTGATGAGTAAGAGCTATGATTTTTTCTTTATTCCAAGTTGCTGTTTCCCACAAACGATATGTCCCTAGCTTTTTACTGAATATTCTTTCAGGCTGTTCTAAGGAATTATCATATACATTGCATATATCACAAATCTTGATCAGGCTCGGCAACATAGCTAATGTTCTTGTGTATCTGGAACGTATTTTATCAACAGGAACGTCATGACCGCCGTTTATCGCTCGCGTTTGTACTCTTGCTATATTGATTTCAGGAGATGAGGTGAGTACATAAAAGGATTTAATAAAATATCCTTTTTCTTTTGCCCTTTTCAAAAGCTCCAAATTTCGTGGTGTGGATAATACTGTTTCAAATGTAAAGTCCTGCAAATTATCAACACATTGTTCTCTGATTTGTTCCGCACACTCAGCAGCAGCAAGATCAGAACAAAGCATTGACTTCTTTATTTCGTCAGCATTTACGTATTTACCAATAGTATCAACCAAACCGGTTATTGTGGACTTACCTGAGCCGTTAGCTCCTGCAAAGACTAGGATCATAGGCTTGTAATTTTTGACCATGTTACATTTTCCTCCGCCTGTTTTTTGGCAGCCTTTCATCATCTTCTGCAAAATCGTGGAACGGAGGATATTCGCGGTGACCGTCGGGGTACAAAATATACGGCTGCATAAGTTCTCTGTCAAATTCACAGGTGGGTTTGCCCATTATACGTGATTTTTCTTTAGCAAGCCTTACTGCTTCCTTAAAGCGAAAGTCAACTTCTTCTTCGGTCATTCCAAGTTCGTGATCAAAGGTATCGACGATGCTTTTGTTGTTCTTAATTTCAGCCATAGTATCACTCCTTAATTTTTGTTGTAACAATTATACTACTTATTATTCCCAATGTCAATAGTTTCTGCCGACTCTTGCTTCAAATTCGTTAGCCAGTTGCATATACACTTGTGCAAGAGTATTGTTCTTCATGTTCACGCAGCCTGTATTCATAGAAATAGCACGTTCGGTCTGAGCTTTGCGATAAGGTATCTGCGTTGAGAACATAAGCTTGCCAAAGTTTTCTTGCGTGGCTGCATCTATAGCCTTGCCAAATTCGGTAACGTGCTCTGACTTATTGTAAAGTATGCCGGTTACTTTCAGGCGAGGATTAGTCGTAGCATTTATAGACCTGACCTTAGAAAGTATGCTGTCGATACCGTCAAAGGCAAATAGACCTGCTTCTATCGGAATGATGATGCCGTCAGAAGTGTTAAGCGCGTTTTGTGTCAGAATGTCTATCGCAGGTTTGTTGTCAAAGAATATATAATCATACTTTTCAAACTCTGCCGAAGAAAAAATATTCTTTAGTACATATGCGCAGTCAGGGTTGCTGGCTATCTGAGAGTTCATACTGTCGAGCATCTTTGATGAGCCTATGTAGTCCAGTCCGTTCTCTGATGTTCTGATGACATCGGCGGCTGGAGTGCTTCTGCCCATACACTCCTCGTAGATCAGATCACATATGCTCTTTTCTCCTGCACCGCCGCACAGGGAAGTGAGGTTGCATTGCTTGTCAAGGTCAACAACAAGCACCTTTCTGCCGAGCTGAGCCAGAGCGCTGCCAAGATTGTGAGTAGTAGTCGTCTTGCCCACGCCGCCCTTTTCGTTTGCGATTGAGATGATCTTTGTTCTTTTCATTTCATTTACTTCCTTTCGGTTGTTTTTTACTTCTTTTTCTATAAATACGACAGGGCAGGGGAAGTAAGAAGCCTGCCCGACAGTTAGCTACCTGTGTCGTCGTATTGTTAAAGCCATTTGGCATTTAACCGTGATTTACGGTATAAAAAAAGAACGGTATTTGCCGTTCTTTGATTATCTTTTAATCAAGGTGTCCCGGGTTCGAATCCCGGATAGCTCACCACACTTCGGCTTTGCCGAAGTGCCGAAGAATTATTTCGCCGACTATGGGTCGGCGATTTTGTTTTCTGTAAGTCTTTCGCCTTTCAGAAAACAAAACCATAATTCTTTCTGTTCTATTCTACTTTTGATTTGTATTATATAGTGAATAGTTTATAGTAAATGTTTTAAGGGGATTTTTGTACTATTCACTATTCACTTTTCTCTATTCACTATTCACTACACCTGTCCTCTCCGCCATATATTGTTGGCGGCGCATACCTTGTGGTATAACAGGCTTTTTTCTTATGCGGGTAGTCTTGCAACTTCACTAAAACAAAACCATAATTCTTTCTGTTCTATTCTACTTTTGATTTGTATTATATAGTGAATAGTTTATAGTAAATGTTATAAGGCGTTTCTGTACTATTCACTATTCACTATTCACTATTCACTATTCACTACACTTTTCGCTATCCATTATTCTTTATAAACGCCCTCAGCAGTAGCCGAGAGCGTGGTCATTCATATCTTCGCGCGCCGAGTATATTTATACAGCGCGCTTTTTTGTATTCATAGTATGACAGCGGAATGTTGTATGCATCGTTTGTATGAGCGCAGACGTATATCCTGCCGCCGCGCTTGTCTGTTACAAACAGACTGTGATAGAATTTCTCATCGTTGCCAAGCTGAATTATATCGCCTACAGCAGCAGTATCCACGGGTACCTCTTTACCAAACGGGCCTGCTCCGACATTTTCGGTAAGAAACTTGTGGAGATAGAAAACGCTGGACCATGACGCCGACCTGTCGTAAGAAGTATTGTAGTACCAGCCCGTGTCACGGGTATAATTCATTACAGCCCCGCCTGCACGCAGGCATTGTGATACAAAGCTCGTGCAGTCGCCGCCTATATCTTCAAAGTCATAGTACATCGGATTGCGCGACTTAGCCCATTTTTGTGCATACTCTACCGCCGCCGCCTTGTCAAGACGGTATTCGGTAAGCATAAAGTATCACCCTGCATACATTATATGCAGGGTGCTGACGTATCGTTCTGTTGTCTTACATAGTCGAGCAGGGAAGAAGCCAACGCGCGTCCCTCCGCTGAACGTATCAGCTCTTCGTATTCGCAGCCGCATACTACTACCTTGCCGCCGTAAAGCTCATACTCATATATAAAAGCCAGGTCGTGACATCGCTCGAAGTTGTCTATCGTCCGCACGATTACGTTTACGCCGTCGCTCCTGCCGTCCAGTATAACGCTTCTTGAACAGCTTACGGGTCTGTACCACACAGGCGTTGAATACCTTTCGCACGGGAAACCTGCCAGCGCAGGGTGAGCGTTGTCTATGAGCAGACCCATCGTGCCTGTCGGAACAGGCTTGCCCATTTTCTCCGATATGCCTTTGAACATCGGATAGCACCAAAAGTCGGTGCAGTAAAAGCCTTCTATGCTGTCGCTCTCATCGGGCTTTGAAAATATAATAACGTTCCTGCCGCTTTTCAGCGCTTTGACGGCTTCGTTGTCAACTTCTTTGCATATGCAGCAGCCGTCGGTGTCGGGGCAAGGGATATCTTTTACAACATTAAGAACGTAATGATTTTTTATGTCGCTTCCGTCAATACGCAAGGAAAGCGTAACGCTTCCCGCCTGCGCGTCAATGACGGTATCTATCCTGCCGATGTCCGCATAGCAGCCGTACTCGGGAATAGTAAAGCTTCCCGAAGCGTTCCCCAGCGTCCACGACAAAGTCCTTCCCGCATATGAACAGTTCCCGTGGTCGGTAAGCTGTATGAGCGCCGAGAATTTCTGCCCGTTTGTATATACGTAACTGTCAAATCGCGCGAGTATAACGCTCTGTGAGAAAAACTCCCTCCATTGCTCGGCGGTTATCAGTCCCTTGTTTTCCATAAATGCGTCCAGAACGCCGACGAGCGCAGTACCCTGTCCGCTGAAATCCTGTATATCGAGTATCTGACAGCCTGCCAATAAGCGTGAGCGAAGAGCGGCTTCAAGCTCTTCCTTATAACAGCTTACAGCCAGCGCGCCGCTTACTTTGAAAAAGTCGTCAGCCAGGTGTGCCAACCCCTTTTTCGCCAGACGCTTTTTTAATATCTCAAAGTTTTTTGGCTTCAGAGAGCCTGTGTACTTGCTTATCTCTTTGAAGTCCGGGAATATTTCGTACTGACCTATCTCGTGCGTGACGATAGGTATATCAGGACAAAAGCCTCCCTGCGAGCCGACAGCTTCAATTTCCCTGACTCCCGTTCCGTACTGGATACTTATTTTGCCGCCCGTGCTTTCGCTGTCTTTGAGATCCCCGCGCACAGCGGCGTCGTAATCCTTTAATGTGCTTGGCACATCTGCCTGAACATGACCCAGCGGAGCGTCGCACATAGCATAAGAGCCCCTTATAAGGCGCGAGGACGATAACCTGACACCTACGAAAAAATCGTCATTCTCCACAGTCCTTGGAAAAAATTGAAAGTTGTTCGAGCCTTGAGTGTACAGCGGCCTGTCATCGAAGCTTTTCAGTATGCCTATCATCTCGTTTATGCGTTCGGGACTGCCCCATAGCTCGTTCCCCAAGGACATCATACAAAACGACGGGTGATCTCCGAACGTCCTGAGTATGTTTTTTCCCTCTGCGATAAGGTACTCCTGCTCCTCGGCGTTGTATCCGTCCTCGCCCTGCGCCGCAACAGTTCCCCAGAACGGCAGCTCAGGCTCCAGATATATACCGAGAATATCGGCAGCTTCAAACGCCGCCTCAGGCGGACAGCAGGTGTGAAAACGGTAATGATTTATCCCGAACTCACGAGCCGTTTTCATTACCCTGAGCCAGCTTTCGGTGTCGGTAGGCGCATAGCCTGTCAACGGGAATATCATAGCGTCGTGCTTGCCGCGAAGAAAGGTCTCCCTGTCGTTTATAAGAAACTTTCCGCCCTTGCAGGAAAGCTTTCTTATGCCTGCCTTTTTTGTGACCATGTCGCCGTCAGTATCTATAACAACATCATACAGAAAAGGCGAAAACTCGCTCCAGAGCTTAGCCTCGCCGCCTATGGTCATGACCGCCGAAACACTTCTTTGGTCTGTTGTTATTTTTGCAGGATATTTCTTTTTACCGTCATCGGCATACACCGAAATTTTGTCCGTATCCTCGCCGTAAACATCAAAAACAGCTATGATACTGCCGCTTTCGACCTCGCTGTATATACGGACGTTTTCGGCACGCGAAGCGCCGTATCTTATCAGCTCTATGCGCCCCGTTATGCCGAGCCAGTTTGTCTGCGTGTCGGGCGATGTCATGTGACCGCCGCTTGTCTTGTATCCGACGTTGGAAACGCATATCTCTATATCATGACTGCCGCCGTCGCAGAAGCGTGTAACATCATATATGTGCGGAGAACACAGGCTGTCGCATTCACCTATGAACTGTCCGTCAATATAAAGCCGCGTTATCCTTGTCCTTTCAAGATACAGCTCGGTCTTTTCGCCGCTATCGCATTTTTTGAGCAGCACGCTTTTTTTGAACCACGCGCTGCCCTCATAAGCATATGTATCGGTCAGATGTCCCGTTTCGCCGCTGTCATTGTACTTGCCTTTCCTGGCGTGAGAGGTCGTGTCTGGCAGAAAAATAACGTCGCTGTATCCGCCGTTTTTGTCAAACGAAAACTCCCACGCTCCTGAAATATCATCGGTGTGAAGCATAATATCATCTCTTTTCGATGTTTTAAAGAGCCGCTATCAGCCACGGTATAAAATACGATACCGTACACATTATCAGCGTTGCCAGCAGCAGACCTATAAATATCGCAGGAACGGCTTTTTTAAGCTTTACTCCGAGAAGCGCGGCGATGAGTGAACCTGTCCAGGCGCCCGTTCCCGGCAAAGGTATGCCGACGAACAGCACCAGTCCCCAGAACTCGTATTTTTTTATCTTGTCGCTCTTTCCCATAGCTTTGTTTTCAAGCTTTGTCACCAAGCCGCCTAAGTGCTTTGTCTTTTTCATAAGCTCGAATATCTTCGTTATGAAAAGCAGAATGAACGGTATGGGTATTATGTTTCCTATAAGGCATATCGGTATAGCCGCTGTTATAGGCACATGAAGCAGCGAAGCCGCGATTATGCCGCCGCGCAGCTCCAATATAGGTATCATTGATATGACGAATATTATAAGCTCCTTTGGAAGTCCCGAAAGAGCGGAAGTAAACCAGTTTGCAAGTTCTTCTACCATGTTCAGCTCTCCTGTATTATAGTATCTCCGCGCACGGAGTAAATGTTTTCTATTATCTTCATAAGGCGAAGCATTATCTGTTTGTCACGGTATCCCGCTATTACGGGGAAAGTCATCTCCGCCGCAAGTTTGGCTTTTTCAAATCTTTCCGTCTGAAGATATATCATCACCAGATAAACTCCGCAACCCGAGGCGGTCATGTCCGATACCGGGCCGTCCAATATTTCAAGTATCATCTGTTCCGCCGTGTAAACATTGCCTCTGGCAAATTCCAGAGCCGCCAGAGTGTGAGCTATCTCGCAGCCCGAAGAGCCGCGGCTGTATTTTTCCAGAAGATATTTGCCAGACATATATATCTTTTCCGCTTTGCTCAGGTCGTCGGACAGTATCGCGGTGTACAGAAGTGTGTTAAAATATGAAGCTCTCATCGGCTCGCTCATCGACAGAAAGTCCATAGAGTCCAAAACGTTCATTGCGTCGTCGTATCTGGAAGCCTCCGAATAGCACGAAGCGAGCGCAAGCATTGCCGAGTTCTTGGAATTTTTCCGCTTTGCCCTTTTTACGCGGTTTTCATAGTATGAGAAAAACTTATCCGTGTATCCGTTGACAAGAGTGTCGGCATATATGCGGGCTGCTTTTTTGCCCTTTACAGCCAGCCTTATCGCGCATATGGACGTAAAGACCAGCACCGCAGTACCAAATACGGAAAAAAAGAAGAACAAAGTATCAGCCAGCTTTGTAGTTTTGCCCAACAGCCACCATACCACAGTGACCGCGCACGCCGATACCAAAGCCGCGCTGAATATCCTCCACAGCATTTTAACGGCGTATAAAAAAGTTTTAAACAAAATATCCAGCTCCTTAACGCACATCATATACAGAATATTTTAACATATTTTTTCAGCTTTGTAAAGGGCAGCGCCGCTCAAAATAAAAATTATGTCTGCCGTGACCGATAATTGCTATTGACAAAATGTGTAAAATGGTATAAAATATTTTTTGCAGAGATATGTAACACATTATTATTATAGCGGATAAGGACAGTAATTATGAAAAATATGTTATTCGTTTATAATGCCCGCGCAGGCAAAAGCCAAACGGCTTCCAATCTGAACGATATCGTAAATACGTTTACCTCGGGAGGATATCTCGTTACGGTGTATCCTACCCAGTACCGTATGGACGCATACGAAAAGATAAGCGAAATGGCGGAAAAATATGATATGATAGTAGTCTCGGGCGGCGACGGTACGCTGAGCGAAAGCATAAAAGGCATACTGAAAAGCGGTGTAAACGTGCCGCTGGGGTATATTCCGTCGGGTACGACAAACGACTTTGCCAGAAGCGTCGAGATACCTAAGAACGTATCAGAAGCCGCCAAAAACGTGCTGGAGGGCAAGCAGTATAATATAGATATCGGCTCTTTCAACGGCGAGTATTACTGCTATGTGGCAGCGTTCGGCGCTTTTACGGACGTTTCTTATGAAACTCCGCAGAACGTAAAAAACGTCCTCGGTCATCTTGCCTATGTGCTGGAGGGCGCAAAACGTCTGAATAAGCTGGAGGCATATGAACTTACCGTGGAGCATGACGGCGAAACACTTCAGGGCGACTTTATACTCGGTATGGTCACAAATGCCTTTTCGGTCGGCGGCATGAAGCAGCTCATAACTACTAAGGACGTTTTCTTTGACGACGGTCTGTTTGAAGTCGTGCTGATAAAAATGCCCAACGGCATTATGGAATTTCAGGGGCTGCTCGCAAAGCTAGTGGTCGGCGACCTTGACCCAAAGCATTTTGTAACCTTCAAGACCTCGTCGCTCAGGATAACCTGCGATGAGGAAATAGCGTGGACGCTGGACGGCGAAGCAGGCGGAAAATATAAGGTCGCGGAGATAACAAATCACCGCAAAGCGTTGGATATAATCATACCGCAAAAGACGTTTGCACAGTAAATTCTTTCATTTTTCGGCTGTCGGAGGGGTCTGAAAAGCGTTTTTTGAAGTTTTTACGCAAAACCTCTTGCAAAATCCGTAAAAAAGAGTTATAATATTTTTGATAAATTTTATGAAAGAAGGATCTTAAAATGCTGAATATCAGATATGAGCTTACAAAAACTCCCAAGGCTAAGCCGCAGGACGAGACCAAGCTCGGATTCGGTCATATCTTTACAGACCATATGTTCGTTATGGACTATATCACCGGCAAGGGCTGGCACGACGCAAGAATAGTACCGTATGAGGATTTTGCTATCTCGCCCGCCGCTATGTGCCTGCACTACGGTCAGACAGTTTTTGAGGGACTTAAAGCGTATAGAACGGCAAACGGCGATATACAGTTTTTCAGACCTATCGAGAACTTCAAGAGAATGAACGTTTCCAACGACAGACTTGTTATCCCGCGTATCGACGAGCAGGACTGCTTGCAGGCTCTGCATGCCCTCGTTGAGGTCGAGAAGGATTGGGTGCCTCATACCGACGGCGCGTCGCTTTACATAAGACCGTTCATTATATCGGTAGACCCGTTTTTGGGCGTTAAGCCTGCCGACCACTATATGTTCTTTATAATACTTTCACCCTCGGGCGCGTATTATGAAACAGGCCTCAACCCCGTTTCTATATACGTTGAGAGCAAGTATGTAAGAGCTGTAAGAGGCGGTATGGGCTTTGCTAAAACAGGCGGAAACTACGCCGCTTCGCTCATAGGTCAGGACGAGGCTCATAAGCAGAACTATTCTCAGGTGCTGTGGCTTGACGGCGTTGAGCAGAAGTATATAGAAGAAGTTGGCGCTATGAACATTATGTTCGTTATAGACGGCGAGGTAGTAACACCTATGCTGCAAGGTTCTATACTTCCTGGTATCACAAGAAAGTCCGCTCTCGATGTATGCCGCGCTAAGGGCATACCCGTAAGCGAGAGACGCATAACCATTCAGGAAGTTGCAGACGCTTACGACAACGGCAAGCTCAATGAGGTGTTCGGCACCGGTACAGCGGCTGTTATCTCGCCGGTAGGTCACCTGAAATGGAACGATAAGGTAATGACTATCAACAACAACGAGATAGGCCCTATCTCACAAATGCTGTATGATACCATGACAGGCATTCAGTGGGGCAAGATAGAGGATACCTTCGGCTGGGTAGAAAAGCTGTAATACTTAAATACTAAATTACATAAACAAAAAGGTTTGGACAATGCTTCCAAACCTTTTTTAGTGCGGTGTTTCAGTTGTTTTTCTTAGCTTCTTTCGCTTCGCGCTTTGCGGCTTTCAGAGCGGCTTCCTCGGCGCGTTCTTTGGACTTTTTGCGCTGCGAGATGAGTATGCTTATCAGCCACGGCAGTATGGTCAGCACCGTTATCGCCAGACCGATGTACTGATACCATTCGTATGAGCCTGCGCCGACGACCTCTACCCAGTACAGCACGCTCAGTACCAACATACCGAGAAATAAAAGTTTTTCTCTCATAACGTTTCCTCCTGTTTTTATTTTGTGCAAAATATCTATATTAAGTATAACATACAGCAAAGAGTTTGGCAAGTATTATTTTTAGAAAAAATACTTGACGTACATAACATTTTGTGTTATAATATTTGGGTACGTTGATTGATAGAATACATAGAACTACTGTCTGAACTGAAATGATGGGCTTCTATGTCGTCATAATTTCAGTCGGAAGGAGGAAATACAATGAAGGAAGGTATCCACCCCCAGTATGAGGAAACTACGATAACCTGTCATTGCGGCAACGTTATCAAAACGCGCTCAACGAAGAAGGATATCCACGTTGAAATTTGCTCAAAGTGCCACCCGTTCTTTACAGGCAAGCAGAAGCTCGTTGATACGGGAGGACGTGTTGACAGATTTAAGAAGCGTTTCAATCTTGACTAATGCTGATAGCTGCCCGTTGCTTTGGCAACGGGCTGTTGCTTTATATAGGTGATAGATATGGGATATATAACATTGGCAGAGGAAGCTAAGGGAAGTTATAGCGAGAAGAAATCGGATTTTATCGCGTCGGTAGTACCGATAGAGAACGAGGAGCAGGCGATAGCGCATATCAACAGGATAAAAGCCGAGAACCGAAAGGCGCGGCATAATGTATATGCCTATGTGCTCAGGGAAAACAACATAACGCGTTACAGCGACGACGGCGAACCTCAGGGAACGGCTGGCGTGCCCGTGCTCGATGTGCTTTTAAAAAGGGAAGTTACAGATGTCTGCGCCGTCGTGACAAGATATTTCGGCGGAGTGCTGCTTGGCGCGAACGGACTTGTAAGAGCATATTCGTCCGCCTGTTCGGCTGCCCTTGAAAATGCAAAGCTGCGGATAATGCTCGACGCGGTCGAGGTAAAATGTAAATGCGATTATAGCTTTTACGGCAAGATAGCGTATATCCTGCCTCAATATGAGGTCAAAATACTTGACAGCAGCTTCGGAAGCGATGTAGTTATGCGGCTGTTGGTGAAAGCTCCGCTTGCTGATAAGCTTTGCGAAAAGCTCACGGATATTACGGGCGGTAATGCCGCAATAGACAAATCAGACATTTTTTCTGCCGATTTTGCATAAATTATTGTGACCGTCTACAAAATTATATATAGGAGAGTAAAATAAAAAGGTATTTTTTGAGCCGCGTTGTATATTATTATGTAAAATAAAAAATACTGTCGTAAAGAGGTGTGATGTGTTATGCTGCCCAGAGAACGTATAGAAAATAATGAAAAGCTGCTGCTTAGCGAGTATGCCTGCAAGGTGTGCGACAGTAAGGGCAGACAGATACCCGCACCGCTCGACGACCTGCGAACAGAGTTCCAGAGGGACAGGGATAAGCTTATACATTGTAACTCTTTCCGCAGACTTAAACATAAAACACAGGTGTTCCTTATACCCGCAGGAGACCATTACAGAACGCGCCTTACACATACTCTGGAGGTAGCGCAGATAGCGAGGACTATATCACGCGCGCTGGCGCTGAACGAGGACTTGACGGAGGCGATAGCTTTGGGTCATGACCTAGGACATACTCCGTTTGGCCATGCGGGAGAAAGAGCGCTCAACGAGCTTTGCCCCGAAGGGTTCAGGCATTATGAACAGAGCCTCAGAGTGGTAGATGTTATCGAGAACGACGGAAAAGGTCTTGACCTTACATATGAGGTGCGCGACGGTATACTGAAGCATACCGATAAAAAGGCAGACACAAGAGAGGGCTATGCGGTGCGTCTTGCCGATGTTATAGCTTATATAAACCATGATATAGATGACAGCATTAGAGCGGGTATCATAAAGGACGGCGACCTGCCGCAGGAAGCGGTAAGAGTGCTGGGAAGAACGAGGAGCGAAAGGATAACTACGCTCGTGCGGTCGATAGTAGATAACGGAGCAGAAGAGCTGCATATGAGCGATGAGGTAAAAAATGCCCATGACGCCCTCCATGCTTTTATGTTTGAAAGAGTTTATACGAACCCCGTCTGCAAGTCGGAGGAGGTAAAGGCAAGAGAGCTTATAATAAAGCTCTATGAGTATTATTTTCACGATGTAGGCAGAATGCCGCCGCTGTATGCTTCTCTTGCCGAAAAGTACGGCAAGAGCCGCGCGGTGTGCGATTATATCGCCGGAATGACCGACAGCTTCGCTATCAGAGCATTCAACGATATATTCGTGCCGAAAGGTTGGGCAGCCGTCTGAAATTTCAGATGTTCGAGAGGAGATAAGTGCAAATGCCGCTTTCCGATGATTTTCTTTACAGGCTGAAAGCAGCCAACAGGATAGACGAAGTTATGTCGTCGTATGTATCATTGCAGCGTGCGGGAAGATATATGAAATGCAACTGTCCGTTCCATTCTGAAAAAACTCCCTCGTGCGTCGTCTATCCCGATACAGAAAGCTTTTATTGCTTTGGCTGCGGCGCAGGCGGAGATGTTATAACCTTTGTTATGAGGATATCAAATCTCAGCTATATTGAGGCGGTCAGGCTTCTGGCGGAACGCGCAGGCATACCTATGCCCGAAGATGTTGCCAGAGGCGATGACTTTTCACAAAGAAAACAGCGTATTTATGAGATGAATAAAAAAGCGGCAAGATTTTTCTTTGAGAACCTGCGCGGAGAAAAAGGTCTTGCGGCAAGACAGTATCTTAAAAAGCGAGGGCTCGTTCCCGAAACGATAACCAAGTACGGTATAGGCTTTGCCAATACGGGTTGGACTACCCTCAGAGACTATATGTATTCGGAGGGTTACAGCGAAAAAGAGCTTATCGACGCCAGCCTTATTGTAAGGTCGTCAAGAACAGGAGGAACGTATGACTTCTTTATGAACAGGGTCATGTTCCCGTTTATCGATCTTCAGGGACATATCGTCGGCTTTGGAGGACGAACGCTCGACCCGAACGACCAGAGGAAGTACCTTAATACCAAGGAAACTATAGCATATAAAAAGAGCGGATTTTTGTTCTCGATGAACTTTGCCAAGGCAAGCGCGGCAAAAACCAAGCGGCTGCTGCTTTGCGAGGGAAATATGGACGTGATATCGCTCAATCAGGCAGGTTTTGAAAATTCCGTTGCGACCTGCGGTACCGCTATCACAGACGAGCACGCGCGGCTCATATCTCAGTATTGCGATGAAGTCGTCATATGCTATGACGCTGACAGCGCAGGAAGAAAGGCGTCCGATAAGGCGATAGGTATGCTGTCGCAGGTAGGCGTGAATACAAAAGTAATAAATATGGAGGGCGCGAAAGACCCCGACGAGTATATTCTGAAGTACGGCAAGGAGAGGTTTGCGTATCTTCTGGATAATTCCGACGGCGCAATATTGTATAACCTCAAGCGCTGTATGGCAGATCTGGATATGGACAGCGAGATAGGCAAGGTCAATTATCTGAAACGTGCCTGCGAGGTGCTTGCCGATATCCCCAACAAAGTGGAGCGTGAGGTGTATATCTCCAAGGTCTCCGCGGAGCAGGGGATATCAAAGACTGCGCTGACAGAGAATGTTGACGGCATAATATCAGGGCGCAAACGCAGAAGCAGCAAAAAGGAGTGGCAGCAGACCATAACTTCTTTCTCGGCGCAGACAGACCCCAAAAGCGGCGAGCCGACCGAGCATAACAGGATAACCAAAGCGCAGGAGGGTATAATCGCTTATATCGTTGCAAATCCCGACTCGATAAGCGACGTTTTTCAAAGGCTCTCGCCGGAAGTGTTCCCTACGCATTTTTTGAAACAGCTTTACGAAAGTATCGTGCGCAGAGCGGAAAATTCCCTATCGCTTGAGCTGTCGTCCTTCAATGAGGAATTTGATACATCTCAGATGGGCAGGATATCAAGGATATTCAATCTCAACAGGGATATGCCTGTTGACAGCGACACGGCAGAGGATTACATACGTCTGCTCAACGAGAATGCCGAGGAAGTAAATTCTTCGTCAGATGATATAGACCTTGGCGAGCTTGCGCTGAAAAAACGGAAGAAATTGAAATAGATACGGCGTGTTGCCGATAGTTTCGGATAAAACGGAGGAATTAAAATGGGTAATGAAAATTCTAAGATAATCGATAACCTGATAGAACAGGGCAAGGCAACGGGTTCTCTTACTACAAAAGAGATAACGAATGCTCTGGAAAGAGTGGACTACGATCTGGAGCAGATGGACGTATTCTATGAGACCTGCAACAACTATAATATCAAGATAATAGACGATGTTGTCCCCGACGACGATGATCTTATGTCCATACCTGTCGAGGACGATCTCGGCGATGATATGGACTACTCTCTGAATGTCGATGCTATCGGTATAGACGATCCCGTAAAAATATATCTCAAGGAGATAGGCAGAGTTCCTCTGCTTACTGCCGATGAGGAGGTGCATCTTGCCGAGATGATGATGTGCGGCGATGCAAAAAAAGCCTCCGCCGCCAGAAAGCGTCTTTCAGAGGCGAACCTGAGACTTGTTGTGTCCATAGCAAAAAGATACGTCGGCAGGGGAATGAGCTTTCTCGACCTTATACAGGAGGGAAATCTCGGACTTATAAAAGCGGTAGAGAAATTCGATTATACAAAGGGCTTTAAATTCTCTACCTATGCAACTTGGTGGATAAGACAGGCTATCACAAGAGCTATTGCTGATCAGGCGAGAACTATCCGTATACCCGTCCATATGGTGGAAACTATCACAAAGGTGAAAAAAGCTTCGTCACAGCTTCTGCACGAAAACGGCAAAGATCCTACCCCCGAGCAGATTGCCGAAAGATTGGAGATGACCGAGGAGAGGGTCAGAGAAATAATGCGTATCGCTCAGGATCCTGTTTCTCTGGAAACTCCTATCGGAGAGGAGGAGGATTCTCATCTGGGAGATTTTATCGAGGACGAAAATGCCCCCGCTCCTGCCGACGCGGCTTCGCAGGTGCTGCTCAAGGAGCAGATAAATCAAGTGCTGTCTACCCTTACGCCCAGAGAGGAAGCCGTTTTAAGGCTTCGCTTCGGTCTGGAGGACGGACGTTCGCGTACTCTTGAAGAGGTAGGTCAGCGTTTCAACGTTACCAGAGAGCGTATCAGACAAATTGAGGCAAAAGCGCTTCGTAAGCTTCGTCACCCCAACAGAAGCAATAAGGTCAAGGATTATCTTGACTGATAATGCCATGCCGCAAAAGCATGGGAGTACATAGTAAAAAACCGTCTTTGTAGTTGCAAAGGCGGTTTGGTTTTTATAGAAAAGTGTTTCGCGCTTACGCGCAGCCTGCTGGAGCTCACACGTTGCCAGACTGTGAACAGTCTGGCAAGTGCCGAAGAACCCTCTTCGAGGCTTCTTTCTTGGGGTGGCTTGTGGGAGGGAATATATTATATTCCTAGAAAGATCCTATAATTTGCTGTACAGAAAAATACAAACTTCTTGCCTCTTGCCTCTTTCTAAACCGCACAAAGAAACGGCTTTGCACAAAAGTTGCAAAACCGTTTCTAACCTCTAACATCTAACTTCTGACTTCTAGATTTACACCATCAGATCGCATATCATGTTTGAAAGCTCTACGGGGTCTTCTATCGAAATACCCTCTATCAGCAGCGCCTGATCGTACAAGAGCTTGGTGTACTTTGTCAGCGTGTCTTTGTCGCTCTCGTAAAGAGCTTTCAGCTTTTCAAATATCGGGTGAGAACCGTTCAGCTCGAGAGCCTTTTCCGCCTTGACCTGCTTGTCAGCGTTCTGCGGCATGGAGTTGAGCACCTTTTCCATGTCCAGCGACAAAGCGCCGTTGCTGGAAAGACACACAGGCGCACTTTTCAGTCTTGATGAAAGACGTACTTCCTTGACCTTGTCGCCGAGGGCTTCTTTCATGAACTCAAACATATCCTTGCAGCTTTCCGACTGCTTTTTGCTCTCCTCTTTCTCCTCTGTCGTTTCCAGATCAAGGTCGTTGTCGGATACTGATTTGAACTTCTTGCCGTCGTAGTCTATAAGCACCTTTATCGCAAACTCGTCTACCTCGTCTGTGAAGTACAGTATCTCGTAGCCTTTGTCCTTTACAAGCTCGGTCTGCGGCAGCTTTTCAATACGCGCTATGCTGTCGCCGCAAGCGTAGAAAATGTTCTCCTGACCCTCTTTCATACGCGAAACGTATTCTTCCAGAGTGGTCTTTTTGTCGCTGAATGAGCTGTTGAACAAAAGCAGATCTTTCAGTATGTCTCTGTTCGCGCCATAGGACTGGTATATGCCGAACTTGAACTGCAAACCGAAGTTTGAATAGAACTCCTCGTACTTCTCACGCTCATTCTTGAGCATTTTTGTAAGCTCGTTCTTTATCGTCTTTTCCAGAGTTTTGGCAATGAGCTTTACCTGCCTGTCGTGCTGTAAAAGCTCACGCGAGATGTTCAGCGAAAGGTCTTCGCTGTCTACCAAGCCTCTTACAAAGCTGAAATAGTCGGGCAGCAGGTCGGCGCACTTTTCCATTATCATAACGCCCGATGAGTACAGCTGCAAGCCCTTTTCAAAGTCCTTTGAGTAGTAGTCGAACGGTGTCTTTGAGGGTATGAACAGCAGAGCGTCATAAGTTGCAGCGCCCTCGTTGTGGGTGTGAATGTGAGCGGCAGGCGGATAAAAATCGCCGAACTTGTCAGCATAAAAGCTGTTGTAGTCGTCGTCCGTCAGCTCCGACTTGTTCTTCTTCCACAGCGGCACCATGCTGTTTATCGTCTGTATCTCGCGGTGTACTTCTGTCGGATTGCCCTCGTCGTCATAGTGCTGGTGCTCGACCTCCGTTTTGATAGGGAAGCGAATGTAATCCGAATACTTCTTCACAAGCGACTGTATCTGATACTGATCGAGATATTTAGAATACTTCTCATCGTCGGTGTCGTCTTTCAGCGTAAGTATTATCTCCGTGCCGACGTCCTGTTTGTCGCAGTCGTCTATCGTGTAGCCGTCAACACCTTCCGACTTCCACTCATACGCCTTGTCGCTGCCGAAAGCCTTTGTGCGCACGGTAACTTCCTTAGCCACCATGAACGCCGAGTAAAAACCAACGCCGAACTGACCTATTATCTGCGACTCATCGCCCAGCTCGTTGTCCGTCTTGAAAGCCAGCGAGCCGCTCTGCGCAATAGTGCCGAGGTTGTTTTCAAGCTCATCTTTGGTCATGCCAATGCCGTTGTCGCGAATGGTAAGGGTCTTTGCGCCCTTGTCCGCCTCGATAAGTATCTCAAAGTCGTCGCGCTTCATGCCAACGCTCTCATCGGTCAGCGACTTGAAATAAAGCTTGTCGATAGCGTCGCTCGCATTCGATATTATCTCACGCAGAAATATCTCCTTGTGCGTGTAGATAGAGTTGATCATAATGTCTAAAAGCCTTTTTGATTCGGCTTTGAACTGCTTTTGTTCCATGATGTTTTATCTCCCTTGAATGATTTTAGCACTCTCGCTCTTCAAGTGCTAAATATATTATATCACATACTTTTGCGACTTCAATATATGTAACGATTTTTTAATATTTTATTTACAGATAATTAATAGTTGCAAAATCAGAATATATCTGTTATAATTATTGTAATTATAGATTGTGAGGATAAGCGATGAACGATTTCGGATACGGATATAATGCCTTTAACAATATGAACAGCAACTATGATTATCAGCTTTATCTTGCACGCCAGAACGAGCAGCGTTTGCTGAAGAAGAACTCGGTCACGCTCGGAGTGCTGCTTCTTCTTTATGAACTGCTCTGTTATCTTAGCGGAAGAGCGGCTCTGATGATATTTGCGTATCTGCATGACGGCGAGTTGGTAAATCCGTTCAGCAGACCTGAGCTTAACGAGTTATTTGAAAAGAGCAGCATTTATTCAACAACGGCTTTCAGTATGGGATATTCGTCGGTGGTCGTATTTATATCAGTAGTGTTGCTGCTGCTGACGGCGCGTTCCTTTTTCAATATAGACCTGCGGCATATATACCGTTTTGAAAAAGGGCAGGGCAAGACCATAATACGCTGTTTTCCCGCGGTAATGCTTGCAAACCTCGCCGTTTCATACGTCATAGCCATTATCTCGATGTATTTCAGCGAAGCGGGAATAACTATCCCCGAAGCGGATTTTTCCTATACGGATACAAGCTTTCTGGCTTTCTTCTTTCAGATATTGTACGGAGTAGTGATAGCTCCGCTGGCGGAGGAGACCATATACAGAGGGCTTACGATACATCTTCTCAAGCCCTACGGAAAGGGTATGGCTGTAATAATATCATCATTAGTGTTCGGACTTATGCACGGAAATATTTCTCAGGCTGTAAATGCGTTCTTCTTCGGACTGGTAATGGGAACGATAGCTGTATCGTGCAATTCTATTGTGCCGACTATCGCGGTGCATATGCTGAACAACGCTCTTGCTCAGATACCCGATATCGCAGAGATAATGGGCAGCGACACCATATACGACATTTACCTTGCCTTTGCGATACTTATGTTGGTGTTGGGACTTCTCGTGATATTTGCTTATCATAAAAAGATCCGTCTGCCCAAGGACGAGGGCTGTGTGCTTCGTCATTCCGAGAGATATAAAACGGCAATGCTCAGCCTGCCTATGCTGTGTTACTGGGCGTTCATAGCGTATACATTCATACGGAGCTTTATCAGCGCAAATTTATAGTACCCGTACAGCAATAAAACAAAGCCGGCGAAGATATTTCGTCGGCTTTTTCATGTTCGTTTATCGATTTATCACCAGTATGCAGCGAATAGCTGTACCCAGTATACTGTGTTGGTGCTGCTGTCGTAATAATAGCCCACACCGATATGAGTGAATTTTGTACTATTGCTTCCGCCAAGTATGTTGTTAAGATGTCCCGGTGAGTTTTTCCAATCGTTGACAACATCTTGCGCGCTTCTGTATCCATACGCTATATTTTCTCCGCAAGAAGCCCAATTATCGCCTACTAACGAAGTCATAAAAGTTTTCATTTGTGAGCTTTCATAATGATTAAAATTACTCGCGATCTCCTGCGCTCTTATCATTGCGCCTTTGGTAAGATTGGCGTCCAGAGTAAGCGCTCCCAGCCCGTTCTGACTTCTTATCTCATTTGTCAGCCGCACTACCTCGTTTATGTACGACATTATCGTTGCGTCGTAATTCATTGACGCATTTGGAGTTGACGGTGCGGGAGCAGGGGAGGGATTTGGCTGCGGAGCGGGCGTAGGAGCAGGCGCGGGTGCAGGAGTAGTTGCAGGCTCGGGAGCAGGAGCAGGCGTTTCGGCGGCAGTAGTGGTAGTGGTGGTAGTAGTTACCTCCTCAGCCTTTAGAGCGCCGTTTGCGACAAATCCCGTTTTGCCGTTGACCTCTATCTTGTACCAGCCGCTTCCGGTCGTTCCGACTACTTTTACTTTTGCGCCCTTTGGCAGACGCTCCAAAATGTCCGAAGAAGAGCTTGCGCTTTTGTAAAGCAGCGTGTTGCCGCGCGTCTCCATTGTAGACCCTACGACCGCAGAGGCAGCCGTAGTCGTTGAAGCGCCGTTGGGATCGCTGTTTTTATCGGACGAGCTCGTCGTCTTGCTGCCGCTCTTTGATGAAGACGGCTTACCCTTGGGATCTATGACCGTCGTTACAGGCTTGCCGTTTTTATCGGTAACTATATTTCCGTCCTCGTCCATCACGACCGCTATAACGGTGTCATCTCCGTCGGCGGCGGAAGAGGGGGCTGTCGTAACAACAGACTCTATTTCGCTATCGGCAAGCGATGAGCTGTCAACGGACGAGCGCGGATCGTCGATATACTGTGAACTGTCGCTGTTAGTGCAGCCCGTAAGCGCGGCGGCGGTAACAGTTGAAATAAGCAATATGAGTTTTAATCTGTTCATATCAATCATACCTCATTATAATATACGAACGTAAAATAGAGAGATAAACTTCCATACAATAATATTATATCTGAAATTTGCCGATATGTCAATACGCGTTATGTCAAAAGTCAGTCGTTCTTTTCCACAAAGTCGGAGGAGTTGTCGCTAGCCAGCTTAAAGCTTATCTCAAAATCCTTAAAGCCGTCACCGTCGGGTCTTAACACCTTTGCCGTGACCGTGTCTCCGGGGTACTTGCCCTCAAGCGCGCTGACCGTGTCGGTAAGGCTCGTTACCTCTTTTCCGTTTATGTGCGTTATGATGTCGCCGACCTGAAGATCGGTATTGGCGATATCGCAGTTCTCATCTATTGAGGAGATGTACAGCCCCTTTGCCGCAAATCCGTATATATTAGCCGTCTCCTGTGAAACGCCGTAGAATGTTATGCCAATGCGTACTCTGCTTTTGATATAGCCGTTCTCGATGATCTCTTCTATTATCGGCTTGGCGGCGTTTGTTGAGATCGCGAAGCCTATGCCGTCATAATATGTTGCAGACAGCTTTGAGGATATTATACCTATTACCTGTCCCCACATATTGAACAGCGCGCCGCCCGAGTTGCCGGGGTTTATAGCAGCGTCTATCTGTATACATTCCATTTCTATGTTTTCTGCCGCGGGTCTTATCTCTCTGCCTACTGCCGATACAACGCCTTTTGTTATGGAGCCGTAAAGACCCGCAGGACTGCCTATGGCAACAACTTCCTCTCCCTGCTCGACGCTGTCGGAGTTTGCGAACTGCGCAGGGGAAAGTCCCTCGGCGTCTATTTTAAGAACGGCAAGGTCGCTTTTTACATCTAAACCGACGATCTTAGCGGAAAATTCTCTGTCGTCGTAAAGTATTACTTTTACAGCCAAAGGTGATTTGTCAACGACATGCGCGTTGGTCACGATATATCCGTTATCGGTAAAAACTATGCCCGAGCCCTGAACGTTGCTTACTGCAAGGCTTTGCGCCGAGATATCGTAGTATACCACCACAGATACGACTGACGGCGACAGCGCCTTGGCAGCGCCCTCCGTGGTATAACGACCGTCCTGCTCATAGTAGCGGTCGTCGGACTTTGGCGGATCGTAGAGCGGCAGAGTGAAATTGATGTTCGCGTTGTTGTCGTCGAGAAAATTTTTCACCCAGCCTTCTCCGAATATCATCGTGATCAGCATATAGCAGGTCAACGCCAGTATCGCGGCAACGGTGACTATGGATACCGCCGACAGCGCCCTGTTGCGTTTTTTGTAATTGGAGCTTATCAGCTTGCTCCAGAACAGATCGTCGAACCTGCGATCCTGCTTTGCCGTTTCGTCGTCGGCTTCGTCATTGTCAGACGCGCCGCCGTTCTGCGGCATTTCGTAACGCTGCTCCAGCTCGTCTAGTTTTTTATCTAAAAGATCCACCTGTCATCACCTCTTGGTATCGTTGTTCTCCTTGCTGACGGGTCGGTTGGGCAGAGTGAAAACAAATTCCGTATATTCGCCCTTTACGCTGCGTACCATTATCTTTCCGCCGTGCAGCTTTACTATGCTTCTTACTATATTAAGACCCAGCCCTACGCCGCTTTGATCTTTGCCGCGTGACTCGTCTGTCTTATAAAATCTGTCAAACACCTGCGGCAGCTCGTCTTGACTAAGACCCTCGCCGCTGTTTTTGATAGATACAGCCGTCATGTTGTCGTGCGTGTCAAACCCGAACTCGATGTATCCTCCGTTATCTACAAACTTGATAGCGTTCTCCAACAGGTTGTATATCACCTGATGTATAAGGTCGTTGTCGGCGTACACTATAACTCTGTCAACGTCCAGACCGCGAACGTCAATATTCTTTTCCTCAAGCCTGCTCTCAAAGGTCACGAGCGTGTCAACTATCGGCTCTATCAGGCTGAACTGCGTGCTTTTAAGCTCCACGGCGCCTGACTCTATCCTTGCCAGATTGAGCATACTTCTCACAAGCCGCGTGAGCCTTTGCACCTCGGAGGAGATTATTCTCAGATACTTTTTCTCCTCGTTTGGTGGGATAGTGCCGTCGAGTATGCCGTCAACGAAGCCTCCTATCGAGGTCATCGGCGTGCGAAGCTCATGTGAAACGTTCGCAACGAAGCTGCTTCTCATTTTATCGTAATTATTGAGTGAAACAGCCATATCGTTGAAAGCATTGCCGAGAGTGTTGAACTCGGTGGTGTCATATTCGGGCAGCATATGGGAAAAGTTTCCCGTGCCTATCATGGAAGCAGTTTCGGCAAGCTCCTTTATCGGGGCTGTAAGTTTTTCGGTGGCTATATAAACTATTATGAGAACAACGGCAAGTACCATTACCATGGAGATAAGAAATATCTGCATTATGTTCCATATATAGCTGTCCTGCTCCGAAAGAGTTATGTCCGCAAACAGGAAAAAGCTATCTCCGCCGTATTCAAAAGATATGCCTGAAACGTGTCTTTCAGAGGTCAGAAAGCCGTCCATGTCCGAGGAAAAATAAGTTGCGCTTTGATGAAGGTCGTCCAGTATATCATCAGATATCTTTCCTGCCAGTACATCTCCTGAATACGATATAGGGTAGCCCTGCTCGTTTGTTATGAATACCTCGCCGCCTATCGACTGCGCGTGGCTTTTAAGAACATCTTTTACGTTTTCGCTCCTCATCAGCGATACGGTCGTTGAGTTGTCATCTCTGTCCGCTGAGTTTGCGGCGTCAACGACCTCCTCGGCGGCGTTCGATACGTTAGTTATCAGCAAATCGCGCTTTTCGCCCGCAAAGTACTGTGAAGAAACGAGCAGCAATACTGCACCTAAGCATATAAAGCTTATGAGTATTACTGCCGCACAGATGATAAAGTATTTAAAAAATATGCTTTTGGTATCCCGCATTATTCTTCGTCAGCCTCAAATTTGTAACCTACGCCCCATACCGTTTTCAGCGCCCACTTATCCGAAACGCCCTCCAGCTTTTCACGAAGCCTCTTAACATGAACGTCTATGGTTCTTGAGTCGCCGTAATACTCAAAGCCCCATACTTCGTCCAATAGTTGGTCGCGTGTATAAACTCTGTTTGGGTTGGAAGCGAGGTGGAACAAAAGCTCCAGTTCCTTCGGCGGCGTATCGAGTATCTTGCCGTCAACCTTGAGCTCGTATCTTGTCATGTTTACAACGAGCTTGTCGTATCTGACTTCCTTTACCTCGGTCTCCGAAGAAACAGGACCTACTCTTCTTGTTACCGCCTTTATGCGCGCGATGACCTCTTTGGTGTCAAACGGCTTGACTATGTAGTCGTCAGCGCCCAGCTCAAGACCCAGCACCTTGTCGAAGGTCTCGCCCTTTGCGGTTATCATTATGATAGGAACATTGGACTTCTTTCTTATCTCCCTGCATACCTGCCAGCCGTCAAGACCGGGCAGCATTATGTCAAGCAGAACGATATCCGGCTTGAGGGCGTTGAATTTTACTACCGCCTCTTCGCCGTCATGAGAGAGTATAACGCTGTAGCCTTCTTTTTCGAGATAGAGCCTTAAAAGCTCGCAGATATTCTTGTCGTCATCGACTACCAGCACCTTGCCTAGAGCCATATTAGTTCCTCCATGTTTAACTTTTTGAACAAATCAAAATCAAATTTTTAATTCATACATATATTATAACAAATTCACAATTGTAATTTATTAATAAAATGTTACATTTATATTAACTAAATATTAATATTACATTTTTTATGACTATTTTTTACGGCTGTTCATACAGCGGGCAAATGCGGCTGTACAAGCCTATATCGGAAACCCTCGGCGAAGTATCAAAAAAGAATGTTGTTTGAACATATATACAAAATACTGCCGATGTGAGCAATATATTTGTGCTAAACGCCGAAAATGAAAAATCTTCCTATTTTACTCTTGCATTTTGCTGAAATAGTGGTACAATATATTTAGCACTCAAAGCAACTGAGTGCTAAACTTCAACCAAAGTCAAATAATTTCATTATTATAAGGAGGTCATTTTTATGAAGATCAAACCGTTGCAGGACAGAGTAGTCGTTAAAATGGTCGAGGCAGAGGAGACCACCAAGAGCGGCATAATCCTTACCGGCTCGGCTAAGGAAAAGCCCGAGATCGCAGAAGTTATCGAAGTGGGCGAGGGAAAGAAAGACGTTACCATGACGGTGACAAAAGGCGACAAGGTGCTTATTTCCAAGTATGCAGGCACTAATGTAAAGCTCGACGGCGAGGAATATATCATCGTTAAAATGGACGATATTCTTGCAATTGTCAAGTAATTTAAGTTTGGGAGGAATACACAATGGCTAAACAGATAGTTTACGGAGAGGAAGCAAGGAAGTCACTCCAGACGGGTATAGACAAGCTTGCTGATACGGTGAAGATCACGCTCGGCCCCAAGGGCAGGAACGTTGTTCTCGATAAGAAGTTCGGCGCACCGCTCATCACCAACGACGGCGTAACGATAGCTAAGGAAATAGAGCTTGAGGACGCTTTTGAGAATATGGGCGCACAGCTCGTAAAGGAAGTTGCCACCAAGACCAACGACGCCGCAGGCGACGGCACGACCACCGCAACGCTGCTCGCTCAGGCTCTTGTAAGAGAGGGCATGAAGAACATCGCCGCAGGCGCAAACCCCATGATAGTTAAAAAGGGTATCGCAAAGGCTGTTGATACCGCAGTTGAAGCTATAGTTGCAAATTCAAAGGCTGTTGAGGGCAACGCCGATATAGCAAGAGTTGCTACCGTATCTTCGGCTGACGAGTTTATAGGAAAGCTTATTGCAGAGGCTATGGATAAGGTAACGTCCGACGGCGTTATCACTATCGAAGAGTCCAAGACTGCCGAGACATACAGCGAGGTAGTTGAGGGTATGCAGTTTGACAGGGGCTACATCACGCCTTATATGGTAACTGATACCGACAAAATGGAAGCGGTGCTCGATGACCCGTATATCCTTATCACAGATAAGAAGATATCGAATATTCAGGAAATTCTTCCGTTGCTCGAGCAGATAGTAAAGGGCGGTCAGAAGCTGCTCATCATCGCCGAGGACATTGAGGGCGAGGCTCTCTCAACGCTTATCGTTAACAAGCTGAGAGGTACGTTCACCTGCGTTGGCGTTAAGGCTCCCGGCTTTGGTGACAGACGCAAGGAAATGCTTCAGGATATAGCTATCCTCACGGGCGGCGAGGTCATCTCCGCAGAAGTAGGTCTTGAACTTTCCGAAGCGCAGATATCGCAGCTCGGCAGAGCACGTCAGGTAGTTATCAACAAGGAGAACACTATCATAGTTGACGGCGCCGGCGACAAGAACGCTATCAAGAGCAGAGTAGCGCAGATAAGAGCGCAGATAGAGACCACCACATCCGACTTTGACAGAGAAAAGCTTCAGGAAAGACTTGCCAAGCTCTCGGGCGGCGTTGCAGTTATAAAAGTAGGCGCTGCTACTGAGATAGAGATGAAAGAGAAGAAGCTCCGTATCGAGGACGCTCTCGCAGCTACCAAGGCGGCTGTTGAAGAGGGTATCGTTGCGGGCGGCGGAACAGCGCTTATAAACGCTATGCCTGCCGTAAAGAAGCTTATCGACAAGCTTACCGGCGACGAAAAGACGGGCGCGAACATCGTTCTGAAAGCGCTTGAAGAGCCCGTTCGTCAGATAGCTGTAAATGCTGGTCTTGAGGGAAGCGTTATCATCGACAAGATACTGCGCTCTCGCAAGATAGGCTACGGCTTCGACGCTTACTCTGAAGAGTATGTAGATATGATACCCGCAGGTATCGTTGACCCGACAAAGGTAACACGTTCCGCGCTCCAGAACGCAGCTTCCGTTGCGGCAATGGTGCTTACGACCGAAAGCCTTGTAGCGGACATCAAGGAGGAGAATCCTGCTCCCGCAATGCCTGCCGGCGGTATGGGCGGAATGTACTGATAGAGGCAAGAGGCAAGAAACAAGAGGCAAGAGGCGTACTCTATTACGGAGTGCGCCTTTAGTATTGCCAGCAGAAAGAGGTGAGAAGTAAGAGGTTAGAATTGCGTTTTGAAAAGCTTGTGCTGGTCTATAAAAAGCGATTTTCTTGCTTCTTGCTTCTAGGTAACCGCAGGAATGAAAAGTTTGCGCAACGTTATAAAAGCCATTTCTAACATCTAACATCTAACTTCTATCTTCTAATAGGGCAAGAAGCAAGAGGCGTACTCTATTACGGAGTGCGCCTTTCTTTTAGATGTTAGAAGTTAGAAGTAAGAAGTTAGAAGTGCGTTTTGAAAAGCTAGTGCTGGTCTATAAAAAGCGATTTCTTACCTCTAACCTCTTATCTCTGATAGTGGGGGTTAAATGCAAAGCTTAGAAGTCTGAAGTTCTTTCTTTCCCGCATTCCCTTTTTCTGTCTTGACTTTTTGGGAAAAATGTGTCATAATGTAAGGTAGAGTTTTTTTAAAAGAGGGAGAGTTCATGACGTACAGCAATTTTAAGTACCGCTTTTACTCGTCAGTAGGCTCGGGCGTGCGAGTCTGACGGCGTGACTGATATTCGTGTTAAAATCAAGTATAAAAAGAGGTATTAAAAATGAAAAAAGAATTGCCAAAGACCTACGAACCCGCGCAGTTCGAGGACAGGATATATAAATACTGGACGGACGGAAAGATGTTCCACGCAGAGGTAGATAAGGACAAAAAAACGTACACAATAGTAATTCCGCCGCCAAATATAACGGGTCAGCTCCATATGGGTCACGCGCTTGACGAGACCTTGCAGGACATACTGATACGTTTCAAGAGAATGAGCGGTTACAGCGCGCTGTGGCTGCCGGGCACCGACCACGCCGCGATAGCTACCGAAGCGAAAATAGTTGAAGCTATGCGCAAAGAGGGTCTCACCAAAGAGGGCATAGGCAGAGAGAAGTTCATGGAAAGAGCATGGGCATGGAAAAAGCAGTACGGCGGCAGGATAGTAGAGCAGCTCAAAAAGCTGGGCTCCTCCTGCGACTGGGACAGAGAACGCTTCACCATGGACGAGGGCTGCTCGCAGGCGGTCAAAGAAGTATTCGTAAAGTATTACGAAAAAGGTCTTATATACAGGGGCGAGAGAATAATAAACTGGTGCCCCAAGTGTAAAACTTCGCTTTCCGATGCCGAGGTAACTTATGAAGACCAGGCAGGACATTTCTGGCACCTGCGCTACCCGCTCAAAGACGGCAGCGGATATATAGAGCTTGCTACCACGCGACCCGAAACGCTTCTGGGCGATACCGCAGTCGCAGTAAACCCCGACGACGACAGATACAAAGACCTTGTGGGCAAAACGCTTATCCTGCCGCTTGTTGGCAGAGAGATACCCATAGTTGCCGACAGCTATGTTGATATGGAGTTCGGCACGGGCGTTGTTAAGATAACCCCTGCCCACGACCCCAACGACTTTGAAGTGGGTCTGCGGCACAACTTGCCCGTTATAAACGTCCTTACAGAGGACGCTAAGATAACCGACGACTACCCCGACTATGCAGGCATGGACAGATATGATGCTCGCAAGAAGATAGTCGAAGACCTTGAAAATGGCGGTTTTCTGGTGCGTACAGAGGCTCACGAGCATAACGTAGGCACTTGCTACCGCTGTTCCACCACCGTTGAGCCTAGAGTTTCAACACAATGGTTCGTAAAGATGAAGCCGCTTGCTCAGCCTGCAATAGAAGCAGTAAAGAACGGCGATACAAAATTTGTTCCCGAAAGATTTGACAAGATATATTTCCATTGGCTTGAAAATATAAAAGACTGGTGCATATCGCGCCAGATATGGTGGGGACATCAGATACCCGCATTTTACTGCGACGACTGCGGCGAAATGGTCGTTACCAAAGAAAACAGCGCGGTGTGCCCCAAATGCGGCAAGCCCATGCGTCAAGACCCCGATACCCTCGATACATGGTTCTCGTCGGCGCTGTGGCCGTTCTCAACGCTCGGCTGGCCCGAAAAGACCGAGGACTTTGAGTATTTCTATCCCACGAATACGCTTGTTACGGGATACGATATAATATTCTTCTGGGTAATAAGAATGATGTTCAGCGCGCTTGAAAATACAGGCAAACCGCCGTTCGATACCGTTCTTATACACGGTCTTGTGCGCGACGCACAGGGCAGAAAGATGTCAAAATCTCTCGGCAACGGCATTGACCCGCTGGAAATTATAGACCAGTATGGCGCAGACGCGCTGAGGTTTATGCTCGCTATGGGCAACGCCCCCGGCAACGATATGCGCTTTACCGAAGATAAGGTAAAAGCGGCGAGAAACTTTGCTAATAAGCTGTGGAACGCCTCGCGCTATATCATGATGAACCTGCCCGACGGCTTTAAGTGCGATAAGCTCTGCGACGAGCTTTCGACCGAGGATAAGTGGGTAGTTTCAAAGTTCAATACCCTTGCTAAAGAGGTCAACGAAAACCTTGAAAGCTATGAACTGGGCGTTGCCTGCGCCAAGATATACGACTTTATCTGGGACGTATACTGCGACTGGTATATTGAGCTTACAAAGCCCAGAATTACCGCAGGCGGAGAAAGCGCTTCTACCGCACAGAACGTGCTCGTGTGGGTAATGAAAGGTATGCTTAAACTCTTGCACCCGTTTATGCCGTTCATAACCGAGGAGATATGGCAAACGCTCGTTGACGACGGCAGCGCGATAATGCTCTCCGATTACCCCGTTTATCACAGCGAGTATAGCTTTGTAAGCGAGGAAAACGAGTTTGAGATGATAATCGCCGCGATAAAGAGCGTGAGAAATATCCGCAGCGAAATGAACGTGCCAAACTCCGTAAAGTCGGCTCTGTATATCGAAACGAAGAACAGCGAAACTTTTGAAAACGGCAGAATGTATTTTGAAAGGCTCGCGTTCGCGTCCGATGTAGAGATAGCCGAAAAGTATGATATTCCCGACAGCATAACCGCTGTAACAGCGAATGCAAGAATATTCATACCGCTTGCAGATATAGTCGACGTTGAGAAAGAGACCGCAAGGCTTGATAAAGAAAAGCAGGCGGCGCTTAAAGATATAGAGTTTTTGTCAAAGAAGCTGTCAAACGAGGGCTTCCTCGCCAAAGCGCCCGAAAAGCTCGTCGAGGAGCAAAAGGCGAAGCTGACAAAAGCGCAGGAAAAGCTTGAAAAGATAGAGCAGTCGCTTGCCGCGCTTAAAAAGTAAAAATAAACGCACTTCGTGAAAAAATACGAAGTGCGTTTTTTTATCAAAGGTTTAAATTCTTGTCAAGAAACTGAAAGTTTTCGATCGACCTCTTTTTTACAGTTGCTTCGCAACTGCCAAGGGTCACAGGGGGTGTAGCGTCTGCGAACAGCCGCCGCGTTCGCAAGCGACCGCCGGGCGGCGCCCCACAAAGACACAGCGTGCGCTCTGCAAGAGGTGAATTAGAAAACAGTCCGGTGGACTGTTTTCTAAGAGGAGAGGCTCTGCAAGAGAGAGCCTCTCCTTGTTGTAGCACAACGCTTTCTTTCCGCGTTCTCTCAGAGAACGCCGCTCAAAGTGAAAAGACCCGACTTCTTGCCTCTGGCCTCTGGTTATCTTGTTTCTAATCCCAACCGACATACCACCCTCCAAGAGATGGCTAGCAGAATATTCTTCCAGAAACGTGTAGGAGTGTGCGTGGTTAGAGGGAGCGGGGTGTGGAAAATAAGTTGTTAGCCGTAGTTGTTGGGCACACTTCTTGCCCTATTAGAGGTTAGAAGTTAGATGTTAGAGGTTAGAAATGGTTTTGTACATTTTGTGTGGAGCCGTTATTTCTGCTGTTTAGATAGGGGCAAGAAGCAAGAAATTGCTTTTTATAGTTTAGCGCAAACTTTTCAAAGCCCACACTTCTTGCCTCTTGCCTCTTAATTTCTTGCCTCTAATAGAAAATCTCCCCCGCTCCGACAGAACAGGGGAGAGTATGTACACCAAAATTTACTTTTTATTCTTCTTTGCCAAAGCAACGCCTGCGACCGACAATCCCACTACCGCAACGCCTGCAATAGCTATGCCTGCAACTGCTCCTGCCGAGCTTTTATCGTCGTCATCATCGTCATCTTTCTTTGTATCCGCAGCCTGTACTTGTGCTAACTCCGGTGATTCGGAAATAGCCTCTTCTTCAACCGCCGGTGTTTCCGGAACAGCTACTTCAGCCGATGGCGTCATTGCAGGCTCCTCAAAATCTTGTTCGTCGACCTTTTCTGTGTCAGGTTTGTTTTCTTCCTGCGCCGAATTGCTTATTATCGTTGTATGAGCGTCTATTACCATGTTGCATAACCGATCATTATCGTATTCGTTCAGACCATACTGCTTTATCGTAATACCGTTAATGACGCCGCTGTATTCGTCCTGTGCGTAATAAGAAACAAGAACCGGATCGTTAGTTATATCAAGCTCTTTGATTTGATTGCCATAGCACCGTATATAGCTAAGCTCGGTATTCTTGCTTATGTCAAGCTCTGTGAGAGCATTTTCCTCGCAATTAAGAGATACAAGCGCAGTAAACGTTTCTATTCCTGTAAGATCGGCTATGCCTTTGTTCGGACAATCTATCCTCGTTACCGCTGCAATTTCATCAGCGGAAAGCTTGCCGTCCTTGCTGGTATCGCAGTTTTCAGATACATACGCCCTGAAATTTTCATCAGGGAAATTAGTTTCATTGATATCCACATCGCCCTCCGCCGCAAACGCGGTAACGGACATAACAGTCAGCGACAGAGCCGCAGCGCACACAGCCGCCGCAAGTTTTTTAAACTTCATATAAATTTCCACCCTTTCGTTTAGTTAAAAAGCCATAACCTAATTATAAATTTTTTACTTTTAAATGTCAATACTTTCACATAAAATTATTCTCATCGCCTGCCTGCGCACACATATAATTCTGTTTGTCCTGCGCATACAAGCGTATTCCACAAAAGGACATTCAAATAAACATAATTTTTATGATTTTTCACCATTGACGGCGCGGCGGAAAGTAATGTATAATTGTTATTGTGAAAATATTATAATAATATATATGCCGATTTGCGGCAGAAACGGAGTATGGTATGGTAAAGGTAGTTAAATTCGGCGGCAGCTCGCTTGCCAGCGCGAAGCAGTTCAAAAAGGTAGCGGATATAATCCACGCCGACGATTCAAGAAGATATGTTGTGCCCTCTGCACCGGGCAAGAGGAGCAAGGAAGATACAAAAGTTACAGATATGCTGTACGCCTGCTATGACTTGGCGGCTAAGGGCAAGCCGTTTGACGAGCAGTTCGCGGCGATAAAACAGCGTTATGTTGAGATAATAGAGGGTCTTTCGCTCGACCTCTCGCTCGACAAGGAGTTTGATATAATACGCTCCTGCTTTATAGGCAAGGCAGGCAGAGACTATGCTGCCTCGCGCGGCGAGTACCTCAACGGTCTTGTGCTTGCAAACTACCTCGGCTATGATTTTATCGACCCTGCCGACACTATTTTCTTTGACGACTACGGAAGATTTGACGGCAAGAGAACCTACAAGGCTCTCGGCGAACGTCTCGAAAATACCGAAAGAGCTGTAATTCCCGGCTTTTACGGCTCAATGCCCAACGATACTATAAAAACATTTTCGCGCGGCGGCTCTGACGTTACTGGCTCGATAGTTGCGGCTTCATGCAATGCCGATCTGTACGAAAACTGGACGGACGTTTCAGGCTTTATGATAGCAGACCCGAGGATAGTTGAAGACCCCGAAACTATCAAAGTTATCACATACAAAGAGCTTCGGGAGCTTTCGTATATGGGCGCAGGCGTTTTGCACGAGGACGCTATTTTCCCTGTGCGCAAGGCAGGCATACCCATAAATATAAAGAACACCAACGCACCCGAGGATCAGGGCACTATGATAGTTGAAAGCACCTCGCAGAAGTCAAACTACACCATTACGGGCATAGCAGGTAAAAAGGGCTTTACATCTATCAGCATTGAAAAAGATATGATGAACTCGGAGCTCGGCTTCGGCAGGCGCGTTCTGGAAGTTTTCGAGAAAAACGGTATCAGCTTTGAGCATATGCCCTCGGGTATAGATACAATGACGGTCATCGTTCATCAGGAGGAGTTCGGCGCGGCTGAGCAGGAAGTTCTGGCTGGCATACACCGCAACTGCAAGCCCGACAGCATAGTTATTGAAACGGGTCTTGCGCTTATTGCCATAGTGGGCAGGGGAATGAAGTCGACCCGCGGTACGGCAGGCAAGATATTCTCCGCTCTGGCAGAAGCAAGGGTCAACGTAAACATGATAGACCAGGGCTCGAGCGAGCTGAATATAATAGTCGGCGTGCATGAGGAGGACTTTGAAACTGCAACACAAAGCATTTATGATACCTTTGTTACCAACGCTGACTGACAGCAGGCGTAGTTATAAACAAAAGCGGTCAATGAGTTTTGCTCATTGACCGTGTTTTTGTTCTGTTAATACTTATGTATCAGAAACCGATGTTGTCATCGAGATGGTCGTCGTCCATATCGGGGTGCAAATGACCTCCGCCGACCATATCTCTGCCTCTTATGCTGTACTTATCGCGCTCGTTGTTCACATTGTCCTCGAGGAGCTTCATGAACTGACGCGGATTTTTTATCGCGTGGACTTCCTTTATAGGAGTGTCAGCGTCGTTCTTGACGTGCAGATACACCGTTCCGCACTTGAACAGCCTTTGCATGAACGGCAGCTTCAAACGCTTATCGGTTATCCTGTAAAGCTCGCACTCGTCCTCCGAAACGCTCAGAAAGCCTGTGCGCGTTATGAATTTGTCCTTTGTGAGAAAATATCTGGTGAATGAAAGCGGGAGCCCGAACAAAGTACGTTTCTTGTCGGACCAAATATAATCGAAGTCCTCTTTTTTCATGTCTTTCCTCCTCGCTGAACAGTATTACATCAGTATATCTGAAGATATTCTGCGTTACGATAGTGGTGCGCCAGAAGGGATTCGAACCCCCGACCTTTTGGTTCGTAGCCAAACACTCTATCCAACTGAGCTACTGGCGCATTAGTGTCGGACAAGATCTCGCCCGACAACATACAATTATAACATACAACGTTCAGATTGTCAATAGCTTATTTTGCTTTTGCTCAAAAAATCAAGCAAGCCTGCGCAGCCCTCGGCAATGTCATTATAAGTAAGGTCAAAATCTCCCGTGTACCACGGGTCGGCTATATCGTCGCCTTGCCGCGGCGTAAAATCGAGAAGCTTGTGTATCTTGCCGTCGGGGTCGGAGGGTATTATACTGCGAAGGTTGCGCAGATTGCTGCCGTCCATTACTATTATACAGTCAAATCTGTCGTAGTCGTCGGGGGATATCTGTCGGGCGCGTCGCCGTGAAAACGGTATCCCTTGCTCCGTGAGCTTAGCCCTCGTGCCGTAATGAATGTCGTTTCCAAGCTCTTCGGTGCTTGTAGCCGCCGACTCAACATACATCTCATGCTCGATACCGCATTTTCTTGCCATATCTTTCATGACAAATTCAGCCATAGGCGAGCGGCATATGTTGCCGTGGCAAACGAAAAGTATAGATGTCATTTGTTTTCTCCTAAGTTAACATTATTCCGCTACCGGGTGCTTGCCGTATCCAGCCCAGCCCACCTGACCGTCTGCATAGCCTACCTGGCCGTCCATAGTCAGTATACACCATTGATGTGTGTACTGGTTTTCGTTTGCGTGCGTCCATTGATAACCCATACATTCAAGCACCAGACCGAGCGCACGTGTGGAGCCTGCGCAGGAGTATTCTCCCTTTATAAAAACGCCGTATGCGGTCGCGTAATCTCTGCCCTCCATAGTGTATTGGCATTGACTTGAATACCACGAAACTATCTGGGCGGCTTTCGTCACTTTTTCGAGGTCGGTCGCGCCGTCAATCGAATCGGCTATCTGCTGTGCCACCTCGCGCGCCATAGCCTGCTTGTCAGCGTCTGTCAGCACTTTTATCGGGATAGTTTCCGTTTCCGTGTATCCGCATACTCCGCAAGTGTGGTAGCGCTCGCCGCTGCTTTCGTAAGTTGCTTCTCTGGTCGTCTGCCAGCTGCCGAAGCTGTGCCCCGTGATCTCTGCGACGCCCTCTTCTCGTTCTCCGCATACGGTGCATACTCTTTCCATAGTACCCTGTTCAACACAAGTCGGCGCTTTGGTTATCTGCCATTCTCCGAAGCTGTGACCAAGGGCAGGGGTCTGTTGTATTTCGGTATATCCGCACATCAGACATTTGCGCTCCTGCGTTCCGCCTGTCGTACAGCCTGCCTTTTTGGCTTCTTTCCACTCAACAAAAACGTGCTCCGTATGCTTTGTGGTAACGGACGTTTGCTCTTCAAGCTTTGAAGTGTCGGTCTCGGTCAGCTCGGAGCTATCGGTATCGCTTTCCGCAGTCGTAGTATCCGTAACTGAGGTGAGGTCATTATTCAGATATATGTCGCTGCTGTCGGCATTTCCGCACGACACTAGCGAAGCTGTCAATAAAACAGATAAAACAACGGTCAATAACTTTTTCATATTATCGCCTCCCGTAATTAAATTATAACACCGTTCGCGTAATTTTTCAAGAGCCGAAATATCAAAAGCGGCGGGATATCCTCCCACCGCTCTGTTTTAAAGTGAAGTCAGCCGTTTATTATAAGCTTTTTGAAAAAGCTGTTCTTTTCCATAACGGTGAAAAGAAATACTCCCAACAGCGTTACGCACACAACCTCGCCAATAGCTACCTCCGCCGCCGACAGCCAGAACGGCAGGTGTACAAATACTTTCAGCTCCATTCCGACTATCAGAGCGTTGCTCACAACGGGCATAAGCGAGGCCGCTATCATCTTCGGCAGACGGTT
>CANRNT010000010.1 GCA_947631995.1 uncultured Clostridia bacterium | reverse complement strand
CGAAGTCAGTTCGTTTCTTAATTTATTTTTCCATAGGGGTCTTTTGTGCTGTTCGCACAAATTGGTTCGGTTCACAAGTGGTGGGTAGTTGACTTCTTGCTCCTTTTCTTGCTTGGGAAATTCTTTTCATACATCTTATAAAGCCTTTGCCCTTCTACTTCACCAAACTTGTTTGTAAAATTTTTGAGCAACGTCTCTTTGTATTTGACCCTTTTCAGTATCTGATTGATTTTTCTTTTTTCATTTCCTTTTTCAACAAATATAGTATTATCATTACAATAAAGATTTTTAAGCAATTTTCTTTTAAGGATATAATCTTTAGTTCTCATACCTTTAGTATCTTCAATAACCGTCTGATTTGTTCTATTATCAAAGTATACGAAATCGGCTATGTATTCAACTTTTTGTTCGTTTTCCGTAATAGTAGAGAACTTTTGAGCAGGAATAAGCAGATAATGTTCTTGTATTTTAAGGTCAGATATATCATTTGCTTTAAGTAACAGATGTAATTCATTACACCGCTCTGCTTCAAGTTTACTGTCATGTATATGTCCGTACAAGCAGGGAGCGGATTTAGCTTTATACTTGTTCAACTATGCTACCTATCCTTTCTTTATCTAAAGTAGAAAGAGCTTTATTTACTGCATAATCAAGAGCGGAAACAGAAACATCATCTTTCAGTTCTGCTTTTAATCTATCTGCCAGTTTCAAAAATTCTGCTCGTGTATAAGTTTCTTTATCCCCGTCAACAACGGCATAGCAGATAGCGTTAAGACCGCGTATTGTTTGTCCTTGTTCTTTCAGTAAAGCAGTATTAGCCGTAATGAAAAATTCCTCTGGCTTACCTTTTGCAGTTTTGTCCAGCATATCAAACTGCTGACTATAATAAAGATACGAATTATCTATGATTTTATAAAGAAAGTTGGCTAATTTCGCTTTTTTTATCATTCTTTTTTTCTCCTTTGCTTTTGAAAACCTTATTATCCTCACACTTTTGTATAACGGAATCTATGGCAGCAAGAGCAGTTTTATTTTCATATAAATATTCTTTTATAACATCGGTCAGCATAATAAATTCATCTTTCGTATATGCTGATTTTATGTAAGCATAATCATTTATTGTTGTATAAAGTGTATTAAGTCCTCTGACCGCATCTTTCTTTTCTTTCTCTATTTTTCTCATTTCCGTTGATATAACGTTAGGAAATTCATTTTCTATATCTTGTGATTTATTTGAATAATACTTATAAGTATCATTTAACGTATACTTAATTGCCTCTGAAATATTTGATATAGGAACACGGTTAGGTATATCACAAGTCAACACAACATTATTTTTTATCTTTACAATAATATCTTCAATTGTTTCGTTTGTTATATCTATTGCTTCTGCCAATTCAAGGTCTGACATATGAGATTCTAATAAAAACTCTGCTATTCCTATACGGGTATACTCAGCCAGCTTAACCAACGCAAAGTCTGGAGATTTGCCAAAAGGCATTGACCTTAACTTCATTATCATTGTATCTCTTATTCTTTCAATAAGAGTATAATTAGAATGGTATTCTTTAGGAACACGCAAAGAATCAACTAGTTTTTTTATCTGTTCTTTCTTATATAAATCATATACCTCACAATACGTTTCATTAAAATCGCCTTCATTATTTACAATACCGTCAATAATATCGGCTGTTTGGTCTTCAGAAAACTTGATTTTATCATCGGCAAGTCTTCTATCCCATTCAGTCTTATCAAAAGAACCTCTTTGCATAGCACGTTGTTCTCTTACTTCATCACTGACTTGTAGCTGTATAACAGTACAGTTCTTCTCGCCGTAATATGTTGTATAATCTCTTGCTCCTTGCACATCAAGGATAATAACATAATCCTTGTCAGGTGATAGTTCCTGTTTCGGACTGCCATAATACCAAATATCTTTATTGCCCCCAACAAGAGTGCTGTACTTACGGTGTTCGATAAATTCGTTGTTCTTTATGCCGTTTTCAAAATCCTCTTTTGACATAAAGAAATAATCAACACCATTTACTTCTCCGTCCCTTACAGGGCGTGTAGTAGCAGTTACTATACGTTCAAAACCGTATTCGTTCACCAGCGTGTTCAGTACGGCATCTTTCCCACTACCTGATTCTCCGATAAGTATTACTAATCCCATTTTTATTTACTCCTTTCTTTAACTTATTATAATATGGCTTGGGTGGTAGGACTCGAACCTACGGAATGACGGAGTCAAAGTCCGTTGCCTTACCGCTTGGCTACACCCAAATATAGGTCAGCAGATTTACCTCACTGCTATTGGTTGCATTACACTCACGACCTATACGCCGAAATGCAAATCGGCTACACATATCGCCGTGTCGCGCTACTCATATTTCTCACATCGCATAAATATACTACGAAGTGATACTATATTTTCGATTGGTCTGAGTGGTGGGACTCGAACCCACAGCAACGTGAACCCAAATCACGCCGTCTACCAATTGACGTACACCCAGATATTTTTTGATTTTGAAAATACTTTAATATATATTTCCAAATACTTTGATACAATAGGAGAAGAATGTATCAGCTCAACCATCGCTCAGATAACTTTTTGACCGCTTTAACAGTAAGTACACGTCTACCATCATTCTGGCGTATACCATAAGCAATATGTTTTCCGTCCTTTCGTAAAGATACAACCTCATAGTTGAATAAGCCAAACCGATGAGTAAGGATTCTTACATAATACCTTGCTTCGACAAGATTTGAAAATGCTTTATCTTTTCTGTATTTTTCGGTCATTTTAGAAACATAAGCAAATATTCTCGTATGTACCTTCTCCTTTATAAAGGCTTATTCCTATGACCGGTAGGAATAATTATTTTTTAATTCGCGGACTTACATCTAATAAACAACACCGATTGCCGCAAAGGTCTATGGTGTGGGAAAAGGGATTTGAACCCTCACGATATTTCTATCAATGGATTTTAAGTCCACTACGTCTGCCAGTTTCGTCATTCCCACATTTATACTAAAGTTATCATTATAACCTCTTTGCTGTCATCTATGGTATACGAATCGGACGGATATTTATCTATTACTATTTTATCCGATTCAATTTCCATACCATTAACATAAACATTATAACCGTTCTCAATTTTGGTTTCTACTTCTTTATACACACTTCTATTATTCGTTTCAGCCTTAAAAGCAAATGCAAATACAATGATAATGAGTATAATAATTATGGCGCATACAATAATTTCTGAATTTTCTTTTATGTATTTTGCAATATTTTTCATATATAACCCCTTATTCTACCGTAATCAAAATCATATCATTATTATCATCTATACTAAACGCACGGGGAGAATATTTGTCTATCTCGATTTTATCAGGGTCTACCTCTGTGCCGTTGACATATACTATATATCCTTTATCAATTTTATCTTTTACTTCATTATGTATACCACCATACCCAAAGCACGCTAAAATTGCCATTATAATCATTAAAATCAATACTATTGCCATACATATATACATGACAAACAGGTCAAATACAATTGATAAATTTTTTACATTTGTTTTTTTCATAATTATCCTTCTTTCTTTATCCAAATAACTGCTTTAGCGTTATCTATATCACCACAATATTTAATGTTATACTCTCGTTTTGCGTGTTCCCAGTCTAACCAACTATTTATAACTATCTTTGTATAGCCTTTGATTTCATAGCTTATTACCAGCTTATCTATGTCCTCAATCTTAAATTGACTGAAATATCTATTAGCTTTACGTCCTGCACATTTATTATAAATAAAATCATGACTGTCAAACGCATGACTTACATGAAAGTTATTGCTCATGCGACCCCTGCCAAAGAGAACGATAATGTTATCTTCACTATATGTTGTTATAAGTCCTAAAAACGCTTTATCAAGATACTTTTCCGTGTGCTTATCATTTACTGTATACTGTTTTTCTATCAATTGCTCGATTTTTTCAAACAAGAGTAATGGAAGGTAGATATACCAAAAAAGTATTCTCAATAAGGTTATATAGTGTTTATCCCACCACGTTTCGTATTTTTTCTCTTTTGCTTGAACTATATCTTTATTACTTATCATTTTTCAGACACGTCTTTCGTATCATATACATTGCCTATGACTTTAATATTTTGGAATGTTTCATTACCTGTTAAGCACCAGCCAGAAGAACCCCAAACGACTTGACAGATATTACCTTGATTTGTTTTTACTATATCTCCCTCAAAGACGGGGCGACCGAGCCATTCGTCATTATCGTTAAGAGCAAGCCACTTACGTTGCTCCCTTACAGAGAGTTCGCTCCACGGTGTGTTATCGTACAGTCCTGTGAACTGACCTACCGAGGCAGAGGCTACCACCACTTCTTTTGCTGTGTCGGGGATAACTATAATAGGTGTATTGTATGTATTAATATAATATCCGTATACCCATACTTCTTTATTACCCTCATATCCTTTTCCTCTGCTCATTCGTCTATCCATTATTATGTGTCCTTCCTTATTCTCTCTCCCGTGAAGAATAATTCAGCTCTTTTATTACTTCATTTTGGCTTAAAAATTTATTATCTTTCTTTATGCTATATCCAATTGATTTAAGTTTCCTTGACCCTTACTCCTTTTAGCTTTTTCTTGTTTATATTGTTCTTTTTCTTCTTGTTCTTTTATGCGAAGAATGTCAGAAAATTTATCATTAAATTGTTTTAGTTCTTCTTCGGTCAATTGAATAGTTACAACTCTTTCAATTGCATAGTTATTACTTCGCGGATAAATAATGACTGATGTCATAAATTGATTATTGATATGAATTAAATCTACACAAATATAGTTTATATCGACCGCTCCTAATAAATATCTTATGTAGTCTGGTGCATGATTTAATAATTCACACGCTTCATATTTATTGTACCAATAATCGTCTATGCACAATAGACAATCGCAAAACTGGTCTTCTAACCATTCTACTAACCCTGCTCGTTTTATAAGAGCAAATTCAAAGCGTGCGGCACTTTTTGAAAAAGGATTGCCTACTCCATACCACGACCAACAGCCCTTTTCTTTTTCACTGTATATACATTCTGTCATATCAACATTGTTAAAAGATATTTTGTTAATTTTACTCATATTTATCTCTCCAAGTACAGGTTTAATGTTCTAACCTTGTGTGGAGAGCAACCCATTACAGATTGCTCTCCGTTACCAGCAACCTCTTTGGAAATTACGCAGCGTTCTATAAGAACACTTAATCCATTGTCGTAGACGATTAAGACTCCATTCGCCTTAATCAAGTTCTATGTTGCTCTTAGCATTTTTCTTTTCGGCTTTTTCTGCTTCACGCTTTTCAGCCAAAAGTCTGTGTGCGTATTCCATAACGAGTGTTTGAGTGGTCTGATTTGCATTAGTAAAAACTTCTGCTGTAACATCTACCTGCTCTCCCTCTGGACCTTTTAATACGGTAAAATGTTCATCAAAATCCTCTGGAATACCAAACTCAAAATCTCCTCTGTCATTTTTTGTCCATTTCATATCTTCACCCCCTTTTTCTTTTTCCTTTATTAATATTATATCATAAATTATGTCCTGTGTCAATAGTTTTTTGCAAATATTTAATAATTTAATTCTACAAATCTATTGACGACAGAAAAAAGATTTGTGTTTTAAGACTAATAGCGACTCTTTACCGAGCCGCTATTATTTTACTTAATTTTATTAGTAGACAGATATTTTATAAGGTCGTCCATATTGATGTAAACCCTGTTTCCCGACTGTACACCTGTAATTATTCCGTCTTTTTTTAGTGTACGCAATAAATTTTGTGGTAAGTTCAGTTTTTTTGCCGCCTGTGGTATTGTCATAAACTCTGGTAATTTGTTTTCCATTTCTTTTTTCCCTCCTTATCTTGACAACGTACATAATTAGTGATACAATGTATCTATAATATAAGAGGAACAAACGTTGTTATTAGCGACTCATATTGTTGATAAGAGAGGGAAATATGTCAAATATAAAGAAACGATACGGTAAGGACGGAAGTGTAAGCTATCTAATTCGTGTAAGCACAGGATATGATATAAACGGTAAACAGATACGCCATAACAAGACGTACAGACCCCCACAAAGTATGTCACCTAAGAAAGCGGAAAAAGAAGTACAACGCATAGCCTTTGAGTTTGAACAGGAATGTATGGTTTTGGGAAACATAAAAAATAATATACGCTTTTCTGATTTTGTCAAAACTTATCTTGAAACAGAAAAGCCTTTATTATCTCCTACTACCTATGATACATATACTGCGCATATCAACAACTTTATTCTACCTGCTTTAGGACATTACAAACTGACGGATATTAAACCTAAACAGATACAAGACCTTATAAATCAGTTAAGCACATCTAAAAAGAAACTACAGAACGGTAAATATAGTGATGAAACACTTAAACCCTCAACGGTACAGAGATACATAGACACAGTCAAGTCCATATTCAGACTGGCTGTTAAACAAGGACTTATCAATGATAATCCTGCGGATTCAAAACGCTTGACTTTTCCAAAAGCTCAAAAGCCTAAGACAGAGATATTCACGCGTAAAGAAGCTACCGAACTATTAAAAGCCTTGCAAAAAGAACCGTTACAATTTCAGACATTGATACAGCTTGCTATTTTTTCGGGTGCTAGGCGTGGTGAATTGGTAGCATTGAAATTCAGTGATATTGATTTTGAAACCAGACAGCTTAAAATAGAACGTGCTGCTTATCGTGAAAAAGGACACCCACAAGCTGTTAAACCGCCAAAGGATTATGAAACAAGAATAGTTACCCTTACACAAATCTGTTGTGACCTTATAAAAGAATTGCAAAAAGAAAAAGCCGCTGAAAAACAACGGCTTGGAAATCTATGGGCTGACGAAGACTGGATATTTACACAATCTAATGGGAAAATGATGTTTGTTACTACACCTACTGCTCAATTTAGTAAATTCTTAGAAAAATACGGTTTTAAGCATAAAAAATTCCATTGTCTGCGCCATACATCAGCAACTATGCTCCTATATGCAGGAGCAAATCTTAAACAAGTACAATCCCGTTTGGGTCACAGCGATATTGAAACTACCAATAAATACCTGCATATGCTCGAAGATGCCGATATTGACGCTGTCGATTCTCTGGAAAATTTGCTCTCTGATGAACCCAATAATAATAATTCATAACCGTATATTTGTGGCTTATTTGTGGCTTATGACTTGAAAAAGTTATGAAATGATATAAAAGATATAAAATGATATTTCTTAAATAATAGCGAATATTCGCAAGATATTGAAGAAAACAAAAAATGTGAAATGATATTTTTGAGTAAATGTTTGCGTTCGGGACGCAGAGGTCGTGGGTTCAAGTCCCGTCACCTCGACCACGTCGTCGCGGACTCCGTATCACTCGCGGCGACTTTTCTTTTATACTTGTGGAAAAGTCACCTCTCACTCACTCCGTCGCTCCTCCTCTCCAAAACGAGTCTCGCTTGCTTAGCCTGTTCGCTTGTAAACGCGCTCACGACGGCTAAACTGCGCTACCAACTCGTTTTGGTTCTGAGAAAAGCTGCACCCATTTTGGGACACAGAGCGATGTGTCCCATTTTTGTTTCCATGAATATACGTTTATGTTGTCATTTAAAAATGTCAATACCTCGAGGCAATCGAGAGGTATTGCTGTTTTTTGTTTTCGGTCGTAACGCGACTTGAAACCATGGGGCAAGTCCCGTCACCTATCGCAAAAGCAAGCTTTTGCGCCTAGAAAAATCATTTCGCCGACTATGGGTTGGCGATTTTGCATTTATGCAAAACCATGATTTTTATCTCTACAAACATGCTAAAATAGGAATAGCTTATAGTAAATGTTTTAAGGCGTTTCTGTACTATTCACCACACTTCGGCTTTGCCGAAGTGCAGAAGAATTTTTCTTCGTCGGCGTATATTGTGCCGACGGTTTTTATTTGCTCTTTTAGTTGGTGCAGGAATTAAACCATGGGGCAATATATAAGATAAAAAGGAAAACGCCCTGAGAAATGCTTGCAGATCTCATGGCGTTACTGCTGTAAAAGTGGGCGATATTACATCAGCTGTTATTGTTCAATTTCAAATATCAGATATTTTTTTAAGAATATTACAACATTACATTCTGTACCTTCCGGCGGACAAGAATCTTGGAATGAACTGCCCTTGACAATACGGTCATCTATTCTTATGAATGGGATCATTTCCTTCCATAAAACTCCTCCTCTGCCGCCTCTGTGCTCTTTGATCTCATAATGATCAATAGTTCCAGCTTTAGTATTATGTGACGTTTTGAGTGCAATAAATAATATAACTCTTGTAAAAAGTTGGAATATTATTGAAAACAGTACTAAAAAAATATTAAGGCAAATACAGAATATGAGTAATCTTAAACTTACTTCCGCAGACAAAGGATCATGTTTGAAAACAACCGGCAGTCCGCAGATCCATATCAGAATTACAGGAAAAATCTGTAAAATGAAAAAAGAGATCATACGTATCTTTATTTCATATCCTGTTTTATATTTCCCTAATCCTTTTAAATTAAATATATTCATATCATTATTTTCCATAAGCAATAGCAGTTATTGAATCATTATCGATGCTTCCTGTATGCCAGAAAAGGTTTCCTACCGTCGATCCAAGTCTCAAATATATTATACCAATATTGTTATTGTTTTGTCAATAATTAAAGCAAACAAAATTTTATTAACAAAAGTTTAATATTTTATTGGCGCTTCATTTGCAAGTATGAATGATTTTATGTTTGCATTAAATAGCTTGCCATATCCGCCTATAAATCGTAATTTTTGAAAAGTTCTATATGCCTACTGTCCTAATGTCCCGTCACTATCGCAAAAGCAAGCTTTGCGCCTGTAAAAATCATTTCTCTGACTTTGGGTCGGCTGATTTTTACACGTTGCCGCCTATCGGCGCTCAACGTGCCAAAAAAGACCCTATCAGGTATTTTTCTTACCTGTTCTATGCCCCAACAACCTCCCCACGCACCGCTGGCAGAATATTCTTCCACACCCTTGCTTTGTTGGGCAATCTGTGGTAGGGTGGTACTTTTCACTATTCACTTTTCTCTATTCACTACATTTGCCCTCGCTATCATATACGACAGGTGGCTGGCAGAATATTCTTCCGCGCACTTTTGCGATGGCTTGAGGGCGGAGCTTCTTGCCTTTTGCTTCTGAGGTGTATTGCCCTCCTCTGTGTCTCTCAATATTGTATATGGCAGAATATTCTTCCTGCTCATTTTTCGAGTGTGCGAAGTGAGATAAAGTCGGAGAAAGTATGTTGTTATGGGGCAATATGCGGGCGTGTCGAAGTCAAAGAAAGTATGTTGTTGTGGTAGGAATATGAATGGTCGCCGCAAATCACGTCAGCAACAATATTACTTTGGAGAAACCAAAACCGCCCCATATGGAGCGGTCTCATTTTATATTTGCCGCGCTGTTACGCGCTCTTGATTATCTCACCATCGGATATCTCTATCACTCTTTCGCATTGCTCGGCTATCTTGGGGTCGTGCGTTACGATTATAACGGTTCTTCCCTGCCCGTGAAGCTGTTTGAAAAGCTCCATTATCTCCGCGCCTGTTTTGCTGTCGAGCGCGCCCGTAGGCTCATCTGCAAGTATCATGCTCGGCTCGTTGACTATTGCTCTTGCGATAGCTACTCTCTGCTTCTGTCCGCCAGAAAGCTTATTGCACGGCTTTTTCGCGAGGTCTTCAACGCCTACTGCTTTGAGAGCCGCCAAAGCTTTTTCCTTTTTATTCGGGATCTTCTTCTTGGAGAACGACAGCGGTATCATAACATTTTCAAGCGCCGTGAAGTCCTCAACAAGGGCGAAATCCTGCATTACCATGCCTATCTTTTCGTTGCGGATACGGGCATACTCTTTTTCGGACAGCTTCTTCACGGCCTCGCCGTCGATAGTGTATTCGCCGTCCTGATAGCTGTCGATACAAGCGAGGATATGCAGCATTGTTGACTTGCCTGCGCCGCTTTTTCCGATAACGGCAACCAGCTCGCCGTCCTTTATCTCGCAGGAAACGCCTTTTAGAGCCTCAAACTCGTTTGACTTGCCGGGGTTGTAGACCTTACATACGTTTTTAAGTTTTACCATATTGCTCACCTTTTCCTTTCCATATGATTTCTTCGGATATTCCTTTAAAATTGTGTTGTTATTTATATTTTAGCACTTTCCCTCCTTTTTGTCAATTCTTACACACATATTTTTACAAAAATATTTGAAAATTTCCACGGTTCCTCCTCTCTACTCCTCTTTCAGCACTTCTTTTGGCTGATTTGAACCTATTATCATAAGCGGCATTATCATTGACAGCGCGAGGTAGAGTATTATCACCAAAGCACATACCCCGAAGTGCCACCAACCGAACGAAATTACTGTTTCTTTAAAGAATGTCAGCTTGCCGACTATTAGCACGATCGCTGAGATAGCCGCGGCTATACCGCAGGTTATCGCGCTGTTTTTCAGACTGCGAAGCGCACACGTTCTCCACCTTGCACCACATATGTAGAAAATAGCGTAATTACGCAGCTGGCGTTTTGTATATATTGCGCTGACAGATACCGTTGAGATGATAGTGAGTATGAAGATACAAACAGCAATCGGCAGCAGGGTGTAAAGCTGCTGATAAACATAGTCGGTGCTGTTTTCATACACCTGCGAAAGAGGCGCAAAGCTCAGGGGCATATTCTCCAGATTATCGCCGAGCGCGGTATATTCTTCATCGGTCATGCCGTCGCAGAAGATGAACTGCGTACCGTAAAGCGGGCCGAACGACTTATAGCACGCATACATATCCGACGTTCTTGTAAGCAGCAGCATTTTATCCTCATAGCTGCTTCTGAACGTGGAATAAATGTCCTTGTAGCTTGCGCTGAAAGAGTTGTCGATACTGTATACCGCAAGCGGCACATTGTCTTTCACAACGCCTATGACCTTGTATTTAGCCGAAATGGTCTTATCGGGCAGCCCGTTCTCATCAATGCTCATAATGACCGTTGACTCTATTATATCTCCCACATGAATATCCCCGCCTGCCGTGACCGTCGGAATATACCCGGAATTTTCAAATGTATCGTCAGTTTCGTCAAGCCATACGCCGTCATTCAGTGGCGGAGCATAGGCGTTTACAAACTCATCGGAATAGATTATCATGTTATGTTCAATACTGTTTGCAAGATTTTTGTCAAAGCTGTCCTCATATATATTTGTATAACAGTTGAATATGGTCTCAGCGCCGTTTGCGACCTCCGACAGCTCCTCGGGGAATACGCTCATATCCATATTTTTTATCATGTAGCCCTTGCGTGAGATATATTCTTTGAAATTGTCAAACTGCACGCTTCGTGACGATATCGCAGATACGACGAATATCAGCATTATCAGAACCGCCGCAAGCTGCAATACTCCGAACACCTGCATAAAGCCCGTCTTTGCAGAGCTGCGAGGGGCAGAACGCGCCTGCGCTATGCTGTGGAAGTGAAGCTTTACAAAAAGCGCAACAAGCATTATTCCGCACAGCGCAAACATATATATAAAGAATATCGCGGTGTAAAGTTTAATGTTGTATGCAAGGCGTATCATGGGGAAAAATCTCGCCAGAAGCGGCACCAAAAGCTTTGCAAAAATTATCTCGGTCGCTAAAAACAGCGGAGCGTTTATTATGACACATTCCAAAAGATAGGACATCACCGCTTTTCCCTTTGAAAGGCCGCATATGCGAAGTACTGCGAGATCGCGGCTGCGTTTTTCCAAAAGGAAGCTGTAAAGTATCGATATATTTATTGCCGATACCGCCGCAATAAGCAGCGACACCGCTATTATAGAACTGTAATAGCCAAGGTCGGTAACATCTGTAAAACGTATGTCCTCAAGGTAAAAGCTTTCGCCGAGAGTTTGCTTTATACACTCGCTTATGTCATCACGCTGACGGTTGGTAAGCGGCTGCTTAAAATCTATCCTGAAACAGGTGCGCTGATGTTCGCTGTAGCTTCTGTACAGCACCTGCGCGCTCTCGGGTATGACGGCATAGGGAATTTCCATATCATATCCGCTGCCGTAAGTTTTCTCGTCAAGCACCTTTGATATTCTGTAGCTTTCGCCATTTATGATAATAGCCTCCGCGTTTTTAGGAAGCTTGCAGGCAGACGCGCTCGTTTTTCCAAAGTTGTAGCCGATGACTTCGCCGTCTTGAAAATAACGCTCCGATAAAGCAACTATCTTCTCGCCGCTGAAATACTCTTCGTCTGAAAAAACGGATATTACAGAGTCTTTATTATCAACTATCCTGCCGTTTTCCAAAGCAATGCTGCATGATAATATATTGTAATAGGGCTCGGCGTTCTCATCATACATGGGCGTTTCGCCGTGAAGATCGGTATCGTTGAAATAAAGCGGCGTTTTTACTATGTAGTTAAATGAAATGCCGTCCACATTTTCCAAAGTGTTTTCCGAAAACGCATACATAAGAGCAGACAACTGCGACGGCGCAAGAGTGCCGACCTCCATGCCCTCCGCATTGTCAAGGGTGTGAAAATCAGTATCCCCTGCAAGAACGCTGATAGTTTTTACATCTTCCTCTTCGCCCTTGGCTATCACGGCTCGGTAATTATGATACAGCCCGTATGAAAAGCATATAACAAGGCAGGACACCACAATATTCAGCACCAAAAGCAGCGACAACAGCTTTTGTTTTCTGAACTGATTTGTAAGGTTTTTAGCTGTAATTTTAAACACAGATATCACTCCTTTCTCGGCTTTTACGGCATACCGTAAAAACGCTATTGTACGTTTCTATAAGCAAGTACACCGCGGAGGGGCAAAATGTTACACTTTTTTTCAAAAAAATTTTAAAAATCGCAAATTTCGTACAGGTGCACAAAAAGCGGCGGCATATTTTATGGAATATTTCTATAAAAAGAGCGGCAGTTGTCTCCCGCCGCTCCCACAAGTCATTATTCAGGAATATTTTTTTGAAGCCATTCTTACAATACTAAGCATACCCGTTATCATGGTTATGACAAATGCTATTGCGAGCATTACCCAACCTGTTGTAAAGCTTGACGTAAGCGCGTCCATATCCGTTCCGAACAGCTTCTCTGCCGTACTGTCCATACCGACTCCGTAAAGCGTCATCGCCGCAAACATTCTGACGCTTGCGCCCGTAAACGCCGCTGCTGCAAAAAGCATTATCGCCTGCACGGCTGCATATTCTTTTCGCGTTTTTTTAAAAAACAGCGCTGCCAGCACGGCGCAGACTATCAGCAGTATCAGATACGCGGCATACGCGGCTCCGTAAACTACAAGCAGTACTGAGTCTTTCTCCGTATCCATATTCGGCACGGTAAATATACACGACAGAACGGTTATCGCTGCCAGAATATATGTTACTATCATGGTTATTCTGTAAGCCTTTTCGCTTTTGTGCATTTTTTCATATCTTATCTGTTTAGCCATTCTGTTCCTCCTGCTGCTTTACCGTAACACGCACACGATATATCTTGCGGTCGTCGGAACGGAGTATCTTCATCTCGAGCCTGTCCGAGCTTACAATTTCGCCCTCTGCCGGTATTTCTCCTACAAGCTCCATTATATATCCGCCCAGCGACGACATACCGCTTTCTACCGTATCTGCGGGAAGCCCCATATTTTCAAGCATATCGTACAGCGACATTTCCGCGTCCACCTCATAAACGCCCTCTGATATCTCGATGAACGAATTATCCTCGTCGTCGCTCTCGTCATATATCTCGCCGACAAGCTCCTCGATGATATCCTCAAGCGTTACTATTCCCTGTGTTCCGCCGTATTCGTCGTGAACTACTGCCATGTGCATTTTTTCCTTCTGCATTATCCGCAGCGCTTCCGACACTCTCGTATGCTCTATGAGGTGCGCGGGCTCGTGCATTATCTTGGATATATCCTTTTCCTTATTCAGATAGAACTCAAAAAAGTCGCTTTTCAGGAGCACTCCGACGATATTATCTATCGAGCCCTCAAACACCGGTAGTCTTGAATACGCGGCAGAGATAAACAGCTCTTTTATTTTTTCGACTTTATCGTTTATCTCTATGCCTGTTATATTTACTCTCGGCACAAGTATCTCGCCGACGGTCTTTTCATCGAACTCCAGAGCCGAACGCACCAGGTCGGACTCCTGTTCCTCCAGCACGCCCTCGTCCTCTATCTCGTCTATAATGTATTTAAGCTCGTCCTCCGTCATGGTAGGCTGCTTATCCCCCGAGCTGAACACCTTTGTGCTGAGCTTTGTAAGCGCGCTGAACGGCGCTATTATCGGTGTAAACACAGTCATGAAGCCGAGCAGGAAGGGCGCCATGAAAAGCACAAATCCCTCGGCATGCTCTTTAGCGAGCGCTTTTGGTATTATCTCGCCGAAGATAAGCACGGTGACCGTCATTACCGCAGTTGCAACACCTACGCTCCCGCTGCCCAATATCCTTGTAAATATCACGGTCGCCAGAGAAGCGGAGGCTATGTTTACGACGTTGTTGCCGATAAGTATGGCGGTCAGAGCCTTATCGAATTTATCCAAAATGATATTTGCTTTTGCGGCGCGTTTGTCTCCGCCGCCCTCGAGGCTTTTCAGTCTTATCCTGTTTACGGAAGAGAATGCCGTTTCGGTCGCTGAAAAGACCGCTGAAAACATTACCAAAACGACAATTATGAATATGTCCATATGATTATTTTATCTATCCTTTCGGGCTGCTGCAGTACATTATTCGGCATAGACAGCCTTGATAGCGTCGATTATCTCGGGGAACTTCCATGTGCAGTTTGCTCTGTCCATCATGCCGAAGTTCTCTCCGTCCGTACCTACGGCGTTGTTATCCCACAAAACGCAGGGTATGCCGAGCTTTTTGGCGGTTTCGAGGTAGTATGTTATACATTCTACTCGCTCCGATGTATTGTTCTTATCAACGCAGCCGTACTCGCCTACAATAACGGGTATCTCGTTGACATAGAACAGGTTGGCGAGCGACTGGAAGAGCGAATCTATCTCGCCCTTGTTTCCGTCCGAGAATTTATCCGTACCCTCCGTATCCAAAGCGAACGAATACGGCAGATATCCGTGCACGGAAACAATGACGTTTTTATCGTTCTCCGGAAGCCACACATCATTAAGGCAGGTTCTTTGAGATGACGCCGCATAGCCTGTGAGCATAAGCATTCTCTTGGGATTATTTCCGCCCGAAGCTCTTACGGTCTCATAAAATGCCTGAGCGTATTCCTTTACTACCTCGCGGGACTTTTTGTTGCCGCCGCTCCATTCATACTGCGTACCGCGCAGACGAGGCTCGTTAAGTCCCTCGAAAATAAGGTGCTCGTCATAGTTTTTGAACTCTTCGGCTATCTGTGTCCACAGAGCCTTGAGCTGCTCTATATCCTGCTCCTTGTTTTCCTCATCGGGAAAGTACCATTCCTCATGGTGCGTATTAAGTATAACGTACATATCGCTGTCTATAGCATAATCGACTATCTCGTGAACTCTTGCCATCCACTCAGGGTCAACGTTATAATTCCCGTCCATATGCATACCCCAGCTTACGGGTATTCTTATAAGGTCAAAGCCGTCGTTTTTCAGAAGGTCTATCATTTCTTTGGTGGTAGGATCGGGCTGCCAGCTTATTTCGGCAGCTAAAGAACTGCTGCCGGTGGCATCGAGCGTATTTCCCAGATTCCAACCGGTCTTTATCTCTTTTACCAGCTCCCAAGCCGTGATATCCCGCATTTCCTCCTGTTCTGTATGCGTCGATTCATACAGACCTATCGGCTTAGGTCCGCTGTAATCGGGACCGCTGCTAATATCTTCGACGCTGTCGTTTGCTGCTGAGCTGTTGTCTGCCGCGCTGCTGTCGGAAGCAGCAGGCTTGTTTGAAGAAGCTGATGATGTACTGCTGTCAGAATTTCCGCAGCCCGCGAGCATTACGAAACACATAGATACTACGGTAAGCATTGCCAATATTTTTTTCATAGCTATTCTCCCCTAACAATTTTATTTGATACGCCTTATCATTTCTAGGCACATTCTTCCGTTATGATACGGGCATTTCCAAGGTCCGACCATTTCCTTGCCGCTGTCGGGAACGCCCTCGAAGCTTACCTCGGAATACCATTCGCCGCAGCGTTTATCCGTCTGCACATTCTTTATATACTCAAAAACGCTCTCGGCTATACTAAGATATTTATCATCGCCGCTGCGGCAGTATGCGTTATAGAAGCCTACCACAGCTTCCGCCTGCACCCACCACACTCGCTTTTTATCTACCTTGTCATTTTCACGCTCGTTATACAAAGCCCCTCCGTGAAAGGCAAGTTTTGCGATGTTCTCGGCAATTTCAAGATCCATTGCGCCAAATTTCTTTATAAGAGCCTCATCTCCGAGCGTATCGCAGGCAAGATCCATAAGCCAGCTCGCCTCAATGTCGTGACCGTAAGAATGTATATCCCCTACGACATTGAAAGCCGTATCAAAGAAAACTCTGAGCGCTTTGGTATCCTTATCGAAAACTATATCGCTCATCTGCGAGAGCAAAAACCTCAGCCGCTCCCCTACTTTCGCATTTTTCTCTGCCTTGTAAAGCTCTGTATACGCTTCTATAAGGTGCAAAATGGCGTTCATCGTCTTGTCTGCCATAAGGCCGTTTTCGGAAAGCGCGTCATTCGGGATAGGCTTCCAGTCTCTGTCAAATGATTCAACATAGCCGTACTCATCGAGGGTATTGCTCTCGATATCGTCAAATATCTTATACGCAAGCTGCAAGGCTTCCTCGCTGCCCGTGCTGTTATGATAGGCGGAAAGCGCATACACCGCAAACGCGCAGTTATAGGTATGCTTCATTGTATCGCTCGGCTGACCTTTGCAGTCAAGCAGCCAGTAGACACCGCCTTTTTCATAGTCTATGCAATGGTTCTTCACAAAATCATAGGCGTGGTCGGCAAGGCGTTTGTTTTCATCGCCGCCGAGCATTTTATAACAGGTCGAAAAGAACCAAAGTATGCGGTTATGAAGTATCACGCCTTTATCGGCGGTCTTGTCAACGTTCAGGTCAAAGTCCATAAAGCCGTAAAATCCGCCGTTTTCCTTGTCCTCGAGCTTTGACCAGAAAGGTATTATCTGCTCGGTGAGCATTTTTCCACATTCATTTTTAAGCATTACGCTCGCTTCCTATTCCGTTATCTTTCTTGCTTCGATATAGTATCTCTTATCCCAAGCGTGACCCATAGAAAATGTCTTTCTGGGCAAAGCGCCGTCGCAGATAACCGTCGGGAAAAGCTCTGACTTTTGCATATCTGGCAGTATAAAACCGACGCTGTTTGCCTTATTTGCAAGCTCCTTGACGACTTCCTCGCCGTGGATATAGTCTATCTTGCCGCCGTTTATCTTTACATATTCGTCCAGCGCCGTTTGCAGGCTTCCTACCGACAGCTTTGAAAGCTCGTTGGTGATATAGAGCTTCTTTTCCTCGCCGCCGCTGACTGCTGCAAAGCTTTGCATACCGTCGCTGCCGCTTTCAGAGAGTCCCAGCTTTTCGGAAAGATATCCCATAAGCTTTTGCTCGTCAACGCCCGTTACGATACGGTGTATAGCTTCAAACTCCAGCGCGGGAGAATGCAGGTTCACTATCTCTACAAGGGCATATCTTGCGGGGTGCTTTGACATATCCTTATCGGGGTTCGCTCTTTTGAGCTGCTCGTAAAACTCTTTAGCCGTTGCGAGAGAATGATTGCCGTCGCCCATAGCGTAAACGAGGGCGTTTTGCTCGTTCATACCGTATTTTTTATTGAACGCGTCTATATCGGCAAGCTTATCGAGCGCCGAGAGCACCGCGTTTTTATCCTCCTCACCGAGCAGCCAGCCCTTTACGGAGCCGCCCTTTTGCATAAGCGGCGTATCATAAAGCTTCTCCATAGAGCCTTTTTTCGCTTCAAGCGGCTCTACGACCGTTTTCATATCGTCGTCGATAAGTATCATTATATGCGGAAGCTCTATCGGAGCGCCGCTGCGTATCCTGATACGGGGCGGTATCCTTTCGATAACGGTAGCTTCTGTCGCTCTCACCTGCGACTTTGAGCCTTTTCGATAATCGTACATCTCCAGATCTATCGCGCCTACTACGCCTGCTCTTACCTTTCCGTCATCCTGCGTTCTTTCGATATATATCAGGGCGTTCTTATACTCCTTGAAAACGCCGTTTCCGACATACTCGTCCATAGTTTTATGTATATCCTCGATACGCTTTTCAACGTCTTCGTCTTCAAGATAAACTTCGGGCAAAGTTAGTCTTAGCGCAGAGGGCGCGCTACCGACTATACTGTCGGTCTTTTCCCAATACTGCGGCTCGCTGGTGTACTGGTCGCACGCCACGACCGCCCATTTTTCCATATCCGTATCCTTTGGCAGAAGTATATCCGCCGCTTTGAATGCTGTACTCATAACTGTCATCACCGTTCAAATAATATATATTCCGAAACAGGACGGCACACCTGCCTTTTGACCGTGTTTCTGCCGTCCTGAATGTGGGTGCTGTTATCTCAGCGTTTAATTGCCTGCGCCGCAGCACTTTTTATATTTTTTACCGCTTCCGCAGGGGCACGGGTCGTTGGGGCCCGGCTTTGACTTGACTGATCTGGCGGGAGCCGTCTGCGGGCTTTCCCTCAACACCTGCTCGCGCTTGGGAGCGTTGTCCGCCCTCTTGAGCTGTATCGTGAACAGCATACGCACGGTATCTTCACAAATGCTCTCCACCATAGCGTCGAACATATCGAAGCCCTCGATACGGTACTCTACAACAGGGTTATGCTGTCCGAACGAACGCAGCGAGATACCGCGTTTCAACTCGTCCATATCGTCTATATGCGCCATCCACTTGGTATCAACGACCTTGAGCAGCACAACTCTCTCCAGCTCTCTGAGCAGGTTGGGAGTGAACTCCTCTTCCCTCTTGGCATACTTCTCCAGCGCTCTGTCGGTAAGCATTTTGAGTATATCCTTTTTATCGACCTCTTCAAGCTCCTCGACCGTATATCTGAAATCGTCCTCGGTAGTGAGTATACCCATGAGCTTATCTCTCAGACCGTCAAGGTTCCAGTCGTCGTGTATCTCATCGTCAAACAGGTACATATTGACATTGTTCGCGACAAAATCCCGTATCATCTTGAGGATATACTCATGGATATCGTCGCCGTCGAGCACCTGAGAACGCTGCTTATAGATTATCTCACGCTGCGCGTTCATAACGTCGTCGTAATTGAGGACGTTCTTTCTTATATTGAAGTTGTTGCCCTCTACCTTTTTCTGCGAAGAAGCAAGTATGCTTGTAACGAGCTTGCTCTCGATAGGCATATTCTCGTCCACCTTGAGTGTGTCCATAACTCTTGTTATCTTCTCTCCGCCGAAAATACGCATAAGGTCGTCCTCGAGCGAAAGATAGAACCTGCTTGCTCCCGGGTCGCCCTGACGTCCCGAACGTCCTCTTAGCTGATTATCTATACGTCTTGCCTCGTGGCGCTCGGTACCTATTATGAACAGTCCTCCCGCTTCCTTAACGGCTTCGGACTTTTCCTTGACCTCCGCGCTGAACTTATCATAAAGCTCTTTATAAAGCGCGCGCGCTTTGAGTATCTCCTCATCGTCGGTCTCCGCAAATCCGGTAGCTTCAACTATGATCTCCTCGGGGATATCGCGTCTGCGCATTTCATGTCTTGCAAGATATTCAGCGTTTCCGCCGAGCAGTATATCAGTACCACGGCCTGCCATATTGGTGGCTATCGTAACAGCACCGTACTTGCCTGCCTGCGCTACTATCTCTGCCTCCTTATCGTGGTACTTGGCATTGAGCACGTTATGCTTTATGCCCTTATTCTTCAGAAGCCTTGAAAGGTACTCGGATTTCTCTATAGATACCGTACCTACAAGCACGGGCTGACCTATCTTATTGCACTCTATTATCTGGTCGATAACGGCATTATACTTAGCCTTTTCAGTCTTAAAAATAACGTCGGGGTAATCCTTTCTGATAACGGGGCGGTTGGTAGGTATCTCAATAACGTCCAGCTTATATATCTCTCTGAACTCGTCCTCTTCCGTTATAGCCGTACCAGTCATGCCCGAAAGCTTATTATACAGACGGAAATAATTCTGATATGTTATTGTGGCAATAGTTTTAGACTCGCGCATTACCTTTACGCCCTCTTTAGCCTCTATCGCCTGGTGCAGACCGTCATTGAAACGTCTGCCCTGCATGATACGTCCCGTAAACTCATCGACTATCAGCACTTCGCCGTCCTTAACGACGTAATGTACCTCGTTTTTCATTGTACCGTTAGCCTTGATAGCCTGATTTATGTGATGAAGCAGGGTAAGGTTATCGGCGTCCATGAGGTTTTCAACGCCGAATGCTTTTTCAGCCTTTTCAACGCCTGATTTGGTCAGCGTTGCCGTTCTCGCCTTTTCATCAACGATATAATCGCCGTCCAACTGGTCGTTATCGGCTTTTTCGTCCATCTCAACGACTGTTATCTTCTTCAGTGACTTTGCGAATTTATCAGCTCTTACATACAGGTCTGTTGACTTATCGCCCTGTCCCGAAATGATGAGCGGCGTCCTTGCCTCGTCTATGAGTATAGAGTCGACCTCGTCAACTATGGCGAAGCTGTGACCTCTCTGCACGCGGTCTTTCTTATAGATGACCATATTGTCACGCAGATAGTCGAAGCCGAACTCGCTGTTCGTTCCGTATGTGATATCGCAGTTGTACGCGGCACGTCTTTCATCATTGTTCATGCCGTTGAGCACACAGCCGATAGACTGTCCCAAAAAGCGGAATACTCTGCCCATTTCCTCCGACTGGAATTTTGCCAGATAGTCGTTAACCGTTACAACGTGCACGCCTTTGCCCGCAAGTGAGTTAAGATACGCGGCAAGGCAGGCAACGAGAGTTTTACCTTCACCTGTTTTCATTTCGGCTATTCTTCCCTGATGAAGAACGATGGCGCCTATTATCTGAACGGGGAACGGCTTCTTGCCGAGGACTCTCCATGCAGCCTCACGGCAGACCGCGAGCGCGTCGGGCGCTATATCGTCGAGCGTTTCAAGACTTTCGAGCCTTTCTTTGAACTTCTGCGTCTGCGCTCTGAGTTCCGAGTCGCTCATTGCGGCATACTTCTCCTCGAGCTCCAGCACCTTATTCTTGATAGGTTCTATCCTCGCAAGCTCTTTTTTACTGTAGTTTCCGAATATTTTATCAAAAAGCTTCATTTATTATCCTCCATGTTTTTATCCTTGTTGATACCGTTAAAAACTAAATATCCAAATTCACATAACAATACAGATTATATTATATCACACCGCCATACAAAAGTCAAGCAAGGACAGGAAAAATAAGGCAAGAAAAAACGTGCCGCAAACGGATACGGAATTTTTATGTTACTGTTGACAAAGCGCGCAAGGTGTAGTATAATATAATCGAAATGCTGAATATCTTATCAAGAGCGGCGGAGGAACAGGTCCTGTGAAGCCCGGCAACCTGACATTTTATGTGCCAAGGTGCTAATTCCTGCGGTTTTTACCGAGAGATGAGAGGTATTTGACGGAGTATACCGTACAGATATTACGAACGTTTCGCGGATAGATACCGTGAAGCGTTTTATTATTTTTAAATTTCAGAGGAGCGAGAATTATGGCTAAATACATTTTTACGTCAGAGTCCGTAACTGAGGGACACCCCGACAAGATATGCGATCAGATATCCGACGCGATACTCGATGAAATGCTCGCGCAGGATCCGCTTTCAAGAGTAGCCTGCGAGGTGTGCGTGACAACGGGAATGATACTCATAATGGGCGAGATATCTTCAAAGGCGAACGTCGATATAGCTGCCACAGCGCGAAAAACGGTAGAGGAGATAGGCTACGACAGGGCAAAATACGGTTTCGACTGCCACACCTGCTCCGTTATCACAACGCTGGACAAACAGTCGCCCGATATCGCTATGGGTGTTGATAATTCTCTCGAGGGCAGAAGCGAAAACAAATTCGACACGGGAGCGGGAGATCAGGGAATGATGTTCGGTTACGCGTGCGACGAAACGCCCGAGCTTATGCCGCTTCCGATATCTTTGGCGCACAAGCTTGCCAAGAAGCTCACGGAGGTACGCAAGGACGGCGTTATCCCGTATCTCCGTCCAGACGGAAAAACTCAGGTGACTGTTGAATACGACGACGGCAAGCCGTCAAGGATAGATACGATAGTTGTATCCTCCCAGCACGACCCCGACGCCGCGCCCGAGCAGATACGAAGCGACATTATCGAAAAGGTAATAAAGGCTGTGATACCGGCGGCTCTTCTGGACGATGATACGAAGTATTTTGTAAACCCGACGGGCAGGTTCGTTGTAGGCGGCCCTCAGGGAGACAGCGGTCTTACGGGCAGAAAGATCATCGTTGACACCTACGGCGGTTATTCGCGCCACGGCGGCGGAGCTTTTTCGGGCAAAGATCCGACAAAGGTAGACCGCAGCGCTGCTTATGCGGCAAGGTACATAGCCAAGAATATCGTTGCGGCAAAGCTTGCTTCCAAGTGTGAGGTACAGCTCGCCTACGCGATAGGTGTTGCGCACCCCGTTTCGATAATGGTGGACACATTCGGCACGGGCAAGGTATCCGATGAAAAACTGGCTGAGGCAGTAGAAAAGGTATTTGATCTGCGTCCTGCGGCTATCATACACGATCTGGATCTCAGAAAACCGCAGTACCGCAAGCTGGCTTCATACGGTCACATGGGCAGAGAGGAGCTGGGCGTTTCATGGGAAAAGACCGATCGTGCAGACGCTTTGCTTGCGGCAGTAAAGGAGCAATAAAATGCTTCTCAACGAAAGCTATGATGTGCTGTATATCAGCGAGCTGAATTGTGTATTCGTAAAGTGGAAACGCTACTGCGAGGGTGACGACTATCGCCGCGCGCAGCTTCACGCTCTGGACATAATAGACAAGCACAAGGGCTGTCACTACATCGTTGATATGCGCGACGGCTTCAGGTGCAGCAGCGATGACGATACATGGTTCCACGACAGGTTTGCGCCGCTTATCTATGACAGCGGCTGTCGTCACTTCTTTTTCATAAAGAACAAGTACAGTCTGCTGGACGATGAGATTGAAAACCAGTCGGCGCTTATGAAGCGTTATTTCAGCGTGCATTGCTGCGAGAACTTTGACGATATAAAGCTGATATTGCTCTCAGACCCCGAGTTTTTGAAGTGATAAAATAAGATAAATCGGGATTTATCCGAGCGCGGACGGCGCTCCATTTTACGCAAACTTTTAGTTCTTGTCAAGAAACTGAAAGTTTTCGGTCAAGCCTTTTTCAAAAGGCTTGTCAGGGTCGAGGGGTGAAACCCCCGTCGCCGTCCGCAGACGGCGAAAGCTCCTTACGGCAGGCGCTCTGAGAGGGGTGAATTAAAAAACAGTCCTGTGGACTGTTTTTTTAAGAGGGGAGGCTCTGCAAGAGAGAGCCTCCCCTTGTTGTAGCGCAACGCTCTCTTTCCGCGTTCCATTCTGGAACGCCGTGGTAAGTGAAAAACCACGCTTCTTGCCTATCGTTATTTTGCTTCTGATACCAACCCACAATCTACCAGTTAGCAGAGAGAACGCCGGCAGAATATTCTTCCAGCATTCTGTTTGGGAGGATAGTGGGTGGGATTTCCTTTTTAGATCTGTTTATAGAAACTTTTCACTTTTTGGGCGTTCCAGAATGGAACGCAGAAAGAGAGCGATATCTTCTCACAGGAAAATCCCTCTCTTGCAAGGGATTAGCGTTCCCGTTGGGAACGCTACGGCTGCTTGCAGACGCTACACCTATTTTCGGAGCGCACGCTGTGTCTTTGTGGGGCTCCGCCCGGCGGCTGTTCGCAGACGCTACACCCCGCGACCCTTGGCAGTTGCGAAGCAACTGTAAAAAAGAGGTCGATCGAAAACTTTTATATTCTTGACAAGATTTCAACCTTTTGCGTACTGTGTGACGGTGAACTGTTCGTGCCGTCCGCGCTCGGATAAATTCTGATTTATGAACACTTGTATAAAAAAGCAAAAAACAGACCTACAAAAATAATTGCAGGTCTTATTTTTATGTATGATAATGAAGCTTATGTGATATCGCGGCGGCAAGCCGAATTCACTCACGCGGCGAAGCTTTTATGATAGGCGACAGCGGTTTATATATAAGCACGGTCACCAATGCGCACAGCGCGGCTTTTACAAGCGTGAACGGCAGATTGAAGATACACAGCGCCTCGAATATACTGCCCGTTGAGGCTCGCAGCTCGCGGTACATACCGAGTATCGCTTCTTCGCCGCCGAACGCCTTGAAGTATATCGGGTATACTATAAAATAATTCAGCGGCAGACTTATCACGGTCATTGCAAGCGCGCCCGCTATACAGCCAATTATCGCGCCTTTCTTTGTACGCTTCTTTACATATATCATACCTGCTGTAAAAGCAAACACCGCCGACGTTACAAAATCGAAGATATCGCCTATACCCATTGTTGTACCCATGCCCTTTATGAGCAGGTGGACAGCGTTTTTTATCAGGCATACTACAACGCCCTCCACGGGGCCCAGCGCAAAGCCTGCAAGCAATGTTACGACGTTTGAAAGGTCCAGCTTTATAAAGCTCGGCATAAGCGGCACGGGAAAGTCAAAATAATATATGACTATTGCTATCGCGCTCATAAGCGCCATTATGACCAGTTTTCTTGTACTTAATTTACTGTTTGTATTACTCATACGTTTATTCTCCTTTGGAAATTATTGCAGTTGAAATTTGATCTTATTTCAACTGCTGTACGCACGGCAAATACAAATGCCCCGAAGTAATGTGTACTTCGGGGCGCAAATGCTTTGTCTTACGTTTCTTTCATCCGGACTTTTACCGTCGGTTTCGGACTTTCACCGAATCAGCGCACTTTTATGCGGTTGAGGACTTTACCTCCGATGTGGAATTTCACCACCCCTGAAACACTTGTATCCTTATATGATATCAGATACAATAAAACTATTCTGTTTTTTGCTGTACGGACAGGTCACACCGAGACGATCACTCCTCGGTATCCTCCTGCTCGCTCTCATCATAATCGAACTCCAGCTTCTGTCCGCAGTTGAGACAGTCTACACAGCCTTCTTCAACGAGGCTCTCGCCAAGGCATATAGTATCGCCGCATGACGGGCAGGTACATTCATACATCGGTTCGTCCTCTTCATAATCGTCGAACGCTTCGTCGTCGCACTCGTCACACTCGCACTCTTCCTCATAGTAGTCGTCCTCGAGCGCGCCGAGATCCTCGTCGATAGCCTCAACGAGATCTACCGTTTCGCTGACCTCATCGGATATCTCGTACATAACGTCAGACATCTCGTTTAAAACGTCCATAACGGCGGCAAGCACCTTGCCCTCCTTGGTCGTCATATCAATATCCAGACCGTCTACAAGACCTTTAAGGTAAGCTACTTTTTCCATAAGCTCCATAACATTACCTCCTTATCGGGTACAAGCATAGTATACGTCAGTTTACACGCTCCATATACTCGCAAGTCCTGGTATCTATCCTGATAAGCTCTCCCTCGCTGATGAACAGCGGAACTCTTATCTCCGCTCCCGTTTCAAGCGTAGCGGGTTTTGTAGCGTTGGTAGCGGTATTTCCCGCAAAGCCGGGGTCTGTCTTTGTTACTACCAGCTCAACGAAGTTAGGCGGCTCTACGCCGAATACCTGACCCTTATACGAAAGCACCTTGCACATCATATTTTCCTTGACGAACTTGAAAGAGTCGGTCAGCTCCGTTTTGTTTACGGGCACCTGCTCATAGGTCTCAGGGTCCATAAAGTAATAAAGGTCGCCGTCGTTATAGCTGTACTCCATATCCTTTCTCTCGACATATGCAGTCGGGAACTTGGCAGTCGGGTTATATGTTTTTTCAACAACAGAACCTGTGATAACGTTTCTCACCTTGGTCCTTACAAAGGCTGCTCCTTTGCCCGGCTTAACGTGCTGAAACTCGATTATTTGCATAACGTTGCCGTCTTCCTCAAAGGTAACGCCGTTTCTGAATTCGCCCGCTGTTATCATAAATTATACCTCCAAATCTTATTGAGCATACTCATTTTACGCGCACGCTCATTACACTTCTATATATTATACAATATTTTCATTTATTTTGCAAGGGGTTTTTAAGATTTTCTGCTCTGCGGCTGTATTTTTATCCGCAGGTCACAAAACGATAAGTTCTTTCGGGGCTTTTGTAAGGTTTATCGCGCCGTCATCGGTGAGATACAGCATATCCTCTATCCTTACGCCGAACTCTCCCGCGATATAAACGCCCGGTTCACAGGTTATAACAGAGCCTGCGGGCAGTATACCCTTATTTGAAGGCGAGCCGGTGGGAGCTTCGTGTATCTCCAGACCGACTCCGTGACCGAGCGAATGTTGAAAATACTCTCCGAAGCCTTTCAGCTTTATGAGCGTTCTCGCCAGCGAATCATATGCGCTGCCGGTCATTCCCGCTCTGACCTTATCTATCGCGTTTTTCTGAGCGGACAGAACAAGATCGTATACTTCTTTCATCTTGTCGCTCGGCTGACCTACCGCCACCGTTCTTGTCATATCGCTGTGACAGCCGTCAACAACGGCTCCGTAATCGAGCAATACAAAGTCGCCGCTTTTTACCTTGCGCTCGCTCGGCACGCCGTGCGGCATTGAGGTGCTGCTCCCTGTAAGAGCTATGGTATCGAAAGAAAGGGCTTCCGCGCCGTTTTTGAGCATAAAGTAGTCAAGCTCCAGTTGTATCTCCTTTTCCGTTCTGCCGACCTTTATAAAGTTCAGGATATGCTCAAAGCCCATTTCGGCTATACTCTGCGCCTGCTCTATGCTTCTTATTTCTTCCTTGGTCTTTACTATTCTGAGTTTGGTTATGGCCGCGCTGAGCTTTCCTGCGGCGGAAACGGTACAGCCGAGCTGCTTTCTGAGCTGTGACAACTGAGATACGGATACGTTATCCGCTTCTATCGCGCACAACTCAGCGTTATGCTTTTTCATAAGACGGTTTATCTGCTCGTACAGATCATCCTGCAAAATTACCTCACAGCTTTTGACTGTTGCGCTTGCCTTTTCGATGTAGCGAAAATCTATTATCAGGTACGCGGCATTTTCAAACACCAAAAGCGTGCCTGCCGACGACTTCATACCCGTAAAATACCGCCTGTTTATATCGCTCGTTATGAGCGCGCAGTCGGCGATAGAGGGAAGCTCCTTTTGCAATTTTTCGATATTATTCATTTTTGGCATATCTCCTTTATGGCGTCGACGCCCATAAGATAGCTGTTTTTGCCATAGCCGCATATCTGCTTTACGCACACGGGCTGTATGACAGAAAGGTGACGAAACTCCTCGCGCTTATGGATATCGCTCATATGCACTTCCACAACGGGTATCTTTATTGCTGCGATAGCGTCGCGGATAGCATAGCTGTAATGAGTATATGCGCCTGCGTTGAGGACTATACCGACAATGCCCGTTTCGGGCTTTCGCGACTCGTGGAGCTTATCGATTATCGCACCCTCGTGGTTGGACTGGAATATCTCGCAGTCAAAGCCCTGTTCTTTGCAGTAGGCGGCTATCTCGGCATTTATGCTGTCAAAGCTGTCAGAGCCGTAAACGCCGGGTTCTCGCTCGCCCAGAAGATTAAGGTTAGGTCCGTGGATAACAAGTATTTTTTTCATATGTAACACCTCTTTGTTATTTTACCGAAAGATAATATTTTTTCATAGCAAGCGCGTCGATATCCTGCGTGCCTGCGCTCTCGCATATAAACTGCGGCGACAGCTCTCTCTCGGCAATAAGCTCCATAAGCGGCTCAAAGTCGGGGCCGTATCCCTCGTTTTGCTCAAAGGTAAGGTGCTTTTTCTCTCCGCCCGGGACGGTATACATTATCTTGGAAAAATGGCTGTGGAAAATTTTCACCCTGTCCTTGCCGAGGGCGTTTTCTATATCGTCCAGAATTTTTGCATAGTCCTCTTTGGTCTTTATTCCGCCGAGGTCGCGCGCGTTGAGATGTCCGAAATCCACACACGGCAGAAAAGTATCGTCAAGCTTACAAAGTTCTAAAACTTCATACAAATTGCCGAGCTGGTTTACCTTGCCCATAGTTTCGGGGCAGAAATGTATATCCTCAAAGCCCTGTGCGACCGCCTCTTTGCGCGCTCTCAACAGGGTATCCTTTGCCAGCTCCAGAGCCTCCTCCCTGCTCATTTTGCCACACGAGCCCGAATGTATGACCACCCTGTCAGCGCCCATTCTCTTAGCCGCGTCGCACGACTGCAATATGTAATTTATACTGTTATCGCGCTTTTCGGCTTCGACGCTCGAAAGCGATATAAAATACGGCGAATGCAGCGACAGCGCTATACCGTACTTTTGCGAATTTTCCATCATTCCCTTTGCAATATCATCGCTTACCTTTACGCCCCTGCCGCACTCGTACTCGTAGCAGTCAAGACCCATTTCGCTGAGATACTGCGGCGCAAAAAGCGTTGACTTATACTTTGCCGAAAACGCTTCGCTGTTTCCCGCAGGTCCGAATTTTGCCTGCATTTTCATCACTCCCTAAAACACTTCTAAAAACAAAAAGCGGACAAAAACTGTCCGCTTCTATATGCTGTTATCAATACTTGCGCTTACGAGCGGCTTCTGACTTCTTCTTGCGCTTTACAGAGGGCTTTTCGTAATGCTCTCTTTTACGGACCTCGGCGATAACGCCGTCCCTTGCGCAGGATCTCTTAAAACGCTTGAGCGCTGTATCAAGGCTCTCGTTCTTACCTACTTTGATCTCTGCCATTGTCTTATTCCCTCCCTTTTCTACCATGACACAGAGGTACGCCCGAACTTAGCGGCAGGCAAGCGGTGATAGTGAAGGTCTCTACATTATTCAGAGGAAAATGCACCCTCTGCCTCTGCTGTTTTTGCCCGCCTCGGTTTTCACAAATTCAAGCTTAAAAATCATTATACTACAACTTAGACAAATTGTCAATAGATTTTCCGAAAATATTTTCGCAAATTTACTTGACGCAGTTTTACAGCGGTAAAGCGCTTATTTTACGACAATATTCATAAGCTTGCCCTTGACGTATATCTCCTTGACGATATTCTTTCCCTCTACCGCCTGAGCGACCTTTTCGTCCTTCTTTGCAAGCTCAGCCACCTCGTCCTGAGAAGCGTCAGCCGCTATTGTCAGTCTTGTCCTGAGCTTTCCGTTCACCTGAACGGCTATCTCAACGGTATCGTCAACGCACAATGCTCCGTCATACTCACACCACTTCTGCTCGTGCAGCATTCCTCCGAAGCCGCATTTCTCATATATCTCCTCCGTGATATGCGGTGCAAACGGATTGAGCAGCGTGATGAACGTTTTATACTCCGCCTTGTTTATGCTGCCGAGCTCATATATGGTATTGATGAGCGTCATAAGCGCTGCTATTGCGGTATTGAACGCCATGCTCTCTATATCCGCGCTGACCTTTTTTATTGTCTTGTGCATAGCTGAAACAAGCTGCGGACGGTACTCGTCGCCGTCTATAAGCTTATCCTGGAGCTGCCATACTCTGTCGAGAAATCTCTTACAGCCTCTCATACTGCTTTCGTTCCACGGAGCTGCCTGCTCATAGTCGCCCATAAACAGCACATAAACTCTCAGAACGTCCGCGCCGAACTCGTCAACGACATCGTTGGGGTCTATGACATTTCCGCGCGACTTGCTCATCTTTACGCCGTCAGGGCCTAAGATAAGTCCCTGAGCCGTTCTCTTTGCATACGGCTCGGAGCAGGGCACTTCGCCGATATCGTACAAAAACTTATGCCAGAACCTTGAATATATAAGGTGGCGGGTAACGTGCTCCATGCCGCCGTTATACCAGTCAACGGGCATCCAGTATTTCAAAGCCTCCTGCGATGCAAACGCCTTATCGTTCTTGGGGTCGCAGTAGCGTAAAAAGTACCACGAAGAGCCTGCCCACTGTGGCATGGTGTCGGTTTCTCTCTTTGCCGCGCCGCCGCACTTGGGGCAGGTGCAGTTTACAAAGCTGTCTATCTTGGCAAGAGGGCTTTCGCCGTCCGTGCCGGGTCTGAAATCCTCAACAGGGGGAAGCTTCAGCGGCAGCTCATCGTAAGGTACTGCGACCATACCGCACTTCGGGCAATGCACTATTGGTATAGGCTCGCCCCAATATCTCTGGCGGTTGAACGCCCAGTCCTTCATCTTATACTGAACGCCCTTTTCGCCGCAGCCTTTTTCCTCAAGGACGGTGAGTATCTTTTCGATAGCGTCCTTTTTATTGGTAATGCCGTTGAGCATTTCCGAGTTGACCATTTCGCCGTCGCCGGTATAGGCTTCTTTAGAGATATCGCCGCCCTTTATTACCTCGATTATGTCAATGCCGAACTTCTTTGCGAAGTCGTAGTCACGGGTATCGTGCGCCGGTACAGCCATTATAGCGCCCGTGCCGTAGCCCATCATTACATAGTCGGAGATATAGACGGGTATCTCCTTTCCGTTTATCGGGTTTATGGCAGTAAGACCGTCTATCTTCACGCCTGTTTTGTCCTTTACGAGCTGTGTTCTTTCAAACTCGCTCTTTTTGGCGCACTGTTCTCTGTAATCGAGAAGAGCGTCCATATTGCCTATTATGTCCTTATACTTATCTATTATCGGGTGCTCGGGCGCGATTACCATAAACGTTACGCCGTAGAGGGTATCGGGACGCGTTGTATATATACGCAGCATTTCGTCGCATTGCTTTATCTTGAAGTTGACGAAAGCTCCCGTGCTCCTGCCTATCCAGTTTTCCTGCTGAAGTCTTATATTCGGCAGATAGTTCACCTCGTCAAGACCCTGCAGCAGCTTATCGGCATACTCGGTTATGCGCAGATACCACACTTCTTTTGTTTTCTGGACTATATCGGTATGGCATATATCGCACTTGCCGCCCTGCGAGTCCTCGTTGGAAAGCACTACCTTACAGCTCGGGCAATAGTTTACAAGCGTTTTATCTCTGAACACCAGACCGTTCTCGAACATCTTGAGGAATATCCATTGAGTCCACTTATAATAGCCCTCGTCGGTGGTATCGACAACTCTTGACCAGTCAAACGAAAAGCCTACCTTTTTGAGCTGATTTGTAAACTTTTCAATGTTTGTATCGGTAACTTTTCTGGGGTGAACGCCCGTTTTGATAGCGGTATTCTCGGTTGGCAGACCGTATGCGTCAAAGCCTATGGGGAAAAGAACGTTATAGCCTTGAAGTCTCCTCTTGCGGCACACCACTTCAAGCCCCGAATAAGCCTTGATATGTCCGACGTGCATTCCCGCTCCCGACGGATACGGAAACTCCACCAGTCCGTAAAACTTAGGCTTGGAGGTATCCTCGGTCGCTTTGAAGCAGTCGTTTTCCTCCCATATCTTCTGCCATTTGCTCTCCACTTTTGCGTGATCGTATCTTTCCATATATATCAGTCCTTTGAAATTATATTTGCGTCATTTATATCAGTCGTTTGCAGGCTCTTTTTTGAGCAGATGAGATATATCTATATTCTCTCCGTCGCTCCACAGTCTTTCAAGATCGTAAAACTGTCTTGTTTCCTTATAGAAAACGTGTACGACTACATCACCGTAATCAAGCACTATCCAATTTGCGCCCTGATATCCCTCGATACGCTGAGGAGTTCTGCCCTTTTCCTTGAGCTGATACTCTACCTCATCGGCGAGAGCCTTTGTCTGTGTTGTAGACGTTCCGTTCGCGATAACAAAGTAATCCGCTATCACGGTAAGGTCGCGTATGCCTATCACTCTTATATTCTCCGCACGCTTTGAATCAAGCGCTTTTACCGATATCTCGATAACTTCGTCAGCCGTCATTCCCGACATTGCATTATCCCTCATTTCTTTTTACTGTTTTTATTCTTTACTATATATTCGTTATACGCCGCCCAAGTGGTGCGCGTTATATAGCTTCCCTTTTTTACATCATCGCTTATCGCGAAGCTCAACGCTTCCAGCATTGCCTCATCAAGGCTTTCATAAGCCGCCTTACGCATTTTTTTGACGTCCTTGTAATCCCTGTCCGCCGATATGAGGTCGGCAAGATAGATTATCTGTGCAAGCGGAGGCAGATCGGGTGCTCCCGTGGTATGGTAGCGTATAGCCTCCAGTATATCGCGGTCGTCGATACCCAATTCGTTCCTGACGACTACCGCTCCCGCTATCGAATGGAGCAGCGGCGGGGTATCCAGCTCCACAGCCTCCGTCTGAAACTCGCTTTGCTCGGCAAGTCTTCTCTGCTCCTGCGTATCGAGCTCCTTGGCGCAGTCGTGAAGATATCCTGCGATGAACGCTTTATCCTCATCTGCTCCGTACTTACGGGCAAGCTTTACCGCTTCGTAAGCCACGTTCACCGAATGTATATATCTTTTCTTGCTCATGCGCGGTTTTAAAAACGCGCTCAGTTCTTTAACACGTCTCTCGGATAACAAACTATCACCCTACTTATACAAATCATGCTCATAAATGTATTGTACTATTTTTTTCGGAAAATAGCAAGAGGTATCACGCATTTTTTTGATACTCTCCCTTATCTCTGTCGAGGATATCTCAAACGGCAGCGTATCTGTTACTGCTATCTCTCCGCCATTTTTATCGGTAAGATACTTAGCAAAATCGCGAAGCTTCTGCGTTGTATCGTCGTTTTTACGCGACACGCACACAAGAGAAGCCATGCTCAGTATCTCCTCGTATCTGTACCATTTATCAAAGCACAGCAGCATATCGCTGCCGATGACCAGCCACAGCTTGTCCTTCGGGTAAAGCTCTTTGAAATGCCGCACGGTATACACCGAATAGCTCTTGCCGCTCCGGTTCATTTCCCAGTCGGACACCTCGGCGCACGGCATATCCTCAAAGGCTATTCTGCACATTTCTAATCTGTCGGCGTCGCTTACAAGACCGCTTGCCTGCTTATGGGGCGGCAGCCTGTCGGGCATAACGATAAGCTTATCGAGCTTTACAGCTTCAACAGCCGTTTTTGCAAGGTATATATGCCCGTTATGCACGGGGTCGAACGTGCCGCCGAAAATACCGATATTCCTCATTGTTTCTTAGCTTTCTTGGGCAGCTCGATAACAGGCTTCTGCGCGTTTCTCTTAAAAAGCACCGCCTTTGAGCCTATCACCTGCACAACGTCTGCATTTATCGCGTCCGCTATCTCTGCGGCTGCCTCGTTTGCGCTGTAAAGAGAATTATTAAGCACCGCTATCTTGACTATCTCATGAGCTTTTAAGTAGTCGTCTATCGCCTTTATCTGCGTTTCGCTCACGCCGCCCTTGCCCACCTGAAAAACAGGGTCGAGCTTTTGCGCTATACTTTTAAGATATGCTCTTTGCTTGGTTGTAAACTCCATTATACCGTCCTCTATTCTTTTTCGCTCAGCACATTCACAAGCTTTTCAAGCGCTTTGCCTCTGTGGCTGACCGAGTTTTTGAACTCCTGCGTATGCTCGGCGAAGCTTTTTCCGTCATACATAAAAATCGGGTCATAACCGAAACCGTTATCGCCTTTCGGCGCATAGCCGATACTTCCCTCACATTCTCCCCTGACGGATATCTCCTCGCCGTTTTCGTATATAAAATGTATCACCGCCACAAACCTTGCGTTTCGCTTGTTTTCGGGAACATCTTTCATTTTCTCCAGCACGAGAGCATTGCGCCCTTCGCTGTCGGGCACGCCGCAGTACCTTGCGGAATACACGCCGGGCTCACCGCCGAGAGCGTCTATCACAAGGCCGCTGTCGTCAGCGAGGACGTTGCAGCGCGCCTCATCAAACAGCGCTCTTGCCTTTATAGCGGCGTTTTCCTCGAACGTACTGCCGTTCTCCTCGGCTTCGAGAGTTATCCCTGCTTCGCTCTGCGACATTACCTCATATCCGAGCGGACACAGCATTTGCTTATACTCGGCTATCTTGCCTTTATTGTTGCTTGCTATAACAAGTTTCATAAATACCTCTCAATCAAACAGAGCCTCTACAAAATCGTGCGTATCGAACGGCTGTATATCGTCTATCTTTTCGCCGACGGTCACGAGCTTTACGGGTACTTTCAGCTCATCGGTTATGGAGATGATTATACCGCCCTTTGCCGTGCCGTCAAGCTTTGTAAGGATTATACCCGTGATGTCGGCTGCCTCGTTGAACTGCCGCGCCTGATTTACTGCGTTCTGACCGGTATTTGCGTCCAGCGCAAGCAGTACCTCAAGAGAGCAGTCCTCCGCCTGCTTATGCACGATACGCGATATCTTTTTAAGCTCGTCCATAAGATTTTTCTTGTTGTGCAGTCTGCCTGCGGTATCGCATATAACAACGTCTGCTTTTCTTGCTTTTGCGGCTGTAAGGGCGTCAAAAACCACCGCGGCAGGGTCGCCGCCCTCGTTGTGCTTTATTATGTCAACGCCAGCTCTCTGCGTCCACACCTCAAGCTGGTCAATGGCAGCCGCTCTGAAAGTATCAGCAGCCGCAACGATGACCTTTTTGCCCTCGTTTTTGAGCTGATACGCCAGCTTGCCTATGGCGGTCGTCTTGCCGACGCCGTTCACGCCTATAACAAGTATCACAGACGGCACGGTATCCATAACGAGAGGCTGCGGCTCGCCGAGAAGCTCCTCGATTATCTCCTTGAGCATATCCATTATCTTCTCTGGCTCTTTTACGCCGTTTTCTTTTACTCTTTGCCTGAGCATATCGCAGATCCTTACGGAAGTTTCCGCGCCTATATCGCACATTATGAGAGTTTCCTCCAGCTCCTCGAAAAGCTCCTCGTCGATCTTCGTAAACTTATTGAGAAGCCTTGATATACCGCCGATGAGCGAATTCTTGGTCTTTGAAAGACCGTTTCTGAGTTTTTCAAACAGTCCCATTATATCACCTCTTAAAGTCTATGTATGTCATTTCTCCGCGTTCTGCTGTGCCTGATCAACGTTCATCTTCAGCAGTCTGGAAACGCCTTTTTCCTGCATTGTAACGCCGTACAGCACATCAGCCTCTTCCATAGTGCCGCGTCTGTGAGTAATAGCGATAAACTGCGTTTTATCGGTAAATCTTCTGAGATACTGCGCGTACTTGACAACATTTACATCGTCGAGAGCCGCTTCTATCTCATCAAGCAGGCAAAACGGCGACGGTTTTACGGCAAGTATCGAAAAATAGATAGCTATCGCCACGAACGACTGCTCTCCTCCCGAAAGCAGCGACAGGTTCTTTATTACCTTTCCCGGCGGCGCAACGCGTATCTCTATGCCGCTTTCGAGGATATCGCTCGGGTCGTCCAGAGTAAGCTCCGCTTTTCCTCCGCCGAACAGCTCCGCAAATATCCTTTTGAAGTTCAGGTTTATCTTCTCGAAGCTTTCCGTAAACAGAGCTTTCATATTTTCCGTAAGCTCGGCGATAAGCTTTTCAAGCTCGCGCTTTGAGTCGGTGACGTCCTTAAGCTGCTCCGACAAAAATCCGTATCTCTCCGACACCTCGCGGTATTCCTCTATCGCGCCGAGATTTACGCTGCCGAGGTGCTTTATCTTTCCGCGCAGCTCCGAAAGGCGCTTGTTTGCGGCTGAGATATCCTCTATCGGCTCGCTTCGCTCTATCGCCTCGCTTCTTGAAAGCTCATACTGCTCCCAAAGCGACGCGATTATCTTATCGTACTCGTCCTGCAATGCCGTTTGCTTTTCGGACGCTCGCGCAACGTCCTGCGACAGCTTCTCGCGCGAGTCGTTCTTTATTTTCAGCATTGACCTCTGCTGAGCCGCCAGCGCGTCGAACCGAGAATGCTCCGACTGCTTCGCGGCTATCTCTTCGTTGATTTTCTTTATACTGCCGTCGTGATCGGACATTGAAGCCTTTATGCCCTCTATCTCCGACTTCTTTTTATCTATCTCCGCCAACTGCTGTTTTATCTGCTCTTCCAGCCCACTCCTGTCGCTGCTGAGGTCCTGTATGCTCTGCTCTATCTGACGCGCCGTATCTTCAAACATCTGCTTATCTTTTTCCAGAGATACCCTGCGCAGACGAAGCTGTGAAAGCTTTTCAGCCAAGGCTTCCCTTTCACCTCTGCTGTCGCTGCGGCTCTGCTGCGCCTTTGCGAGCTGTTCTTCCTTTTCCTTTATCTTTTCGGAAAGCTGAGAAAGCTCTGCTTTTGCGCTGTCATACTCGTTTTCATTGGCAGTCATCTTTTCGGAAAGCTTCAGCAGTCTGTCCTCGAGGCTTTCTGCGGTCGTATCCAACTGTGTTCTTATATCTGCGACCCGCTTTACCTCTGTTTCTATCCTTACTATCTCGGTACTCTTTTCACCGATCACCGCGCTTTGCGCCTTGCAGTCGGCCTCAAGCTTATCGTTCTCCTGACGCAGTCTGCGAAGAGACGCTTCAAGCGACGAGCTTTTTTCATTCAGCTCGGATATCTGCGCTTTGAGCTTGTCTATCTCATTGCGGCGGGTAAGTATGCCTGCCGAAGCGAACGCGCTTCCTCCCGTGAACGAGCCGCCTGCGTTTATTACTTGACCGTCAAGCGTTACTATCCTTGTTTTGTAGCCTGTTTTTTTAGCCATAACGGCAGCAGTATCCATATCTTCGGCTATCACGGTAGTACCCAGCACAGAAAGGACTATCTCCTCCAGACGCTTATCGTAAGATACCAGTTGACAGGCCATTGCCACATATCCCTCATACGAGCTGAGATCCTCGCCGTTATATCTTCTTCCTCTGACAGAGGTTATCGGCAGAAAAGTTGCCCTTCCCGCATTTTCCTCTTTCAAAAAGCGTATGCAGCGCTTGGCGGTATCCTCATTCTCAACGACGATATTCTGTATTGCCGCTCCCATAGCCGTTTCAATGGCGAGGGAATATTTCGGCTCCGTGGTGACGAGCTGTGCAAGAGAGCCGAGTATGCCGCTTATCCTGCCCTGCTTTGAGGCTTTTATTACCTGCTTTACGCTTCGTGAAAAGCCCTCCATAGAGTTTTCAAGGTCGCTGAGTATTTTGAGCCGCTGTGACTTTTCCCTTGCTTCGCTGTCGCACCTGTTATACTCCGACTGTGTTTTTTCAAGCTCGGACTTTTTGCCGTTAAGGAGCATGGTATAGCCCTCGAGCTTGTTTTTAGCCTCGTCATACTGCGCTGTACACTCGAGCAATTTTTTATCCAGTTGTTTTTTCTCCTGTGACTGCTGCTCAAGCTCCTTTTCAATATGTTCTTTCTCTGTCAGCAGCGCTTCCGTCTGCTCCGATATATCCGCTGCGGAGTTTTTACAGTTTTCCAGCATGAAAGAAAGCTCCGACGAGCGCACATACATAGTATTTATCTCGGCGGTCTGCTCCGCCTCCGAACGCTGCGCGTCGCTGTCACGCAAAGAGATATCGTCAAAATCCTTTTCGCAGGCTGCGATATCCTTATCCAGATCGTCTATATCATTCTGCGCCGACTGCGCTTCTTTCAGCTTTTCCTCTTTCTGCTCACTCAGTCTGTCAGCGGACATAAACGACTGCTCTATCCTGTTTTTTATGCTCTCTATGCTTTCGCTTATGTGCGATATATCATTTTCAAGCACCGCCGTCAGAGAAAGCGACCTTGAACGCTCCATTTCTATCTCATGGATATTTTCCCTGAGCTTTTCTATATCTCCCGCGCACTGTGCGGCATTCATGAGGTTGTCCTCTATACTTGTTTCAAGCTCTTCGACTTCCCTGCTGCTGTCGTCATACTGCGAGGTAACGTCCGCCAAATGCTGCTCCAACCGGGTCACAGCGTCTTTCATCTCATTGAGGCGATGTACCCACACGGATATTTCCAGCTGCTGTTTTTCGTCGTCTAGCAGCTTGAATTTTTTCGCCTTTTCCGACTGCGCTCTGAGCGGTTCTATCCTGCTCTCCAGTTCGCCTATTATGTCGGTGAGCCTGAGTATATTATCCTCCGCCGCTACAAGCTTTCTTTCGGCTTGCAGCTTTCTGTATCTGAATTTTGATACTCCCGCGGCTTCCTCGAATATCTCACGTCTTTCGGCGGGCTTGCCGGAAACTATCTCGGCTATCCTGCCCTGACCTATTATCGAGTATCCGTCCTTGCCCAGACCCGTATCCATAAACAGCTCTACAACGTCTTTCAGCCTGACCTGCTCTCCGTTTATGATATATTCGCTTTCTCCGCTGCGGTACAGCTTTCTTGTAACTGCAACGATGTCGTGGTCAACGTTCAGACTGCGGTCAGTATTATCTATATTGAGCGTAGCTACCGCAAAGCCGACAGCCTTGCGTTTTTCGGTGCCCGTAAAGATAACGTCCTCCATTTTTCCGCCGCGAAGCGTTTTGGTGGACTGCTCTCCCATGACCCAGCGCATAGCGTCGCCTATATTACTTTTTCCGCTCCCGTTAGGACCTACAACGCCCGTTATTCCTTTTCCGAACTCCAGCTTCACCTTATCGGGAAAAGACTTAAAGCCCTGAAGCTCCAATGATATCAGGTGCATTTGCTCACCGCCGTTCTTTTACCTTTATTTTCTCCGTCTGACCGTCATCGCCGACGAATGTTATATTAATTCCCTTATTTCTGAAATATTCCGTATTGCACTTTTTATGGCCTGCCGCTCTGCTGATACATGGAGCTGCGACCGACAACGTAACATTGCCGCTCACGATATGCTCCTCCGCAAAGATATCCTCTATAAGTTTTCTGTATCTTTCGCTCTCGCACAGCTCGCGAAAAGCAGGGTGATAATATCCTGCTATTCTCTCTCCGTCAACGCCGTCAGAAGCATGAAGACCGCATTTTATTACTCTTATGCCCTGTTCTTCAAACTCATCGAGAAACTCCGCGCACAGCGACACTATCTTTTCAAACGGCATAAGCTCATATTCGCCCGACTTATACAGCTCTGCCAGCTTCGTGCCCTCCAGCACGACGACGGGATATATCCTCACCGTATCAGGTCGGAGCGCTATTATCCTGCGAAGCGTTTCACGTTCTTTTTGCTCGCTGCTTTTATAAAGTCCCATCATCATTTGCAGACCAAGCTCAAAGCCGAACTCTTTTATCAGGCGTGAGGCGTCCGCAACTGACTGCGCGTTATGACCTCTGTCATTCGCAGTCAACACCTCGTCGGACATGGACTGCGCTCCGAGTTCTATCGCAGTTACCCCATATTTTTTAAGTATCTCCAATATCTCCCCGTCAATGCAGTCGGGGCGCGTCGATATCCTTATCCCCTTGAATCCGCTTTCCCCGACAAAACCCTTTGTCGCTTCCAGAAGCTCTGTCATATAGCTTCTCGGTATTGCGGTAAAGCTTCCGCCAAAGAATGCTATCTCAGCGTTTTTGCGATCCGATATCTCATTTGTCGCCTGTTCGCATATACGTCTGACGTCATCTGCCGAGGGAGCTTTCTGAGCACCGCTGATCACATGCTGATCGCAGAAAGCGCACTTATTCGGGCAGCCTATATGCGGAACGAATATCGAAACATTGCTGTGCTTAGTCATACTTATATCCCATAAGCACAAGCGCTTCCTTGGCAGCCTGCTGTTCCGCGCTCTTCTTGGACGGACCCTTGCCCGTACCTATAACGTTTGAATTCAGCATAACGTTGACGGTGAACTGCTTATCGTGTGCGGGGCCTGTTTCGTCCGCCAGCACATACTCGACCCGTTCCTCTGAATTTTTCTGCACTATCTCCTGCAATGTCGTTTTGTAATCGTAGAAAGACACTTTCTCCATATTATGCAGATCTTTCGGCATAAATCTGAGTATATGCCTTGACGCGGCTTCCATTCCGCCGTCCAGATATATAGCGGCTATTACCGCTTCAAACGCGTCGGACACTATCGACGGACGGTTCCTGCCGCCCGAGTGTTCCTCGCCCTTGCCGAGCATGATATGCTCGCTGAGGTCTATCTCCTTGGCAAACTCGAACAGCGCTTTTTCGCACACCAGCGACGCTCTCAGCTTTGACAGATCACCCTCGGGCATTTTCTGCTCGTGGTGAAAAATGTAATTCGACACAACTATGGAAAGCACGGAGTCACCCAGAAATTCCAGACGCTCATTGCTTTTTTTGTCCTTCTTCTCATTGGCAAACGAGCTGTGTGACAGCGCCTCGTACAGCAGTTCCTTATTCTTGAATTTATAACCTATCTTTTCCTCAAACTGCTCAAGATTGTTCTGTTCGTTCATTTCACTCCGACTTCCTTTTTTATTCCGCTGCTGCAGCCGCAGCCGACTGTTTTTCTTTTATTATCTCCAGAGCCTTGGTTACCTCGCTGATAACATTGCCCTCCGTGAACTCTTTTGCCTGACGCACAGCGTTATATATAGCCTTTGCGTCGGAGCTTCCGTGCGCTTTGATAACGGGTTTTCCCGCTCCGAGCAGCGGCGCACCGCCGTACTCTTTATAGTCCATGCGCTTTCTGAACGCTTTTACATTTTTCATCAGGAACAAAGCGCCTATTTTTGACAAAAGGCTGCTTGTGAGAAGCTTTTTCATCTCGCTGCCTATGAACTTGCCCATGCCCTCATAAAGCTTCAGCAGCATATTTCCCGTAAATCCGTCCGCCACCACGACTCTGCAATTGCCGCGAGGCAGCTCCCTTGCTTCAACGTTGCCGATGAAATTTATCGGAGCTTCCTGCAAAAGCTTATAGCTTGCAAGCTCCAGTTCTCTGCCCTTTGATTCCTCCGAGCCTATGTTGGCAAGACCGACGGTCGGTTCATTGAACTTCATGACCTTATTCATATACGCGCTTCCCATTATGCCGAACTGGAGGAGCATTTCGGGCTTGCAATCGGCATTAGCGCCGCTGTCAAGCAGCATGAACGGTTCCGCTTCGGTAGGCAGCACGGTCGCCAGCGCAGCTCTTTTTATTCCCTTTATACGCTTGACTATCAGCGTTGCTCCGACTACCAGAGCCGCAGTCGAACCCGCCGAAACAAAAGCGTCACCCTCGCCTGTCGCTACCATTTTCAGACCGACAGCCATAGACGACTCGCTTTTCGACGAACGTATCGTCATAGCGTCGTCGCATATCTCTATAACGTCCGGGGCATGACGTATTTTCAAGCCGCTTATATCCAGCGAGTTATCCTCTGCGCATTTTTTTATCTTATCCTCCATGCCTACCAGAGTTATATCGACGGACAATCCCTTGTGAGCGTCTATCGCGCCCTTTATTATCTCCAAAGGGGCGTTATCTCCCCCGAAAGCGTCCAACACGATATTCATAACAACATCTCCTTATCTGACAGCGCTGTAGCTGTCGATAGTGCGTTTAAGATCGTCAAGACCTCTTTGCGCCATAGCTTCGTATCTTTCCTGTTTATTTCTTATCCTTTGTGCAAGGGGCGGAAGTATCCCCATGCTGCTGCCCATAGGCTGAAAATCCGCATTGCTTTCGCTGCTTATGTATCTGCACAAAGAACCTAGCATTGTTGTATCGGGCAGCGAGAACACTTCTCTGCCGCGCAGCTTTTCCGCCAGCGACAGTCCTGCAAATATACCGCTTGCCGCCGATTCCGTATACCCTTCAACTCCCGTTATCTGCCCTGCGAAGTATATTTTATCATTGCTTCTCATACAGAAATGCTCGTCGAGCAGCTTCGGAGAATTTATGAACGTATTCCTGTGCATGACCCCGAAGCGGACGAACTCGGCGTTCTCAAGACCGGGTATCATAGAAAAAACTCTTTTCTGCTCGGGAAATTTAAGGTTCGTCTGAAAGCCGACGATATTGTACATACTTTTCTCGGCGTTCTCGGCGCGAAGCTGTACTGCCGCATACGGACGTCTGCCTGTTTTTGGGTCTGTAAGACCCACGGGCTTGAGCGGCCCGAAGCGCATGGTATCCTCTCCGCGCTTGGCGAGCACCTCTATCGGCATACAGCCCTCGTAAACCTTGAAGCCGTCGCGCGCGAAATGCTCTTTGTCAAAGTCGTGCAGTTCGGCGCTCTCCGCATTTGTCAGCGCGTTATAAAACGCCGTATATTCGTCCTTATCCATAGGGCAGTTGATATAATCGGCTTCTCCTCTGCCGTATCTCGAAGCCAGAAAAGCCTTGCTCATATCTATACTGTCAAAGGTAACTATCGGGGCAGCGGCGTCGTGAAAATACAAATACTCTCCGCACATTTTTTGTATACTTTCCGCAAGAGGCTCACTAGTGAGCGGCCCTGTTGCAATAACGGTATACTCGCCGTCAGGTATTTCGCACACCTCACGGTTAACACATTCTATCAGCTCATGCGACTTTATTTTCTCTGTAACGGTATCGGAGAACTTTACTCTGTCCACCGCCAATGCTCCGCCTGCCGAAACTCTGGACATATCAGCGCACTGCATGATGAGTGAGCCGAACATACGCATTTCCTGCTTCAGCATACCCGCCGCCGAGCCGAGCCTTTCGGCTTTGAGCGAGTTTGAACAAACAAGCTCCGCGAAGCCCTGATATTTATGCGCAGGCGAATACTTTATCGGCTTCATCTCAAAAAGCCGCACGTTTATACCCGCATTTGCGAGCTGCCAAGCCGCCTCGCAGCCTGCAAGACCCGCTCCGATGACGTTAGCCCTCATCGCCGTCTCCCTGCTGCTTTTCAAATCCGCAGCCCTCTTTATAGCATATCAGCTTACCGTTTTTGCCGCCCTTTCTGAACAGGGTGCTTCCGCATTTGGGGCAGGTCTGTTTTGTGGGAAGATCCCACGTCATAAAACTACATTCGGGATTTTTAATGCACCCGTAATACTTCTTACCCTTTTTGGTCTTTTTGAGCAGCAGCTTGCCGCCGCAGTAAGGACACTTGCCGTCAGCCTCGGTAACGAGCCTGCGTGTATTCGTACATTCGGGGAAACCCGAGCATGCAAGAAATTTTCCGAACCTGCCTATCTTTATTACCATAGGTTTTCCGCATATCTCACACACGTCGTCCGTTGCCTCGTCGGGTATTTTTACTCTTTTGCCCTCCATGACCGTTTCTGCTGTTGAAAGCTCCTTGCTGAAATCCTGATAGAACCTCTTCAGCATATCCACCCAATCGACCGTGCCTACCTCGACGCTGTCGAGCTTGCTTTCCATACCGGCTGTGAACTTCACATCTACTATATTATCGAAATGCTCTTTCATCAGCTCGGTAGTTACCTCGCCCAAGGTAGTAGGCTTTATCTGTTTGCCGTCTCTTTCAACATAGCTTCTTTGGAGTATTGTAGTTATAGTCGGCGCATAAGTGGACGGTCTGCCGATACCGTTTTCCTCAAACGCTTTTACAAGCGTTGCTTCGGTATATCTTGCAGGCGGCTGTGTAAAATGCTGAACTCCGTCGAGCGAACGCAGCTTCAGCACATCTCCCTGCTTCAGGGGAGGAAGCTCGTTCTTTTTTTCTTCCTCGTCGTCCTTGACTTCCTCATACAGCACGGTATAACCGTCAAACTTTACAGAATATCCGCTCGCCTTGAATATATGTCCGCCGGCGTTTATATCCACCGAGACTGTATCGAGCAGGCAGTTAGCCATTTGACTGGCTATAAATCTTTCCCATATGAGCTTATAGAGCTTATACTGGTCGGCAGAAACTCCGCTTGCCTTTACCATATCGGGGGTTATGTCGGGGCGTGTAGGACGAATTGCCTCGTGGGCGTCCTGCGCTCCTGCTTTTGTTTTGAATTTTCTCGGAGCCTCGGGAAGATAATTATCTCCGTAAGCCGAGCGTATATACTGATACGCAGCGTCCCTTGCCTCGTCCGAGATACGCAGGCTGTCCGTTCTCATATATGTTATCAGACCTATTGCGCCGAAGCCTTTGATATCCACGCCTTCATACAGCTCCTGCGCGGTCTTCATCGTTCTTCTTGACTGAAATCCCCACTTCTTCGACGCCTCCTGCTGGAGCGTTGAGGTTATGAACGGTGCGGCAGGCGACTTTTTGTGAACGCTTTTCTTTACCTTTTTGACTACATACTCCGCTCCGTCAAGGCTTGCGAGTATACGGTCGGCGCTTGCTTTATCTGTCAGAGATGTTTTATCGTCGAGCTTTTTGCCGTCAAACGAAACGAGCTTCGCCGTAAACACCTTACGCGAGGGCGGCGCTGACAGCTTTGCTTCCACCGTCCAGTATTCACGGGAAACAAAATTGCGTATTTCCTCCTCGCGGTCTACTATCATTCTCACCGCTACCGACTGCACTCTTCCCGCAGAAAGTCCTTTTCTTACCTTTTTCCACAAAAAAGGCGACAGCTTATAGCCGACTATCCTGTCAAGTATACGTCTTGCCTGCTGTGCATTGACAAGATTTTCGTCTATACATCTTGGATTGGCTATGCCCTGTTTTATGCCCTTTTCGGTTATCTCGTTAAAGGTTATCCTGTTTTTATCGTTCATATCCAGCTTGAGTATCTGCGCGAGGTGCCATGATATCGCCTCTCCCTCACGGTCGGGGTCTCCGGCAAGATACACCTTATCGCTCTTGCTCGCCTTTGCCTTTATGCTCTTGATAAGCGCTTCCTTGCCCTTTATATCTATATACTGCGGGCGGAAGTCGTTTTCGATATCAACTCCGAACTTTGACTTGGGCAGGTCGCGCAGGTGACCCATTGACGCCATGACCTCGTAATCGGAGCTGAGATATCTTTTTATCGTATGCACCTTTGTAGGCGATTCAACTATTATCAGTGTTGACAACTGTTATTTCCTCCTAACGTTTATGCCAGCTCGTAACGGCTTCCGGCAAGGCTATTTACATGACCCTCTATCTCCAGAGCCGTAAGCTCGGTGAACAGCTCGGACACGTCTATATCCAGCTTGTCCGCAAGCTCGTCTGCTGCCGCGGGAGCTTTTTCGAGCTCCCCGATTATTTTTTTCTGGACCTCGTTCAGCGCCGACATATCTATTTGTTTTGCTTTCTCTGCTTTATTTTCGGCGACAGTATCTTTTTTGGCGCCGTCGTTGCTGTGGGCGCGCTTTGCCGGCTCACTTTTCTTCTCTATCGGGATATCGGCGGCGAAAAACATACTGGTGCCCGATCTGTCAACGAAAGCGTCGGGATCCTTTGTAAAGCTAATTTTATGTGGATAGTCCGAATAATATTCATAAAGTATATCGCAATGTGAAAATACAGATATCGCGCCGTCGCGGATAAGCTGTGCCGCTCCCGCGTATTCGGGAGAAAAAATGTCATGCGGCGGAACTACATACAGGTCTTTCCCCTGCTGCACGGCGTAAGAAGCCGTATTCAGCGAGCCGCTGGTCTTTGACGCTTGCACCACCAACACGCCTTTTGACAGTCCCGAAAGTATCCTGTTCCTTGCCTTGAAGCTCAAATGATTTCCCGCCGATGTAGGATAATACTCCGATATCACAGCGCCGTGCTCGCTTATGAGCTTTTTGAGCTCTGCGCTTCCTCTCGGGTAATCATACTCCAATCCGCTGCCGAGCACCGCGACCGTTTTTCCGCCCGCCTCTATCGCTGCGTTATGGGCGGCAGAATCCACGCCCATTGCAAAGCCGCTCACTATCACGATACCGCTCTGCGCAAGATTTCTGCAAAGGCTGTCGGTCACGTTATGCGAATAATCCGTTATCTTTCTTGCGCCGACCACTCCGATAGTCGCGCTCTCGTTAAGAAAGCCTATATCCCCGTAGCTGAACAGCAGCGACGGCGGATCATATATTTCCTTGAGCGACTTGGGGTAATTCTCATCGGAATAGCCGCACACGTTTATACCGTGTTCCGCGCACTTATTCAGAAGTCCCTGCGCCTGCTTCAGCGAAGCGCTCCTCAAATGCTTTACCTCGTCGGCAGTCATTCCCTCGGAAAAGCCGTTATGCACGGCGTCATAGAAATCCGTCACGCTGTCAAATCTTGCGCTGACAGCCCACTTTCTTTCGTTGGCGGGCCCGAACGCTATCGTCAGCCATGCCCAGTACAAGATCTCGTCATTATTCAAATTCGTCATCTGAACATCTCCCAAAGCATTATCGTAGCCGCAGACGCTGCGTTCAGAGAATTTATCCTGCCGCACATCTTTACGGTCACCTTCTCGTCGCAGCGGTCGATATGCTCTTTCGGCATACCGCTGCCCTCGTTGCCTATATACAGCGCGCACGGTCTGTCAAAATCAAAGCCTGTTATATCTTTTCCGCCGTTTATCACCGAAGCGATATTCAAGTATCCTTTTTCTTTCAGCACATCGACGGTCTTATAAAAATCGTTCTCGATATACAGCGGCACTCTTGCCATACTTCCCATTGCCGCTCTTACTACCTTTGGGTTATACACATCGCAGCAATTGTTCGTAAGCACCGCCCCGCTTGCTCCAACGGCGTCGCAGGTACGCAGAACAGTACCGACATTGCCGGGATCCTGCAGGCCGTCAAGCACTAACAGCTTACCGCCGCTTTCAAGCGTTTCTATACTTTTATGGAGCATTTTTGCCGCCGCGAACACTCCTTGGCTCGATCGTCCCTCAGAAAGCCTTTGCGAAAGCTCTGCCGATATCTCAAAGCATTTGCAGCCGCACTTTTCCGCGAGCGTTTCCGGTGCTTGCTCAAAATACTTTTCGGCTGCCTGCTTTGTGTAAAAAAGCGCTGTAACATCTGTGCTGCCCCTTGCACCCTCGCAAAGGACGTCTATACAGTTTCTTGCGCCCTCTATGACAAATTCGCCGTATTCTCTTCGCGTTTTACTGCTGCTCATAAGAGCGCAGAGATGCTTTATATTCTGGTTATCCTTGCCCGAGATATACATTTTTGCACCTCCGAAAAGCCTTCTGCGCCGTTATCATTCATTGTCCATATATACAACAAAACACGCACAAACCATTAAGATGTGCGTGTTGATATTGCATCAAAGAGCCGCCTTTGCCTTTTCAACTACTGCGGCAAAACCGTTGGGATCGTTTATAGCTATCTCCGACAGCATCTTTCTGTTGAGTGTGATCCCCGCCTTTTTCAGGCCGTTCATGAATGTTGAATAATTCATGCCATTGAGCTTGCAGGCGGCGGATATTCTTGTTATCCAGAGCTTTCTGAAATCTCTCTTCCTTTGCTTTCTGCCGATATAGGCATACTGACCGGATTTCATCACCTGCTGTTTTGCCATCTTGAAATGCTTGCTCTTTGCGCCGAAATAGCCCTTAGCAAGCTTGAGTGTCTTATTTCTTCTCTTACGAGTCATCATTGCTCCCTTAACACGAGCCATAGTCAATTACCTCCTGATATTACTTTGCTTTGTTCCCTGAAACTATTAAACCCGCGGTTTATTTGTAAGGGATAAGAAGCTTTACGTTCTTGATATCCGCTTCGCTTGCATAAGCGCCGTTGCGGAGCGTTCTTACACGCTTATGACCTTTCGATATAAGTCTGTGTCTTTTGTTGATGTGCTGGAACTTTACCTTGCCTGTTCCTGTCACTCTGAAGCGCTTCTTTGCTCCGGAGTGGGTCTTGATCTTTACCTTTGCCATAAAATTTATCCTCCTTGATCGTTTACTTAGAAGATTTGGGTGATACGAACATCACCAGACTGCGCCCTTCCATCTTGATCGGCTTATCAACTACGCCTGCCTGCGCAACGGCTTCCTTATACCTGTTCATCAGGTCCTCTCCCAGCTGCGGGTGAGCCACCGAACGCTTACGGAACCTTACCGAGACTTTGAGCTTATCTCCGCCCGTCAGGAACTTTATGCCCTGATTTACCTTAGTCTGAAAATCATGAGTGTCGATAGTCGAGGACATTCTGATCTCCTTCGTATCTATGACCTTCTGATTTTTTCTGGCTTCCTTTTCACGTTTATCCTGCTCGAAGCAGTACTTGCCGTAATCCATGATCTTGCACACCGGCGGCTGTGCGGTCGGAGCTATCTTGACAAGATCGAGATCCTTCTCGATAGCTATATCCATTGCCTCCTTGGCGGACATTATGCCCAACTGTGCGCCGTCAGGACCGATTACCCTGACCTCCTTGTCACGGATATCTTCATTGATCTGCAGATCCTTGTTGCTAATGGTGCAGCACCTCCAAAATAAAAATGAGCGAAACACAGTCTGTTTCCGCTCACAAATAAAGCCGCATACGGCTAATATCCTTTATTGACCTTTTCGCTCGACAGCTCAAGGTGAGGGCGGAACAGCTCTTCTTTATTGTTTACCAATGTATTATACACCATTTCCCTCACGTTGTCAAGAGCCAAATCAAAAAATATTTTTGCTCCCGCGCCCGCAAAGTCATACATAATGCACAAATTTTCGTCCGCTACAGCATTATCATCAGGAATATCCCGCCCGAAAGCGCGAATATCAGCCAGAGCATTATCATATTGTCCGACAAGAATATTATCAGCTTGCGGGAAAGTGAAAGGTGTGTTTTTGAGGTATCTATATTGAAGCTGAAGTTGCGCGACAGCATAACTCTTGCATAGATGACCAGCGAGAGGGCGATGATGATAAAGCACACTATATATTCCGTCAGCACGGCGCTCTTTTCGGGCACATACACCTCTATCATATTGAGCGCGAAGTTCAGCAGCAGCGAGCTCATTTTCATAACTATCGCTACCATGATAGAGCCTGAGCGCAGCGTGAACAGCGTTATTATTATGCTCATACAGAATGTATATCCTGCCGATGACAGGTCAAAGGAGCAGAATGTTGCCGACACACAGCACACTATGAGCGCGAACATATCGCCGAACTGACGGAGAGTTTGCAGGATAAGTCCTCTGAAAAGTATCTCAGACAGCGCCGCGGTGACTATACAGTTGCACAAGCCGAACAGCAGCACAGACAGTATATCATCCGAATACACAAAGTCGGAGCGCAGGGCGTTGGTACCGAAAAATCTGAAAATATACGATGACCAGCTGCCCGCGTGGCGGCAGAATATCGTTACCATAAGCGCCATTACGAGGGAGCAGGCAGCCATATCGGGTATTTTTTTATCCGCTTTAGGCAGCATTACGGCTTTAGGTATTTTCGCGTCAAGCACGAATATCAGTATCGGTATGAGATATTTCATTACCCTTATCGCGCATATCACTCCGCATACTGCAAGCGGCACGTTATATGTGCTCAGCGGCTGTCCGTAAAATACCTGAGATAGCGTAAAGCACTCGCCGCCCGTATATCCTGCGACGTATATTATTTCCGCTATCGTAAAAAGTATCATGGTGAACATCGTCATAGCTACCAGACGGCAGCAGCGGTGAAGCACTCTCTGCTCGGTCTCCTCGGGCGTTTTGCTTATAAAGCCCTGACCGTCAACATACGAATGTTCGCTTTTGCGCCGCACAAAGGAATAGGCATAGCGGTTCTTGCCCGAGCTTCGCCAGTTCAGAAATTCATTATAGTAGTATCTTGACTGGTTCTGATACTCGGCATTCTTCGCGACGTCAATGTAATCGTCCTTATCATCGTAGCCGTCTTTTTTCTCACGTTCCGTCATGCCCGCCTCCTTTCATTCACGACTGTAAATAACTATACCGATATGTTCATCAGAAATGGCCGCTCGAGCCTCCGTGGCTTCTTCCGCTGCTTCCTCCTCCGCCGCCCGAGCTGCCTGAGCTTTTTGCGGTCTTGGTAACATTGGAATAAAGATATGTGTCCTGCGCAAATTTCTCTTTATAATTTTTAAGATAATTCTTTGCGGCAGGCTTGGGCAGTATAGTTTTCATCTGGTGCAGCAAAAACCATACCACGCAGGCGGTTATCACTCCTGAAATGCAAAGAGACGCGAACCAATGCTTGAAAAGCCATTTTGGGGCAGACTTCGGGTGCAGCTTGCCGTAAGGTTTGTTTTCGTATGCTTCTTCAACGAAATCATACACATCGTCGAAATACCTGTCGAAGCACTCATAGTAATCGCCGTCGCTGAGCATAGGAACAAGGTCGTCCTCCAGCCAGCCGACGCCATAGCTGTCGGAAATGGCTTCCATACCGTATCCGCAGGTAGAGAAAGCATACGAGCGGTCAGCCATAGACACAACAAACAATATGCCGTCATTTTCTGTGCCGACGCCGTAACCCATAAAATCGAAATAGTCGTGCGCAAATGTTTGTATATCGTCATATCTCTCGTTATAATAACCGTGCTTGAACATACCGTAATCAAAGGTAGTCAGCACAACGCAGTCGAACCCAAACTCATCTATGATCTTTCTTGCCTTTTCATCGAGGTACTCCTCCTCCTCAGGCGACAGCATATCGTACTCGTCAACGACCCTCGGAAGATTTTCGTTATACTCGCCGTCGCCATAAACCGGCAGCGGTCTGTTGGTGAGGTTATCGTCGGCAAACGCCGTAGCCAATGACGAAGATATCATTACCGTCAAAGCTGCTGTAAGAGCTAAGGCTCTCGAAATGCACTTTCTTATACGCATATCTGCCGCCCTCCTCAAAACAAAAGCCCTGACAGGAGCAGAACTATCAAGAACAGTCCCAGAAAAACTCCTGACGCTATCAGCGCGAGCTTTAACTTATCTATCGGCAGAGTTCCTACCACCTTGCCCGACTGACCGTTCATAGCAAACATATAGTTCTTGCCGCGGTACTCGGTATTTGCCACCCATACGGGCATAAGGGCATAGTGTATATCGCCCTCGTGTATCTGAACGTTTACAGACTCAGTTGCCACGGTATTATAGCCTTTTACGGTCGAGCGCAGGGTCTCCTCGGTGCTGTTGCGTATCCTGTCATTGGCTCTTCCTATGCTGTGGGTAACGTCAACGTCGTATCTGTCTGCGAAATATCCTGCAAGGTATGCGGTATTGAAATCTACTGCCATATCGTAATTGAAAGGTTCTAAAGACTCCATAAGGGTATCGTCCATTTTCACAGAGCCGTCAACGGGCACTTTTTCAAACGACATATCAGCCGTTCTCACAACGCTGTAATGCTCGGTTTTTGTATAATCGTAACTCGAGTCCGACCAATGCTTGATCTTTGTCGCTCTGAAATGGGCGTCGCCCGAGCTGTCGGCGTCAAAAAGCCAGAACGGCACATATATGCCTTTTATCGACTGTATATGGTTCTCGGTCTTAAAGCTTTTCGGCAGCAGGACTTTTTTCGATATGAACTTCTTATAGGCGCTGTCAACGGCTTTTCTGCCCTTTTTGAAAGGTATTATAAAGTCGGGGCGCATAACGCCGTCAACGGTCTCGTTTATTACAACGGGATTGTCACAGTAAGGGCAGGTAGACGCCATTGTGCTTGTATCGCCTATTATCTCACCTCCGCAATGGGCGCATTTGAAAGAATGGAGCTGTGAAAGCTCTCCCTCCTGCCAGTCGCCGTTGCCGCTGTTCTTGTCGTAATCTTTCCAAGAGAAATTCTCGGGCTTTTGCTGAGAAAGACCCTTTTCATAATTCGTAAGCGTATTTATATCATATGTATTGTCGCAGTACATACAGGTAAGATGATCCGTACCTGCTTCAAACTGTATATCAGCGCCGCAGCACGGGCACTTATATACTATCATACTCTCGGTAGCCATATCCAACACCTCACGCTGTTATCAACTCTTTGCGGGCTTTCTGCCGCAGCTCCTCTTTTCGGGGCAATATCCCAATATCTCGCACTTCGGCTTCATCTGCGTATCTATTATGTATTTCCACTCGTCTGAAAGCTTTCCGAGAGCATTGCAGATATCGGAAAAAAGCTCTCTGTACTCCCAGTACGCTCTTGTGCACATTCTCTGTCTTGACATATCTATCAGATTGCGCAGATTGCGCTTGTCAACTATTTTTGTAGTCATACCCAGCGGCAGCAGCATAGCGCTGTCCTCTCTGGGTATGCCCATTTCTTCGAGCTTTCTTCCCGCCTCCGAGATACTCTTCATAGTACTGTCGTAAATGCTCTTGGCTTTTGCGTCAGCAAGTATCTTTTTGGGCGTAACGTATTCAAAATCCGAGTAATTTATGTATCTCGTGCTTGCCTGAAGCCTTGTCGGCGAGCCGCCCAGATGTGTATACCATTCTCTTATGACCCTTGCGGAATAGCCGTCTATCACCAATTCGACGTTCACATACTCCAGCGTCCTGCCGTGACCCGCATTTATGCAGTCAAGACCTCTTTTATAATTCTTGTCGGCGTCGGATACGTCCGCGCCCCAGCAGATACCTGCTCTTTCCCCTATCGTAGTGACAGGCTTTATCGTCGTTTCAGACAAAACGGTTATTTTTCCCATAGCAATGCACGGTCCTTTCACTGATCTGACTTTGCATATCGGCGCTCATCGCTCAGCCGACATACTCATACATAATAATTATAACACGGAATTTTTCTTTTTTCAACACCGAATTTACAATATTTCTCTCATGGAATATATTACAAAGTCTCACGGCTGCTTTGATAATAAATTGTGACTTCCGCTCTTGACTTGCACCGCCGATTAGGTTATAATAGTATAAGAGGGAATTTGTTCTTTTGAGCGTTTCCTTATAAATGTATATTATTTCCCGAAAGGAGTTAAAATTTATGGCAACACTTACCAAAAACCCAAATGTAAACAAATGGGTAGACGAGATGATCGCTCTCACCAAGCCCGACAAGGTAGTCTGGATCGACGGAAGCGACGAGCAGCTCGAAGCTCTGCGCGATGAGGCTGTTTCAACAGGCGAGATGATAAGACTCAACCAGGAAAAGCTTCCCGGCTGTCTGTATCACCGCACCAACCCCAACGACGTTGCGAGAGTTGAGGACAGAACATTCATCTGCACAAGAACTAAAGAGGACGCAGGCCCTACCAACAACTGGATGGACCCGAAGGAAATGTACGCTATGCTCACCCCGATGTATGACGGCGTCATGAAGGGCAGGACTATGTACGTTATCCCCTATTCTATGGGACCGATAGGCTCACCGCTGGCAAAAGTCGGCGTTGAGGTGACCGACTCGATATACGTTGTACTGAACATGGATATAATGACGAGAGTCGGCGTTAAGGCTTTTGAGAACCTCGGCGACACCTCGGACGACTTTGTAAGAGGTCTGCACGCAAGAGCCGACATCGACCCCGAAAAGAGATACATCGTTCAGTTCCCCGAGGACAACACGATATGGTCTATAAACTCGGGCTACGGCGGAAACGTTCTGCTGGGCAAAAAGTGCTTCGCTCTGCGTATCGCTTCGTTCCAGGGCAAGAACGAAGGCTGGATGGCTGAGCATATGCTGATACTGGGCGTTGAGAAGCCGGACGGTGAGATAAAGTACATCACCGCTGCGTTCCCCTCTGCCTGCGGAAAGACCAACCTTGCTATGCTTATTCCGCCTAAATGCTACACCGAGGCAGGCTACAAGGTATGGACTGTCGGCGACGATATTGCATGGCTGAAGCAGGGCGACGACGGCAAGCTGTACGCGATAAACCCCGAGAACGGCTTCTTCGGCGTTGCACCGGGTACTAACGAAAAGTCCAACCCCAATGCGCTGCACACCGCTATGAAGAACTCTATCTTCACAAACGTTGCAATAGACAACTCACAGAACACCGTATGGTGGGAGAAGCTGGACAAAAATCCGCCTGTTGACGCTACCGAATGGAAGGGCGCTAAGGTAAACGGCCCCGAGTACATCGCTCAGGGCAACACGCTTGCTCACCCCAACTCGAGATTTACCGCACCCGCGGAGAACTGCCCGTGTATTTCAAAGGAATTCAACAACCCTCAGGGCGTGCCTATATCCGCTATGATATTCGGCGGAAGAAGAGCTTCCACCACGCCGCTGGTTTATCAGTCGCTTGACTGGGTACACGGCACATATGTAGGCTCAGCTGTTTCGTCCGAGACCACCGCTGCGGCGGCAGGCGCTGTTGGCGTACTTCGCCACGACCCGATGGCTATGAAGCCGTTCATAGGCTACAATGTGGGCGACTACTGGCAGCACTGGCTCGATATGGGCAAGAAGCTGGGCGACAACGCTCCGAAAATATTCAACGTAAACTGGTTCAAGCAGGACGAGAACGGAAACTTTATCTGGCCGGGATTTGGCGACAACATGAGAGTTCTTGACTGGATAATCAAGCGCTGCGAGGGCAAGGTTGACGCCGTTGAGACGGCTATCGGCTATCTGCCCAAGCCCGAGGACATCAACCTCACCGGCATTGAGGACGAAGTAACGCCCGAGATAATGGATAAGCTTCTCAAGGTCGACAAGGATCTGTGGACAAAGGAAATTGCCGAAATGCGCAGATACTACAAAGAGGATATTGCCGACAAGGGCGGCAGGATACCCAAGGAGCTTTGGGAACAGCTTGACAGGATCGAGGCTAATCTCAACAAGTAAATAATATCATAAAAAGATCTGTCGAAATAACATCGGCAGATCTTTTATTCTGTACTAATAGTCACATAGACATATCGTTCTCAACATTGATAACAGCAAAATACTTTTCATCTATCTCCTTCAGCTTTGCTTTGACGAGCTCGGCAGTTTCGGAGTTTGTGTACCCAAAATCGTAAGGCACGACGACATCGAACAGCATATTTATATGCGACGTTCCCTTTACTATGCGAAAATCATGTATGGAAAGCTCCTCGCCTAACTCCTTTACAACTCCCTCGCACACGGCTTTCAGCCGCATGGTTTCCTCATCGGTATCGGCTATGGGGTCAATGTGTATAGTGACGGAGCATTTGTACTCTGCTTTGAGGTCGTCCTCTATTACATCTACAAGATCGTGAGCCTGCGCAAAGCTCATAGCGATCGGTATCTCGGCGTGCAGAGATATCATCATATTGCCCGCTCCGTAATCGTGCACCAACAGATCGTGCACACCGATGATATCGGGATAGCTCATTACCCTGTCGCGTATCTCACAAACAAGCTGCCTGTCGGGACGGGTACCAAGCAGCGGAGTAAGGCTGTCACGAAAGGTCATAACGCCCGTATACATTATAAACAGCGATACCAGCACGCCTGCATAGCCGTCGGTATTTATGCCTGCGAATTTTGCTATCAGCATTGAAATTATTACCGCCGCGGTAGAAACGGTATCGCTGAGGCTGTCCATGGCGGCGGCTGTGAGAGTACCCGAATTTATAAGCCTGCCGAGCCTGCGGTAGAAGAAAAACAGCCACAGCTTTACGGCGACGGATATCAGAAGTATCGCAAAGGCAAGCGCGCTGAACGCTGTCTTTTCGGCGTGTATTATATCCGAGACGGACGACTTTGCAAGCTCAAAGCCCATCATCATGATTATGAAAGATATTATCAGACCCGTTACATACTCCATTCTTCCGTGCCCGAAAGGATGTTCTCTGTCTGCGGGTCTGCCTGCAAATTTGAATCCAACGAACGTCAACAGCGACGAGCCTGCGTCCGAAAGATTGTTGAACGCGTCCGCCATAACGGATATAGAGCCTGCCACAAGCCCTGCCAGCAGCTTGCCCAAAAAGAGTATAACATTTACCGCAATGCCCGTAAAAGAGCCTACATACCCTACCTTGCGGCGGTTGGAAGCTTCTTTCACGTCACCGCGGACAAACATTTTCAATAAAAGTTTTGTCATAATATTACCTTATTATTTTAGCATGAAATGCAGCGGCAAGCCGTTTTTCATCGCTATCTTGACCTCGCCCTGTATCAGCGGCAGGAAATATCTCAGCGCTTCGTCGGAAACATTATTGCCGCTGTCGGTTATCCACTTTTTCGGGAACGGCTTTTCCGTATTGGCGACCTCGTCTGCATTTACGGAATCAACGGTCACAACATACGGTATATCGCTGAGGCGCTTAAAGTACATCATCTTTCCGCTCTCGCCTTTCATGGCGGCTCTCAGACCGCAAGCGCCGATAAGCTCGGCTTCGTCGATATCGGTCTTAGAACATATATGACTGGAACATCTCTGCATAACGTTGAGCTCTATCGAGCGGACTTTACAGTTTATCTCCCTTGCAATAATATGCTCCAAACGTTTTCCTATGCCGGAAAGCTGTATGTGCCCGAAAGCGTCCGTACTGCTGCCCTGCTCGTTCTCATCAAGCTTTACGCCCTCTGAGACCGCAACTATCACAGCCTGATGTTTAGCCTGCTGACATTTTACGTCCTCAACAAATTTGCTGACGCTGAAATCCCCCTCGGGCAGATAGATAAGGTGCGGCGCTATCTCTCCGTTGGCGCGGAGCATACAGGTAGAAGCCGCGAGCCAGCCTGCATTTCTGCCCATTATCTCGATTATAGTGACGCTTTCTATACTGTACACTCTGCTGTCGCGGATAATCTCCTGCACGGTCGAAGCAACATACTTAGCCGCCGAGCCAAAGCCGGGGGTGTGGTCGGTAACGCAAAGGTCGTTGTCAATGGTCTTGGGTACGCCTATTATCTTTATATCGCTCCTGCCTATGCTTTCAAAATACTTTGACAGCTTCACTACGGTATCCATAGAGTCATTTCCGCCGATGTATATAAACTTCCGTATCCTGTGCTTGTCAAAAGTTTTGAGCGCATTGATATACGGCGTTTCATCGACCTCGACATCGGGAAGCTTATATCGGCAAGAACCCAGAATTGTAGACGGCGTTTGCCGCAGAAGCTCCATATCTTCATTTGTGGAAATAGCGGAGTTGAGAATGATAAGGTCATCGCCTATTATGCCCTCAATGCCGTTTATAGAGCCGAACACCGTATCTATCTCGGGAGTTTTGAGCGCCTCGCGGAACACTCCGACGAGTGAAGCGTTTATAGCGCAGGTAGGGCCGCCTGACTGTGCAACTGCTATATTCATTATATGTATACCTCCGTACAGATGTTTCAGCCGCCCTGTTTGGCGGTGTTTTCGTCGCTGCGTTCTTTAAGCTCGCGGCTCTCTTTCAAAAGCGCGTGGAGCTTATCGCTGTCGCCGCTGTCAAGGGCGTTTTTGTAATCCTGCAAAGCGTTTATAACACAGCCTATCTCAAACGAAAGAGCGTCCTTATTAAGCATAAAAAGCTCCGTCCACATATCCTCGTTAAGGTATGCCACTCTGGTCATATCCTTGAAGCTTCCTGCCGAAAAACCTGCCTGCTTAAAAAGCGACGGGCTTTTTACATACGAAGCCGAAACTATATGAGCGAGCTGCGATGTGAACGCTATCACTCTGTCGTGCTCCTGCGGAGTGCTTATAACGGTCTTGCGGAAACGCATTTCGTGCGCGAGTTCCGAAAGAAGCTTGACCGCGTTTTGGTCGGTATCCTCGTCGGGGGTAAGTATACAGCTTGCGTTGTCAAAGAGGTTATCGAGCGAATAGCGATAGCCCGAAAACTCTCTGCCCGCCATAGGGTGACAGCCTACAAAATGCACGCCCCTCTCGGCAAGCGGCTTAGTAAGTGCCTTTACTATCTCGGTCTTTACGCCGCAGGTATCGGCAACGACTGCGCCTTTCTTGAATTTGTCCGCGTTTTTCAGCACAAAATCTATCGTCAGCCCTGCATACAGACCTATAAACACAACGTCCATATCTTTCAGTTCTTCTGCGGTTATCGCGCCGTCTATCGCTTCTTCCGAAAGGGCGGTCTTGAGCGTTTGCTGACTGCGGTTTATAGCATAAACGCTGTGGGTTGTGTTCTTTTTGAGAGTTTTGGCGATAGAGCCGCCTATCAGTCCAAGACCTACAACAGCTATCTTCATATATTTCCCTCCGTTTTGCATATCTCTATAATAGCGTTCGCATATATCTCAGCGACCTTTTTGAGCTGCTTTATTTCAATATACTCGTCCGCAGAGTGCATATTGCAGTCCTCCCCCTGCTCCATTGCCCCGAACGCCACGCCCTGCGGCATAGTATGCGCATAGGTGACGCCCGTTTCACAGACGCACCGTGCCTTTTCGCCCGTAACTCTTTCATACGCGCGTTTCAGAGCGTCAATAAACGGGGTGTTTTCGTCAACGTGGTGAGCCTCCATTGTCTGCTTGTGCGTTATTTCATAGCCGCTTGCAGAAAGGACTTTTTCAATGCCGCCGACTACTTCATTCACCGTTCTGCTTACGGGGAAACGGCAGTCTAAACTTATCTCACAGCCGTCCTCGTTCATCTCGCATACGGTAAAAGCAAGCGTTGTGCTGCCCGAAACCTCGTCTGAAAAATTTATGCCAAGGCTCGCGCCGTCAGTTTCTTCAAACGGGAAAAGATTCGATAACACGGCACATTCTTTTATACCCAGAATTCCCAGCACCTTTACAAGAGCGGTAAGGGCATTCACGCCAAGCTGCGGACGTGAGCCGTGCGCCGACTTGCCGTGCGATATTATTTCCACCACTCCGCCGCTTTCGGTAACGGTAAATTCGGCAGAGGTTTTGGCGGCTTCTATTGCCTTGTAAACGTCGCCTGCCGAACAGCCGCAAAGCGTTGCCTGAGCCTTTGCAGGAACGGCGTTCACAGCGCCTTTACAGGTTATTTTTGCGATTATGGCAGTATCGCCTGTAAATTGCTTTTTAGCGGTGATGTGCGCCATGCCCTTTTCGGCGTTTACTATCGGAAATTCGCCGTCGGGGGTTATCACACATTCGGGAAGCTTGTTCTTTGACGAGTAATACTCTATATCCTCACAGCCGAGCTCTTCGCCGCCGCCAAAAATATATCTGACGGAGCTTTTCAAGGGTATGCCGAGTTCTTTTATGGCTTTTACAGCATACAGAGAAGCCACCGCAGGGCCTTTGTCGTCTATCGCCCCCCTGCCGTAAACTCTGCCATTTTCCAAGGTAAGGTCAAAACACGGCTTAGTCCAGCCCTCTCCCTGCGGAACGACGTCAACGTGCGCGAGTATGCCAAGTGCAGGCGCGCCGCTGCCGAAGTCGGCTGTAACGACGTAGTTTTCAAAATTTTCGGTCTGCATACCGATATTTTCGGCAAGCCGGCGTATATATTCAAGCGCCTGCGCCGAGCCCTTTCCGAACGGCAGACTGTCAGCGCCAAGCTGTGCCGCGCTGTTTATCTGCATAAGACCTTTAAGGTCGCGCAGCATATCGTCTGTATGCTCATCTATATAATTGTTTATCTTCTCGGAACAGTTCAAAGTAATGCCTCCTGAAAATATAAATCAAAGGGGAGCGTAAACTCCCCACAGTCGTCAGAATTTAAATAAAGTAAAATTCGGGAATTCATTTCTCGAATTTTACACCGCTGTCGGCGCAGCTAAAAAATGAACATCTTGATGTGAATTTTTTAGCGTGAGGGTAACGGAGCCGACGCCAGAGGGGGAACACGGGGGAACCAGTTCGGGGTGCCCCCGTGAAGCATCGACCTTGTCGATGCGCCATAGGGGAGCGTAAACTCCCCATTAAATGCGCCGTGACCAGACCGATAAGCCGAGTTCTGTCGTGTGCGATAATCTATCTTCTCCTTACGTTGCCGTAAGGCTCAAGCCTCCTATAGGCATCAGCCTGCCGAGCAGACATTGGCTTTCTGCCTACCATTGGAGTTGCATCGGGTAAGGTTTACATGGCACGGCACTCTCATGCCGCCCGGTGCGCTCTTACCGCACCTTTCCACCCTTACCGCATAAAGCGGCGGTATATCTCTGTTGCACTTGCTCTGAGGTCGCCCTCGGCTGACGTTATCAGCTACCCTGCTCTGTGATGCTCGGACTTTCCTCATAAACTTAACGTTTACGCTATCGCATAGTCTGCTCACATTCTCACAATGGTAATTATAACACATAATACAGTAAAAATCAAGGGGAGCAGGTTTATATTATTCGCAGGAAAACATTATATATTAAATTTTCTTGAAAAAAGTTTTGTCAAAAAGCTTTTCTTTTTATAAATTTTGTGTTATAATTATTCTATCTGACACGATAAACTAATTTTCACTCGGAGGTTCATGTATATATGGATAAGATATACGATCTCGGAATTGATATAGGCTCAACTACGGTAAAGACCGTTATCCTTGACGGAGATGACATAATATACACAAAGTATGAACGGCATTTTTCCAAGGTCAGGGAAACGGTGATAGAGCAGCTGAGGGCGATAATGCAGGCTTACAGCGGCTCTTTCAAAATAGCCATAACAGGCTCGGCGGGTCTGGGACTTGCAAATGCCTCGGGGATACCGTTCGTACAGGAGGTATACTCCGCGTTCGTCGCAGTTGAAAAGACATACCCCGACGCGGACGTTGTTGTTGAGCTCGGCGGCGAAGATGCAAAGATAATCTTTCTGACGGGCGGCGTAGAGCAGCGTATGAACGGTTCATGCGCGGGCGGCACGGGAGCGTTCATAGACCAGATGGCAACGCTTCTCGGAGTTACTCCCGATATGCTCAACGAAATGGCGCTTCGTCACGAGAAGATATACCCCATAGCCTCGCGCTGCGGAGTATTTGCAAAGTCCGATATTCAGCCGCTCCTCAATCAGGGCGCGAAAAAGGAAGACATTGCCGCTTCGATATTCCAAGCGGTGGTAGACCAGACTGTTTCAGGTCTGGCACAGGGAAGAAAGATCACGGGCAAGGTGCTGTTCCTCGGCGGGCCGCTGTCGTTTTTGCCGGCGCTGAGAAACGCTTTCAAGGAAACGCTGAAGCTTGATGACGAGCACGCTGTTCTGCCCGAGCTTGCCCCCGTTTTTATGGCATACGGCTGTGCCTTGCAGGCAGATGAGTTATCAGAGCCTATGAGCCTTGAGGAAGCGGTAGAAAAGCTTGTAAATGCCAAGACCGACGACAATATCGTTACGGGCAGACCTCTGTTTGAGGATCAGCAGCAGTATCGTGAATTTGTTGACAGACACAAGCAGAGCGATCTGAAATACGAGGACATACATACCTATGAGGGCGACGCATATCTCGGCATAGACGCAGGCTCGACGACGACAAAACTGGTGCTTATAACGCCTGACGGAAAACTTTTATACCGCCACTACTGCTCGAATATGGGTCAGCCGCTCGACATTATCGCAGACAAGATAAAAGAGATATACAGCCTTGCAACGCCTAAGCTCAACATAGTTTCCTCGGCTGTTACGGGTTACGGCGAAGACCTTATACGCACGGGTCTTGGTGTGGACTTCGGCATTGTTGAAACGGTGGCGCACTTTAAGGCGGCGGCGTACTTCTGCCCCGATGTTGACTTCATTATCGACATAGGCGGACAGGACATAAAGTGCTTTAAGATAAAAAACAACGCCATTGACAGCATAATGCTAAACGAGGCGTGTTCTTCGGGCTGCGGCTCGTTCATACAGACTTTTGCGCAGGCTTTGGGATACGAGATAGCCGATTTTGCACGTCTGGGACTGTTTGCCAAAAAGCCTGTGGAGCTGGGTTCACGCTGTACGGTATTTATGAACAGCTCCGTAAAGCAGGCGCAAAAGGACGGCGCGGAGGTAGCTGACATCTCGGCAGGACTTTCATCGTCTATCATAAAAAATGCCGTGTACAAGGTAATAAGGGCGAAAAGTATTGACGAGCTGGGGAAAAACATTGTTGTTCAGGGCGGTACTTTTCTTAATGACGCCGTACTGCGTTCCTTTGAAACGGAGCTTGGCAGGAACGTTATCAGACCTGCCATTGCAGGGCTTATGGGTGCGTTCGGCTGCGCTTTATACGCCAAAGAAAACGCAAAGGGCGATAAAAGCTCTCTGCTTACGGCGCAGCAGCTCGAAGAGTTCAGCTACCGCTCGACTGCGGCGCAATGCGGCGGCTGCGGAGCGCACTGCAATCTTACGATAATCAGGTTCAACGACGGTCACAGATTTATTTCGGGCAACCGCTGTGAAAAGGGTGCGGGAATAAAGATAGATACCGAAAGCGAGAACCTTTACGAATACAAGTACAAAAAGATACTGAGCTTCGGTGATATGAAGCCCGCAGGCAAGCCGATAGCAAAGGTAGGTCTGCCGCTGGCGCTGAGTTTTTACGACCTGCTGCCGTACTTCTCTACCCTGCTGACGAAGCTGGGCTTTGAGGTGGTAATATCGGAAGAGTCTACGCGCGACACATACTACAAGGGTCAGCAGACTATCCCGTCCGACACGGTCTGCTATCCTGCAAAGCTTTGTCACGGTCACATAGAGAGCCTGTTTGAAAAGGGCGCTGACTTTATATTCTATCCCTGCATGAGCTACAACATCGACGAGGGCGGCAGCGACAACCACTACAACTGCCCTGTTGTTGCGTACTACCCCGAGCTTTTGAAAGCGAACAACGAGAGGCTGAACGACGAAAACTTCATCGCGCCGTACATAGATATCAACAGAAAAAATCACACCGCCAAGGCGCTTGCCCGTGTGTTTGAACGCTTCGGTATCGGCTACAAGCAGATATATTCGGTGCTTGACGAAGCATACGCCGCAGAGAAAGAGTACAGAAAAGACATAAAGAACAAGGCTCTTGAAATAATTGCAAATGCGCGCGAAAACGGCAAAAAGATAATCGTTCTGGCAGGAAGGCCTTATCACATCGACCCCGAGATAAATCACGGCATACACAAGCTGATAGCTTCGCTCGGTCTGGCGGTAGTCACCGAGGACAGCGTTTCGGAGCTTGTTGATGTTCCTCCGCTCGATGTTCTCAACCAATGGACATATCATTCGCGTCTTTACAGGGCGGCTGAATATGTTTGCACTCAACCCGATATGCAGCTTGTACAGCTTGTGTCGTTCGGCTGCGGCATTGACGCTATAACGACCGACGAGGTCAGGGCTATCTTAGAGGAAAAAGGAAAGCTGTACACGCAGCTGAAGATAGACGAGATAAACAATCTGGGTGCGGCAAGGATAAGGCTGCGCAGTCTGGTAGCGGCGCTTGAAGAAAAAGAACGCCAGACTACGGCTGTATAAAATATTATAAACAATAAGGAACTGAGGAATATGGCTTCTGAAAGAGTTGAACAAACTGTATTTACGGAGGAAATGAAAAAGGACTACACGATACTCGTGCCCGATATGCTGCCTATTCATTTCCGCCTGATAATGCAGATATTTGAAAATTACGGCTACCACATGGAGCTGCTGACGAACACCTCGCGGAACGTCGTTGACGAGGGCTTGAAAAACACCCACAACGACACCTGCTACCCTGCTCTGCTCGTTATCGGGCAGTTCATGGACGCGCTCAAAAGCGGCAAGTATGATGTGAACAAAACGGCTCTGCTCATGTCGCAGACGGGCGGCGGCTGCCGTGCTTCAAACTACATACATCTGATACGCAAGGCTATCTCAGCGCAGTTTCCACAGGTACCCGTTATATCGCTCAATTTCAGCGGACTTGAAAAAAATCCCGCCTTCAAGCTGACTGTGCCTATAATGGTAAAGCTCGTATACGGAGTTCTTTACGGCGACCTGCTCATGCTGCTTTACAATCAATGCGTGCCGTATGAGGTAAACGGCGGCGACACCGACAAAATGCTCGAAAAATGGGAGAAGCGGCTGGGAAGAATGTTCGCTGAAAACAAGTTTTTTGATACTAAGCGTCACTACCGCGCAATACTTAATGACTTTGCCTCGATAGAGCGCACCAAAGAAAAAAAGCCGCGTGTGGGCATTGTCGGCGAGATATATGTTAAGTATTCTCCGCTGGCGAACAATCATCTCAACGAGTTTCTGATATCGGAGGGCTGCGAACCGAATGTTCCCGGACTTATGGACTTCGTGCTTTACTGCGCTACCTCCACCACTAACGACGGCAAGCTGTACGACCGATTTGACAAAAGCATTTTAGCCTACAACATCGGCTACAAAGCTTTGTACAAGTATCAGAAAGACCAGATAAAGGCTGTAAAAGAGCATGGCGTGTTCTTTCCGCCGCACGACTTTGAAGAGCTTCGCAGATATGCGGACAAGTACATTCATCAGGGCGTAAAAATGGGCGAAGGCTGGCTTATAACCGCCGAAATGGCGGCTCTTGCCGAGAGCGGCACGGATAACATCATCTGCACGCAGCCGTTTGGGTGTCTGCCAAACCACATTGTTGCCAAGGGTATGATGCGCGTTATAAAAGAGGCGTATCCGCAGGCAAATATTGTCGCTATTGACTACGACCCCGGCGCGACCAAAGTAAATCAGGAAAACCGCATAAAGCTTATGTTGGCAAACGCCAAGCGCGCAAAATAACATAACAAAAGACCGCCATAAAGACGGTCTTTTTTGTTATCTCGCTTTACGCAAAAGTATTAGTTCTTGTCAAGAAAATAAAAGTTTTCGGTCAAGCCTTTTTCAAAAGGCTTGCGGGGTGTGGGGCAGCGCCCCACAAAGACACAGCGTGCGCTCCGAAAAAGGTGAATTTCAAAATAGTCCGGTGGACTATTTTGAAAGAGGAAAATCCCTGCAAGAGAGGGATTT
>CANRNT010000009.1 GCA_947631995.1 uncultured Clostridia bacterium | reverse complement strand
AACGACCAAGATTGCTCTTAGTCGCTTTGCATAAATTTATTTTTATATTTTTGTCTAACTTTTTGGGGTCAGATCAGAAGATCGTCGGGTGATTTATTATGCAAAATTATTTGCCGCGTAAATTTTCTACAAACGCCTCTTTGTTCTCCCTTGCCGTTGTCGTCGGTCTGCCGAGGTCGTCGCGCGCCCCTATCGAGCAGGAAACCTCTATCAGCCAAAGCCCATCGCGTTCTTTTGCCAATGCCAACGCTTGGTCAAGCTCTTCAAAACTTTCAGCCTTTATTGCACACGGATATCCGCAGCCTTTGGCTATCGTGACAAGGTCGATGTTTCCTGCAACGGTAGGCATACCGCCAACGGTTTCATGCGCTCCGTTATTTATAACAATGTGTACTATATTCTTTGGAGCATTCGCGCCTATCACAGCCATAGCACCCAAGTGCATAAGCGCAGCGCCGTCGCCGTCTATTATCCATATCTTTTGGTCGGGCTTTTGAAATGCTATGCCGAGCGCGATAGACGAAGCGTGCCCCATAGAACCGACAGTAAGAAAATCCCTCTTGTGGTCTTCTCCTCTGCCTTCGCGTATCTCAAACAGCTCACGGCTCGCCTTGCCGGTTGTTGAAACTATCGGGTCGTTACCCGTATATTCAACGATATGCTTTATGATGTCCTCACGCACCATACTGTTGCTGTTTTCATACTTCACCTTGCCGTCAAACTCCAGCGCGCCCTTTCTTACTACAAACGCGACCTGTTTTCCGACTGCAAGAAGTTTTCTGAAGCTTTCCATTTTTTCGGAAAGCTCGCTCTCCGTCGTTTCTTTTGAGATAACAAAAGCGGCTATGTCCATATCTTCGAGCAGTTTAAGGGTCACCTCGCCCTGATAGATGTGCTGAGGTTCATCGTGAACGCCGGGCTCGCCCCTCCAGCCTATGACGAACACGCAAGGGATAGCGTAAACCTTATCGTTCATAAGGCTTGCGACGGGGTTTATGATATTGCCCTCGCCGCTGTTTTGCATATATACAACAGGTGTATCGCCCGTTGCGAGGTGATAACCTGCGGCAAGAGCGACGGCGTTGCCCTCGTTGGCGGCTATGACGTGGTGCTTTGGGTCTATGCCGTATTCAGACATAAGATAGTTGCACAGCGCCTTTAGCTGGCTGTCAGGCACGCCCGTGTAAAAATCTGAGCCTATTATATCAACTAGTTTTTGTACTTTCATTTTATTTACCTCAGTCAAGTATTTTGTGATAAAGCATATCTATTGTATCCTCGTCCAGCTCTATCGGATTGTTCTTCAAGCGAACAGGATTTACTGATTTTTTCAAAATTTCAAAATCCTTTTCATCGGCTTTCGGGACAGGCAGCTCCAGTCCTTTAAACAGTTTGCCGAACCGCGCTGCCGCCTCCTGTGCGGAAGAACAGTCAAATGCCAAAGCTATATCGGCAAAAGTATCTTCAAGGTATGAACGGCCCCTTTTATCGATACATTTATCAACGTTACTTATCATATACGGAAACAATTCTTTTACACACAGAGCAGCAGCATGACCGTGCGCAATACCGTAAAGAGATGTGAGCTTGTAGCACATGGCGTGTCCTGCGGTCGTCTGTGTTATGTTGATAGCTTTTCCTGCAATATTGGCGGCAAGAAGCATATTTGCGTTCGCCTCGGGGATATTGGAAAGATATCCGTCCATGTTGTCGAGTATGAGCCTTATAGCCTTCGTGCTGTGAGCCTTGCTCTCTTCCGTGGAATTGACCGACCAAAATGATTCTGCCGCGTGACAAAGCGCATCTAACATTGTGGACTTTCTCTGATATTCGGGAAGCGACTTTAAAACCTCCGCATCAAGCAATACAGCCTGCGGAATGATGCTGTCATGAGTAACGCTTTGCTTCGCGCCATTAAAGTAGATAACTGCAAAACGTGTCGCTTCGCTGCCTGTTCCCGCGGTAGTAGGAACAACAAAAAGAGGAATGTTATTGAAAGCTGCTTGCTGCTCGAGAAAATTGCTGCCGCTGTCCATTTTGGCAAACAGCTTTATGCACTTGGCAACATCTAAAGCCGAGCCTCCGCCAATCGCTGCAACCGCATCGCAGCCGTTTTCATTAAACGACTTAACTCCTGATACTACAGAATCATATTCCGGATTAGGCCCGAAATCACTAAACCTGATAACCTCAATCCCTAGTCTTCCTAAGTCGGAAAAATATCCGTATGGGCGCAAATTCTCTGCAAAAGCATCGCACACAAGCAGTATTTTCTTTGCTCCCAAATCTTTGAAATACCCGTCCAGAGCGCTGTTATAATCCTCTGCGGTAAATATCTTCTGCATCAGTTTTCCTCCGGTATAAGGCGGATAATATCCTTGAAAGGCATACATATATCGTCACATTCTTTGGCTCTGTGATTTTCAAGGATAAGCTTTGCCGCATTCTGCATAGCAGGAAAACCTGCTCTTGTCAACTGATTTGCATAGATGATGATATTTACGCCGCGCGCTTTGAATTCTTCCTCTGTTACTGTATTGAAAGAGGTCGGAACTACTACGATAGGAGTGGTCTTATCCTTTTCTCTGAACTTGGCGACAAAATCAAATATCTCATCGGGTTCTTTTTTACGGCTGTGTATCATGATAGCGTCAGCGCCTGCATCAGTAAAAGCGAATGCTCTCTCCAGCGCGTCGTCCATGCCTTTTTCAAGGATAAGGCTCTCTATCCTTGCACATATCATAAGGTCTTTTGTCTTTTGCGCCTTTTTGCCTGCTCGTATTTTTTCACAGAAGTCAGGTATAGACGCTTGGGTCTGACTTACCTCCGTGCCGAAAAGGCTATTCTTTTTCAGACCTGTTTTATCTTCTATTATTATCATGGAAACGCCCATGCGTTCAAGACTCTTTACGGTATACACGAAATGCTCCGTAAGACCACCTGTATCGCCGTCAAAGATAATAGGCTTGGTAGTTACCTCGCATATATCGTCTATTGTGCGAAAACGCGATGTCATATCGACCAATTCAATATCCGGCTTTCCCTTAGCCGTAGAGTCGCAGAGAGAACTGATCCACATAGCGTCGAACTGTCTTGCACCGCCGTTTTCGTATACCACGGTATTCTCCACGATAAGACCTGTAAGACCGCTGTGCGCCTCCATTGCCGTTACTGTGCCTTTCATGGAGAGTATCCTGCGTAGTCTTGCTCTTCTCATATCCGGTGTGGAAAGCTCAGAACGTGTGCGGTTTTCAAGCTCTTGGTATCTTTCGTTTGACGAATAAGGGTATTCGACCAATTTTCCGCCGTAAGACGAAAGAATTGATGTTACCTCATCGCGTATAGGTCTTTGAAATCCGCTGACCCAGTCGTCGCCGTGCACAACTATATCAGGCTTATATTTTTCAAGGTTATCGGCATATGACAGCGTTTTTTGATCGACGACCTTATATACTCCTGCGATATTTGCAAAGAGCTTCTTTCTCTCTTTTGCAGGAACAAGCGGAAACCGTTTATACGATGTGACCGCTTCGTCTGACAACACGCCAACGATAAGCTTTCCGAGACGCTGTGCTTTTTTGATAATAGAAATGTGCCCGCCGTGAATGATGTCTGTTGAAAAGCACATATATACTGTACGGGATTCGATCTCATTAAGCTTTGCACTTACGACAGCAAGATCCTTCGGGTCGTCGATCTCGGAGCAGAGGAGGTTTTCGACATCAAGAGCAGAAATATCAGCGGCTCCGTTCAGCTCGTTCAGCGCGTTTTCGGCATATACATTTCGCTTATCATTCTCGCAGAACTCGACGATCTTATTCAGCCAGATCTTCCAATCGTCCTTTTTAAGCCTGTAAAGCGCCTGCGCTTCCATCGCTTCATTAAAGATGTCAACACCGACCTGCATTACCTTGCCGTCAACCACTCTTGCTTTAAAATCCTTTTCGGGCAATGGCAGAGTAGAAGATACGGTCATGCACGAGACATCGGAAGCGATCACACGATCAAAGACTTCATTTTCAAACACAAGGTCGCCGTGCATAAGAATGATATCATCATCAAGATAATTCCGTGCACAGTAGATACTGTAAATGTAATTTGTACTGTCGTAGACAGGGTTTTTCACAAAAGTGATATGCAGCGGCAATTCAAGTGAATTGCAATAATTAACAAGAACGCTGTCATAATATCCGGTCGTTATTACGACATCTTCGATCCCGGCATCTGCAAGCTGTCTGAGCTGACGGCTCAGTATTGTTTCTTTTGCCGATATCTCGGTCATGCACTTAGGCTGCTCCGAAGTAAGCACTCCCATTCTGCTGCCAAGACCGGAGTTTAGTATTAAAGCCTTCATTTTTTTACCCCATTCATGATTTACTAATAGTATTATTATATCACACATGAATATAGTTGTCAATTATATTAATATGCTCCTATTAATAAAAGCTTACATTTTTTGTGATTTCATAACATATAACGCAAATAAAATACCCTTATCCGAAAAGCTGCTTCTTCGGGATAAGGGTTTGTTGTATAATATCTGTCACTTTTTCTTTGAGGAGACTATCATAGCGGCAGCCAAAGCTGTTCCCGCAAGTACCAGTCCTACTCCTGCGCCCGTCGGTTTGTTGCTGCTGTCGGCAGGCTTATTTGAAGAGCTGCTCTCGCTCGATGATATTTCCTCCTGTGAGCTTGCTTCCGATGAAGCAGGATCAACCACGACTTCCTTAGGCTTGCCTGCTCCGTTGAGTGTTACTCCCGTCAACGAAACATCATTGCCGCCGTCCTGCAAAAACTTTATCTTAACGGACTTGCTTCCTGATGGAATACTTATGCCTGTAACTTCCGCGGTGTATATGTTGCTGTCCTCAGCTATCTCTGTAAAAACTATATCAGTTTCCTCTTTAAGAGACCAACTGTATGTTTGAGTGTCTCCCGCTTCTATAACAAAGCTTCCTGTGGCGTTGACTGAAGTGGGGTCAACTGTTATTGTAAGTGTAATGGAGGTAAGCTTTGCCAATTCATCGGCAGAAGAATATATGCCGTTTTCGCCAACTAAGACCACTTCGCCGTCGGATATCCTATCAACCTCTACCTTGTAATTGGGGGTCTCATCAGCAAAAGCTGTTACAGCCGAGCTGCATAAAAACAAAATAGCCGCCGATAAAAAAGCAATAGGTCTTTTCATAGCACGTCCTCCAAAATATGTCGATTATTGTAGATTTATTACGAGCTTAATATACTGCTTTTATGAGCGATTGTCAAGAGATATGCAAATATTTTGTATAATTAAACAATTTCAAAGCAAAAGTTATTCTTAAATTATAAAATATATACAAATTTATTGCTTTGCTTATGCATCATTGTTTAATGGTGAAAATATTATAACAGAGTTACTTCAAGAGGCGTAGACTAAAATACTACCGTCGAAATGCTCGATGTCCTCAAGGGCGAATTAGCTGCGTGGTTTAACTTCCATGACAGCATAAGCAGGGCAGCATGCTATACATACTTTATTAAGTCCGCAGGAGCGTTTGCAACAGCAATATGCTCTGCCAAAGTTTGTTCATCGGCTTTAAACCCAAACCCATAAGTCACAGCAATAAAATCAATTTCTGCTCCCGCTGCGCCTTTGACATCATAAATGCTGTCCCCGACAAGGACGGCATTTTCTTTTTTTACCAGAGTTTTATTTGTACATTCTAGTAGCATTTGGACCTTTGTTTTGGGAGTGTTTACATCAGCGCCTATAATTAGATCAAACAGATCCGGGAAATACTCATCTGCGATTTTCTCTGCCGTTGACTGCGCTTTAAGCGTTGCAATCGTCGTTTTTATTTTGTTTTTCCGTAATTCTTTCAGCAGGTCAATTATCCCGTCATAAACTTTCAGCTCGCGGTAGCCTTTTTGCATGGCATATTCCTTGTGAAATTTCACCGCCTGCTGCAATTTTTCGCCCGTAAGTCCAAAATTTCTGTGATACGATTCTTCCATTGGCGGCCCTACATGAGAAAGCATTTGCTCATATGTGATCTCAGGCAGATCCATCATTTTTTGCGTGCAGCGAATGCTGTTAAAAATGCCTTCGGAAGTGTCGGCAAGCGTGCCGTCCATATCAAAAATAACAAGCTGTTTCATCACGCATCACCTGTATCATAAATCGTCGGTGTCAGGAAATTGACGTTCAGATTCTGTTTTAGTTTCAAAATATATCTTATGATCGCGAGATTCATTTCTTCGCGTTTCTGATACTGGATATTCAGATTCATTTTCCCGTCAAAATAGTTTTCCTCGCCCGATGTCTGAAAACCGTCAAAGCCTGCAAGATACAGATCATGCACAGCCGCCTTTTTAAGAAAATTGATAAGCATAAGTCCGGCGTTGTCTGAAATTATCTCCTCCTCATTAAGATACGAAGAATAATTTACAGCGTGTTCTGTTGAGATATTAGATGTGCATATCAGATGCTCTCCAAGTTTCTCAACAGCATCGTCTAGCCCCTTAAAACGTTTCAGATTGCTGACAAACACAATGTCATACGGAAATTTTTTCGGAATGTGATTTATAGCAAAAATTACAGGAGAATTATCCTCAATGAACTGTCTGATCTTATCAGAATAAGTTGCAAGACTTTTTCCGGGAGCAAGTATCAATACTTTTCTTGCGCTGCACAACTCTTTTACTTTTTGAAGCATTTCGCTGTCGTCAATATTGTGCTGCTGATAATTTTTGTAAAGTTCCGAGATAAGATCAACGCTGTATAGGCGTTTGTTTTCTTCCGGGATACTTCTTATGATCGTATTGATGTCGCGAATACACAGCGTCTGCTTGTTCATCAGAAATGTTGCATAATTCGGGTGACAATTGTTTATCGCGGCTATGTAATACGGCGCGGAATACCCCCACGGACGTGTGGAATATATTGTCATTATGTACTCGTCCATTATCTCCAAAATCGGTATAAGGTCGTATTTGTTCTCTATATTTTCGTTTATGTACTGTGTCAGAAGCTCTGTGCAGAGATTTCCTGCGCCCCTGCCCATACCGAAGACGGAGGAGTCTATGATAATATCCCGTTTTGAGTTCATCATCATCAATTCTTGCGCGTTGGAAAATGACAATTGCAGATTATTATGCGAATGAAAACCGATTTTTATTTTTGGATCCAGATTGTTGTCTATCAGATAAAAGAAGCGCATAACCTCGTTTTTTCTCATTGTTCCAAAACTGTCAACAATGTAAAACGCATCAGGTTCGCTTCTATTTGCCCATTGGATCAAATCAAGCAATTCTTGGTCGCTGTAACTCATTGTTACCATGGGCTGAAAGAAAACTCTATAGCCTTTTTCCTTTAACTTACTGCATAAATCCTGTGCTTCTTCTATCTGATGTTTGTGGAAAGCAATTCTTATTAAAGATACTTTTCCACTGTTATATACCGGAATGTCGTCTGCTTTTACTTCTCCGCAATTCACCATAAGCGCAATATGACGAGAACAGCCAGCAAATTTTTCATTTGCATTTTGAATTGATTGAAAAATGCTTTGTTGTTCTGTGCTTGATTTTGTTTCGCTTAAAAATCCGCATTCAAGATATTCAATTGCTGAATCACATAGCCTTTCAGCTATTTCTTTGATGTTTTTTTCTCCAAATTCCCAATTGTTCACATATCCGCCGTCACGCAAGGTGCAATCTAAAACGTGAATATTCTGCATTTTTATTCCTCATTTTTTCTTGACAATTTTTGAATAAATCGCATCTGCAATTTCAAAATCTATCGGGTCATCAATATCAATAGACTCGATTTCAGAAACTTCCAATAAATATGGGTTGTTTCCAATTCGACGATGCAATTTTTGTATTACATCCTTTGTATATATGTACATTCCTGTTGTTTCAATGAAAAACGGCTGCATATCTTGTGTTCTTGGTATTTTTTCTAACGAATAGTTCAAAGGTTTCTCATTAGTCCATAAAAAATCTTGCATTTTCTTTACAGCGAATGTGGAATCATAACCTTTTTTTATCATTTCAATTCCTTTTTGAATAGATTTACTTGAAATAAACGGAGTAGTTGCGTGAATTTGTATATATACATCTGCATCAACAAGCAAAGAAAACTGATACATCATTTCTATAACATCAGCTTCAGCAGTATCAAACATTGTATCACGTTTCATGTATTTAGTTCCTTCAAGCAAAAAGTCCTGTATTTTTTCATTACTACAGTAAACATAGTAGTCATCAATTTCAGGAATATTTAACATTGCTTTTTGGATAAGATGGATCAATGGAGTTCCATCACTTAATAGTTTTGTATTTTTGCCGGGTGTTCTTACATTGTTCATCTTGACAGGTGTAACTCCTACAATTTTCATAATTTATTTCTCCTTTATCATCTTAAAATAGCCTATGATACGTTCACGCCTCATAAAGCAAACCACAATTGCTATAAGAATCAGCGTGTAGCGAATCAGCGGATAATCGTAAATCAACATCATACCAAATGCCAACAGTACAAATGCAATGGAAATCAACAGAATTGCAGTGCCATTGTATACTTTATCACCGTCAATCTTTTTCTTACAAACGATACGCATAAAAATGTAATGTCCCAGACTGAACACAATATAGCAGAAAAGCGTTGTATATCCAGCCGCATAATAGCCGAAAATCGGCATTAAAACGTAATTTAAGATAACATTAACGACCGCGCCGGTAATTGATGCCATTGTGATAAATTTATTTGCTTCAAAGAAAAATTCGATGTTTCCAAACAAACTGTAAAGAAATGTGAAGTATGAACTCAGACAAATAACCGGAACAAGATAAACTGCATCATAATATTCTTCTGTTGCAAATATTTTCAGTAATTCCGGAGCAATTGCCGAAAATGAAAGGCACATTCCGCCGATCATAAGTAAAAGAAAAATAGATATTTTCTTTAGATTTTTGTAATCCCTGTTTTTTAGTTTTTCATAAGTATATGGGACAATTGCATTATTGATTGAACCGGTAATAATATTGATTACAAGTGAAATATTGTATGTAAAGCTGTAAATACCTGCTTCTGCCGTGCCAATATACTTTTTTATCATTATGCGATCAGCTTGTCCGAGAACAATACCAGACAGATAGTGCGGTATCAGCGGAATATTGAATTTCAGAGAGTAGCCCCAATATTCACGATTATAAAATGTCTTGCCTTTGATATAGTTGTAAATCATGAATCCAAGACCTATACCGGCATGAACAATTACACCGCTTACAATTACAGCAGTCAATCTCTGTTCTTGTGGAAAAATTGCTGCCGTTGCAACGGGGAAAATCATGTATAGTACAGCAAGTAAGGCGGTATAAATCAGCAGATTGATATATCTGTATTCATATCGTTGCCGACCTGACCAAAGCATGAAACTCTCTGTAAACAATAGCTGAACAAAAATAAGAACAACATACAGAGGTTTTATGCCAAAGAGCATATCCCACGCATTTTGAAATATTAAATAGATTCCAAAGCAGAGAAAAGTGCAGACTACGGACAAGCTTTGCGATGCCGATGTATAGCTGCTTCTGCGGTCAGGAAATTTGTACATGGCATTGTTATAAACGCCACAATGTAAATTCAAAGTTGCAAATAAAGTTATGATTTGCAGCCATGATAAAAACACACTGTAGATACCGTACTGTTCGGTTGTCAGCAGGCGCACCAGAAAGGGCATTGCAAGAAAACGGCAGCCGCTTTGAATTGCTTGGCAAGCTACAAACCAGATTGTGGCTTTTACTTGGGTTGGCAAACTTTTATATTTTGATAAAATATTCATTTTTTATCTTCTTCCGGAAACAAGCTGTCAAAATCCATGCGTTCAAAAACTTCAAGTTTGCCGCCACGAGTTGCATTGTATATCCTAAATCCATGCTCTCGTGAGTATTTTTCTGCAAAACTGTATGCTACATCCATTTCCCACGTTGCCGGTGCATATTTTGGAATCTGCTCATGTTTCTTTTGACTTTCACCATCTTTATCACTGAAATAGTTTTTACCATTGTCACTTTTAACAATAGTTCCATCTTTGAGCATAGAAAATGCATATTGGTTATCCATTCCTAACAAATAAATTTCGGAAAAACCCATATGCCGTGCAAGCTGGAGTGAAATATATGTTACAGTTGCAATAGAATATGTTTTTTCAGTCATATCTTCGGAAAAATTCGGGTTGTCGAGATATTTTCTTGAAGAAAGCGAGCGAACATAACATACAGGACCTTTTATTTTACCAAATATATACTGCCCTTCTTCTCTAACAAATTTCATTTCACATTTAAATGAGTTTATTCCATCTATTACACCTTCACTTCTTCCTACGCCCTCATCAAATATCGTAAAATATGTTGGTCTCCAGTCTGTCTGATCAAATATTTTATATATCCTGTTAGATGCAAATGTTACTTCATTCTTCAGTTTGTCAAGATCTTTTGCAGTCAAGCTCGGTCCATTGCCTATAACAAAACACCTTTGACCCTTGTATTTATCTTTAACATTATTTAAATAAGTATCTGATTCTTTCCTTTTTCCTGTTATTGTAACATAGATGACCGAAATAAAATGAAATAGAAACACAATAATTGGTTTAACTATATGTTTTATTTTACGGATCATTCTAACACTCCTTTACATTTATTAACTTAATATAATTGCGGTTATCCTCTCACACGCATGTCCATCCCCATACGGATTGCTCGCCTTAGACATAGCGTCATACGCTTCCTTGTCGGTCAGCAGGCGTTTGAATTCTGCATAGATCGTTTCTTCGTCCGTGCCGACGAGCTTCAGCGTTCCTGCCTTGATACCCTCAGGTCTCTCGGTCGTATCGCGCATAACAAGCACAGGCTTGCCAAGGCTCGGCGCTTCTTCCTGTATTCCGCCGCTGTCGGTCAGTATCAAATAGCTGCGTGCCATAAAATTATGAAAATCAAGCACGTCGAGTGGTTCTATAATATGTATCCTCTCATCGCCGCCCAGAATCGCATCTGCCGTTTCTCTGACAATCGGATTCATATGTATCGGATAAATTGCCTTAACATCGGGGTGCTCGTCCATTACTCGGCGGATTGCGCGAAACATATGCTTCATAGGCTCGCCGAGATTTTCTCTGCGGTGGGCGGTAATGAGTATCAGCCTGCTGCCGTTTGCCCAGTCAAGCTCGGGGTGGTGATAATTTTCACGAACCGTAGTCTTCAGCGCATCTATCGCCGTGTTGCCTGTAACATAGATAGTACTTTCGTCTTTCCCCTCGCGGATAAGATTCTGCTTTGAAAGCTCTGTCGGCGCGAAATTGTACCGACTTATAATGCTTACCGCCTGACGGTTGAATTCCTCGGGGTAGGGGCTGTATATGTTGTATGTACGAAGACCAGCCTCAACGTGACCTACGGGTATCTGCAAATAGAAGCACGCGAGCGCGGTCACGAAAGTAGTCGTGGTATCACCGTGAACAAGCACAACATCGGGCTTTACTTCTTCGAGGACTTCCTTTATGCGGTTCAGAATGTTCGTTGTGATATCAAAAAGCGTCTGCTTGTCCTTCATAATTGAGAGGTCATAGTCGGGAACAACATTGAAAGCTTCAAGAACCTGATCCAGCATCTGTCGGTGCTGACCTGTTACGCAAACTATTGTGTTTATTTCGCTGTGCCGCTTCAGTTCATTCACAAGCGGGCACATCTTTATCGCTTCGGGTCGTGTGCCGAAGACGAGAAGAATGGTTTTCATATGCGACGTTTCTCCTAATTTTTACTCAGTTTGTTTTTTATCCAATTCTTTACTTCTAATAAGCCTGACTTAAAACCATGTATGCGTTTTATAGCAATAAACTCTGCATAATAATGAGCTATTGGCACCGGCAAAAACTTCTGATATTTGGTTTGCAATTGATTAGCTAATCTTTTTTCTTTACTCAGCCATGAACCATCAAAATGATGAATGGTATATGTGTTTTTAGTTATAGTAATTATTCTTGTTTTATAATCTTTTGGACAAAAATAGTCTTTTGGGAAGAAAGCGAAACCTCGTATTATTTGAAATTTGTTATTTGGGATAAAACCATATTTTAAGCATGTATTTGTAATTCGTATCACGTTTGTAGTAGCATTATATGTACCGTCAGAATTTAAAAAATGCTCATCATTGTATTCATCTAATAGTTCTATAAAAAGATCTTGATTATTTTCGCTTGCCATTATTCCTGTAGGGATCTCGGTTTGTGATTCAAATCCGGAAAAAGCCTCATATTTCAAAAAATCATCTAAGGGTTTTATCACCTCGACATCGGTATCCATATATATTCCGCCATAGTTGACCAACGCATAAAGACGAACAACGTCCGTTACAAATGCCCACTTCTTTGCATTATATGCTTCTCGAACGTAAGCATTGTAATTCAAGTCGAAATTAGTCTCGTCCCACCGTTTGATCTCATAGTCAGGGCAATACTTTTTCCAACTCTCTATGCATTTCTGCGCGAGCTCCGGCAAAGGATTTTTGCCGAACCAGCAATAATGAATTATTTTTGGTATCATGCCGCACCTCCGACTTGAAGGTGCAATGCATAATATTCAGATGAGGTTATTACCCCCCCGAACCAAATTTTGTAATTTTGATCTTATTCAATATGTACTCTAAACTTTTCCTGATTCCCAATTTTCTTACCTTTCCTATAGCCCTTAATACAAAGACCAGTATATTTCCAATAACTTTTCGGACTCCGCCTTTACTGCAAAGCTTTTTCTTTACTAATAGTGCCACTCTGCTCTCCGGAATAATCCAACTTGCCATATAATGATGAATTGATCTTGTATTTTCCGTGATATTCATCTCACCTGTATAATAGTTAAGTGGGCAAAAGTATTCCGGCGGATAGATCGTTATCTCTGCTATTTCTGTTATTGTATCACGATTTATATCCCCATGTTTTAAAATAATGTTTGTTACTCTTGTCACGACAGTTTCATAAGACCCATTCTCGTCTTTTTCAAAATGCGAATTATGATAGCTATCAAGTACTTCTTTCGCCAGGCCGAGCCCGGCGTTGGCCGCCAGGCCGAGCCCGGGGGCTGTGTGTTCCTTTCTTGACTTTTCAAGACCCATAAAAGACCCTTTTGCAATGATGTCGTCTATGGGCTTTATAAGCTCCACATCGGTGTCAAAGTAAACGCCGCCATTTTCATAAAGAATTTTGAACCTTGCATAATCACTGACAAAAGCCCACATCTTTGCCTCATATGCCTCGCGTACATAGTCACAACAGTTGATATCAAAATTAGTTTCGTCCCACCGTTTTATTTCGTAACCGGGACAATATTTTTTCCAACTCTCGATACATTTCTGAGCCAATTCAGGCAATGGCTTTCCGCCGAACCAACAGTAGTGGATTATTTTAGGTATCATCTTTTCACCATCCTCTATGAAATTTTTAACCATCGCTCTTCTCAACTTCTAAAACAAACGGTTATTTAGCGGTTGCATATTCCCTCGGATTCAAAAATTTATTCGCTAAAAGCATCGCGCATTGGTAACATGGCGATTTTTATGACCAAATCGACTGATACGGAATAACATTCTGATTTCCGTTTAAAATGTCAATTAAAGTAGTAATCGTAAATGCAAATATAATCATGATGTCTACGATCATTCTCAGCCTTTTGTCGCTTAAAGACCGTGTAACCTCCGGTATATACAGTACAAGAACTGAATTCATATACCACGTCAAACGATGCGCATTAAGGGGCAGAATAGAACCTATTGAAGCAATAAACAGACTTATCAAAACCGCGCTGTAAACTAATTTCAGACTCTGATTTGCTTTGACCTTTTTATATTCATACGTAATCAGAATGAAAAAGCACATAAATATCAGTATGGCATGCCAGTTAAACTCTCCTTGGGAGTTGTTGTAATGGGATGTTGTGGAAAGATATTTAGAATAAAACCCGATTTTGTTCATTATGGGGAATATAACCCTCTTTATTGTATTTGAAAACAATACTAATCCCGCAAATACACCCACTGCCCAAGCAGGATGTATGTCAATATCCATCAAAATATATAAAGCAACTAGAATAACGACAGATTTATGGAACAAAAATGCAATAAAAATAATTAGGAGCGACTTTTTCCAATCTCTTTTTTTAAAATATGGGAACGCCATCATAGCTATAGCCCCTGCCACATATTGCCTCATGCCGTTCATAGCTATAAAATAATCCTTCGATATAACAAAAAGCAACACACTGTAAATCGGAGATATCGACTCTTTATAAATCATATAAAAATACAATCCGCATATTATGATTGCGCAAACAATATATATGCTTTGAGGGTCGCCGAAAATAATATTTAAAATGTTGTTTAATGTTTTAAATCCTATTTCCAAGTCATCCCTATTACTTGAGCTAAACCATATTCGATAGCTCCAATAGTCTGTGCCGACTCCTTTTCTTACTGCCATAACAATTAAAAGCGGTAGGCATGACATTACAGCAAAAACTGAGCTTATAACATTTTTGTTGTAATTAGCTTTCATGTTGTCATTATGTAATTTTACAGCAAACCATGTTATAATAACCGACAGTAACGTGGCAATGAAATATGTCCACATTTTGTTAAATACCCCTAATCGCCTTTCTGATTCTTTGTCTGAACGGCCATAGGATTCTTGACGCCGTATACCCCATACATATAGTCAATCCAGAAATGATTACATGTTTTGGTGTGCTTTTGTCTTTTATAATATATTTCAAGTGCTTTTTTGCGTAGTCTTTTGCATATTTAAAATGTTGCTTCATATCTTTGTTTTTTCCGCCAAAGAGCCGCGTAACAAAATCACAAGATGCCATGACGCATCTTGTGCGCGATGCACTCTCAGACCCCGGAAAGTTTTCGGAAATATAATTAAATTGTTCATCGGCAGCCCAAAACAAATCATACTGTTTTTTATCGATCTCGCTATGTGTTATTCCTCCTTGTCGCTGAACCCAATAATATATTGTCTTCCCTCCGAATACGCTTTTTGAAATGTTCCCGTATATTTTACATGTGGCCGCAAGATCTTCGTATAATCTTCCTTCGGGATAAGGATTATCAACAAGTAATTGTTTCTTATAAAGGCGTACGCATGCGCTGCATGATGTATAACATATTCTTTTTATTGCCTCCGAACTGTCTAACAGTATCTCGCTGCCGTTATCGTCATTCTTTATTTTAGACGTTTCGATAATTCTCTTTGCCGTCGCGCAAGCAATATCTACATTGTACTTTTTCATCAAATACCAAAGGTATTCAAGATAATCCACGGTCACATAGTCGTCGGAATCAATGAACGAAACTAAGTCGGCATTACAGCGCTCAACGCCAAAATTTCTAGCATCGGAAAGCCCGCCGTTAGCCTTATGGTAAACAGTGACCTTACTATCCATATCCGCATACTCATCGCACATTTTCCCGCTATTATCAGTCGAGCCATCGTCGACAAGTATGACCTCAAAGTTATCATAGGTTTGTGCAAGGACCGATTTCATACATTTATCTAAATATTTTTCTACGTTATATACAGGTATTACTAAACTGATTAAAGGATTCATTTTTTCTCCTCACTCGCCTCATCGACACTGAGTACATCTTTAACTCTTTGCAGTATCTGTTCCGGCATAAGACCGTTTTTCTCCATCATTTCTTCAACTGTAAATTGCGTTGGCACCTCGGTATGGAATCCGCAATTTATTACTTTCATATCATCTATACCGTAAAACTGCGAAATTCTTGCGCCAAAGCCGCCGGAAACGATGCCGTCCTCCAAGGTGACAATCAGCTTGTGATCATGCTTTAAATCTTCCAGCAACTGCTTGTCCACGCCGGTAATAAACATAGGGTCAATAAGTGTCGGTTCAATATGCAGTTCTTTATTAATCAGCTCTGCAACCTGCTCCGCCAGCTGATAGAAGCTTCCAAGACCGAGAATTGCAACTTGCGCCCCGCTCTTTCTGACCATGTATTTCGTCTTGGAATACTCTTGAGGAACAGGCTTGTCTGTGTAATAAACGCCGTTCCAAGGGATGCGGATCGCAACAGGGCTTTCATTTTGCTCAATGCTCCAGTCAAGCATTGCCAAATACTCCTGCTTATTAGATGGAGCTAAATAGATCAATCCGGGAATATTGCCTAATAAGGCAATGTCGTATAGACCGGCATGTGCATCGCTGTCATGTCCGTTGATGCCGGAAAATGCGACAAGCATGGTAGCGGCGCATCGGTTTATACACATTTCCTGCTCAATTTGGTCGTAAGCCCGTTGATAAAACGAGCTGCCCGTAACAAATACCGGCTTCCCGCCGCTTTTGGCAATTGCAGCTGCCATAGTAACACCGTTAGCTTCCGCTATTCCCACATCAACATACTGACTTACGGCTTCTTTTCTCCTCTGTACATTAAACCCGATGTACGCTGGTACTGACGCTGTCATAGCCACAACAGTAGGATCGTTTTTAATTTTTTGCATCAAATATTGCCCAACAATGGAGCCGTAATTTTCCTTCGGAACAGAGGTACTTTTGTGAAACTCCCCGGTCCCTATATCGAATGGATGCGCCCAATGCCATTTTTCGGGATTGTTTTCCGCAAAACTATATCCTTTTCCCTTTTTCGTAACGCAATGTACTACCACAGGGCATGTAATATCTTTTACCTTATTAAACGTCTCAATTAAATCCCCGATATTGTGCCCGTCTTTTACAAAATAATAGTCAAAGCCGAGCACTTTAAAGAAGTTGTTTGCACATTTACCCTCATTTTTACGAAGCTCGGCAAGATGCGCACAAAGTGCTCCATGATTTTCAGGTATTGACATGTCGTTATCATTTACAACGACTATAAGACCTCCGCAAATCTCAACGGCTGAGTTCAAAGCTTCAAACGCTTCTCCTCCATCTAAAGCCGCGTCGCCGATAACGGCAATTATTTTTTCTTTTCTGTTACAGATGTTTCTGCCTTTAGCAAGTCCGCAAGCCAAGCTAATGGAAGTGGAGGTATGGCCAACATTGAACTGATCGTGAATGCTTTCTTTAGGATTTGTATAACCTGTTACGCTTCGATAAAGCTTTTCATCAAGATAAGCGGCCTTTCTTCCAGTCAGTATCTTATGAACATAGCATTGATGGGAAACATCAAAGACAATTTTGTCCTTAGGCGAATCAAACACATAGTGAAGCGCAATCGTCAATTCAACAACGCCAAGGTTTGACCCCAGATGCCCGCCAAAGCTGCTTGTTTTATTGATCAGAGCTGTTCTGATTTCCTGCGCTAACTCCGGAAGCTTATCAGCAGGAATCTTTTTTAAATCCGCAGGAGATGTGACTTTATCTAATATCATTTCTTATCCTCCGAATCTCGATAAATCTGTTTTGTATATGTGTTCCAAATCGGAAATCGGCTTCCAGCCCAGCTTTTGAAGCTTCGTTATGTCCTGAGTAAATTCCAGATGTGGCAAATATCCGGTTTTTGATGTATCTTCTATATCGAAAATAATATGCAAATTTGGGTTAAACTTTTCAAATACATAGGATGTCAAATCACGCATCGTCATATAAGTGGATGGGTCCGTGATATTGTACGCCTCGCCGGATACACCTTTGAACAATACAGTAAAAATGCCACTAATTGCATCAAGAGAATAGACAATTGACTTTTTGCTGAGCCCATCGGACTTCATGATCAAGTCCTTGCCCTCGATTACACATCGTAGAATTTCGTTAAAGATTCTCTGTTCATTGTAGGGCTGGAGCAGCCCCTGTACAGACGATAGCCTGACAATGTAAACATTCACTCCGTACTCTTTACTCATCGCATAGCATAAAAACTCGGCCGCCTTCTTTCCCATCGGATACCCATTTCTTATATCTAAGCTGTCCACGGCACCAACATAGGTCTCCTTGATCGGGATGTCGGCGTTTGGGATACCGTAGGCTTCAACTGACGACAGATAAACCATTTGCGCATTTTTCTCTTTGGCTAAATCAAGCATCCTCTCGGTTTCGTCTACTATAACCCGAATAGTTTCAACAGGTTTTGATATAAAATATTTTCTGCCCGTCGGTGCAGCAGCATGAATAATGTAATCGATCTTTTCTTTTCCGATAGTCTGACTTTCCGCCCCAAACTGACACATGACAACATTATCGTCCGTTTCAAGATAATCGGGCATGTTCTCAGGATGTCTTGTAGACGCAAAAATGCGGCAATTAGCACCATGAATTTTATTTTCATAAAGCATCCACTTAATTATTCCTGAACTGATCATTCCATTACTTCCTGTGATAAGAAAAGTCTTGTCCTTTATAAATGGTATGAACGAATATCGCTCTGTATATATTTTAAACTCATTAATTTCGATGGGCGAAAGAATCATTTGGTTAACTCCTCTTCACTGAATTGTTTCATTGCTTTGTAAAATGCCAAATCTTCTTTGGTGGTCAATTTGATGTTGCAGTCAAAACCCGTGGAAAAATAAATTCGTTCCCCGTATGTAATAGCCATTGTGTTGGCATAAATAAAATCATGTCTGTTTTCCTTATCCGCACGCTGATATAAATTCTTTATCGTCCCATATCTGTATGCCTGCGGCGTTTGTACTCTCATGATTTTGCTGCGTTCAATTTGTGTATCACCTGATTGCTGATCTTCGGTAATAATGACTGTGTCATGAACCTTGATTGCAGTACAGGCATTTCCATGCTTGATTGCAGTATCCAGCATATCGTTGATAATCAATTGAGGAATAAGCGGGCGAGCGGCGTCATGAATCACGACGATATCATCTTCATTCATCGTTTCCGATAGAGAAAAAATACCATTTCTTGTAGAATCATGTCCCGTAGCACCACCTTCGACAATGTTTATTACTTTATCAAGATGATATTTCATGACAAGTTCCTGTAAATAACCGATCCAATCCTTCAAACAAACGACGATAATGTCGTTGATTCGAGTATTGTTTTGGAAATTGCTGATTGTGTTTACGATCACCGGAACATCATCGACCTGAATAAATTGCTTGGGGATATCTATTTTCATTCTGCTGCCAGTACCTCCGGCAAGTATCACTACACTTACTTTCACTATTTCATGCCCTCTGTCTTTCTTCTATTTGAGATATAAGATTTATCCTTTCCTGATGATATCCTCCCGAAAAATCGGTATCAAGAAAGATTTCCAGTCTTCTCTTGACATCTTCTAAATACATAAACCTTTGACCGAAAGCAATCATGTTAGCATCATTATGTTGCCTCATAAGTTTTGTCACTTCATCATCATATGCCAAACCGCAGCGAATTCCGTCAACTTTATTGGCCGCAATGGATATACCTATGCCCGTAGCGCATATAACAATGCCCCTTTCACATTCTCCGCTTGAAACAAGATTCGCGACTTTCTCAGCAAATATGGGGTAATCGCAAGGAACATCTTCGTTTGTTCCGACGTCTGTCACTTCATGGCCGCTTTCACTCAGCCAAATCAATAAGTCTTTTTTTAAAAGGAGTCCTTGCCTGTCGTTTCCTATTGCAATTTTCATTTGACTTCACCGTCTTTTTTTGCTTATATCAATATGGCATAACTTATCGTTAGCTCAGCTTCTTGCAAAGCAATTCATACATTCTATCTAAACATGCTTGAGTTGCGTTCACGGGGTGTGACACATATTTTGCCACATATTGTTTGACTTTCTGACACTCCTTGTCATAATCCATTTTGCATATAGCAGAAATCAAATCCTCGTCAGATTCCATTATACCGTTTGGAAACTCAGATCTTAAATCTATAAACAGCCCTGTAATAGAGGCAAATTTATCATAATCGTTTGCAAAACAAAACATCGGTTTTCCTAAAAGGCCAAAGTCAAAAAAAGCGCTGGAATAATCTGATATCAATATATCAGCCACCCAATACAGTTCATTGACATCGGGATATGTTGTAACATCAATGAAAAAACCGTTTGAATTTTCAACGCTTTTCACTTTTATATCAAAGTGGTGAGTTCTGCACAAAAGAACATATTTATCGCAGAGCCTCTTTTCCCATAAAGAGTAATCAGCGTCTGAATTCTTATAGTCTCTCCACGTAGGCATATACAACAGAACCTGCTTTTCATCGGGAATATTCAGTTTTTTTCTGATTCTGATCGTATCTGCATCCGTAAATTCAAATAGTTCATCTTCGCGCGGTCTTCCGCACCACAGCATAGAGGATTCACGGACATTAAACCACTTTACAAAGTGACTCTTTGTGTATTCGCCATCACAGCAAAAAATATCTACATTTGAAAAATCGTAGTCATTTCTTGTCTTAATGGCATTGCCGTTCTTTTTGGGGCCTGTCCCATGCCAAGAATTTAAAAAAATTGTCCCTTTCTTTTTGAAATTCAAACCGCGTTCTATATTTACGTTTGTTATCCATATTTTGGCCTTTAAAGCTGTTATAAAATATTTTAAAGAATCTATTCTTACTGTATCTGCATTTTCTATTTTAAACTTTGTAGGTTCTTCAAAAGCCCACACAAAATGAAAACCTTTGAATCGTTGATCGGCTTTCATGGCTTCGAACAACACCCGTGGACTGTCATCAAACTTTTTTCCGCTATACGAAACAAACAGAGCGAGAAAGTCATCACGCTTGACAAATATTCCTAGCGTTTTTATTGCTGCACTCATTATCGTTTTATAGATAGTCAATAACACCTTATTATGTTTTAATATATAAGCAACTTTGCTTCTAAGCTTGCCTTTGTTCGTAATCTCTCCTCCTTTGCCACAGTACTCAGATATGCTTAAACTATTTAATGTCCTCATTATCCCATATCGTCCAAAGACGTCTTGCTTCAAAAAACCTATTGTTATAACGTGGATTTTCAAGATTTTGCGCTATACGTCTTTTTATCAAATCCTCAACACTGCCAATTACACGTGCAGGGTTGCCGCCAATTATTACCCCCCGCGAAAGATTTTGTCACTACGCTGCCAGCAGCAACTATTACATCAGGACCAATTGTAACATTAGGCAGAATTATAGAGCCTGCTCCGATAAAAACATTATTCTTAACTTCGATACATCCGAATTCTTTACCCAGCTTATTGTCTGAAAAAGGCGGCTCAATATCATTTACCATATCATGAATAATGTCATGTGTGACAAAAAACACATCTGTTGCTACTTTGACATTATCGCCAAATCTGATTAGCATCGGATCCTGCGGTATTTTTCTCGGACAAAAATAAAAGTTTTTTCCAACAGAATTAAATACTCCTTTTTTAATAAGGTACTTTGTTCTTTTAATCGGATTTAAAATCAAATAACATCTGATTTTTATTAAAGTATTTCTATCCATAATTACTTTGCTCCATTTTTCCTTACTACTGCTGATACGGTAGCTAAAATAATCTTTATATCCATTAAGAAAGAGCGCCTTTCTATGTAATAAAGCTCCATTTTCTGCCGTTCGCCAGTTTCATACTTTGCGTTGTTTCTCGCATATGCCTGCCAGTAGCCTGTTAGCCCTGGCTTGACAGAAAGCAATATTTTTTGCTCCTCAGGTGTATAGTTTGCCATTAACTCATCTTCCATTATTGGTCTCGGACCAACAAGCGACAGATCATTTTTTATTAAAATGTTATATGGTATCTGCATTATCTCGTCAAGGCTAAACTGCCGCACCCTTGCGCCAAAACATTTGCTGCCATCGCCTGTTTTCTTCCACCCGATAAGCCTCGGATCGTCCTGTATCTTGTATTCTCTGCTATACTCCTCAAGCTGCTTTGGCGTAAGCATGTTTTCCAGCTTGTCTGCGCCCTTGCGCATTGATCTCAGCTTAAGTATTTTTATAGGCTTGCGGTCTTTGCCGACACGGGTATGTAAGTAAAACGGATTACCAGGATCTTTAAGCATTATAATAATAGCAATGATCAATATCGGGATTAAAAGAACAATACTGGCCAGTACAGAAAACACAATATCAAAAGTGCGCTTTACAAAATCGTAAACTGGCTTCTTTTTATATTCGAGCTTGACAGGAGCATTGGTAGTAGTTTCGATGACTTCGGGGGCATCTGCCAATGCTACATTTCCTACAACATCTTCGCTCATATGTACAATCACTCACTTTTCTTTGTTTCCTTACTTTTGCGTACTCTTTTTTCTGCGATTTTTTTCTCTCTGCTTCGGATAATCTTACTTCTAAGAACATGAGCATAAAAAGCACGATAAATTGATATAAATCAAATAGGGTAGGGGAGAAAAAGCGTAAATTTGGCATTATATACGATAAAATAATATATAAAAAAATTATCCCTGTAAGCATTAGCGGCGAGCCGCCATTTTCTTACAGGGATATGTAAATTTCTTTATATTTTTATTTTGTTATTGAAAATTTAACAATTATGTTGTACAATTAAATTATACGATAGTCAGGATAATAATATTGTGGGAGGTATAGAAAATGTCGTTCAAAGAATGGGTGTTGAAAAGATACGGTAAGGACAGTCCGTATGCCGAGCTTGCAAGCTTCGTGCATGATGATGAGCATTTTCCCGAAACAAGATCCAAAGTGTACATAGAAGCTCATCTGCACAACATGAATGTCGGAGACGACATCTTCGCTTCTTTCCAAAAGGCTTGGAAAATGTACCTCCAATTCGAGAGAAACAGAACTTTGCCTTATAGTAAGCCGGAGAAGTAATGTACGGAATAATTACATAAAAAAATAAAGTTTTTTGGGCGTTTGTCTTTATCGGCAAGCGCCTGTAATATGTAAAATAATTCTTAAACGTCTACATATTGTATATATATGTAATGATAGTTAACTCCTTGACATCTATAGATAGATGTGATACAATTATAATATATGTATTGCAGAATATGTAATAAAATGTTGATTTTGAATGGAGAGATCTTTATGAGCAATACCGCAGACCTTTCGCTGCTTCAGCCCGTTCTTGACGAGTATGCAGGCGTTAAAGGCAGCCTTATCACTATCTTGCAGTCTGCGCAGGAGATATACGGCTATCTTCCGCAGGAGGTAATTTATCACGTAGCGCAGGCAACAGGTTCAAGCCCCGCGCACGTTCTGGGAGTTGCAACGTTTTATACGCAGTTCCGTTTCAAGCCTGTTGGCAAGTACCTGATACTTCTTTGTAAGGGTACGGCTTGCCACGTAAACGGCAGCGATATGATAGCAAAAACTATCTACGAAACGCTCGGCATAACCGACGGCGAGACCACCGAGGACGGTTTGTTCTCGCTTACATTCGTTGCGTGCCTCGGCTGCTGTTCGCTGTCACCCGTAATGCTTATAAACGATGATACATACGGTTCGCTCACGCCCGAAAAGGTAAAGAGCATAATCAGCGAGATACAGGCAAAGGAGGCGGCAGTATGAGCGATACTATTATAAATGTAGGACAGGGCAGCTGCGGTATAGCGGCAGGCGCAGGAAAGGTAAAGAAAGTCCTCGATGAAAAGCTTGCAGGCAGCGGCATAAATGTCGGAATTGTCGGCTGTATAGGTATGTGCTGGCTCGAGCCTATCGTTGACGTTTACGAAAACGGCAAGCTCCACAGACTTGTAAAGGTCAACGAAAACAGCGCAGAAGAAATTGCCGCGGCTGTTTCTTCGGGCGACTTTGCAGCTCTTTCTAAGTACGAGATAACCGCCGATGATAAAGATTTTCTCGACCAGCAAACGAGAATTGCTCTTCGCAACTGCGGCGTTATCGACCCCGAAAGTATCGAGGCTTACATAAACGCAGGCGGCTATAAGGCTCTTGAAAAGGTCGTCACCACCATGACTCAGCAGCAGGTGATAGATGAGATAAAAACTTCGGGCCTCGCAGGACGCGGCGGCGCAGGCTTCCCGACATGGTTCAAGTGGAATGCCGCAAACCAGTCGGCAGGGGAGACCAAGTACCTTATCTGTAATGCCGACGAGGGCGACCCAGGCGCATTTATGGACAGAGCCGTTATCGAGAGCGACCCCCATACTCTTATAGAGGGTATGCTTATCGCCGCGTATGCCATAGGCGCTTCGGAAGCCGTGGTATATGTAAGAGCCGAGTATCCGCTGGCAATAGTGCGCCTTAAAAAGGCAATTGCACAGGCTAAGCAGGCAGGCTATATCGGCAAGAATATTTTCGGTACGAATTTTTCGTGTGAGTTTACTATAAAAGCAGGCGCAGGCGCGTTTGTGTGCGGCGAGGAAACAGCTCTTATCGCTTCACTTGAGGGCGAAAGAGGTATGCCGAGGCTCAAACCTCCGTTCCCTGCGCAGAAAGGCTATTGGCAGAAGCCTTCCAACATCAACAACGTTGAGACCTTTGCAAACATCGCGTGGATAATCAACAACGGCGGCGCTGCCTTTGCAGCTATGGGTACGGAAAATTCCAAGGGTACAAAAGTTTTCGCTCTTACCGGTAAGATAAAGCGCGGCGGCTTGGTAGAGATACCTATGGGCAAGACCCTGCGCGACGTCATTTTCGGTATCGGCGGCGGTATCAAAGAGGATAAACAATTCAAAGCCGTGCAAATGGGAGGCCCTTCGGGAGGCTGTATACCCGAGCAGCTTCTCGATACAGTTATAGACTATAAAGAGCTTTCCGCAACGGGCGCGATAATGGGCAGCGGCGGAATGGTCGTTATGGACGAGACCACCTGTATGGTCGGTATGGCGAAATTCTTCCTTGACTTTACCGCGAAAGAATCCTGCGGTAAGTGCGTTCATTGTCGTATAGGCACAAAGCGTATGCAGGAGATTCTTACAAGAATAGTAGAAGGAGGCGGCAAAGAGGGCGATATCGAGCTTCTCGAAGAGCTTTGCTCCGCCGTCAAGGAGGGCGCTCTTTGCGGTCTCGGTCAGACTGCGCCAAACCCCGTGCTTACTACTATAAAGTATTTCAGAAACGAGTATGAAGCGCATATAAACGATAAAAAGTGCCCTGCGCACGAATGCCGCGAGCTTATCAGCTACAGCATAGATTCGGACAAATGCCGCGGCTGTACTCTCTGCGCGAAAAAATGCCCCGCAAAGGCTATCAGCGGAGAGGTCAAAGCGCCGCACGCTATCGACCCCGAAGTTTGTATCAAGTGCGGTCAATGTGCAACAGTCTGCCGCTTCGGCGCAGTAAAAGTGGATTGAGGTGAGCAAGATGATAACTATAACTATAAACGGAAAAGTATGCAAATGCAATGAGGGCGAGTATATACTCAAAGTCGCTCAGGATAACGGCATAGATATTCCCAATCTTTGTAACGATGACAGCGTTGCCGTCTACGGCGCGTGCGGTCTGTGTCAGATAGAAGTGCTCGATGACGGTCACGGCAAAGCCCTGCCTAAGCTTATGAGGGCCTGCGCCACCAAAGCACAGGACGGTTATGTCGTAAGCTATGATACCGAAAGAGTAAACAGGTCTAGAAAAGTCGCGCTGGAGCTTTTGATGAGCGACCACGACGGCGATTGCGTTGCACCTTGCCATCTCAACTGCCCGGCAGGAACGGACATTCAGAAGTATCTGAAACAGATATCGGGCGGCGACTACCACGGCGCGGTCGAGACCATAAAAGAGGCTTTCCCGATACCTGCATCTATAGGCAGAGTATGCCCCCACCCGTGTGAGAAAAACTGCCGCAGAGCAAACGTTGAGCAGCCGCTTTCAATAGCTTTTCTTAAAGCGTATGCCGCAGATAAAGACCTTGCCGACGGTACATATAAGCCTAAGTGCAAGGCAGACAGCGGCAAAAAAGTCGCGATAGTCGGCGGCGGCCCTGCCGGACTTACAGCAGCGTTTTTCCTCAGAAGAAGCGGTCACAGCGTTACCGTTTACGACGCTATGTCAAAAATGGGCGGTATGCTGCGCTACGGTATCCCTGCATACAGACTTCCCAAAGATATTCTTGAAAGAGAGTGTCAGGAGATAAAGTCGCTGGGCGTGGAATTTGTGAACAACTGCAAGATAGGCAAGGACGTTACCTTGGAGCAGCTTCAAAATGACAACGATGCAGTCATAGTTGCAAACGGCGCGTGGAAAAGTATGAATATGCGCGTTGAGGGCGAGGAGCTCGAAGGCGTTGTCGGCGGTATAGATTTTCTCAGAAATATTTCTTCCGGCGAGGGCGAAAGACCCGACCTTTCAGGGCTCACCGTTGCTGTGTGCGGCGGCGGAAATACCGCTATGGACGCCTGTCGAAGCGCGGTAAGGTGCGGAGCGGATAAGGTCTATGTCGTTTACAGAAGAACAAGAGACGAAATGCCTGCCGAGGATATCGAGATAGAAGAAGCTATCGAAGAGGGCGTTGACTTCAAATTCCTTACCAACCCTGCTCAGATAATAGGCGAGGGCGGCAAGGTAAAGCAGATGAAGCTTCAGGTAATGCAGCTCGGCGAGCCAGACGCAAGCGGCAGACGTTCACCCGTTCCCGTTGAGGGCAAGTTTGAGTATATAGATGTAGACAAGGTAATAATGGCTATCGGTCAGAGTATTGAAGCAAGCGGTTTTGACGCTCTTGAAAAGACCAGAAAAGGCACAATAGCCGCCGATGAGACCACCTTTATGACCTCGGTTGACGGCGTTTTCGCAGTCGGCGACGCCACAAACAGAGGCGCTTCAATAGCAATAGAAGCAATAGGCGAGGCAAATAAGTGCGCCGCAGTAGTTGACAGCTACCTCGCAGGAAATCTCACCGCTTACAGAAAGCCTTTCGTTTCCAAGAGAGACGTCAAGGATATAGATTTCAGCGTGTACGATAAAAAGGACAGAATTAAAATGCCTGCACGTCCTGCCGAAGAAAGGAAGCGCGACTTCAATGAAGTGTACCTCGGCATTGGCGACGAAGAAAAAGTGCAGAGCGAAGCAAAAAGATGTCTCGAGTGCGGCTGCCACGATTACGGAGACTGCCGCCTGATAAAGTATGCAAACATCTGCGAGATAGACCCTGCCAGATTTGCAGGCGTAAAGAACAACAACCCCGTTGAAAGAAAGCTCGTTTCCATAGAGCGCAACCCAAACAAGTGCATACTTTGCAGCCTTTGCGTGAGAGTGTGCGACGAGGTCGCGGGTAAGGGGATACTGGGTCTTGTCGGCAGAGGCTTCGGTACGGTCATAAAGCCCGAATTCAACGACGAAAGCGTTATATCGGCGTGTGCTCAGTGCGGAAAGTGCGTTGAGGCTTGCCCGACAGGCGCGCTCAAGCTGCTGAAGTGACCGCAAGTTATAAAAGATAGAGGTGTTTCGGCATAGCCGGATAAAATGATAGGATTTTACGATTATACTGTTGTTCTTACATATCTGAGCCTGTTTATTTCCGTGTCGGGAATATTCAGCGCTATCGACGGCAATATAGACGAGGCGATAGTGTGTCTTATGCTGTCGGGTATGTGCGATATGTTTGACGGAAAGATCGCGAGGACGAAAAAGTCCCGTACAAAAGAGGAAAAGCGTTTCGGTATACAGATAGACTCCCTCTGCGATCTGGTGTGTTTCGGCGTTTTGCCCGCTGTCATAGGATATAGTCTCAACAGATCCAGCAGACTGTATCCGATAGTCGGCTGTATGTTCGTGCTTTGCGGACTTATAAGACTTGCCTATTATAACGTTACCGAGGAAGAACGTCAGGACGAAACGGACGAGAACAGAAAGTATTTCAAAGGTCTGCCGATAACCTCATCAGCGCTTATCATGCCGCTTGTCTACTGCCTTATAAAGTATGCGCCGATACCCAATTTTTCGCTGCTTTATACCGCTGTCGCTTTTGTTACCGCAATAGCGTATATATCGCCGCTGCGTATCAAAAAGCCTAAAACAAAGGGCATGGTGGCAATGTCAATAATCGGACTGATAGAGTTTTTCATGGTGCTTATCGACTTTTCAAAATTCTGATATGGAGCGGTTTTTATGAGCAGTAAAGTTTTCAGGGTCGGCGTAAAAGCAGACTATAACAAGAGCAATGCTTTTCTTCATTTTATGTACAAGACCCCCGTCGGAAGAGTGCTGCTTTATCCTCTGACTATGCCGTGGGCTTCAAAGGCCGCCGCAGTTTTTCTCAGCAGCCGACTTTCAAGACCTATGATAAACAGGTATATCAAGAAGTACGACATTGATATGGCCTATGCAAAAAAGCACCATTTTTCATCTTTTAATGACTTTTTTACGCGTGAGCTCTATAAAGAAGCCAGACCGTTTTGTACAGATGAAACAAAGCTGTGCGCCCCGTGTGACGGAAAGCTGTCCGTATACAAAATAGACAGCGACAGCGTTTTTGAAATTAAGGGTACTCCGTATACGCTGAAAGAGCTTTTGCACAGCGGCAAGCTTGCCGAAAGATTTCGCGGCGGCTGGTGTTTTATATATCGGCTGGAGCCGTGCAATTACCATAGGTATGCTTATATAGATGACGGCGCTAAATCGGATAATTACCATATCAAAGGCGTCCTGCATACCGTTCAGCCAATAGCGATAAACAGGTGTAAGGTGTTCAAGCATAACAGCCGTGAGTTCACGTTTATGAGAACCAAGCATTTTTCCGAGGTCGTGCAGATAGAAGTCGGCGCGCTGTGCGTTGGCAGGATAAGCAATCTTCACGGCAAGAGCAGCTTCAGGCGCGGCGAGGAAAAGGGTATGTTCGAGTTTGGCGGCTCAACAATAATACAGCTTTTTAAAGCAGATACGGTATCGCCTGACCACGATATACTTATGAATACCGAAAAAGACTGCGAGACCCCTGTGCTGATGGGCGAAGCGGTAGGTTACAGTATTTGAGCTGAAACAGCAGAACAGCCACATCGCCAGATATGCGGTGTGGCTTTTGAATTATTTACCAATTTTTGCTATATACTATTAGAGAGGAGGGGACAAGCAATGAAACATACATCTTTGTTGATACCGCTTTTGACAGCGGCGATAGTATTTGTAGGTCTGATGACGGGCAGAGAGCCCATAGTCAGGGAAAAACAGCAGTCAGTCGCAAGCAAGAGCGCGGAACGGATATGCTCTCTGTCAGATGTGATAGGGTTGTTTAACGACCATATATTTCCTCAAAGCGACTATCAGGCTTTGAATTACGATGAGCAGATAGGCGTGTGGATATCGTATATTGACCTTGACGGTATGATGAACGGCAGGACTGCCGATGAGTTCAGGGAAAGTATAAGTCAGGCTTACCGCAATGTCGTTTCTGTCGGCGCAAATACGGTATATGTCCATGTCAGAGCCTTTGCCGACGCCTATTATCCGTCCGTTATGTACCCGTATACAACTGCTTTCGGGAGTACAGAGCCGTATGACGCCCTTGAAATAATGGTTGAAGAAGCCCATAAGCTGGGTCTTTCCTTTCACGCATGGCTTAATCCTCTGCGCTGTATGACGCCCGAGAGCTTTGAAAATGTGGACGGCAAATACGGACTGAAGAGCTTCTATACCGAGCATTTCGGAGAATATCTGAATACAGCGGAGGGAAGTCCGTTCGTATGGCTTGACCCCGCAGTACCCGAGGTAAGAAAGTATGTAGCTGACGCGGCAGCCGAGATAGTCTCGCGTTACGAAGTTGACGGGATACACATAGACGACTATTTTTACCCGACAACTTCGGAGGATTTCGACAGAGTGTGCTTTGAAAACAGCGGAGCGCAGGACCTTTCAAAGTGGCGGATGAGCAATACTACAAAGCTTGTGCTTGAAATGAATATAAGTATCAAGAATACCAATCCTACCGTCTGCTTTGAAATATCGCCGCAGGGAAATATCAATAATAACTATGTCCAGCTTTACGCAGATGTGGGTAGCTGGTGCGCAAGTCCGCTGATATGCGACAATATCATACCGCAGGTGTATTTCAGCTACGGCAGCAGCTCGCCGTATCTTGATACCATACAAAAATGGAGCGATATGACCTCGGACAGCGGCGTGAAGCTTGTTATCGGTCTGGGAGTTTATAAGATAGCGGAGGAAACGGAGTTTGCCCAAACGGAGAATATCATAGCCAAGCAGATGAACGACGCCCTCGCTCTGGATAACGTCAGCGGAGTAGCATTTTACAATTATTCAACACTTTTCACCAATGACGGGAGCCTTGTCGAAAAAATGGACAGCGAAAGAGAAGCGATAATCGAGTGCCTTGCGGGTGCTGACGGAGATAATTATTAATTTTTTGCTCAAACGCTTGCCAAATGGAAAATAATGTGCTATTATATTATGTAGGTTGATTTGAAAGGATGTTTTAAAATGGAACTTATGTTTACTATAATGGCGGAAGAAGCCGCCGCAAATCAGACAATACCGTGGTATGTTTCAATACTTCCGCTCGTTCTGATGTTCGTGGTGCTTTATTTTCTTATAATAAGACCTCAGAGAAAAAAAGAAAAAGCTGACGCGGCTATGCGTGAAAAGCTCGAGGTCGGCGACGAGGTAGTTACCGCGGGCGGTATAGTAGGAATAATATTCTCTATCAAGGACGATACCGTCGTAGTCGAAACAGGCGGTGACAGGAGCAAGATAAGGATAATGAAGTGGGCTATCGCAAAATGCAATACGGAGCATGACGAATAATCTCGTCTTGCGCGTGACATAGATAGGTCAGAGCGGTCTATCGGCATATATCGGTCATTTCCCGAATAAAATGATGTAAGAGCATCGTTTTAGGAGGGATTTTTTTGCCCAGATATGTTCGCCGCCGCAGACGTTCAAGAATGTATGATTCAGGCTGGTACTGTATTGTCTTATCGGTAGTGTTCGGGATAGCTACTATCCTGATATGCCTTATGGGCTTTGCGTTCATACTCAGCAGGATAAACGCTCCCGCAGCTCTTGTATCGGTGCTTGCGACCGCTGCGCTGGGGATAGGCGGATACTTCGGAGGATATATGTGCGCCAGAAAGCGGCATAAAAACGGTATGCTAATGGGCGTGCTGTGCGGAGTAGCTATCTTTATGGTAGTGCTGATAATAGGTACGGTATTTGCAAAAGCCGCATTGGGCATATCATCTGCCGGAAAACTGTTCCTTACCATGCTGTGCGGCGCAGTAGGAGGAATAGTAGGAGTAAACACAAAAAAGCACAGATATTAAAGCGTGCCGACAAAAGCCGACACGCTCAGACTTCCGCGAGCAAATTTGCGGAAGTTTTTTTATTTGTCTTTAGTACAGAGCCTTGATGTGTTTTGCCGTGAACCTTTGATACTTTGTCATTCTTTCATAGCAAAGCGACTTTATCTTTTCAAGCAGCTCTCTCAGCCTTTCTGTATCTTCATCGGAAAATTCATTGCGGCTCATTTCCGCTTCAACGGCTTTCTCGCAAGCTTCCCTCAGCTCGTCTGTAATGTCATCGGACGTTATCTCCGAGAGCTTTTCGCATATCACAGAACACCTGTCCATATCGCTCAGGTTATCGTGGCAGACTATGCCTATAAGCGACAGATAAGTCAGTATAAGGTCGTATATGTTTACGATGTTTTTATTGGGGGAGTCTGTGTGTATGCTTTCGTGAATGTTCCTGCGAGCCGTGTTTATGCAGATGAAGTAGGCGGCGACCAGCATGGCGGCTGTCAGCAGAGGTATCAATATGGCAAAAATAAGTTTTTCGTTTACCTTTTTGCTGCTTGCTGCGCTTGTGCTGCTTCCACCGTTTCCGCTGTCAGCGCTGCCTGAAGCAGCAGTACCTGCCGAAGTTGTAGTCTGTGTGTTGGTGACGTCGGAGGTAAGGTCGGTCGAAGTTTCCAAAGGCTGTTCAGTGCTTGGCGTCGTTGTAGTCGTTGTCGTTACGGTATATTCGTCCTCTTGTATCGGAGCTACCGTAAACTCAACGGGCAGCCAGCCTATCGACGGATAATATACCTCTACCCATGCGTGAGCGCTCCTGTCCAGAACGTCTACATAGCATTTACTGTCCTCGGGAGAATAAGAATTTTCCAGATCGTCATGCGATATCATAAATCCCTCGACGTACCTTGCAGGGATACCGTAATAGCGGAGAAGCTCCACAGCCGCGCTCGCAAAATATGTGCAGGAGCCTTTGTACATATTGTTAAGGAAATTTTCTATAAAATCCTCACCGCGCGGCGTCCTGTCAACGGTCAGAGAATAGATATAATTGTCCTCGAAATATTCTTTGATCGCGTCTATAACCGAAGAAGCATAGGTCACATAAGTGTTGTTGAAGCTGTTGTTGAGGGTTATGCCTATCCTGTCGGCAGTAGCACCTTTGCTCTGGTCGTCATAGAAAAGTGGATCCAAGCTGTCCAGAACATTGTCGTTTATGCTGTTTATGATGTTCGGTTCGATATCTATATCAACGTCCATATAGCTTTGCAGCACATAATCTACATACAGCGCCGAAAATATATCGTCATCGCTTATGCTGTCTGAATAGTATTCCAGAGCGGTCTCGAACATATCCTCCAACGAAGCGTCACGATCGTTCATTACCGCCTTATAGCGGTCGCTGAGAGCCTCCGACTGCCCGCCAATAGTGACGATAGTTGTCGGAACGTCCATGGAGTTGAGACGGCTTGCGATCTCGTCAAGAATATGTTTTTCGTCGGTCATGCGCCCGCCGTACACATTCAACAGCGGCAGGTTTTCAAACACCTCCATCGCTGATACGGACGGATCGTCCTGCCGCGCAAGATAAAGCTCGGTAAGATAATAACTTCCCTGATCGAATATTATATCCAGATAGTACGAAGTATCAGCGGAAAGGTTCGTTATGAAACTCAGATCATAGCTGTCTCTGTTGATGTTGAAATACTCCATTCGCTTCTGGGTAATATTCAGATTTTTGTTTACTGTGAGATCGTATGATGAGAAGTACGGAGCAAAGAGCAGCTTTGAGCCTGTGAGATCGTTTATGCGTATATAATGGTTTTCAAGAGAATTTATGTTATTGATAATGTTCCACCTGCTGGAATTTCTATATACCTGCGAGAGGATATCATAGCAGTTGATATACTGTTCAAAACGCGGATCGTCGCGCCAAGAGTTATCGACAGACCATTTGCTGTTGGAATAATTGCCTGCGCTGAAGCCGCGAAGATACAGCGGGCCTGACGGAGGATCACCGTAAAGCGTCAGTTCCATTAGTTTTTTGTTGGTGAAATGTATGTTATAGGAGCTTTTGAGATTGCCCATTGACAGTCCGCCCGAGGTGACGGCTGCTCCCAATTCGCTTTTGCTGAAGTTAAGCTCGGTCGTATTTATGCCGCGTATCTCTTTTATTGTGCTTACCAGAGTTTTATAAGAAAAATCATTGCTAAGATTACGCCTTAGCAGATCAACATTTTCACTTCTTTCATATCCGCACAAGGACGCTCCCGTTACCGCGATAAGTATCGCCGCCATGGCGAACAGACTCATCTGTATGTAAAGCTGCGAAAATGCAGAGTTTTTCATTTTGCGCGAGGTAAGATAGAATATATTTTTCCTGCGCTGTTTTGTAAACATAAGCATTTTACCGCTTCGGTTGGCGTGATAATCGTTGAGCTGCATTGCAAAAACGCTTATCCAGCATATGAGCAGTATGAACGCCGCTGCATAGTTTGGCACATTTCCGTTGTACAGACCTATCTCGGGAAGTATGAACGTGACGGCGAAAGTGAGTATAAAATTTTTGTGTACATAAACGCTGTAATACAGTATGACAGTCATCAGAAAGATATATGTAAGCAGGAACAGCGTTATGTTCGTATCTCTCGGCAGGCTTGCGTACAAATACTCCGGATCGGCAGAGTAACCTATATTTAATAGTTTGAGAAATTCGGATATGACATATGCTCCGCCGGCAACAACGTTGTATCGCAGATAAAACAGCATTGCGCCTGACACAACGGTAGCGGCAGCGGCGAAAATTTTGTTTTTGGGAAAGCAGAACAGCGCGCTGAAGCAAGCCCCGAACAGCGTAAGAACAAAATAGTTCGGCTGTATATCAATATAGCTGAAGCCGGTAGCAAGCGTTGATATCATTATTATATTTATCAGCAGATACATGATCAGACCGTTTGAGAACAGCGTTTTTCTGCCAGTTATCATGTCAAAGTCTGTCCTGACGGTTATCTTTGATATGCTTTCTCTTTTTTGTTTGGTACTTTTACTCATCTTTGATCATAGCCTCTTGTAAGCCTTTTGTAATTTTGGATACGGCATTTTCCGCTTCATCAGATAACGATATCAGAAAGCACCGAAATACCCTCTTCTCCCGAAATATAGACTATATCTGTGTCTTTGTCGGAGCTTATGTCGGGTATGTCCTCATAAGGAGGCAGGACACACAAAATGGTCTTTTTACATTCGGATATGTCCGCCGAAAGGTCTGTGAACAGCTCCTTGTCGCAGTTGTCGGTAAGCACTATGATATGCGAGAACCGAGGAGCAGCTCCGTTGTCCGTATCATGGAAATAGCTGCTGACCGCCTTGAAGCAGTCGTTTTTCCGCAGCTCTGTTGACAAATTGGAAGCCAGAAAACTCAGATATCCCTCCGAGCTGTCAACGGTGCAGTATTCATTGTCCTTGCCGACTGACCATATAAAAGTATGGTTAGCGTCATTTTCCAGAAGATAAAAGCTGAGAGACGCCGCGGCGCTCAATATCCTGTTGTAGCTTTCCAGAGGCTCATTCCTTTTGGGCGAGCAAATTATGAAAGCGATATCGTTTGCCAGCGGACGGGAATAGTCCTTGACGATAAGCTCGTCCTGACGCACCGAAGCTTTCCAATGTATCCTGTTCATCTTGTCGCCGGGTCTGTATTCGTGGAGCTGAAATATCTCCGACGGGTCGTCGCCGGCATATCTTTTTGAATAATTCTCACCGAAGCTCTGCGAGTTCTGATGAAGAGCTATCTGCGGTTCTACGGGATATACTTTCGGGCATAGCATGAACGACGTGCTCATATTTTTCGTGTTGAGCCTAAATGAGAAAAGCCTCAGCATATCGTATATCCTCGCTTTGCTGACAGATACCTCGATCATGCCGCAGTATTCCGACGATATCTTCAGACATATCTTCTGCTCGTTGCGCGAGTATACGGGAGTGTGTATCACCATACTGCTCTGCGCTCCGTCCAACAGGTTCTTATACGATACCGTGAGCTTCAGGCAAGCTATGGACAGCAGCGAATTGTTTTTTACGGTCAGTATAACGGGGGATACCCCGCCCACCGTGCAGCTTTTGACCGTGCAGTCAAGCTCCATTATCAGCTTTCTCTTTGCGTATATGAGCGCCGCGAACAGCAGTATAGGAAGTATCAGCACCAACAGCAAAAGGTAGAACGAAAATATGTCAACATACATTACATAAAATATTATGCAGCCGACGATGATCACCAGATAAAATATATCTATTATCAGCATACCGTCAGTCCTTTGTAACGCGGGGAACGGGTATGGTGCTCACTATCTGCGCCAGAACGTCGGCGGGCTGCGAGCCGTTTGCCTTTGCGCTCGTGCTGAGTATCACCCTGTGCGCGGCAACATTGTTGAAAATATATTTCACGTCGTCAGGCGTGACATAATTTCTTCCCGTCAGCAGCGCAGTAGCCTTTGCGGCTCTGCAAAGCGCCAAAGAACCTCTCGGACTGAGTCCCAGCTTGATGAGCGGACTTTTTCTTGTAGCGTCCGCAAGCTTTGTTATATACTCGAGTATCGAGTCAGCCACAAATATGTTTTCCGTGACCTTTTGTGCCTCGATAAGCTCAGCCTTTGTTATAACGGGGGATACCTTATCGAGCGGGTCTTCGTTCTGACGGGCTTTAAGCATATCCATTTCGCTCTCAATGCTCGGGTAGCCCATACTCAGCTTTTCCAAAAATCTGTCAAGCTGCGACTCGGGCAGCATTTGCGTTCCGACAGAGCCTATCGGGTTCTGTGTTGCTATAACGAAGAACGGCTTTGGTATCTCTCTTGTAACGCCCTCAACGGTTATCTTTCCCTCTTCCATTACCTCCAGAAGCGCCGACTGCGTTTTGCTCGAAGTCCTGTTTATCTCGTCCGCGAGCAGAAGATTGCACAGCGCAGCTCCCTCGGAGTATTCAAACGTACCCTTTTCCTTATTGAATATCGAAAAACCCGTTATATCGCTCGGAAGAACATCGGGCGTGAACTGAACGCGCTTGTAGTCCAGCGAAAGCGCCTTTGAAAACGCCAGAGCGAGAGTTGTTTTCCCAACGCCCGGATTATCCTCCAATAATATATGACCTTTTGAAAGTATGGCAATCAGGACTGATATAATGATATCGTCCTTGCCGACTATAACTTTTTTAACCTCGTCAACGACCGCTCTTGCTCTCTGAAGAACGGCGGCATGCTCCACCGAAACAGTTCCCATGATGTTATTACCTTCCTTTTTTAATGATCTTGTGTTTTATACGGTGTCCGCGCAGTTCCGAAAGCAAGGGAACGGGCGGTCTCTCAGGTATAATATACTAAAATAGCCTAAATTACAATGCTTTGTGCTAAAAATTATCATACATATACTATTATACATATTTTCGACAAATTTGCAAGAGTAATATATTCAAGTCATAAGTAAAGATATTCATACATATTATTTTGTAGGACAAACATAATTTTTCGGAGGGAGAAAAAGAAATGGAAAAGCATATCAGCAAAATAGACGGAGTGCTGGGTCTGCTGCCGGACGAGCTTTCACAGCCGATAAGGCTCATACCAGATCTGGAGCGTATGAGAATACAGGAGCTGCGTCTGCGCAGAGACAAATATCTTTCAGCCACCGTTTTTGACAAGGAATATTTCATCAGAAGCGACGGTAAGCTCGTCAGCAGCTTTGAGCAGGCAGTAAGGGTAAGCCGTGAGCAGATAGAAACGCTTATGAAGCGCGCGCTGCAATGCTCTGTACATAGCTATGCCAAAGAGATATCCGACGGATATATGACCGTCGCGGGAGGGTGCAGGATAGGCTTTTGCGGAACTGCCGTTATGAGCAGAACACAGAATGTAAGCATAGAAACGATAAAGAACGTGTCATCGGTCAACATAAGGATAGCGCGCGAGGTGATAGGTGCGGCTGACGAGCTGATGAGGAGCGTATTTTCCGACGGGCTGAAAAGTCTGCTGATAATAGGTGTTCCCTCCAGCGGAAAAACTACCGTCCTGCGCGACCTTTGCCGTTCTCTCGGCAAGACCGCGCGGCTGTCGGTCATAGATGAAAGAAACGAGATAGCCGCCGTATCGGAGGGAACAGCTTATAACGATATAGGTATCATGAGCGACGTTTTCACATCATACGATAAATATGACGCTATCATGACTGCTGTCAAGGTCATGTCGCCGACCGTGCTGATATGCGACGAGATAGGTTCAAAGGAGGATATGCGCGCTCTGGAGTACGCCGTAAATTCGGGTGTCAGGCTTGTCGCTACTACTCACGCTCCCGATTATGACAGCGCCAAACGCCGCAGCGGTGTATCCAAGCTGATAAAGGATAAGGTGTTCGACTATGCCTGCGTTCTCGGTACGGGAAGCCTGTGCGGAAAGGTAACAAGGCTGGTGCGTATAACCAATGATTAAGATGATAGGCATAATAGCCGTCATAGCCAGCGCAGGAGCGCTCGGACTGAGGTGTTCACGTTCTCTCAGGGACAGGCTGACACAGCTGAGACAGATAGAACGGGCGTTTTATGATATCTCCACCGCATTACAGTATACATCTGCAACAACGTCGGAAATAGTCGATATGTTGAAGCATGACGGAAAGCTTGGTTTTTTTTCGCAGCTCGACCCTCTTGACCTGTCAGGATCTCTCAGCAGATCGGAGGAGTTTCGCAGACTTGATATAAACAGCGAAGAGCGGGAGATAGTAAAGGACGTTTTTTCAAGGCTCGGAGGCTCAGACCTTGCCACGCAGCTGGCCATGATAGAGTATAACAAGACCCGTATCGGTGCCGCTGCGGCAAGGTGCGGCGAGGAATGTTCACGCAAATGCAGTCTGTATGACAGGCTTGGATTTCTCGGCGGGATATTCGTTTCTCTGCTGATAATATGAAAATATCATAAAGGATATGAAAGGATAACGGATGGATATAGACCTCATTTTCAGGATCGCCGCCATAGGTATAATAGTAGCGGTGCTAAATCAGCTTTTAAAGCGTGCCGAACGCGATGAGCAGGCTCTCATGACAACTCTTGCCGGGCTGATAGTCGTACTTTTCATGATAATATCGGAGATAGGCGATCTTTTCGAGTCTATCAAGAGCATATTCGGTATATACTGATGAGCATATTCGGCATATGCGGACTGATACTCTGCGCCTGTGTGACAGCAAAGCTCATAGGAAAAAACGATCCCGATATGCGCGTCCTTATAGCGCTTGCAGTCATAATACTTACAGCCGCAGGGTATATGGACAGCTTCAGCGATATATCGCAAAGACTGAAGGAGCTGTTTGAAACAGCTCAGATAGATGGCGAATATATCTCCATACTGCTCAAAGCGCTGGGGATATGTATAGTAGCGCAGCTGGCTGCGGACTGCTGCCGCGACTGCGGAGAAAGCGCCTTAGCCTCGCAGGTAGAGATAACGGCAAGAGTGAGCCTGCTGATAATATCTTTGCCTCTGTATACGGCTGTGACGGAGCTGGTCATCGCGCTGATAGACAGGTAAAATATCATAGGATAGGAATGTGGAAATGTCAAAAAGGATAATAAGCGTTATACTTGCCGTTATAACGATAGCCATATTCGCGGCAGTATCCGCTGTCGAAGCAAAGGCGGACTATGTTGAGGACGTAACAAAACAACTGGGGCAGGCTGTTGACGAAAACCTGAACGACGAAGCAAAAGAAGCGCTATCGCAGGGCGGAGATATAACTCTCGACGAGGGCGTTTCGGACAAGCTTTCTTTCGGGTATATCATGAAGTACATAGGAAATACCATAGCGGAACAGTTGTCGCTGCCTATAAGGCTGACGGGCAAGCTGCTGGGGATAATACTTATCTGTACTATGTTCTCATCGCTTGCCGACAGCGCAGGAGAGCTGAATTATGTTCTCGGGCTGGTCGGCACGCTCTCGGCGGTCGGGGTGCTTTATGAACAGATATCGAACGCTTTGGACGTAATATGCGCCATGCTCGCAGAGCTGAACGCTTTTATGCTGTCGTATATACCTGTGTTTGTAAGTCTGCTTACGGGCGGAGGCTACGTTTCCTCCGCGTCGGGGTATTATATAGCTATGATGTCGGTCTGCGAGGTCGTAAATATCGTGTCCGAACGGCTGATAGTACCGATATGCAGCGTCATACTGGCGGTGTCGGTAGCCGAGAGTATATGTCCGCTTTACAGCTCGAGTATCTCGGGCATGATGAAAAAGGGGATACAATGGGCTTTGGGGCTTATAGCAACGGCGTTCGTGGGCGTGCTTTCAATAAAAAGCATAATTTCCTGCGCCGCCGACAGCGTGACCGTGAGGACTGCCAAATTTACCGCCTCCAGTTTTGTTCCCGTAATAGGCAGCGCAGTCGCCGACGCATATACGACCGTCAGCGGCAGCGTTGCCCTGATACGTTCTGCGGCGGGAGGACTGGGAGTGCTGGCGGTAATGTTTACCGTTATGGCGCCCATTGTTACGGTGCTTACACTCAGCGCCGCGGTCAGGATATCCTGCGGCTTTGCCGATATACTGGGTCAGAAAAGCATAGCGCGGCTGCTCTCGGGAGTAGGAGATGTGTTTTCCATAATACTTACGATTGCGATACTTATGAGCCTTATATTCATCATCGCTACGGCGATAATGATGCTTGTATGTATGAACGCTGTCTGATAGGGGAGAGATGAAGTATGATAAAAACGGCTGTGATATCGGGCTGTATAGTAGGGATAGCCGCATCGCTCGCGGACGTGACGGTAAGCGGAAAATTCCGCAGCGGTATAAGAGTTATAATTGCGCTCTTGCTGATAGTGGTCGTTACGGGGCCGTTCATGAAAACGGATTTTAAAACATTCATAGCGCAGTATATCGACGAGCTTGAGGATATACAGGAGCAGAGGATACAGCAGACTATGTCGGAAGATGTCATGGACGAGGCAGAGAACAGGCTTTCTCAGTATATTGCGGCAAAACTTGAAACTGCGGGCATAAAACCCAAGTCAGTCAGCATAGAATTAACTGTAACGTCAGACGGACTTGCACAGGTCGTCAGAACGGACGTTACGATAGAGAAAAGCCAGATAAAGTATTACGACGATATAAAGCGCATCGTTGACAATGAACTGATGCAGGGAGAAGTTAACGTAACATGGGAGGAAAAAGGTGCTGAAGAAAATAAAGCAGAAGTTGTGCGACCCGAAAACGGGCAAGCTGAAAACTAACGTTATCGTCGCGCTCGGTCTTGCAGGTATATTGCTGATATTCCTGTCGGGTCTGGACTTTGGCAAGAACGAAAAACCGTCGGTGCAGAAAACGGAAAATACTTCCGATGACGCCGACGATTACCGTGCGGAGCAGGAGAAAAGACTGTCGGAGATACTTTCGGGTATCTCGGGCGCAGGCAAGGTAGACGTTATGATATCCATAGAAGGCTCTACCGAGTATGTCTATCTTCAGAAGATAGAGAATAAATCGGACAGCGAGGACAGCGCCCACAGCTATGATTACCGCAGCGAGCCGGTCGTTATAGACGACGGTTCGCCGATAATATCCAAGGTAGTCAGTCCGAGAATTACGGGGGTGCTGATAGTCGCCGACGGCGCGGGGAACGCTCTTCTTGATGAAAAGCTCATAAAAGCCGCGGCTGCGGCTCTGGGCATATCGACAGCAAATATATGTGTAGCCCAAAGGGCAGGTCATACGGGGTAAAATATCATAAAATACAATCATTTTGAAAGGAAGATCATTTATGAAGAAACCACACGTTATCATCGGAAAGCAGCAGATCATACTGGCAGGTATGACGCTGATACTCGGGCTGGCTGTGTACATAAATTATGTAGCGGCACAGACAGCTCCCGAGCTTGAAGCAACGGAGGTCATAGCGGGAGGAACGAGTATAGCCTACGGCGATACACAGTCGGTAGGCGGAAGCGCGCCCGACCATGCAGCATACTTCGCGCAGGCAAGGATAGACAGAACACAGTCAAGAGATGAAGCTATCGAAACTCTGTCAATGATAATCAACGGCGGCGACAGCACTTCCGAGGAACAAACGGTAGCTACCGAAAACGCAGTCGCTATGAGCAAGCTCATAGAAGCTGAGAGCAAGATAGAGAACCTCATCATAGCCGCAGGCTTTGAGGACTGCGTTGTCTATCTCGACGGCGAAAAGGCAAACATCGTTGTCAAATCCGACGGTCTTACCGCTCAGCAGGCGGCGCAGATAAAATCCATTCTGCTTAACGAGGTAGACGTTAAAAATGAAAATATAAGAATTTTTGATGTAAACTAGTTGTACTCTGCGAAAATATGTGCTATAATAGAATAAGTAGTATGAGATGTTTTAGGAAGAAAACTACAAAATTAGTAATAACTATCTAAAATGCCTCGATACTGACTTCTATTAACAGGAGGTATTCTCATGGAGAAAACAGCTAACGATGTAAAGGGCAGGCTTATGATAAGCGAAGATGTTATATCTGCTATCGCTGTAAATGCGGTAAAGGACATCGAAGCGGTGCAGGAAATAAGATCGCAGCCCAGATCGGTGATAGATATCATATCCAACAAGCCGGCGGGACAGCAGGTAAAGGTAGGATATGTCGATGATGTCGTCGAGATAGGGATAAAGATCTCCGTGAAGAGTACGGCTAAGGCGACCGCCGTCGCCGAGCAGGTACAGGAAAAGGTAAAGTCAGCCGTTCAGGAAATGACGGGGCTTACCGTGGCAAGAGTAAACGTTACGGTCGATGATATAGTATTCGACCAATAAATATCTAAGCTCCGTACCGATGTATCGGTGCGGTGTGAGGCTGCTGCCTACGCCCTGACGGACGTAGGTCAGACTGCGTTATTGCGCTGATTGCGCTATGAACATAAATAAGGACGGTAAAAATATGCCTACAAGACACGAGATAAGAGAAACAGCATTTATATTGTGCTTCGAGGAGCTTTTCTGGAACGGAGATATCGACGAGCTTTTAGATATAGCTAAGAGCTTTTCGGGGCTTCCCGTAAATGACGACGTGAAGAGCCTTGTAAAAGGCGTTCTGGAGAAAAAGGACGAGCTTGACGCCATTATAGCTAAATACAGCGATAAAAGAAGCGTAGACAGGATACCCAGGCTCAACCTCGCTATTCTGAGGATAGCTATATATGAGTCTCTGTATTGCGACAGAGTACCCGTAAACGTTGCGATAAGCGAGGCGGTAACGCTCGCAAGAGCATATTCTTATGATACCGATGTTTCTTTTATCAACGGTGTGTTAGGCTCTTTTTCACGCGACCCCGAAGTTATCAAAAATGACTGATACATCTTATATATTAGGCATAGATACCAGTAATTATACTACCTCGTGCGCGCTGCTCAACTGTGGTACGGGAGAGATAATGCAGGAGAAAAAACTGCTCCCCGTTAATAAAGGCGAAGCAGGTCTGCGTCAGTCGGACGCGGTTTTTCATCACACGAAGCAGTTGCCGGAGCTGCTGGAAAAGCTTTTCGGAAGAATAAATGTAAATATCTCTGCCGTGTGCGCTTCAAATGTGCCTAGAAACGCAGACGGCTCATATATGCCGTGTTTTCTCGTCGGAGAGGGGGCGGCAAGGAGCATAAGCGCGGCGGCGGGGTGCAAAAGTTACTTCACCTCTCACCAGACGGGTCATGTTCTGGCGGCGCTTTATTCGGCGGACAGGTTATCGTGGCTTTATGAGGACAAGCCGTTCATCGCTTTCCACGTCAGCGGCGGAACTACTGACGCGCTACTATGTAAGCCCGATAAGGACAAGCTTCTCGATATATCGCCGATAGCTTCTTCGCTTGATCTGAAAGCAGGTCAGGCAGTAGACAGAACAGGGCTTATGCTGGGACTGGATTTTCCGTGCGGCAAGCAGCTTGAAAAGCTCGCCGAAAAGGCGGACAAGCATTATAAGTGCAGGATAACTTTTAAGGACGGCTGCTGCTGCCTTTCGGGCGTTGAGAACCAATGCGCGAAAATGCTCGAGCAGGGCGAAAAGCGAGAGAATATCGCCGCTTATTGCCTCGACTGTATAGCGGAAGCTGTTATGGGTATGACGGAGCACGCAGTAAAAAAATACGGTGAACTTAATATAATATACGCAGGCGGGGTCATGTCGGACAAGCTGCTGCAAAGCGCAGTTTCGGCAAAGTATGCCGCGTGCTTTGCTTCGGCGGAGTATTCCTGCGATAACGCTGCCGGGATCGCCTTGTATGCAGCGTTGAGAAAGGGGCTGACAAAATGGCTTCGACATTGACGGTGTCGCAGCTCAACAGATATCTTGCTTCAAGCGTGAAGCAGGATATAAAGCTTAAAAATATAGCCGTCAAAGGCGAGATATCAAATCTCAAAGCAGGATACCGCAGCGGTCATATTTATTTTACGGTCAAGGACAGCGAAGCGTCGCTGAGAGCGGTGATGTTCTGCTCCAATGTTGAAAGGCTGAAATTTATGCCGCGTGACGGTATGGAGATACTTGCGCTCGGAAGTGTAGAGTATTACGAGCGCGACGGAAATTTACAGATCATATGTACCGACCTTGCCCCCGTAGGCGAGGGAGCGGTAAGAGCGGCTGTTGAGGAAACAAAGCGCAGACTGGAAAAAATGGGCGTGTTTAAGGAAGAGAACAAGAAGAAGCTTCCCGAAAGTCCGCGCAGGATAGGCGTTATAACCTCGATGAGCGGAGCTGTGAAGCATGATATATTGAATGTAATAAAAAGGCGTTTTCCCGCCGCAAATGTGGTGTTTTCTCCTGCCTCGGTGCAGGGCGCGCAGGCGGAGGAGGAAATTTGCAGAGCTATAAGCAATGCGGATAAAGCAGGCTGCGATGTGCTGATACTGGCAAGGGGCGGCGGCTCCAGCGAGGACCTCATGACTTTCAACAGCGAGAAAGTTACAATGGCTGTGTTCAACTGCAAAACGCCGATGATATCAGCGGTCGGACATGAAACGGATACCACTCTTTCCGACTATGCGGCAGATATGCGCGCGCCGACTCCCTCTGCGGCGGCGGAGCTGGCTGTGCCGCAGACAGAGGGTATATCAAGAACGGTAATGACCTACGAAAGGGCGATATCTAACGCTTTCGGACGAGTGATAGCCGAATATGAAAGATATGCAGACATGCAAATTGACAGACTGTATGCCGCAACTCCGATGACTATCGTTTCCGGGTACGAAGAACGCGTAAGCGAATATCGGGTCAGAATGAAAAGAGCGGCAGCGGCGTATGTAAAAAGAGGAGAGCAGAAGCTTTCTCTGGAGTATTCAAGATTGGACGCCCTCGATCCGCTCGCGGTGTTGGGAAGAGGCTATGCAATAGTTACTGACAGCGAGGGAAAAACGATCAAGCCCGAAACCGCGCAGGTAGGCGGTACGATCGGTGTAAAAACCAAGGATATGGAGATGTCGGCAAGGATACTGACTGTAAGCGCCGACTGACAGTATGGAATATAGACTGTATAAAGGAAGTGTGCATAGTGGGAAATGTTGAAAGCACGAAAAATGATATGTCATTTGAGGAAGCTGTTAAGCGCCTCGAACAGATAAATGAGTCTTTGGAGAGCGGCAAGTTGTCGCTGGACGAGTCGATAGCTCTGTATAAAGAGGGTATCGGGCTTGCGGCTGACTGCAAGAAAAAACTGGACGGAGCAAAAATGCAGATATCCGTGTTGGACGAAAACGGCGTTGAAAGGGAATATAATGATGAAGCAGCAGATTGACCGCCTGTGTGGTATCATAAACGAGCGACTGTGCAAGCTGATACCTGCGGGCAATAAGCTTACGGACGAAGTATCTCAGGCGGCTGTCTATTCATTGTCGGGCGGCGGAAAAAGACTTCGCCCGATACTGATGATGAAGTTTTATGAGATGTGCGGCGGCAGGGAAACGGATAAATTGACCGATATATTCTGTACGATAGAGCTTGTGCATACCTTTTCGCTGATACACGACGACCTGCCGTGTATGGACAATGATGATTACCGCCGCGGCAGACTTTCCTGCCATAAGGCGTATCCCGAGGCTATTGCGCTTCTGGCAGGCGACGCGCTTAGCGTGCTGCCGTTTGAGATAATAGCCGACAGCGCGGAAAAAGGCATAATATCATATGAAACTGCCGTCAAAGCAACGCAGGTGCTGAGCAAAGCGATAGGCATTGAGGGAATGATAGGCGGTCAGGTAATAGATATGCTTTCGGAGAACAGCGATATTTCGGAGGAAATACTCGCGGAGCTTCAAAGAAAAAAAACAGGCGCGCTGATATCGGCTGCTTGTGAAATGGGCTGTATCCTGGCAAACGCCGATGAAGAAAAAATTATCTTGGCAAGAAAATATGCGGACAAGCTGGGTCTGGCATTTCAGATAAGGGACGATATACTCGACGTCACGGGTACGTTTGAGGAGCTGGGAAAACCCGTAGGCAGCGACAAAGAGCAGAAAAAGTCCACCTATGTTACGCTTTTAGGGCTTGAAAAGGCCGAGCAGCTTTGCAGAGAGCTGTCACAGCAGGCAGCGGATATATTGACAGGGTTCAATAACAGCGAGTTCCTTGTTGAGCTTACAAAAGCGCTGACAGACCGCAGAAAATAAACAACGGCAAAAATGTCGGAAACGGAGATGTGAAAATGGGTAATGAAGCTTTGGTCGATCTGTATTCGCTCGACCTGCCCGCAGACCTGAAAAAGCTCAGTATAGCGGAATGTAACAGCCTGTGTGAACAGATACGCAAGCTGCTCATAGATACCGTATCCAAAAATGGCGGACATCTGGCGTCCAATCTCGGTGTCGTTGAGCTCACAATGGCTGTACACCGCGTGTTTGATTCGCCAAAGGATAAGATAGTCTGGGACGTTAGCCACCAGTCGTATACGCATAAGATACTTACAGGCAGACTGAATGAATTTTCAACGCTCCGGCAGAGCGGCGGCATATCGGGTTTTTCAAGACCGTCGGAGTCGGTGCATGACTGTTTTGTGTGCGGTCATAGCTCTACTGCCGTTTCCGCGGCTCTGGGATACGCAACGGCTATGCGTCTGGCAGGGGACAGGCGTCATTGCGCCATAGCGGTAGTAGGCGACGGAGCTGCGACAGGCGGAATGTTCTTTGAGGGAATAAATAACGCAGGAAAAAGCGATACCAATACAATAGTTATCCTTAATCATAACGAGATGTCCATATCAAAGAACGTTGGCGGCTTTGCTAAATATCTGTCGACTCTCCGTACTACAGACAGTTACATAAAAACTAAGGGCGCTGTGGAAAATGTCCTCAATAAAACGCCCATTGTCGGCAAGCCGCTGGCCAATACCATAAGAGTGTCGAAAAACGCCATAAAAGAGGCTATTATACACAGCACGTTCTTTGAGGATATGGGATTTGAGTATATCGGCCCGATAGACGGGCATAATCTTGCGGAGCTTGAATTTGCGCTGAAGCAGGCAAAAGCCATGAAAAGACCCGTTATCATTCATGTAAATACGGTAAAGGGAAAGGGCTATGCCCCTGCCGAAGCAAATTCGGGCGAGTACCACGCGATAGGCTCTTTTGAGATAAAAACAGGTCACCCCGATATTGAGATGTGCGACAGCTATTCGATACGTTTTGGTAAAAAGTTGTGCGCGCTCGCTTCAAGGAATAAAAAGATATGTGCCGTCACAGCCGCTATGAAGTACGGAACCGGACTGCATTTGTTCGCACAGAAATACCCGTCAAGATTTTTTGATGTCGGCATAGCCGAGGAGCACGCAGTCACATTCTGCGCAGGTCTTGCAAGCGCAGGACTTATCCCCGTTTTCGCCGTTTATTCGACGTTTCTGCAAAGGTGCTACGACCAGCTTGTGCACGATGTTTCAATAGCAGGACTGCACGTTGTCCTCGGAATTGACAGAGCGGGGATAGTCGCAGGAGACGGAGAAACCCATCAGGGTATGTTCGATGTGCCTATGCTGACAAGTATCCCGAATACCTCGATATATTCTCCGTCGTGCAGCGAGGAGCTTGAATTGTGCATAGAAAAAGCCGTGAACGAGGATACGGGTCTTTGCGCGGTAAGATATCCTAAGGGCGAACCTTTTGAGTGTAAAGGCAGATATGAGATATCAGCGAATTATACATACGCCAAAAACAGCAGTAAGATACTTATAGTGACCTATGGCAGAGTGTATAACAATGTTCTTGAAGCCTGTGAAACACTTTCCGAAAAGGGCATAGTGTGCGACGTGCTGAAGCTTGTGAAGATATTTCCGCTTGGCGAGGATATAAGTAAAATAGTCAAAAAGTATAAAAAAGTCTACATATTTGAGGAGAGCTATAAGGAAGGCTCTGTTGCGGAAAGGATAGCTCTTGTAAACAAAAACTGCGTTCCCGTTTGTATAGAGGGCTTTTTGCCCCATGCGGAAGTTGACGACCTGCTTGACAGGTGTTCGCTTTCTGCGGAGAAGATAGCCGAAATGATAGAAAGGGAAAACCAATGAGCCAATGCCGTCTGGACAGCGCGCTTGCCGAAAGAGGTATCGTCGCTTCAAGACAGAGAGCTAAAGATATGATACTTGCAGGTCATGTTTCGGTAAACGGAAAGACCGTTTTAAAGCCGTCATATGCCGTCAGCGAGGAGGACGAGCTTACTGTTACTGGAGGAGAGCTGAAATATGCCTCAAGAGCAGGTCTTAAACTGGAGCGCGCGGTGCTGTTGTTCGGGATAGATATCAAGAACAAAGTGTGCGCGGATATAGGAGCGTCAACGGGAGGATTTACCGACCTCATGCTTCAAAGCGGAGCTAAAAAGGTCTATGCTGTAGACGTCGGACACGGTCAGCTTGTCAAGCGCCTTGCGCAGGACAGACGCGTTGTCAATATGGAGGGCGTAAGCGTAAAACAACTTAACAGAAAAATGTTTTCGGAGCGTATAGATATCATGACCGCCGACCTGTCGTTCATTTCGTTAAGGACTTCTCTGCCGTATATGCTGTCGGTGCTTGAAGCGGACGCCGAATTGGTGTGCCTTGTAAAGCCGCAGTTTGAAGCAGGGAAAAGCGCCGTCGGCAAGGGCGGCATAGTCAGGGATAAAAAGGCGCATATTGCTGCGCTGAACGGCGTGTGCGAGCTTGCCGCGCAGCTTGGCTGTAAGCTCGTTGGCGCGACATATTCCCCCGTTAAGGGCGGCGACGGCAATATAGAGTATCTCATATATGGCCTGTTTAACGGCAAGCCGAGCGTGTGCGGTATAGATACGGATAATATCGTCAGAGAAGCGTTTGACGTTCTGAATAAAAAGTAAGACAGTTAAGGAGGACTTCGGCTGTGAAAATATATATTTCCCCCAATCCCGAAAAGGAGCATTGTCTGGAATATACAAAAAAAGCGTGCGATATCCTTGTGGCAAACGGCTGTGAGCTTTACGCCGATGAGGAACTGAAGAGCATTATCAAGGACGACAGGATAGTGTTCGGCGCGCCTGAGGATATAGTAGGGAGCTGTGACCTGATACTCGTTTCGGGCGGCGACGGAACGATACTTAAACATTCAAAAAAGCTGTCGGGCTACGGCAAAGCGATATTGGGTCTTAATTGCGGAAGACTGGGATTTATGGCAACGCTTGAACACGATGAGCTTTATCTTTTGGAGGACTTTTGCAAAGGGCATTACAGCGTGTCCGACAGAATGATGATAGAAGCCAAGGTGATTTTGAAAAGCGGCGAGGTAAAGAGCTTTGCCGCGCTCAATGATATAGTTTTTATGAAGAGCGAGGACTGCAAAATAGCCGATTTCAAGGTGACAAAGGGAGAAGCGGTCGTGTCGGAGCTTCGCGCCGACGGGTTGATATTTTCAACGCCGACCGGGGCGACAGCGTATTCTCTTTCGGCAGGCGGACCGCTCATAGAGCCCGAGCTTGAATGTATCGAGTTCACGCAGATATGTCCGCACTCGCTTTTTGCGCGCTCAATGATATTCTCGCCCGATTCCGTGCTGACGGTATCGTTCTCCTCAAAGGGGAGCGGAAACGTCATACTCACGGCGGACGGCGTAGGCGAGCTTTCGCTTTCTCCAAGCGACCGCGTTGAGATAAGACGGTGCGCAAGCAGAGTATCTCTGATAGATATAACAGGAAACAGCTTCTATAATTCGATAAGTAAAAAGCTTATGACGCCGATGAAAGGCGAATAATGAGTTTTGAAAGGTAAGGAGTCGGAGATGAAAAGAGAACGCCAGCAGGCTATAAGAGAACTGATAGTCCAGAAAAATATAGATACGCAGGAAAGTCTTAAATCAGAGCTTGAAGCCATAGGATTTAAGGTCACTCAAGCAACGGTGTCAAGAGATATAAAGGATATGGGACTTGTCAAAACTCTCAGCGAGCAAGGTCAGTACAGGTACAGCATTTTGCCGCACCGAGAGCATAGAATGTCACCGATGGAGGAGCTTTATTCTCTTATGAAAGACCTTGCAGTGTCGGTCGATCATGCGGGAAATACCGTCGTGATACGCTGCCATACAGGCATGGCGCAGGCGGTATGCGCAAAGCTTGACGCCGCGGCGTTCGAGCAGGTGGTAGGTACGCTGGCGGGCGACGATACCATATTTGTACTGGTCAGAACTCAGGAGGACGCTGCAAAACTCGCTGAAGTTCTGGGCGGTGAAGCGGCAGAGCAGGCATGAGACGAAAATAGGAGGCATAATGAAGAAAACAGTTTTTATTTTGATGATAACGCTTATCATCGCAGCTTTTGTAGGCTGCGGACCTGACAGCGCTGAGGCTGATAACGATAAAGGCATAGTGTCATCTGAAACATCATCGAGTGCTTCGGAAAGCGAAAAAAAGCCTGCCCACGCGACTGTTGGAGAAAACGGCGCAAAGGCAGTAACGGATGTGCTTCTTATCCCGAAAGACGATATCGATATTTCAAAAGATGTATATTTTGAGGATCTGTACGGCAGGCACGTTCTGCACAGCGGTGTTGTGGGATTGGTCGGCGCGCCTGTTGAAGTTGAATTCGATACCGATAAAGTGGCAGGCGGCAAGCTTGTTTTTATATATGATCCGAATGAGCTTAAAGGCGTGCGCCCCGACGCGCTCCTGTTTTTGTGGTATGACGAGGAAAACGGCTTCTATCAGGAGCTTGAAAGCGGCGTGCTGGATAAGGATAACTGCGCTATGTCGGTCGGAATAAACCGCCCGGGTACATATATGCTCGTAAATATGTATGAATGGCTCAATGCTTGGGGAGCAGATCTTGCAGATAACGGCTTGGAGCCCGGTTACGATCCCTCCGAAGAGCCTGTAAACAGCGAGCTTTGGGAGCTTCACGGCTATGTAGGCGATATAGTTTCTCTTGCAGATGAAGAATATATAAATTCCTGCAAACAAGCGGACGGAAGCTACCTGTTCAATGTCTCAACGCCAGAGCAGCTTGCAAGCGCGGTGTATTTCAACAATTGTGCAAACAAAGACGGCAAATATCCCATTGCCATAAATATTGAAAACGATATAGACCTTGAAGGCTACAGCTGGGCGCCTATGGGCTGGTATGCCGCAGGCATTGATTATGATTTCACAGGCAGCGTCAACGGCAACGGTCATACCATTAAAAATATGTATATAGACTGTCTTGACTATGCAGGCTTTATAGGCAAAGGCAAATATTGCACGGTAAGTGATCTTAATTTTGAAAACGCCTATGTTTCGGGCAGATCCCCCGGAATAGTTATAAGCTATGCAAGAGACTGCCGCGTTTCGGGCTGCACCGTTCAAGGCGAGGTAGAAGGCTTAGAGGCAGGCTCGGTCGTTGGTATAGACCAAAGCTCTTATATGGAAGACTGCAAAGCAAACGTTATGTGCGACGGAGAAGACATAAGCAATTACCTTTCGGGTACAGAGAGAGGTAAAGCAGCCGCCTCCGAGAAAAACGGCATAACCGAGGAGATATGGCTCGATGATAACAGCCGCCCCTGCCGTGAAGAAGACGTTATCGAAACATACAACAACCTGGTTTGGGAAATAAAGCGAAACGGCGTCGTGGTTTTAGAAAGAGGCGCCGAGAATGAGACAGTACTGCCTTGGCAGGAGATCGATTTATTGACTGTTCCGGGTCACTATGAGGTAACGCTGCTGGCTTATGTTAACGGCTACTATGTGCCCGTAAGCAATACGGTCGAATACGACGTGACATAGCAGTAAGCCGAATGATATTATAAGTAAGGAGGTGCCGCGCACAGATGTTGAAGGAGCTTTATATAGAGGACCTTGCCGTTATAGAGAAAGCCGAAATAGTTTTTACCGACGGTCTGAACGTTTTTACGGGAGAAACAGGAGCAGGTAAGTCTATACTTATAAACGGCATTAACGCCGTGCTCGGTCAGCGAGTTACAAAGGATATCGTAAGGAGCGGCGAAAAGAAAGCCGTCATTACCGCGGTGTTTGACAGAATAGGTGCGCAGCTTGTATCTCTGCTCAACGAAAACGGCATTGAGTGCGACGGCGATCAGATAGTCATAACAAGAGAGATAAGCTCCGACGGGGGAAGCGTCGTAAGGCTCAATTCCAGACCCGTAAGCGTTGCATTGCTGAAAAGTATTTCGCCTATGCTCGTTAATATACACGGTCAACATGATAATCAGTCGCTGCTGTCTTCGGAAAGACACCTCGAGCTGATAGATATATTTGCCGATGACGACGCAGAGCTGGAGGACTATAAGGCGTGCTTCAAAAAGCTGCAAAGCGTTTCAAGAGAAATAAAGCGTGCCGCAGGCGACGAGCAGAACAGGTCGCAGAGAATAGCAAAGCTTGCCGAGATCATAAACGACCTGAAGCCTATGGAGCTTCGTCCCGACGAGGATACCGAGATAGAAAAACGCTTCGAGCTTGCCGACGCTTCAAGGGAATTGTCAACAGCCCTTTCTGCCGCAATAGCACAGCTATACGGCGATGAGGCTGAGGCTTTTGGCGCCGCTACGCTCATATCGGAAGCGCAGGAAAGCTTGGAAGCCTTTACAGAAGAGTTTTCCGACCTTGAGCCTATAATAAAAAGGCTTGCTTCACTTAAAATAGAGCTTGACGATATCGCGTCGCTGCTGATGAGGTTTTCGGGCAGCATAGAGATAGAGCCGCAGGAGTATGCGCGCATAAGCAAACGCAGGGACGATATACTTATAATGAAACGTAAGTATGATACCGATGTGAACGGCCTGATAGAGCTTTGTGAAAGCTCGGGAGAAGAACTGCTTAAACTGACGGGCAGCGAAAGCGATATAGATAAGCTTCATCAACAGCGTCAGCAGTTGTTGGTGGAGGTGTCGCATAAGGCGGCAAAGCTGTCAAAGATAAGGGAAGAGGCTGCAAAGCGTTTTTGCAGCAGCGTTGCAAAGGAGCTTGAATTTCTCAATATGCCAAACGTAAAGCTTGCCTTTACACAAACTAAAGGCAAGCTCACCGTCAGCGGAATGGACAGCATAGAGCTGCTCATCAGCGCAAACGCCGGCGAAGAACCAAAGCCGATAAGCAAGATAGCCTCCGGCGGAGAGCTTTCAAGGATAATGCTCGCGCTTAAAAGCGTTCTTGCGGATAAGGACGATATACCTACAATGATATTTGACGAGATAGATACGGGCGTCAGCGGAAGAGCCGCGCAGAAGATAGGTATAAAACTGCATGATATAGCGAAAAACAGACAGGTGCTTTGCGTAACGCACTTGTCGCAGATAGCAGTTCAGGCGGATAACCATTTGCTTATAGAAAAGCGTACCGAAAACGGAAAGACGCGGACAGGCGTTTTCTGCCTTGATGAAAAGGGCAGGATAGACGAGATAGCAAGGATAATCGGCGGAGAGAACATTTCGGAAACTACAATGAAAAATGCCGCAGAGCTTATATCGTCAGCACGCAATAAAAACTGACCGACCTGCCGCATAAGGTAAAATCTTAAAATTTTTTAAATATATTGACTTTTTATATCAAAATATGTTACAATTAACGGAGGGAGCTTGCAGACGTAATGTTCGGTTATGTAAAAGTGTTCAAGCCGCAGCTTCGTATCTGCGAGTATGAAACGTATAAAGCGGTATATTGCGGACTTTGTAAGCATATCGGCAAGGAGTACGGACTTGTGCCGCGTATGGCTCTGAGTTACGATTTCGCTTTTCTTGCGCTGTCAGCATTTTCACTCTGCGACAGGCTGCCTGCCGTAAAACCGTGCAGATGTATAGCACACCCGTTGAAAAAGCGTCCGTGCGCGTTCTGTGATGAGGGGTATGACTATCCGTCCGCCGCCGCGCAGATACTTATATATCATAAGCTGAGAGACGACGTTGCAGACGGCGGTGTTTTCAAAAAGCTTACAGCGCGCTTTATGCTCTTGTTTATGAAAAAAGGGTATAAAAAGGCAAGAGGAAAGTATCCCGCTCTGGCGGAAAGCATAGAATACCAGATGAAGCTTCAGCTACAAGCGGAAAAAACGCAGGGTATCAGTATCGACGAGGCTATACAGCCGTCCGCTTGTATAATGGAAAATATAGCGCAGGGACTTTCTGACGACGAGACAAAAAAGCCTCTGCTTAAAGGATTTGGGTACTTCATAGGAAGATTTGTCTACCTGTGCGACGCAGCCGACGATCTGAGATCCGATCTGAAAAAAGGTGAGTATAATCCGCTTATCAAAGAGCTTGAGCTGGGAGAAGATATTTCCGAAAGCGACTGCGCAAGGATAAAGGAGTATGTCAGAGGCAGCGTGAATATGACGCTTGCGGAGCTTGCCGACAGATATGTAAAGCTCGATATGAACGGCTTTCGACCGATACTGGATAATATTATTTATCTGGGGCTTGGCGCTTCGTGCGACGCCGTGCTTGATAAGCATTTTACCTCTCAGCCCGATATGCAGAATAGTGAAAAACAGTAAAAATCATCATATAACGAAAGGAGATCAGTATGGCTGATCCTTATAAAGTGCTTGGAGTGTCTCCGTCAGCGAGCGACGACGAGATAAAAGCCGCGTACAGAGAACTCGCAAAGAAATATCACCCCGATAATTATTCGGATGACGCCCTCGGCGAGCTTGCTAACGAAAAAATGTCGCAGATAAACGAGGCGTATGACGAGATAATGAATATGCGCAGGGGCGGAAGCTCACAGCGCGGAGAGAGCAGCTCTTACGGCTCTTCGGGTATGTCACAGGTAAGAGACCTGATAAGAAACGGCAATATAACGGAAGCGGACAATATACTCAATTCCGTTCCCGAATATGACAGGACTGCGGAATGGTATTTTCTGAAAGGCAGCGTTGCCTATTCAAGAGGCTGGCTCAACGACGCATATGCAAACTTTTCAAAGGCAAGCTCTATGGACCCCTCAAACAGAGAGTATTCTGCCGCGCTCAATCAGATGAACAGTAACCGCGGCGGATATATGAACGGAGCTCCGTCACAGCATTATAATATGGGCAGCGATAGACCTGCCTGCGGCCCGTGCGATATGTGTAATGCCCTTATATGTACAGACTGCTGCTGTGAATGTATGGGCGGCGACTGCATAACCTGCTGTTAAGTCATGAGAAAGAAAAGTTATAAAATTGCGCTCGGCGGAATAGTTTCCTCGCTGAGCCTTGTAGTTATGCTGCTGGCAGCAGTAATACCCGGTCTTGAATATGCGATACCTGCCATGGCGGGTATGCTGCTTATGATAATAGTGATAGAGATAAATGTCAGATGGGCGTTTCTTTCGTATGCAGCCGTGGCGCTGCTGACGTTTTTTATTGTACCTAATAAAGAGTCAGGACTGCTGTATATCACATTTATGGGATATTATCCCATTCTTAAATCGGTCTTTGAAACGAAGATAAAGCAAAAAGCCGTGCAGTGGGCGGCAAAGCTCGTACTTTTCAATATTGCGCTGGTGGTCTATTATAAGCTGCTGACATATCTCGTTTCTGACCCTGAGATAATGGAGTCTTTTCACGACTATGGAAAATATTCGCTTTATATCTTGGCGGTTCTGGCAAACGTAGTATTTGTCATATACGATATCGCGCTTACTAATCTTGTGACCGCATATATCAAGTGGTTCCGCAGGAAATTTATAAAACACATAGATAAGTAAAGGAAATATCATGGGAGAATATGATAAGTATCTGCTTGACAAAAATTCGTCTACTTATAAACGGCGTATCATAGTCAGAGTGATAACATTGGTATTTGTCGTCTGCCTGTCAATATTTCTTGTGTGGAAGCTCTACCCGTATGTAGAGTTCATAAAGACACAAGAGGGCAGGAAATACCTTAAAAGCGTAGTTGACGACAATATGCTGAAGGGCGTGCTGCTTTTCACATCATTTCAGGCGCTTCAGGTCATAATACCCGTACTGCCGCCGCTCCAGATAGTCAGCGGAATGGTTTTCGGAATAGTGCTTGGAACGGTGCTTTCCATTGTCGGTATAGTTGTCGGCTCAACGGTGGTGTTCTTTCTGGTCAAATGGATAGGGTATCCTTTTGTACAGACAATGATAGATGACAAAAAACTGCACCGCTTCAAATTTCTCTACGATGAGAACAAGGTCGTTACCATAATGGCGATAATGTTTCTTGTTCCCGGATTTCCTAAGGATATGCTTACGTTCGTGCTGCCTCTTACAAAGCTGTCAAAAAAGGACTTCTTTTTTGTGATAATGCCCGCGAGAGTGCCTGCGCTGGTGTTGTCGTCTGTGGTGGGCGGCTGTATACGCAACGAACATTATATCGCCGCCGCCGTGTTCTCGGTGTGCGTGCTGGTGCTTTCAACGATAGGTATAATTTACAGAAATAAGATAGTTGAAAGCTTTCATAAAAAAAGGGCAGAGAGCAAAAAAAATAAAACATCTGAATAAGCCGTCTCTTAGCTTGTTCAGATGTTTTTTATATATCATTTTCCTATCTCTTCTCCGTTTATCACCAGTCCACGGATATCGCAGCCGTCAAAAACCGCATTTTTCAGCTTTACGTTTTTGAAAGAAGCGTCAGTAAGATTAAGGTTTGCAAACACCGCGCCTTTCAGCGAAGCGTTTGAAAGCGTGAACGGTTTGCTTTGGCTCGGTATCTGACAGTCGATACCGCCTATGACCGTGACCGCCTCACTAAGCGGCTTTCGCTGACGGGCAGGCATATCGGAGGAGGGTACGCCGATAGTTATTATGGCGACGGGAGTGTGATCGTCAGCAATTGAAAAATGCTCTTTGCACTTTTCGGTGTCCATAGGGCCTATCCAACAGCCGCCCAACCCCATATCTGCCGCCTTGAGCAGAATGTGATTTGCAGCGCCTGCCGCGTCCTGATAAGCGAACATTCTTCCTCGCTCGCTGCCAAATTTCGATTGAAGCGCCCCTGCGATATTTTCATCTGTACATATCACTATCATCAGAGGAATGTCGTTTATCCACGGTATAAAGGCTATATCAGGGTGAACGGCTTTTATTTTTTCTCTGTCGCATACGGCGTAAAAATGCCACGACTGAAAGTTGCAGGCATTGGGAGCGCGGACAGCCGCGCCCAGTATCTCGGTGATCTGCTCGCCTGAAATATTTTCGCCCGTGTACGAACGCACGCTTGTGCGCTTTTGCAAAAGCTCTGTAAACTCCATATGTCACGCTCCTCAGCTATGGGACAATTCTTTTTCGTCAAGTATCCTGCTAAGCTCCGATACGGTCTCCATCGGGGCTGTGCCGTCGGCTATCATAGACAGCATATGCGGAACTATTTCGGGGTCCAGCTGACTTCCGCTTACCCTTTTCAGCTCCTCGATTATAGCCTCCTGCGACAGCGCCTGTCTGTAACAGCGCGTGCTGCTCATAGCGTCGTAAGTATCCGCAACGCCGATTATCCTCGCTTCCAAAGGTATGTCTGTACCCGCTTTTTTCTCGCAGTAGCCGTTGCCGTCATAACGTTCGTGATGATATCTTGCACCCTGTGAGATACCGTCGATAGCGGTAAAGTTTTCAAGTATCTTGCCGCCTATGGCAGGGTGAGTGCGGATTATTTGCATTTCCTCGTCCGTGAGCTTGCCCGGCTTTGTCAGTATGCTGTCAGGAACGCCTATCTTGCCTATGTCGTGCAGCAGGGCGATGTAATAAATACGCTCCTGCTCCGCTTCGGAAAGTCCTATCCTTCTTGACAATTCACGGGAGTACGACGCAACTCTCAGCGAATGACCCGTCGTATACTTATCCTTTGCGTCTATCGTCTCCGCAAATGTCTTGAGCGATTGCTCGACTATCTTTTTGTAAGCTTCCTGTCTGTGCCTTGCCGCCCTCAGACGCGCCGCAGAAATCACATACATTACCGCAGCTACTATGATAAGCAGCAGTATGACAAGCAGTATCCAGAACAGGGGATATTCATACAAACGCTTCGTCTTGCTTATAAGTATAGAATATTCCTGCGAATTTTCGGGGTGTTCTGACGAATACACCTTTACAACAAAGCGGTAATCACCGCCGGGCAGGTTCGTGTAGCTTATTATGTCGCTCTTTGTGCCGTCAAGTATCGTTTCGGCGTCGTCAAATCCTTCCAGCTTGTAAGCAATGGTAAGATCGCTGCTGTCCATATATGAGAGCGCCGCAAGATCTATCGTTATACGCTGAGCGTTTCCCGTAAGCTTTATCTCTTTTGGCTGCTCGATTATCTTTCCGTCTATATTTACGCTGTTGATAGCCATTCTTGGCAGGACGGTCTGAGTTTCGTCAAAGCCGAAAACGCTTATACCTTTTCTTGTGGATATATACAGCTTACCGTCGTCAGAAAGATAATTCCAGGTGTTGGCGTTAAGCGAGCCAGTAAGTCCGCTGCCGAAGCTGTATTCCTTGCCTCTGGTGAACTCTCCGCTCAGAAGCTGTTTTTTATCGAGAGCTATTATGCCGTTGTTCTGCAACAGCCACAGCTTTCCGTTGACGTCGTAGAAATCGAAAATGCTTCCTGCGCCCTTTGAGAAATTGACCAGCTTGCGAAAATCGTTTTTATCCCAATAATACAGATTGCTTCCCGCGCTTACAAAGTAACCGTCGCCGCCGCTTTCGGGCAGCATACGCAGTACAACGCCCTCCTCCAGCTTCTGCTCAAAGCCGTAGTTGGTTATTTTTCCGTCTTTAAGAGCGTAAACTCCTCCGCCGTCGCTTCCCATATAGAGAGTTCCGTCCTTGTCCTGAGCGAGACAAAGTATCGCAGAAACGTTAAGACCGTCTTTAGAGCCGTAGCTCTCGGTGACCTTGCCGTTGTCTATGATGTTCAGACCCTCCTGCGTCGCAACAGCGTAAGAGCCGTCTGAAAGCTCCAGTACCGTTCTGACGCGGTTGCTTATCAAGCCGTTGTCGGGGCCGTACTCTGTAATGCTTTTGGTTTTGGGGTCGTAGCATATAGCGCCGTAGTCGGAATATGTAGATATCCATACCTGACCTTTGCTGTCTGTCATTATATGACGTATCCTTATGCCGTCAAGCATTTCGGTAAGCTCGTTCGTCCTTTCATTGCCGTCGGCAGAAAGGATACTGAGGCCGTTGTCGTGAACGGCATATATCTCGCCGTTCGCTTCCGTAACAGCGTTTATTGCTATATCCGCGACGGGTGTGTCTTTTCCGAGTGGCGATATGCAGCCGACCGTATATTTGATAGCTCCGTATGTTGATGAGGCGAACCACAGATTGCCCTCGTGATCTATATCGGCGTCATTTGTGGGCAGGGAACGGTCTGTGTCGTCGAGCATAAGTATCCTGCCGTCGCTGTCTGTCACGGCAAAACCGTGTTCACCGCAAATAACGATAGTACCGTCATCAGCGACCTCTATACTGTTGTGGGTGGATATCGGGCTTACGGAGCATACCTTTGAAGAATACTCTCCGTTTTGGTCGAATGTGAGGATAGCGATCTCGTCCTCCGATGAACCCAGATACAGCTTGCCGTCATTGTCCGAAGCCACGCAGTATATTTCGGCAGAGGAGAAGATGTCCTTCGGTTCAAGGAGCTTCTCGACCTTGCCGTCCATGACAATAGCGCATTTGCCTGAGTTCATTGCAGCCCAAACTCGTCCCTGAGGGTCGCAGGCTATGGAATATACCGTTTCGCCTGCAAGGGGTTCATCGGTATATACCTTTACGGCGCCGTCCTGTATCTCGCCCAGTCCCGAAGTTGAAGCGGCATATATCCTGCCGTCCTTATCCTCGGCAAAATCTCTTATACATAGGAAAGAATAATCTCCGGGACTTTTTATCGTGCTGAAAACTCCGTTCTCGTATATAAAAACTCCCGCGTCGTTCGTGCCTATCCACAGTCTGCCCTTGCTGTCCTCGAAAAGCGAACGTATAGACGATGAGGATATAGAGCCGTCGGTGCTGTAATTGCGGAAACGGCTGCCGTCATATCGGATAAGACCGCCGTAGCTTCCTATCCATATATAGCCGTCGGAGGTCTGCAAAACGGTATTGGCTTCGCCTGTTGGCAAACCGTTCTGCTCGTTATATATAGTTTTAACATATGTGTCGTTTTGATAGTCGGCGCAGGCAGTAATGAGCGGACTGCCCATTGAAGTTATGAATACTGCCGCAGCCAAAATAAAACATATGATATTCTTTCTCATAACGTTCCTCCGTGTAGAATAGTAGGCATAGTAAGAAAATAAAATTATTTTTGATTTTGATTTTATTATAACATATATTCGCTGTTTCGTCAATCAAAGCGCGGTATATTCGGCTGTTTGGACAAATAGAAAAGCCGGATAAGCTGCGACTTTTTAGCGTGTCGACGAAGCCTCCGAGCTCTGCAAGCCAACGGATATAAAAAAACCTGAGAGAAATAAATTCCCTCAGGTCGATTTAGTATGAACGCGTATCAGTCGCCGAAAGATATGCCTATGCGTCTGGCAGCCATAACTATCTGGTCGTCCTTATGAACGAATTTGGTCTTGCCAGCGATATCTTCCAGCTTGTTCTCGGTTATCTTGCCGTCTACCATTGCAACTGTGTAGCCGAATTTCTCCTTGAACAGAAGCTCCGCCGCGCGCGTGCCGAACTGAGTAGCAAGCACTCTGTCATAAGCCGACGGACTTCCTCCGCGGAGCATATGACCCGGAACGCATACTCTCGTTTCGATACCGGTATTAGCTTGTATGGTAGAGGCTATTCTGGCGGAAGCGGTCTTTTCGCCGGCTTCTGTCCTCTTTTTGGCACGCTCTTTCTTTTTCATCTTAGCTTCTTCCGTGTCGAAAGCTCCCTCCGCGACAGCCATTATCGAGAACGCCTTTCCTGCTTTTTCACGCTTTTCGCAAGCCTCGCACAGCTTGTCGATATCGAACGGTATCTCAGGTATAACTATCATATCCGCACCGCCTGCAACTCCCGCATACAGCGTCAGCCAACCTGCCTTATTGCCCATTATCTCAACGACCATTATCCTGCCGTGAGAATTGGCGGTAGTGTGAAGCCTGTCTATAACGTCGGTAGCTATGTCAACTGCCGTGTGAAAGCCGAAAGTAACGTCAGTTCCGAATATATCGTTATCTATCGTCTTAGGAAGTCCTATAACGTTCAGACCTTCATTTGCGAGCAGATTTGAGGTCTTATGCGTACCGTTTCCGCCGAGGGTGAACAGGCAGTCCAGCTTCTGCTTCTTGTAGGTCTCCTTCATTGCTTTTACTTTATCTATGTTGTCGTCCTCAACGACGGTCATCATCTTGAACGGCGTCCTCTTAGTACCGAAGATAGTTCCGCCCATAGTCAGGATACCCGAAAAATCTGACGGCTCCATTTCCTTGCATTCATTGTTGATAAGACCCGAATAGCCGTCGTTAATGCCGACTATCTCAATGCCGTCGCTTCCGAACTTTTCATAGCAAGCCTTAGCAACTCCGCGTATCGTGGCGTTAAGGCCGGGACAGTCTCCGCCGCTTGTGAGAATACCTATTCTTCTTTTCATAGTGAACAGCCTCCTGATTTATAGATAAATTAGATCAATATTTATCGTCCTCATCGTCAAGAACTATCTTTATACCGCCGTCATCTGCCGGATCGTCGCTTGGGTACGCGTATCTGGACATAAAAGCTGTCGGGGTATCTTCGGGGGTATCGTTATTATGGTCTTCGATATCATCGTAGTAATCGTACTGTGACGAGCCCGATGAATGTTTGTCCGAGAGCTTGAACCTTGCTATCATGTTCTTGAGTATCAGCGACTGGCTTGAAAGCTCCTCGCTTGCCGAAGCAGAGCCTACAGCGGAAGAAGTGTTAGCCGCAACAACTGCGGATATCTGGTCTACACCCGCATTTATCTGTACAACGGCTTCGGACTGATGTTCGGAAGCCTCCGAGATGTCCTTGACCAGCTTCTTTATCTGAGCCGAATTTTCAACTATCGTGTGCAGCGAATCAGCCGTAACGGTAGCAATTCCCGAGCCGCGCTTTACAGCTGCGCTGGACTCTTCAATGAGCGAAGCCGTCTGCTTGGCAGCCTCCGCACTCTTAGCCGCAAGACGTCTTACCTCGTCAGCAACAACGCTGAAGCCCTTTGAGCCTTCTCTTGCAGCCTCAACGGCAGCGTTAAGTGCAAGAATGTTGGTCTGGAATGCTATCTCATCTATAACCTTGATTATCTTGGATATCTGCTCCGACGACTCGTTTATCTCGTTCATAGCCGTCAGCATTTTAGTCATGTCATTGTTGCAGTCGTTTATAGAATTGGTGTTGTCGTGAACTATCTTGTAAGCGTCCTTAGCCGCGTTGGCGTTATAGGTTATCTGATTGGCGACATCGGTGAGAGTAGCGGAAAGCTCTTCAATGGAGCTTGCCTGCTCGGTAGAGCCTTGCGAAAGCGCCTGAGCCGCGTTTGAAACCTGCATAGCGCCGCTGTTTACCTGCTCTGCGGCAGTATTTATAGATGAGAACGTATCCGACAGAGATTCAAGTATCGTATTAAAGGTGCTCTTTATCTTCAGGAAGTCGCCTTTGAACGTGCCTTCCATTCTGTGGCAGAGATTGCCCTCCGATATATTTGTCAGCGCAACGGTGATGAGATTGATATACTGACGAAGAGAAACTATCGTTTCTTCGAGCGATTTGGAAAGTACGCCCAGCTCGTCGCGCGAATAGTGAACGTCAACTGGATCGGTCAGGTTGCCCTGAGCCAGAGCTCTCAGACGGTTAGTAGTGCTTGTAATAGGTTTAGTGAACGTTTTTGCAAACAGTATCGTGAACACGATAACGGCGGCGATAAGTATCGCGCAGGCTATTATTACCGTATTCATCGAGTTGGCAGTATACTTTGAGAAATCAGCTGTAGGAACAGCGATTATTATCGTCTGATCGCGGCCGTTCAGCTCCGCATAGCCTGCGACATACTCTTCCTTTCCGTAGTCAAAAACGCCGTATCCGCTCGAATTGCGGGCAGCTATAGCAGCAAATTCCGATATCGACTCAAATTCCTCGCTGCTCGAGGTGATGATATTTTCCTCGTTAAAGAAATCAGCCGTGTTCTTGCCCTTGTAGGCGAACGTACCGTCTTTGTTTATAACGAAAGCCAGATTATTGTCGCTCACATCTATGCTGTTGATGATCTTGTTTATATCCGTTTCTCTGTTGCTTTCCTTTATCATTATTATCTTATCGGCGGTCTGGGTCGCGAGCGGAAGCAGACTGTTTTGCAGTACTGCCTTGGTCGAACTGTTTATCGCACCGATAAAAATCAATGATACTGTTATAACAATAACAAATGCTACGCACAGCATTGAAGTCATTATTTTCGCACGAATACTTTTCATTAATCTCACCGTTCCTAGTTTCCGTAATGTCCGGAATTATTTTGATAGGGTATTTTATACACTATATATTCTATCATATTTGCACAACTTTTTCAATAGTATTTTTTAAGTTTTTAGTATTTTTACAAAAACGGCTCAATATATTGTTATATATCAACAAAAAATACGGTGGTGTTATAATGACTGTCAGGTCAAAAATCGGAAAAAGAGCGCTGTTGACCGCTGTTGCGGCGGCGCTGTTCATATCTGCGATATTCTCGTCGTGCAAAAGTCAGGACAAGGATATGCCGGCGGAAAAAGAGCAAAAGGAAATAGTTCTTCCCGTTATAATGTATCACAGCATACTGAAGGACGAAGAAAGCTGGAACGATTATGTCCTGTCGCCCGACGCTTTGCGCGGCGACATAGAATATCTTAAAAAACACGGCTATCAGTTCGTGCTGACAGCCGATGTTATCGAGTATGTAAAGAACGGCAGACCGCTTCCGCAAAAGCCCGTTATACTGACCTTTGATGACGGTTGCTATAACTTCCTGACCTATGTTGAGCCGATACTTCGCGAGAGCGGAGCAAAGGCTGTGCTGTCCGTAGTGGGCTCGTATGCCGAAAAGGAAAACGGTGAGCCGCAAAGCTCGTCGTATTCATATCTGAATTACAGCCAGATAGAACAGCTCTCCAAATGCGGGTATGTCGAGATAGCCAGCCACAGCTATGATATGCACGAGCTGGGAATGAGACGCGGCGCGCTTATGAAAGAGGGCGAAACCTATGAGGAATACCGCAGCGCGTTCGTCTCCGACCTGCTTCTCAGCATAGACGGACTGGAAAATAACTGCGGTATCACTCCGCAGGTGTATACATATCCATACGGTCTTGTGTGCGAGGAAAGTCTGGAGCTTGTCAAAGCCTGTCGGTTTTCTGCCAGCTACGGGGTCGAGGAAAAGCCCAACTACATCACCCGCAGCGAAGAATGTCTGTACTGCATGAACAGGTACAACCGTCCGAGCGGCATTTCAACGGAAGAGTTTATGTCGAAAGCTCTCTCTCGCTGACGTATCCGTCAAATTCACGGGTGTATTCGTTGACAATGCTGTCGGAGCGGCAAAGCCCCTGAAAACGGCAGGAAATATCGTCCAGCCAAGCGAGCCTGCTGTCTGACAGCTCCGAGAGCGACGTAACTATTTCTATATCTTTTGCCCGCTCGCGTATCTCTTTCAATACCTCGCGCCCCTTGTCGTTGAAAGCCAGTATCCTTGCATGAGGCGCAAGCTCCATATCGCTTTTTGTAACTCCGAGATAAGCGTTTATGAACGCTCTTGCGGCTTTAGCATATGTGAAGCTTTTTGACTTTACAGCGCTTATAAGCTCCGAAAGAGAAGCATTTTTGCATGCCGCCGCAGCCTTGACAAAGCGTGAGGCGAGTTCGTCGGTAAAGTCGGGAACATTTTTGTATCCGCCGCTGTTGACTATCTGCAACAGCCGCAAAAATACCGCTCCGCTCATTCTTTCCGTGTCGCATATATCTTCGCTCGGTGGCGGTAAGTACGGCACAAGACCTCTGATATCCCCGCCGGAGCGCAGTATCCCCCTTATCATAGAGGCGCTTGCTATCCCGGAGCATACCGTTTCTCCTCGGTGCGCCGCGCCGAAGCGCGTCACAGCTAACGGCTTTATGCCGCTGCCGCGCCGCTTCAAAGCCTTGATATATTCTATTGCAAGGACGTTGTTAGGCTCGGAAAATATCTTGGATATATCCTCCCCGAAGCTGTCGTATACCGCTTTTTCAAATGCCGCGGGATAGCTCATGCCCTCTGCCGTGTATTTCGCTATATCGGGACATTCCGCCATGGAAGCGGAGATGTCCGCACATTTTTCCAATATATCGGTATCGCCGCACTCGCACCCAAAAGACAGCTCGTCCGCCGCGCCGAGCTTTGTTATTATCTCTATCGCTTTGTCGGCGAATATCTCCGCGCAGGAACAACTGAACGGGCAGGGGAGCTCAATAACAAGGTCAACG
>CANRNT010000008.1 GCA_947631995.1 uncultured Clostridia bacterium | reverse complement strand
CACTGAGCAAACTTTCTTAGTCCCTCGCGCAGCTTTATTTTCGGAGTAAACCCAAGATCACGCTCTAATGCCGATGAATCTGCATAAGTTATGGGTACATCTCCCGGCTGCATGGGAACAAGTTCCATATGTTGCTTTATGTCAAAATCATCTGGCAGAACCTTTGCACGAATAAGTTCTTCAGAAAGAATGTTTACGAAATCCATCAGATTTTCGGGCGTTCCTCCGCCTATATTGTAAAGGGCATACGGCGGTACAGGCAGACCGTCCTCGCCGTTTTTCTTTTCAGGAGGCTTTTGCATGACACGGATAATTCCTTCGACAATGTCGTCTATATAGGTAAAATCACGCTTGCAGTTGCCGTAATTGAATATCTTTATCGTTTCACCCCTGACAAGCTTGTCCGTAAAACCAAAGTACGCCATATCGGGTCGCCCTGCGGGACCGTATACCGTGAAAAATCTAAGCCCAGTGGTGGGAATGTTGTACAATTTGCTGTAACAATGCGCCATCAGTTCATTGCTTTTCTTGGTGGCTGCATACAGTGAAACAGGGTTGTCCACCTTATCGTCGGTGCTGAACGGCACTTTTTTGTTGCCGCCGTAAACAGATGAAGATGAAGCATACACAAGATGCTCCACAGGATAACGGCGGCAGGCTTCGAGGATATTGTAGAAACCGATGATATTTGAATTTATGTAGGCATCGGGATTTTCAATAGAATAGCGAACACCTGCTTGCGCAGCGAGGTTGACGACCGTGTCAAAATGATACTTTTCAAACAATGACATGATGAGCTGCTTATCTGAAATATCGCCTTTTATAAATGTGAAATTACTGTATTTCTGCAACTCTGACAGACGATATTCTTTCAAGCGCACATCATAGTAATTGTTCATGTTGTCTATGCCAATGATTGATGTAGTCGGGTTTTCTGTAAGAAGTCGATTGCAGAGGTAGTAACCGATGAAGCCGGAACATCCCGTAATAAAGATTTTGTTAATATTCACTAATATTTCTCCTGTAAAAACATATTTTAAATCAATCTTTTAATTCGCTCAAATATAACATTTCCAGCCGCTTAATCTCTTTGTTCATGTCGTAGTCTTCAAGATTTCCATTTGCTGCTCCTTTAATAGAATCGTCAAGAACGATTTCAGCCCATCTTTGTGGTGATTCTTTCAGACTAACTGCCACAGCAAGTTCGGTTTTAAAAGCTTCACTCGGAACAGCATCCGAAACAATACAACGCAGTCCCGAAACCTGCGCTTCTATCAACACAATGCCCAGTCCTTCAAATTTGGAAGGGAAAACAAAAACGTCCATTGCTTTCAAAAGCTGCGGCACATCACTTCTATGTGATAATATCAAAACTCTATCTGTAAGATTCAACCTGTCAATCTTCGCTTTCACTGTATTCATCAATTCACCAGCACCAACTAATAAAAGAAATGCATTAGATTTCTTTTTGCACAATTCTGAAAATACGTCAATCAAAAAATCGTGATTTTTTGTAGGACTAAATCGCCCAATATGCCCTATAACAAAAGCATTTTCAGGAATACCAAGACATTTTCTTATGTTATCTTTACTTTCTGAAATATTTTGAAATCTTCTGAAATCAATCCCATTTCTAATAACAACTGTATTATCAATATCAAACATTTCATTGATTTCCTTACGCATATCATCATGTAAAGCAATTATTTGAAATTGGTTGTTTTTTAATAAATATCTTGCTGCAATTCCTTCTTTTATACATTTTCCTGATAAAAGTAGAGTAGGAAGAGTATGACACGTGTAAAATATCTTTATATTCCAAATTTTATTGGAAATTAGAGATATATTATGTAGAAGTTCCAGATGCCCATGTAATACTTTAACCTTTTCTTGCTGAATTATTTTATATAATTTATAAGGAATATAAAATTCTCCAAATATACAGTTAAATGCTTTAAGAAAAAAATTATTGTTTGGGTAAATTGAAATCATACGAATACCGGATTTTTCAAGAATTTTGTAGTTTGCAGAATCGTATCCTCTCCATCTTGTGATAATTATTATATCAAACAAATTCTTGTCTAAAAGAAGAGCGTAATCTTTTACAAGTGTTTCTGCCCCTCCGTCTTGAATTGCTCCGATGTATTGTGCTACTTTAATTTTCATAAATCATTTATCCTTTTGGGGAAGTTTGATCCACTCGCCCATAATTAAATCCTGTTCAGGTGGATTGAACTCAATAAATCCCCCCCAAGTAAAGAACGTCATTTCTCCGAAATAAACTACACCATCGTGCAGATAAAAATCAACTCTAACTTGAGGTATTCCAGCAGAAAGTCTCTCTGCAAACTCAATGATCTGATCAATCTGTTCGGGGAATGTAAAATCCATTCCAGAGTTTTCATAGTATGCCCACCAAGAAAGGTGATTTAAATTTCGATCATAATTATCATTATGTCTTTTAGAAAACTCAACATGAGCAATTCCTGTACAAACAGTAATGTTTTTTACAATTCCATTACAACAGGTGAGCTTGTACTCTATCGAATTCGGCTTTCCCAACGTTGAAATATACGGTTCTGCCAGTATTCTTGGCTTAACGTTTTTGTAGGGCCATTCTCTTGACCCATAATAATAATTCTTAGAGAGCCATTTTCTTAGTTTTTCTTTGGCATCTTTTATATCAAAGGAAGTTTTATCTGTACATATAACAAATCCGCCACTGTTATGAGTGCATTTCAGAACAAACTGTTGAGGTAAACTGTCAAAGTCAATTTGTTCGACCGAATCCCACACACCAAGAGCCGGCAGAACATGATCATCACCAATAATATCAGCAACAGCCCTCTTCACTTCATACTTGTCAACGTATGTAGTATAAAGTGGATTTCTATCATAAATCTTTAACCACTGAAGCTTCTCGGTAAAAGTTTGAGGATTATCTAAATCCAAAGGTTTTCCCATTCGAGCCAAGTATTTCTTACAAAGATATTCCTCATCTGACATCTCAGGGAAATACCCATTCATTTTAGCTAATGCTAAAAAACGCTTGTCCTTATCAGAAATCTCACTCATAAATGTACTGATCTTCTTAAAATCCATAATAATCATTCTCCTCTTAATAATTGATTATAAAATTAACGGTTTGCTATCTTGCTATATTGATTTTATCATAATCACCTCTTTAAACCTAAAACTACTATATTGTGTGACATTCTCTACATAGTAATATACAAAAAGGTAAAGAAAAAACAATCAGTAATCTTCAAGTTGTTCTTATTGTTAGGTCACTCAAATATACTGTTTATCTTTCATCCAGTTGAAAAAGCCGCGGTGACCCAGGCTTCCAAACAATTGTGAGGGATGTTTTAAAACATCTGATATAGTTTTCATTTATAAACTATCCTTTCATATTTAAGAACTAAACAGCACACTATGATAATCTATTGATTTGGCGCCAAGATAAATGTAATAATATACTGCAAGTCCTATTATAAGTGCAGCGTTAGCAACTGTATGTTTTGTGCTGTAATATACTTTCATGTTTATTAGAAATAAAATAGAATCCTAATATAAAATAAAAGTATTGATTCATTGGATATGCTCCTAATTTACCAGTAACAGCGCCAATACATAAACCAAATATAACGGCGGCGAAAATATTTCTATCATTGTTTTTTAAATTGTTTAATACTTTTATAATCAATCTTGAAAAGAGAAATATAAATATAAATCCGAGATTTAACATGTACTTTATAATGGTACTATCCATTGTTGTTGTGAAATAATTCCCATAACGCAGAATTTTCACTTGACTTCCCATAACACCGTATTTGTCTATTCCTATTCCAATAAGAAAATTATCTCTAATCAATTCCCATGCCATTGTGTACTGATCTGTTCTCGGTCTTAAATTATAATCCAAACTCCTATTTGTTATATTCTCATATTCATGAAGTAGAAGTAAAAAAGAGAATGTTACAGCAAGAATTTTTATGAAACTCTTCAGATTTATCTTATCAGCAAATATAAACAAAATTGAAACAAACAAAGCAAGTATACAACTTCTGCTTTTGCATAGAATAATGCAAAAGCCACCCAATAGAACAGGCAATACTAACTTCTTGTTATTCTGAATTTTACCATTTTGGTACTGCTCCGCAATACATATAACAATTAACAAAGCACCAATTATACCCGGCTCGTGTTCGCTGTCCCAAAAACCAACAAGTCTATTTGTTGTTCCGTATGACTGTTGAAAAAAAATTATAGAAAACGCAATTGTCAATATGGTTGAAAAATATAAACTTTTTTTAATTAATGTTAAACAATCTTTTCTATTATTGGAGAAATGAATTCCTATTATAATCAACATTAATGGTGTAATACAAACTTCTCGAAGCCCAATAAACCAGAATTGAATATCTTCCATTCTAAATAATGTTGCAATAATTATATAAAAGCAATAAATAAATAAAAAGATTATATCATTCTTATCATATTTTGTCTTACTATGTATTTCCAAGAAAATTACTTGTAAAGTAATTAACATCATAACAACATCTTTGAAAGCATACAATGATTGGTGCCCCGTTAGTTTAGAAATCAAATATACAATTGGTGTAAGAAAAAACAAGGCATATATTTCTTTAAGTATTATTCGTTTAAGAAAATCTACCATATATCCCCCTACTTCATTTTTTCTTCTCTGATAGCCTTGTATATAAAACTTCGTATTTGCGACAAGTTGAACTTGCATTAAAATTCCTATGAGATGACAAATATGAATGTTCTCCCATTTTCACATAGTTTTGATCAATTATCATTTTCATTTTTTGGGATAAATCCGACTCACTATCTTGTTTATAAAGATATCCTATTTGGCTATCAGCGCCAAAAATTTCTTTATGCTGATCAATATCAGATAATATGACAGGGAGTCCGGTTGCCATTGCTTCCAAAACTCCATTAGGCATACCCTCTGATTTGCTTGTAGAAATATAAATATCACTAGCTTTCAGATACTCATTTACATTTGTTACATTTCCTCTGAAATCAATATTTGTCATGATGCCATATGTCGCCTTGAGTTCTTCATACTCTGCTCCTTCTCCTAATAAGAGAAGATAAACGTTATTTTCTTTGAAAGTATTAGAAAATACTTTCAATAAAAACTTTTGATTCTTTCTTTCAATAATTTGACCTGAATATACAAAAATCATTGAATTTTGGGGCAAGTTAAGCAGCTTCCTAAGCTCAGATTTTTCTCCGTCGTACGGCTTTGTGTATTGCTCTACATCAACACCATTTCTTATAAAGTCATAGCTGAGATTCAGTTTTTTCTTATATATTTCAGATAAACTTTCTGAACAAGTTACTGTTATGTCGGTATGCTGCATTGCATATAGGTGCAGCATAGCAAGTATTGTCCCTTTAATTACACCAAATTTTGCGGGATAATCCTCCCACACATAGTTTCTTAGTGTGATTATTTGTGGATATTTCTTTATCTTGCTTATTGCATAATCCGGAAACACACCAAGTGAATGAATTACATCAGGTCGTATCATCTCCAACTTGGTGATCAGATTTTGGTATCTGCCAAGTATTATATCTAATTTATTAAGAGGAATGTAAATATGTTTACATACTTCTTTGAATTTTTCGAGTTGACTTGTACCATCATCTGCTTCTTGATTAATTGTAATAAGAATAGGTTCAAATTTAGCTCTATTTAAATTTTTGATAATATTCAATGTTTGCTGAACAGGACCTGTTTTTTTACATGATGTAAGCAAATAAACGACCCTTATTTTACCATTATTTAACTGCACATAATATAGTCCTCTATGTCCTTCAAAAACGGAGTCAAAGCAAATTTTATCACCTGAATGATTCCATCTAGGATGCAGATCACACCGTGTATCATTATCATACTTGAACGGTGAGAAAACTTTTGCTGCAATATCCGGTTTACTGTTTTCACCATTCATCACTCTGATACATTGAATTCTTGTTCTGTCGGGATAAGAATCTGTAACAATTCTATCCCCATCAAATGAATAGCTTGGATGACCATCGTTGCTTAATTCAGACCAACACTTCTTATATTCCTGTGTTTTGTCTTTCATCAAATAATAGCCTGTCCCCAGGCCATTTTTATTTGCAAATGCCAGAATATGCGAATTGTCTTTCCAAAAGCAATGGCTTACCATATCGTCGTCGGAAAGAACATACATATTGGAACCGTCCACATCACAAGTTATCAGCCTCGTATACTTACGTTCGCCTACAAACCAGCGATATAAAACAATAAATCTCTTTCCGTCAGGGCTTAGCATAAGATGATTTACTTTATGAACGGCGCCTGCTCCTTTCATTTCAGAACGAGGCTGAAATGATGCAAAATCTTTATATGTCAGAAGTTCGGTGATTTCGCCGGTTTCTAAGTCTATCTTCCATACAGCAGTCGCATCGGGTAACGCTATTCCTTTTGTTTCCTCCGGTACATTATAATAACCATAGCCCGGACGCAGATTATAAAGGCGAGAGAAGTCAAGAGTTAATGCGGTTTTTCCATCAGATGATACTGTATAAACGGGTGCATCAATGATACGTTCTTTACCCGTAGAAAGTTCAAGAATAACTGATACATATCTTCCGTTTCTATAATCATTATATATAATACGGTCGGAATAATTCGGTCCCAACCATTGCAGCATACAGCCTTGCTGAACATTCCATGTTTTAGTTTCGGCAATCTTTGTTATCCTTCTCTTATCGCTTGCAGGTAATGATGTATCTATCAGGATAATATCAGCCTTTTCTTTTGGACTTACATCTGTCCATGTATCTTTCGCTCTCAAACAAAGAACATAACGATCGGTAATATCCCACGGAGATTTATCATAATAACCAAAAAAGTATTCATGATCCGGATCCTTTGGAGATATTCGCTTTATACTTCCTGCTGCTTTGGGATCGTTTGATATGAAACACATAGTTTTCTGATATATTCTTTTAATTTTTTTCTTTAATTTTGGGCGGTTGTTCAACAAATAATTTATTCTTGATTCTATGCTCAAATCAATCACTCCATCACGGGTTTTCTAAGAATTTTATCAGACACAAATTTCATAATCGGCATCGGCATAACAAATAATGCGATCTGTCCTGCTGTCACATAAACCAAATCACCTAAAGAACAGTGCCCTCTTTGATATATCTTTCTTGTGACATCTATTGTACTTTTGCAATAAGTCCAGCTTTTGCGCCTCTTGTAATTATCGGCATTAGAACGGAAAAACAATAGAGATTCATTAATGTTTCTTGCCTTACAGCCCATGTTTATCATGCGTGAAAACAAATCTCTGTCCTGTTTTCGTTTCATTTTGCCATATCCGCCGCACCTGATCACTTCTGATTTTTTGTACATCACGGTAGGGTGATTAAACGGCTGTATCCTGCCAATTCGTTTTTTGATTTCTTCCGGCTCGGAGGGAACAACACGAGAACATTTTATTTCTTTGGGATCATCCCAAAATTCATCGATGTTTGTTCCTACAATGGCAAGTTGATTATCTTTCGCAAAGACATTCAGTTGCTTTTCGCATCTTTGCGGAAGTGAAATATCGTCAGAATCCATACGGGCAACAAGCTCATTGCGGCAGGCTTTAAGGCCATGATCCAGCGCTCGTCCGAGCCCTACATTTTGTTTCAGCGGAACAATTGTAAATAAACCAGGATATTCGCTTTGATATTTCTTCACTATTCTTTGCAAATCATCGTTTAATTCGCCGTCTTCTACAATAACAAATTGTTCCGGCATTACTGTCTGTTGCAGCATGCTTTGTATACTTTGTTCAAGATATTCCGGTCTTTCCTTGTCATATACCGACATAAGTACGCTGTAATTCATTTAAATCACCTATTTTTGTACAATTTCAAAACCGTTAACTGCTTGTTCTTCGTTTGTAGTAATCGGCACTTCCTCAAACCCCTGAGTGCTTTCCTTTTTGAACATAATGCGAATAGTCATAAGAATGAGTTTAATGTCAAGTATGAGAGAGTAATTCTCAATGTACATCAGGTCAAGCCTGAGCTTGTCCAGCGCGGAGGTGTTGTACTTCCCATATATCTGCGCATAACCCGTAAGCCCGCCCTTGACCTTGTTGCGAAACTCAAACTCAGGTATCTTTTCACTATACTGCTCGCAATGTTCAACTCTTTCGGGCCTCGGCCCTACTATCGACATATCTCCCTTGATGATGTTGAATATCTGCGGCAGCTCGTCAAGCCTCATAGCACGGATAACTTTACCTACTTTTGTTATCCTGTTGTCATTCTCTGTTGCAGGGTGCGGCTTGCCGTCGCTTTCTGCGTTTTCTATCATCGAACGGAATTTCAGTATTTCAAACGTCTTGCCGCCTCGCGTTACTCTCTTTTGTTTATAGAATATTGCTCCGCCGTCCTCTATCTTTATCGCTATTGAAATGAAAAGCGTCGCTATCAGAACAGGTATTATAGCTATCGTACATAAAATAAGGTCAAACGCTCTCTTTGTGAACCTCTGCGCAGGTGTCAGTCCTCTTCCTTTTACCAGCTTCAAAGGCGTATCAAACAGCGTTATGTCGTCTCCGCCCGAATAGATTATATCGCTAAGCTTAGGTACGAGATACGTCCTTATAGAATGGCTGTAACAGTATTTCAGCAGGTCGTTGCGTATCTTGGCGTCAACATCGTTTATTACTACCGCATCATAACGAGCTATCTCGCTTATTATCTCGTCATAGCTGTATTCGCTGCACGATATGGTCTGCATTATCCTGTACTTGTCATTGCGCGATTCCATTTTCATCTTCAGCGATAATGAGTTCTCAGTACCGTATACCATTACCATTCGCTTCGGTATGTAAAGCCTGTGATATATCGCTGTAAAAACATACGACAGCGCAAAAGATATAACTATGTCTATACCTGTAAGAAGAAGCATGGGCAGCACCGTTATCATTCGGTTGGCTATAAGGCACAACTGAAAATACGTTACCGTGTTGACTATGAGCAAGGATATCCATTGCGATATGCTCACGTCGGAAAGCTTCAGAAAACCGTACTTAAAGCCCTCGCAGTATGTAAACAGAACTATAGTCAGTATCCCGTACACCGCCATGAGAAGATACTTACCGTTGCCTGCGTACCTGTGCATGCTCGGTATGTCGTAGCAGTTTCTCCATATGAAATAATAGACCAGCGTCAGAGCTACTACCTCTATAAGTCCCTCAAGCTTTTGCATTGTGTGCTTTATTTCGTCAAACCGCACCTGCCTGCTCTTGCGCTCCTTTTCGCTCATCTGCTCTTCACCTCTTTTGTTCCTTTCTCTTTTCCTTTTTATCCTTTTTTCTTTCTCTCTGCTTCGGATAATCTTACTTATGAGAACAAGCAAAAAGCTGCCGCGGACGGGTCGTAAAATATTCGCATAAATTATCGGCGAGATACGACTTCATCCTACATATTGTATCAATATATTCTCTTCACACAGAGCGTAAATGGCAACACTTCCGCTTATATTGTGTATTATAACACATTTCACGTCGCTTGTCAATACAATATATTGTATTTCCATAAATAAACACTATTGTGCATATATTGTTGCCGTGTTATTTTATATGCCGTGATATCCGAAAGAACGTTTTTTTTTTTTTTTTTTACAAATTTGCCAAAAATTACAATAAATTATATGCTTTCAGGCTTAAAAATCAAATTGTTAATTTTTTCTGAACATTACACCTGCGACAACAGGTCCTGCATTTATTGCTATCGCCGCGCCTATCTGGGTTGCAAATTCGGGAGGATAGCCTATACGTTTCTCACATTCCTCGGTAAGCTCTTTGAGGACATTGTCGTCGTTTCCGTATATAAGGCAATACGGAGTCTGCGGCACCATAGTATCCAGAACATGGTCTACTATACGGGGAATGATAGCTTTGTCGCCTCTTACCTTATCGTATGTAGTTATCTCTCCGTCGAATATCTTCATAATAGGTCTGAGGCCTAGCATTTCGCCTACAAAAGCTGCTGCCGACGGTATCCTGCCGGACTTCTTGGCATATCTGAGTGTATACGGGGCAAAATATATCATTACGTTTTCTGCCCAATCATTGAGATAATTGACCACCTCGGAAAGCGCTGCGCCTCTTTTTATCATACCGGAAGCCTGAACAAGAGGGTAACCGTAGGCGACCGTATAATTTCGGGAATCTACTATCTCAATTGAAAATTTATCCTTTGCTTCTTTATGACTTTCAAAAAAGCTGTCCCTTGCCATACAGGCGTTATTGTAAGTAGCAGAGGCATTTTTATTTATTGACATATAGATGACCGCGTCATACCCCTCGTTATAAAGGGCTTCAAAAGCTTCCTCAAACTCAAACTCGGTTATCTGCGAGGTTGACGGCAGACCGTCATAAGCCTCCATTATCCCATAGAACCCTGCGTTATCGAAATCGACGCGGCTGGTATAGCTGTTGTCGCCGACTGCCACCTTAAAATTCAAAAACATTATATCGCAGTCTTTTTCCTGCTGCTGAGTAAGGTCGCAGGCGGAATCGGTCATAAGTTTTATTCTCTGCATAAATATCCTCCGTTCGCATTATATTATAAATTGTACATAAACAAATTTCAAGTGAAAATTTTTTACATAGAAAAATTATTTACATATTTTTGAAATGAGCTAGTTTGCCCTCCCGTGAAAGATCGGGATAATCCCATTGCCGAAGCACCTCGTACACGGCTATGGCAACGCTGTTTGAAAGATTAAGGCTTCTCAATTCGTTCCTCATAGGGATACGCAGGCAGCTTTCGATATTTTTCTTCAGCAGCTCTTCCGGCAGACCCTTATCTTCCCTGCCGAACACCAGATATGAGCCGTCGGGATAGCTTACATCGCTATGGACTGCGCCGCCTTTTGTTGTATAAAAGAAAAAAGCGCCGCTGTTTTTCTCAAAAAAATCATCGATACTGTCGTACTCGAAAATTTCTAATTTATCCCAATAATCAAGACCCGCTCGCTTGAGCTGTTTATCGGTTATCTCAAAGCCATACGGCTTTACAAGGTGCAGTCTTGCACCTGTTACAGCGCAGGTACGCGATATATTTCCGGTATTCTGCGGTATCTGAGGCTCGACGAGAACTATATTCAGCGTCATTGGAAATGCTCCGTTTCATGATAAAATACACATCATATCCTGCGTCTTGCTTTTTAAGGAAAAATATTCCTTACAACAAGCACGCCACAATAGATTATATCACATTTTTCCTCTATTTACAACCTTTTTATCAAATTTTTTTTGGATTTATACACACACTATTAATGAAGTAATAAAGAAAGGAAAACGCATGATGAAAATATCATCTATAGTTAAAGGCGCTACTATCGGAGTGAGCGTCGGCGCGGCAGTATACGCTTTTGCAAACGCGACCTCCAAGGAAAAGCGTCATCTCAGCAAGAACACCGCAAAGGCTATAAGAGCCATAGGCGAGGTAATGACCGACATAGGAGACATGATGTCATAAAAAATAAGCGAGGGCTGCTCGCTGCGGTCCTCGCTCATAATATCATTTTTTATAAAGTACTTTTTTAGCAATATCTATATTCTCATAGCTTATCTTATAGCAAAAATGGCATACGGCTATCATAGTCAGCGGCAGAAGCGCAAAGAGTATCATGCTCGGCCAATATATATCAGCGGAGGCTGTCGAGCCTTTGGCAAAGCTGTCTATGACGGGCAGAAAGTACGCGTTGATAAGCTTGAACGGCCCTGTGAAGCTGCCGATAACTCTGAATTTTGCCAACAGCAGCACTACATACGATACATAATAAGGCAATGTTGACAACGCTCCGAGCAGCATTCCGAACAGCGGCATGGGCTTTTCATTGTGCAGGGTGACATTGCCCTTTATCTTTCCGCCCAGTTTAAGGCACATATCCGCTAGCAGACAAAGCATACACGCCGCGGACGAAAAACCGAAAATAATATTGGACATCACGCCCAGCGGCGTTTTTGCCGCTACATAGAAAAACGCAAAGCTTATCCCGATAAGCTCCGAGCCTATCAACCTGAGTATCAACTGAATTATCGCTTTTTTCTTATACTGTGAATTATTTACGACTGCCATTTTTACACTCCTGTGATATGAACTTTTTCTGCCTTGGCAAGATTTCTTTCGGATAACCTCGCCATGTATACAGATACTAATACAGAAAGGAAGGATACATTATGAGCGGAAGCAACTCAAATGCCGATAACAGAAGATCAGATACCGGCTCATCAAAAAACGGTGACGGTACTAAGATATATTATCCTAAAAACATAGCTGCGCCTATGTGGGAAACGAACGTCATCACCGACAATTACACCGATGAGGACGGCAACGTCTACAACAAGAGCGACCAGAACATCATCATGGCAAAAAAGTGGGTAGACGAAAACAAAAAATGATATCAGACCGTCGGTCATGTGCTGACGGTCATTTTATATCAAGGCATTTTATGCTTCTTTCCAGTATCCCGTTGACATACGCGATAAGTATGCCGTAATTGGTCATCGGTATTCCCTGACCCTGCGCCGAGCCGTAGCGGTACTTGACCTCACGCTCATTGAGCATACAGCCGCCGCAATGGACTATCAGCTTATAGCCGCCGAGAAGTTTGGGGAACTCTCCGCCGCTTGTAAACTCAAAATTAAGCTCCTTGCCCGTATACTGCTTTATCCAGCGCGGCAGCTTTACCGTGCCTATATCGTCACATTGTCTGTGGTGGGTACAGCCCTCGGAGATAAGTATCGTATCGCCGTCCTGAAGCGTATCGAGCGTTCGTGCGCCGTGAACGGCAGAGGTAAGTATGCCCTTAAATCTTGCCATAAGTATCGAAAACGAGGTAAGGTAAACATCTTCGGGGACTATTTTTGCTACCGTTTCAAACGCCTGCGAATCTGTTACCACAAGCTTTGGCGGCTGTGAAAGGCTTTGCAGAGCTTTTTGCAGGCTTTTTTCGGTAGCGCAGGTGACTATCGCGCCGTTTTCTATGGCTTCTCTGAGCACCTGCTGCTGGGGAAGTATGATTCTTCCCTTGGGCGCGGCGCTGTCGATAGGTATCACAAGGACTACATTATCGCCGCTTTCTATAAGGTCTGCTATAAGCGGCTGTTGAGGCGACAGCTGCGGCAGGCAGGCGCAAAGGCGTTTTTTAAGCTCGTCTATCCCCTGCCCCGTCTGCGCCGAAACGCTTACTTCGTCTTCGTTTACGCTGTTGCCGTAAATATCGCACTTGTTTCTGACTATCACAAGCGGCAGGCTGCGCTCTTTTATTCTGTCGATAGCCGCCATATCGTTTGCGTCCATCGCGTCCGTATACACATACACAGCGATATCCGTTTTATTCAGCACCGCGAGCGACTTTTCCACTCTCAGCGCGCCCAGTTCGCCCTCGTCGTCTATGCCTGCGGTATCGTATATTACAACTGGGCCCAGCGGCAGCATTTCCATAGTTTTATATACGGGGTCTGTGGTAGTGCCCGCTACCTCGGATACTATGGCTGTCTGCTGACCTGTTAAAGCGTTTATAAGGCTTGATTTGCCTGCGTTGCGCTTTCCGAAAATAGAGATATGCAGCCTGTTGGCTACGGGTGTATCGTTCATACTCATAATTATCACCTCATCACACGCACATTCCGCCGTTTACTTTGAGCACCGCTCCCGTGATATACGAAGCCTTATCGGAAGCTAAAAAAGCCACGGCATTCGCGATATCCTGCGGAACACCGATACGCGAAAGGGGTATATCATCAACGATATCGGCAATTTCATCGGCTGAAAAGCACGCATTCATTTTTGTATCTATCATTCCTGCGGTTATACAGTTTACCCGTATACCGCTTGGGGCTTCTTCCTTGGCGAGAGCTTTTGTAAAGCCTATAAGCCCTGCTTTTGCGGCTGAATACGCCACCTCGCAGGAAGCCCCTGTTTCTCCCCACATGGAGGAGATATTTATTATACTGCCCTTCTTTTGGTGTATCATATCGGGCAGGCAAAGCTGCGACATGAGCATAGCTCCCGTAAGGTCTGCGGAAATTATATGCTCCAGCCGCTCTTTTGTAAGGTCTGTAAACAGACCTACATCTGCCACACCTGCATTATTTACAAGAAGCGTTATACTGCCGAGCTTGTCTTTAGCCATGCTGACGGCATTTTTCATAGAGTTAATATCGGTAACATCGCAGTGAATTGCAAGACCGTTTATTTCCTCGGCAATAGCCTGAGCGGTTTGCATATCTGTATTATACCCGACTGCCACTGCATAGCCGCTTTCATAGAGAGCTTTGCACACTGCCGCGCCAATTCCGCCGCTGCCGCCCGTTACAAATGCTGTCAAGAGGCTTGCCTCCTTTTTACATGGTATCTACTCTGAAGTTGTCGCCGTCCGCCGTTACAGAAAGCGCATACGGAACATTGCCATCGGCGTTTATGATAACATCGGCAATTTTATCCTGCACTTCCTCGCGGATAACTCTGCGAAGATCTCTCGCACCAAGCGAGTGACCGAACGCTTTTTTTGCGCAAAGTTCGCAGGCTTTTTCGTCGTACACGAACTTTATGCCCTTTTCGGACATAGGCTCTTTCATCTCGTCGAGCATGAGCGCGGCTATCTTGGTATAGTCGCTCTCGGTAAGCGGGTTGAACACGACTATCTCGTCAACTCTGCCGAGAAATTCGGGGCGCAGGAACTCTTTCAGCGCTTTCATGGCGCGCTCCTTGGTGATATCGGAATCTGACTTATTAAAGCCGACGCCCGTGTCTTTATCGGTAGAGCCTGCGTTTGAGGTCATAACGATAACGGTATTCTCAAAAGAAACGCTTCTTCCCTGCGCGTCGTTGACCTTGCCTTCATCGAGAATTTGCAGCATAATATTCATGACGTCGGGGTGTGCTTTTTCTATCTCGTCAAAAAGCACCACGGAATACGGTCTGCGGCGGACTTTTTCGGTAAGCTGACCTGCGTCGTCATAGCCCACATATCCCGGAGGAGAGCCTATGAGCCTTGCGACTGTATGCTTCTCCATATACTCCGACATATCAACGCGGATAATAGGCTCGGTGGCGTCAAAAAGCTCCTCGCCCAGCACCTTTACAAGCTCCGTTTTTCCAACTCCCGTAGGCCCTACGAATATAAAGCTTGCGGGGCGCACACGCTTTGTCAGGTTTACTCTTGTTCTCTTTATTGCCTTTACCACTTTTTCAACTGCTTCGTCCTGACCAATGATACGCTTTTTCATAGCTGCTTCCAGACCGCGCACCTTATCGTATTCGCTCTGGGTTATCTTGTTTGCAAGGATACCCGTCCACAGCTCAATGACTTTGGAAAGGTCCTCATCTGTTACCTGAAGCTGCGAGGTTATCTTTTCAAGCTCCACGAGACGGTCTGTGATACGCATTATCTCGGCTTTTTCGCCTGCTATCTTCTCATAGTCGGGAGACTCTGAGGCTTCAAGCTCTGAAAGGGCAGTATCGTGCTTATAAAGCTCGTCGTTGAGCTTATCGACCTCGTCAAGCTCCTTGCTCTTTATGCTCGCGCAGGCGCACGCCTCGTCCAAAAGGTCTATCGCCTTATCGGGCAGAAATCTGTCGTTTATATATCTTTCCGAAAGCACGGCGCACTTTCTTAAAAGCTCATCGGAGATATGAACGCGGTGGTGCGCTTCGTAATACTGCCTTACGCCTTTGAGCACTTCGACGGTATCATCAACGGTAGGCTCATTGACCGTTACCGGCTGAAAACGCCTTTCAAGCGCGCTGTCTTTCTCGATATACTTTCTGTACTCCTTGAACGTTGTCGCGCCTATGACCTGTATCTCGCCCCTTGAAAGGGCAGGTTTCATGATGTTTGCGGCGTTCATTGAGCCTTCGGAGCTATCGCCCGCTCCGACAAGGTTATGCACCTCGTCAATAAAAAGTATGACGTTGCCTTTTTCTATAACTTCATCTATAAGGCCTTTACATCTTCCCTCAAACTGACCGCGGAACTGCGTTCCTGCTACAAGCGCGGTAAGGTCGAGCAGATAAAGCTCTTTATTCCTCAAATGCGGCGGAACATCGCCCTTTGCGATACGCTGAGCTATACCCTCCGCAACCGCGGTCTTGCCGACGCCCGGCTCGCCTATAAGGCAAGGATTGTTCTTGCTGCGCCGTGACATTATCTGCATAACGCGCTCTATTTCCTTATCTCTGCCGATTATGTTATCGAGCTTGCCCTCACGCGCTTTCTCGGTAAGGTTGGTACAGAACTTCGGAAGATACTTCAATTCTTTTTCTTTTGGCTTTTTCTTCTGCTTCAGGTCGCTCTTCTTATCGGCAGACCTTTCGGCTCTTTCGCTGTTCGCTCCGCTCAACTGACCGCCGAACAAATGACTCAGAAAGTCGGGCAGAGTATTATTGCCTCCCTGCTCGAAGTTTCCTCCCTCCGTCATATCCATGAGCTGATTGGACATTTCCTCGAGGTCGTCCTCCGATATGCCCATCTGCTTCATATAATCATCTACCTGAGATATTCCCAGCTCTCTTGCGCACAAAAGGCAAAGACCCTCGTTTTTCTTTTCTGTACCGTTAGTAGCTGTGATGAACACGGCGGCAGGTCTTTTGCCGCACCTGGAACACATTATCACCGTGCATTTACTCCTTTCATAAAAGCTGACACCTGCGGCTGCAAAAGCCGTAAATATCACACAAAGAATTTTACTATGAATGTTTTATCTATGATATCTTTATTTATAAACTCCATTATACCGTAGGAATGTTCTATCGCGTATCTCATAACATATCCCAGCGCGAAAAGCACTATAAGTCCCTCAGCCGCTCCGATAAGCGCTCCTGCCGTCATCGAAAGCTTTCGTGCCGCAGGAATAACGTTCAAAACGCTAAGCAGTCTTACCACGAGCCTTAAAATGATGTTGACCGCCATAAATATCAGCATTGCCGAAAAAGAAGCCACAAGTTTCACAGCGCGTTCCCTGATAAAGCTTTTCTCAAGGCTTTCAGCCGCCTTTTGCGCGTCCTCCTGACATACCGCATTAACAACGGCTCTTATGTTATCCTTTTTCTCTGTAAGTGTTTCGGATATCTGCTCGACTGTTTCATGCGGGAGGCTGTCTCCCGTTATGCTTTCGATAGACTCCACCGTAAACGCTTCGTCAAGGCGTTTTTCTATCTCCTCTTTTGTAACGATCTCTCCCTTTTCCGAAGCTATATCGCATATGCCCGATATTATGTCGCTGCTGTCGGCTATCTTGCGTATCTCATCATCAGAAAGCTCTACTTCAAGGCGGGCGGTGATCTCGTCCTTGACCGCAGTCATTATATCCTGACTTTCAATGGCGCTGCCAAGCTGCGTAACGAGCGGCTGCTGTATATGATTTTTATATAGCGACTGTGCAACGGGTTCGGAAAATATCGCTGCCGCCAACACGGCAACAACGGTTATCATGATAGATATCACCGTACTCAAAACGCTTCGCCGACTGCCGAACAACGCAAAACCGACGACCGTCAGCACGGCAAGAATATCTAAAACTATCGGCATTTGTCATCTACCTCGCAAACGCTTATTCAAACGTTACTTTATATATATTGCTGTAATCCTCGACATAAATAGCGTCATCTATGAACACGAACGACTGGTAGTCCGGCGAAACATCATAGGTAGCGAGCTGTTCTCCCTTATTGTCGAACACAGCTATCTGACCGTTCATCAGTATATACACAAGTCCGTCCTTACAGGTGATCTGCCGACACTCGTTCTCTATGCTGAACTGATGTATATCGGACGATGACGAGTTTGCAATAGTAAGGTCAAAAGTACCCTTGGTAACGCTTTTCTCAACTACGGCAGCGGTCTTGGAGTCGGCGTCAACGAAAGTAAGCTCCGTATTATAGTCATACTGAGATATCACGCTTCCGTCCGTAGCGTAATGAATGAGCTTGCTGTCGCCCACTACCCACACGCTGTCGTCACTCAATACTGTATCATATATCATAGCGGGAATATTGTCGATTGTAAAGAGAGGATCCGACTGCATGAAATTAAGCGAAGTCACAGAGCTGACGATCTCTCCTCCCTCGGCCTTGAAAGTTGATACCACGCAGCCGTTTCCCTCGGCGTTCATTGTGACATCTGCTATCCTCTGTCCTCCCGACCAAAGAAACGCTTCATTTCCCTTGGGGTCGTAAACGGTCATATACGAAAGATACTTGTCCGTTTGGGTAACTATGGCGGCATAGTCCTTAGCGCCCAGCTCAGCCATGATTATCTTTTCCGAAAACGTTCTTCTGTACACTTCGCCGTCGTCATTCACAGCCATAAGACTGTATCCGCCGAGGTCGTACAGAAGCAGCATATTTCCTCCCGCAACTCCTATCGGATCGGCAAGGCTGTGCTGAATACTGCGTATCTTGTTTCCGTCGCTGTCATAGATAGTTATATTGGTATCGGTGACCAGTATGAACCGATCGCCGTATGTATATATTTCCGAAGAATTGGTTTCACCGATAGCTATGGGAAATTCGCCTGCTTCTACCTTTGCTCCGCTCTTTACGACGTTATCCGCCGTACTGCGCACCAGTTGTCTTAGCTTCGGCAGCCACATCTGAGACGTCAGCACTACCACCAGCGCAATGCAGACTATCACGGTAAAACCTGCAAGCTTCTTCAGCGATTTTTTTCTCTTAGCTTTTTTTCTTGCCTTGCGTATATCGGTCTGATAGGTCTTTTCCCTTGCCATAACGCAGTTTTCTCCTTTCGTTTTTTGCTTCCTGTTCTTTTATTATCAATAGAACACCTTGTTCAGATACAATCCGTGCGCGGGGGCGGTCTTACCCGCCTTTGTTCTGTCCTTGCTTTCTATTATATAAGGCAGACTGTCGGCGGCTATCCTGCCGTCGCTTATAAACAGCAGCGTGCCGACCATTATCCTTACCATATTATACAAAAATCCGTCCGCGCTGACCTTAAAGCTTATCATATCGCCGCTGCGCGTTACGGTGAACGAGCTTACCGTTCTCACCGTGCTTTTCTTATCGCAAGCCGAGGAACAGAAAGCTTTGAAGTCATGCTCGCCGACATACGCCTGCGCCGCTTCGTGCATTTTTTTCTCATTGAGCGTTACATAATGCATATGCGCAGTATGGGCATAAAACGGGTCTTTTATCCTGCTGTTATGCACGAGATACTCATACTCCTTGCCCTTGCAGTCAAACCTTGCGTGAAAGCCGTCGGGTACTATTTCGCATTTGCTTACGCCTATATCGCTCGGCAGCAAGGCGTTCAGTCCGAACACGACGCCTTTTTCGGTTATCGTACTTTCGGAATGAAAATTGAACACGAACTCTCTTGCATGCACGCCCTTATCGGTGCGCGAACAGCCGTTTATAGTTACGTTATCCTCTTTGAGCAGCGTACACAGCGCTTCCTCCACCGTTTGCTGAACCGAGGCGGCATTACTTTGCCTTTGAAAGCCGTGGTATGCTGTGCCGTCATACGCCATAGTGACCTTAAAATTTCTCATTATCTGATGTTATCCACCTGATCTATATTTTCAACGCGTATAAGCTTTTCGGTATTGCCTTTTTTGCCGTACACCAAAATTTTTACCCATTCTTCGTCGGCATCTGTTATCTTACAGTCGATCTCTTCATAATCTACCGTAATGGTACAGTCTCTGCCTATAATGCTATTGAAAACCTGTGACATCTGCACGTCTTCCCCTTTCAGTTTTCTTACTTCTTTTTCAAGCTGTTTGGTGCTTCTGAGCAGGGCTTCTATCTGCTCGTCCTGATCCATATCTTTAAAAAGATTAGTAAAATTGCCCATGGTCATCACCCTTTATATAAAAGCTCATTTAATATCTATTCTTAAAATACATTTGACAGCTATCACCCGCAGCTTCCTTGAGGAAATACCCCCCATTCCACAAAATTTCGATCCAGTCATTGCTTACATCGGTAACTCTGCCCTCGACAGACGGCATCTCTGCTATCGACGTATAAAACACGCAGTCCTTTCCGACGAGTTTTCTCAATATCATATCCATGTCATTCCCTCCGATGTATAATAATTATATAATAAAGTCTATTTTGTCTGCAAACACGACCCCTGCGATAAATACTGCCGTTACCGCAAGTGCGGCATAGTCGCGGAACGATGTTTTAAGCTGTTTGAGCCTTGTTCTTCCCTCTCCACCGTGATAGCACCGACATTCCATTGCAAGCGCAAGCTCCTCGGCTCTTCTGAAAGATGACACTATCAGCGGCACGAATATCGGTATAAGAGCCTTTGCCCTCTGTATGACAGAACCCGTTTCCAAGTCCGCGCCTCTTGCTTTCTGAGCCGACATTATCTTATCCGTTTCCTCTATCAGAGTAGGAATGAACCTGAGGGCGATAGTCATCATCATAGCGAGCTCATGCACGGGTACTTTTATCACCTTGAGCGGCGAGAAAAGCCTTTCTATCGCGTCTGTCAGTTGTATCGGCGAAGTGGTATACGTCAGGAGCGACGAGCCTATTATCAATGCTACTATCCTTATCACCATAAACAGCGCGGTAGTAACGCCAAGCTCCGTTATCACTATGAATTTCCACTTCCAGATGACCTCTCCCGTTCTTATGAACAGGATATTGAGAAGTCCCGTAAAAATCAGCAGCGGCATTATCGGCTTCAGGCTTTTCAGCATCATTTTGAAAGGTATACCCGATATCAGGAACGCTCCCAGCACGAACACCATTCCAACGCCCAGACCGAAAAAGCTGTCCGCTATGAAAAGCATTACTATGAACGCCACTATAAGTATTATCTTTACTCTGGGGTCAAGGCGGTGAACTAACGACTTGCCCGGAAAGTATTGTCCTATGGTTATATCCTTAAGCAACAGTTATCTCTCCACTTTTTTATTATCTTTGCCAAGCATACTCAATATCAGGTCTTTCGCATACTTTACGGTATACACATCATCATTGACGGGCACGCCTGCCGCTTTCAGCCTGTTGAAAACTCTTGTTATCTGCGGCACGGAAAGTCCCATCTGCTGAAGCTCTTCCGCTCTGTGGAAAACATTCACGGGGGTATCGTAGCAAAATACCTTTGCTTTGTTCATGACAAGTATCTTTGTCGTATGCTTAGCTATATCCTCCATTGAATGTGACACGAGCATGACCGTATTCTTTTTCTCCTGATGATACTCTCTTATCTGTGCGAGTATGGCGTCTCTGCCTTTCGGGTCAAGCCCCGAAGCCGGTTCGTCCAGTATAAGCACCTTAGGCTCCATTGCCATGACCCCTGCTATTGCAACTCTGCGTTTTTGTCCTCCCGAAAGCTCGAACGGACTTTTTTCAAATATCTCCTCTTTAAGACCGACCATTCTTGCGGCTTCTCTGATACGCTTGTCCGTATCCTCGTCCGAAAGTCCCATATTTTTAGGGCCGAACGCTATATCCTTATAGACAGTTTCCTCAAAGAGCTGATACTCGGGGTACTGGAACACCAGTCCCACTTTAAAGCGAATATCTCTCAGGCGGCTCTTGTCTTTCCAAAGCTCCTCGCCGTCGATGTATACCTTTCCCGAGGTAGGCTTCAAAAGTCCGTTGAAATGCTGTATCAGCGTTGATTTTCCCGAACCCGTATGCCCTATGACGCCTACAAATTCGCCCTCTTCTATTTCAAGGTCAACATTATCCACGGCGGTCTTGCAAAAGGGAGTTCCCTCGCCGTAGACATATGTAAGACCCTCTGTTTTTATAACTGACATATTATCTCCTCAAATACTCTTTTTGAAAATATTCAAAAGCTGCTCTACGCACTCGTCCTCCGTGATAGTCTCGGGGTCGAGGTCTATCCCCTCTTTTCTCAGAAGATACACAAGCTCCGTAACCTGCGGCACGTCAAGACCTATCGAGCGAAGCTTTTCGACCTGCGAAAATATCTGCTTCGGCGCGCCGTCCATTATTATCCTGCCCTCGTCCGCTACGACTACCCTGTCCGCCTGCGCGGCTTCCTCCATATAATGCGTTATAAGTACTATTGTCACGCCCATTTCTTTATTGAGCATTTTTATTGTTTTCATGACCTCCGCTCTGCCTTTCGGGTCGAGCATGGCGGTGGGTTCGTCGAGAAGAATACATTCGGGCTGCATAGCTATAACGCCTGCGATAGCAACTCTCTGCTTCTGCCCTCCCGACAGTTTATGCGGTGCGTGCTCACGGTACTCGTACATATCTACGGTCTTTAATGCTTCGTCCACACGCCTGCGTATCTCTTTCGGCTCTACGCCCATGTTCTCAAGCGCGAACGCAACGTCTTCCTCTACGATAGTTGCAACTATCTGGTTATCGGGATTTTGGAACACCATTCCTACCTTCTGGCGGATAGGCAGGAGGTTCTCCTCCTTTGAAGCGTCCATACCGCAGGAAAACACCGTTCCCTCCTGAGCGATATTTATGGCGTTGAAGCACTTTGCGAGCGTTGATTTTCCGCTGCCGTTATGACCCAGCAGCGCGACGAACTCGCCCTTTTTTATATCCAGCGAAACTCCGTGCAGTACCTCGGTCTCGGTACGCTCGTCGCCCGTATCGTTGATATATGAAAACTTCAGGTCTTTTGCAGATAAAAAATTATCCATGGTTTTTCCTTTACTGATACTGATATGTTATGGCTGCCGCTTTGGGTATCTCCCCCTCTGTCGGCATATCGGCGCAGTCAGCGCCGAGCTTCAAAGGATATCAGTCCTTTTTGAACTTATCGATTATATCCCCTGCTTTATCCTTGACTTTTTCAAGGTTCTCCTTAGTGGCAAGGTCCTTAGCCTTATCCTTTACCTCATCGGGTATCTTGTCCTCGAGCTTTTCTACCTTGTCCTTGATATCGCCCAGATCCATTTATTTCACCTCCAAATTATATTTACACATTTACTCATAGTTTTGATTATCGGTGATATACTCCCTTACGCGGAGCGGTATGCCCATACTTTCGGCAAGCTTTCTGCACCTTGCTATATCCTCCGCCATATTTCCCATATCAACCGCCGTAAAGCCGACCTCTATGCCAAGCTCTTTTACATCTTTTGCGAAGCGTATCATCTCGTCAAAGGCTATTTCACCGAAAGACGGTCTTGTTATCTCGTTATACTTTTCGCTGTCGGGAGCATTCATGCTCACAGAAACGCTGTCAACTCTGCCAACAAGCTGTTTTACGTCAAAGTCCTTGTATATCAGTCTTACAAGACCGTTGGTATTTACCCTGATCCTGATATCACGTTTGCTTTTGATATACTCCGCGGTCTCCAACAGCACATCGGCGCGCTCCATAGGTTCGCCGTAGCCGCAGAAAACTATCTCTTTTATACTGCTCACATCGAGCCTGTCGAACGCCTGCTTTATCTCTTCAAAAGCGGGTTCATGCTCCAGCCAGAGAGTATCGTTGCCCGCTATGCTGTCGCCGCCCTTGCGAATACAGAAAACACAGTCGCAGGGGCATTTATTCGTTATATTGGCATATGTTTTGCCGTCAAGATCGTAAAAGATCGTCATATCGTTCCCTCTTTATCAATACTCCATATCGCCGTTGAGCCGCACGGCAGGGCAAGTCCGCTGCTTTCGACTCTCAGACCTATCTCGTCGGCTGTAACGCTGCCGCCGAAACGTTTTTTCAGCACATCTGAAAGTATATACGCCATTACGGAGGGTGACAGACCCGTTGTATAGCTGTTGAGCAGGAACATAACGGGCTTATCGCTCATCACTCCGGCGCACAGCTCAACAAGGTCGTATATACAGTCCTCCAGCTTCCAAACCTCGCCGCCCGGGCCTCTGCCGTAGCTTGGCGGATCCATTATGACGATATCGTAAAAATTCTGTCGGCGTATCTCCCTTGCGACGAATTTTTCGCAGTCATCAACTATCCAGCGTATCGGTCTTTCCGAAAGCCCCGAAGCGGCTGCGTTATCCCTTGCCCACTGCACCATTCCTTTTGAAGCGTCAACGTGCGTTACCGCCGCTCCCGCTGCCGCGCACGCCAAAGTTGCGCCGCCTGTATAGGCAAAAAGGTTCAGCACCTTGAGCTGCCTGCCGCTGTTTCTTACAGTATCGCGCAGCAGCTCCCAGTTGACAGCCTGCTCGGGGAAAAGTCCCGTATGCTTGAAGCCCGTAGGGCGTATAACAAAGCGAAGCTCGCCAAAGCTTACATTCCAGCTTTCGGGGAGTTTATTTCTGTGCTCCCACTCTCCGCCGCCTTTTGACGAGCGATGATACACCGCGTCCGCCTTTGCCCACAGCTTTTTATTCTTTTCGGACTTCCATATTATCTGCGGGTCGGGGCGGACGAGCAGCTTTCCGCTCCAGCTTTCAAGCTTTTCTCCGCCTGAAGCGTCGAGTATTTTATAGTCCTGCCAATTATCAGATATCCTCATATTACTTAGCCGCAAACTTTTCTATAACGTTTACTATATTCTGCGCATACTCGGTTATAACGCCGAAGTTCTTTCCCTCTATCATTACTCTTACCAGCGGCTCCGTACCCGACTCGCGAATGAGTATCCTGCCGTCGTCGCCGAGCTTAGCCTTATAGGTATCTATCGCTCCGAGCACCTCTTCGTCGAGCTTCCACTTGCCCTTTTTATCCGCCGATATCTTGACGTTCTTGAGCACCTGCGGATATGACGTCATAACGCTTGCCAGCTCGGAAGCCTTGGCGTGGGTCTTAGCCATTATCTCAAGCAGCTTTGCCGCGGTAAGCTCGCCGTCTCCCGTGGTAGCCTCATCAAGGAATATTATATGTCCCGACTGCTCTCCGCCGAGGTTATAGCCGCCGTTTTGCATTTCTTCAAGAACATATCTGTCGCCTACCTGAGTGGTAGCCACAAGCACGCCGCTCTCCTTAGCGAATTTGAAAAATCCCAGATTTGTCATAACGGTAACAACACAGCAGTTTGACTTCAGCTTACCGGCAGCTTTCATATACTTCGAGAATATCGCGAGCAGTTTGTCGCCGTCTATGATATTTCCGTTCTCGTCGCAGGCGAGACACCTGTCTGCGTCGCCGTCGAACGCTATACCGATATGACATTTATTATCCACCGTCGCCTTGCACAGCTTATCCATATGCGTAGAGCCGCACTCTTTGTTGATATTCGTGCCGTCGGGCTTATTGTTTATGAAAACGCAGCTTGCTCCGAGACCCTTGAACAGCTTTTCGGCGCACTCCGATGAAGCGCCGTTAGCGCAGTCGATACACACCTTTATACCTCTGAGGTCTCCCTCGATATTCTTCATTATATAGCGTATATAATCCCACTGCGCGTTCTTTTCATAGATAACTCTGCCTATGAGCGAGCCGCTCGAAAGGCAAATGCTCTCGGGGTTATCTAGCACAAGCTCTTCTATCTCGTTCTCGATAGCGTCGGGCAGCTTGAAGCCGCTTCCCGAAAACAGCTTTATGCCGTTGAACTCAACGGGGTTATGCGATGCCGATATCATAACGCCTGCATCTGCCTCGTACTTTTTTACGAGCATTGCCACGGCAGGCGTAGGCACGACGCCGAGCACATGCGCGTCAGCTCCGACGGAGCATATTCCGGCTATCAATGCCGCTTCCAGCACATCGCCCGAGATACGCGTATCCTTGCCGATAAGTATCTTAGGCTTGCGGTTTGTTGTTTTCGTCAGCACAAGAGCCGCCGCTCTGCCGATATTCATTGCGGTCTCGCAGGTAAGCTCTGTTATAGCTACTCCTCTTGCGCCGTCTGTTCCAAAAAGTCTTCCCATTAAAAACGTCTCCTTTTATAATTTTTATCTTACAGTACATTGCCTGTTCAGTATCGTTATCAAAAGCTCATTTGCCCGTCCCTCGTCATACCGAGGTGCTTATAAGCAAGGTCTGTTGCACATCTGCCGCCCTTTGTTCTGGATATGAAGCCGAGCTGCATAAGATACGGCTCGCAGACGTCCTCTATCGTTACAGGGTCCTCGCCGATAGCGGCTGCCAGAGTATCAAGTCCGACAGGACCACCGTTATAGCTGACTATCATCATTCGCAGCAGACGTCTGTCAAGCTCGTCAAGTCCCAGTTTATCTACCTCCATACGGTTCAGGGCGATATCCACCATATCCTTGGTAAGTTTTCCGCTGCCTATAACATCTGCATAATCTCTTGCACGTCTCAAAAACCTGTTCGCGATACGCGGAGTACCTCTTGAGCGCGAAGCAAGCTCCTTTGCGCCGTCCTTATCGCAAGGTATTCCCAGTATCACAGAGGAACGCATTATTATGTCGCACAGCTCATCTTCGCTGTACAGCTCCAGACGCGATATAACACCGAACCTGTCTCTGAGCGCAGCGGTAAGCTGACCCGCTCTTGTGGTAGCGCCTATCAGGGTGAACTTGTTCAGGTCAAGGCGTATGCTTCTTGCGGCAGGTCCTTTGCCGACGATTATATCCAGCGCATAATCCTCCATTGCAGGATAGAGTATTTCCTCTATCGCTCTTGAAAGGCGGTGTATCTCGTCAATGAAAAGCACGTCGCCCTCTTGCAGATTGGTGAGCAGCGCTGCAAGGTCTCCCGGCTTCTGTATGGCAGAACCGTTGGTCTTGCGGCAGTTTACTCCCATTTCGTGCGCTATTATCTCGGAAAGAGTAGTTTTTCCGAGTCCCGGCGGTCCATACAGCAGCACATGGTCGAGTACCTCTCCTCTTTTCTTTGCCGCCTCTATATAGACTTTCATATTCTCCTTAGCCTTTGTCTGCCCGATATACTCGTCAAGCAGCTTAGGACGCAGGCTTCTTTCGATATCGTCCTCCACGTCCTGACGTATTGGTTCGGGAGAGACTATCCTGTTCTCAAAATCAAACTCGCTGTTTTCTATCAAGTGTTATCCTCCCTCTCCTTACTGTACTGACAACGCTTTGAGCGCGCCTTTTATATATTCCTCGACCGAAAGGTCCTTGCCCATTTTCGCAATGGCAGTCGCAGCCTCCGACTGTGTATATCCCAACGCCACGAGAGCTTGTGTTGCCTCGGCTGCCGAGCTTCCCTCGCTCTGCACGGAGGAATAGTCCTCCGTCACGCCGAACATCGACTGATCGCTCGTCACCTTTGATTTGAGCTCAAGCACTATCCTCTGCGCGGTCTTGGTACCGAGACCTTTTATCTTGGTGAACGCTTTCGCGTCGCCGCTCGCTATGGCTACTGCAAGGTCACCGCCGCTCATAGATGACAGTATGGCTATCGCAGCTTTCGCTCCAACTCCCGATACGGAAGTCAGCATTCTGAACCAGTTAAGCTCTTCCTGCGTTGCAAATCCGAAAAGCTCGGCGGTCTCATCACGTTCTCTTATAGTCAAATGCGTATACAGCGTTACCTCGTTTTGCGAGGATATCTTCATCAGCGTATTCATTGAAGTACGGCAGGCAAATCCCACTCCCGAGCAGCTTACGACCGCCAGCTCCGGCTCGGTATGTATAAGCTTTCCTGTAACACAATATATCATACGTTATCTCCGTCCTTTATTTTAATTCGCTCCGCTCTCGCTGAGTATACCGCTCAGAGAGAACGCTGTGTGGCCGTGACATATCGCGATACCCAGCGCGTCGGCAACGTCGTCGGGCTTAGGTATCTTTGAAAGGTGAAGTATCTGTCTTGTCATTTCCTGCACTTGTTTTTTCTCCGCGCGACCGTAGCCCGTTATTGACAGCTTTACCTGAAGCGGCGTATACTCGCATATCTTTATACCCCTTTGTATTGCTGGCAGCAGCGTTACACCTCTTGCCTGAGCTACGGATATTGCCGTTGTCTCGTTGGTATTGAAATACAGCTTCTCTATCCCCATTTGGTCGGGCTTATAGGTCTCAAGCACCTGCGTCATATCGTCGTATATCATTTTAAGCCTGTCGTTGAACGGGATATCGGCAGGCGTCGTTATAGCGCCGAAGTCTACCACGGCAAAATCCAGACCGCCGCGATATTCCAAAACGCCGAAGCCTATTATCGCATATCCGGGGTCAATGCCGATTATCCTCACGCGAACATCTCCTTACATCAACAGCGTAAAATGAAATAAGTCACACTTAAAAATATTATAACATTATTTTGCCTTTTTTGCAATAGGTATAACGGATTTTTTCGCATTATATAATATGTATGTCTGCAAATGCTGACAGAACTATAATTATTAGCCTTGTTTAATATTTTTATATAATTTCACCTTATTCGACAATATATCTCGTATTTACGCCGCTTTTTGCTGTCGAATTATATAATTTTTTTGACTTTATTTATTTATTGGAGAAAAAGACTTGATTTGTCGGACAAAATGTGGTAAACTTAATTTATACGCGTCAGAGTATTCGCATAGGAATATACTGCCGTATCTTTTGGAGAGAATTTTGACAGTTTCCGCTGTCATACCAAAATAAATGATAAACTGTATGAAAAAATAGCGGTAATTTTGTCTGCGCTTTTAAAACAGTTACACAGAGAGATAATAAAAATACAAAGGACGACAACAGCTTCGATAATATCGAAGCACGAACGGAGGAAAAAATTGGATAAATTCGTTATTCACGGCGGCAAGCCGCTGCACGGCGAAGTTACCATAAGCGGAGCTAAGAACGCCGCGGTCGCTATCGTTGCGGCGACCATACTGTGCGACGAGCCGTGCGTTATAGAAAATGTACCCGATATCAGCGACATCGCCATTGCCCTGGAAATATTCAGGCAGATGAGAGCCGATGTCAGGATAATAAACAAAAACACTATAAGATTTGACACGAAAAATATATCTGTGCCAAAAGTCCCCTACGATCTTGCGCGTTCGATGAGGGCGTCAAGCTATTTCCTCGGAACTCTTCTGGGAAGATTTCACGAGGCTTTTGTTGCGCTCCCCGGCGGCTGTGATTTGGGCGACAGACCTATCGATCAGCACCTCAAGGCTTTTAAGTCATTGGGCGCTTTTGACGATATGGAAAACGGCTGCGTTCACATCAAGGCGGACGAGCTTATCGGCAATCAGATATATTTTGATTTTATCACCGTTGGAGGCACTATCAACGCTATGTTTGCGGCGGTAAAGGCAAAGGGCTACACCGTTATTGAAAACGCCGCCAAGGAGCCTCACATAGTTGACGTTGCTAACTTCCTGAACTCTATGGGCGCCGACATAAGGGGCGCAGGTACTGACGTTATCAAGATAAGGGGCGTTGACTACCTCAAAGGCATTACTTATCCCGTTATACCCGATCAGATCGAGGCAGGAACATATATGGTAGCGGCTGCCGCTACAAGAGGAAACGTGCTTATAAAGAACGTTATCCCCAAGCACCTTGAGAGCATAACAGCAAAGCTGCGCAACATCGGCGTTTCAGTTGAGGAATTTGACGAGAGCGTAAGAGTAAGAGCAGACAACGGAGGCATTTTCCTCAAGACCAATATCAGGACTATGCCCCACCCCGGTTTCCCTACCGATATGCAGCCGCAGATATCCGTTCTGCTGTCTCTTGCCGAGGGCACGAGCACGGTTTATGACGATATTTTTGACAACCGTTTCAGGTACGTTTCCGAGCTGCGCAGAATGGGCGCAGATATCTCCGTTGACGGAAAGGTAGCGGTCATACACGGAGGCAGCCTCAAGGGCGCTCCTGTCAAGGCTACCGACCTGCGCGCTGGCGCCGCTATGATAATAGCAGGTCTTGCTGCGGGCGGCGTTACTGAAATATCCGATATCTATCACATAGAGAGAGGCTATGAAGCTATCGAAGACAAGCTCAAAGCGATAGGCGCGGATATAAAAAGAGTTTATGTTCCCATGAGCAGCGACATGGCTATGGGAGTATAATATGTATTTATTTCGGGCGACGGCTTTATGCTGCCGCCTTTATCATTGAGGTGAGCTTTTTGGCAAGGATATATCCGCTGTTTTCTTCAAGCGACGGAAATTCAACATTCATAGGCAGCCGCAGAGGCGGCGTGCTGATAGACGCGGGCGTTTCGTGCAAAAGGCTGGTGACAGCTCTGGAGGACAACGGTATCCCGGTTTCCGCGATACAAGGGATATTCGTTACCCATGAACACTCAGACCACATAAAGGGTCTTAAAACGCTGACTTCAAAATATTCGATGAATGTCTTTGCTCAGCCGCTCAACGCCGAATATCTGGCGGCGGCAGACTGCATTTCAACACATTCGCGTCTTTATGATATAACGGATACCGTGAGGATAGGAGATTTCGAGGTCAAGGCTTTTGCTACTCCGCACGATACACGTCAGAGCTGCGGATACAAAATACATACCCCCGACGGAAAGACCGTTTGCGTATGCACCGACTTAGGAGAGGTCACACAGACGGTACATGAAAATCTTATCGGCGCGGACATGGTACTGCTTGAAGCTAATTACGATAAGCAAATGCTCATAAACGGCCCTTACCCCTACCCTTTGAAGCAGAGGATACTTTCCGACCACGGACATCTGGACAACTGCGACAGCGGTTCGGAGCTCAAAAAACTGGTCGTTAACGGAACTACGCGCCTTATACTCGGACATCTCAGCAGGCATAACAATACTCCGCAGATATCCGAAAAAACGGTATCCTCGCAGATGGCGGGTCTGACAAGAAACGAGGATTATATTCTCTTGACCGCTCCCGTTGAAACTCACGGCGAGGTGATGATAGTTTGACGGTCAATATCATAACGGTAGGCAAGCTGAAAGAAAAATACTGGCGTGACGCCTGCGAAGAATATCTCAAAAGGCTGTCGCCGTTCGGGAAAATATCTGTCACGGAACTGGCGGAGGCGCGTCTGCCGGCAGAGCCTACCGACGGAGAAACTGCCAACGCTCTCGCGCAGGAAGCAAAGAGCATGGAACGCTATCTCTCGGCAAAAAACACAGTCAACATCGCTATGTGTATCGAGGGCGACGAGCTTGACAGCGTAAGCCTGGCGAAAAAGCTGGAAAAGTATTCGGTCGGCGGGTGCTCGACAATAAACTTTTTTGTCGGCTCTTCGTTCGGTCTTGACGACAGCGTAAAGGAAAAATGTTCCATGAGGCTTTCAATGTCGCCGATGACGTTCCCTCATCAGCTCGCAAGAGTCATGCTTTTGGAGCAGTTGTACAGAGCATTTTCTATCAACGCGAACACAAAATATCACAAATGACATACCGTCTTATAGCAAATAGGATAGAAATATTATATTTTTCGATATATTTTTTATATTATTGATTTTTTATAAGTGGTATAATTACTATGTAGAATTATATTGTATAAAATATTAGACTATAAAATCGATCGGCATCTTGGTGATAGGAGGATAATTTTATGGATCTTAACAATATCAAGGGCATTACTTTTGCTCCGTTTGCAAACAGAGGCGTTCTCAGCAAAAAGGACGCTTTCAAGAGCCTTGACGCCCTTAAAGAAAGGACGCCGGCAAATCTTATAATGCTCGTCCCGAACGGGATACAGGCTGACGCTCATTCGGAAGTAATAAGATACGATACCGAAGCTACCATGAGCGACAGCGAGCTTATTGCCATAATAAGATATGCGAAAAAGCTCGGCTTCGGCGTTGGTATAAAGCCTACATGCAACTGCAAGGACGGTACTTGGAGAGCATACATAAACTTCTTTGACGAGGAGATACCCAATACCCCGTCTTGGAAAAAATGGTTTGAGTATTATACCGATTTCCAGCTCCACTATGCCGAGATAGCCAAAGCGGAAGATGTTGATATATTCGTATGCGGCTGTGAAATGGTAATGGCGGAACACAGAGAGGACGATTGGAGAGCCCTTATCCGCAAACTGAGACGTGTTTATAACGGCATGCTTACATACAACGCCGAAATGTATCTTGAGGATCACGTTAAATGGTGGGACGAGCTTGACGCTATATCCTCCAGCGGATATTATCCTATCGACGCTTGGGAGGCTCAGATGAACAGGATAGAGGGCGTCGTAAAGAAATATGACCTGCCGTTCTTCTTCTCCGAGGTAGGCTGTATGTCAATGTCTGGCGCTTCTATGACGCCGAACGACTGGAGCATGAGAAGCCCTGCGAACCTCAAGGAGCAGGAAAGATGGTATGAGTCGATGTTCTTCTCTACCAAAAAGCGCCCGTGGGTATCAGGTCATGTTATATGGTGCTGGTCGGCTACTCCGTATGCTCTGAAAAAAGCGGCGGTCGATTGGGGCTACGATATTATCGGAAAGCCTGCCGAGAGCGTTGTGGCGAAGTATTTCAATCAGTAAGTTAATAAGTTTAAAGTCCTGCTCTTTTACGGAGCGGGACTTTTTTGCTTTATAAATGCTTTTTGTACAAGGCACAGACCATCCACCGCTATGACGATAAACAGCGGAAGAATATTTATCATATACCGGGAGCGCGTTTCCCACAAGAGAAGAAACAGCACAAGACCGTATACCGTCAGCCGCACGATATATGAATTATCGGTACGGCGATATACAGCGGAGAACATAAAAGAAGCCGTCATAAGCAAGATGAGAATATTCTGCGCAGTAAACGCCATGCACAGAAACGGTATCGAACCGCCGAAAAATCGCTTTGCTGCGCTGTCGGGAGTATCACGAAACTGCCATGTGAGCTGGTATGCGCCGCCCGACCATGTATAGTTCAGCTTTTCAAAGATATGCTTTGCAAAGCTTGTTACGCCCATTTCATTCAGCGTATTGCTTATTTTTTCGCGGCAGGCTTTGTTTCTTGTATGTATGTCCGACTGAGAATATGTAAACATAAAGCTGTCATTGTCGTAACCTCCCCTGCCGGTAAGTCCCATCATTATCCAATGCGACAGAGGAAAGCCGTATCGCTGTGTGCCCTCGCAGGTTACTATATCGGCAGAGTACATTATCTGCCGCTCGGCGAAAACTATGCCTGCAAAGCCTATCACAACGGCGGCGGTAAAGCAAAGTGCGCGCTTTAAATTTACTTTGAAGAACAGATATATTATCAGCGCGACGCCTGCTATCGCTACCGTACCCTTTACGCAGAAACCAACGCCGACCATTATCGACGTCAAGACCGAAAAAAGCAGGAAGCGTTTCTTCCCTGCCGCCTCTGCCGCGCATATGCCGAAGTATATTGCGGCGAGCACAAACGGCATTGATAGGACGTCAGTGTAAAATATACACGAATATACGAACAGGATAGGGTGAAAAAACATCGCCGCCATACACAAAAGCTTTTTGGGGTTACTGTCAAATATCTTATCGGACAGCTTATACATGAGAAAGTATGAAAGCTGCATACAGGCAACTGCCGCGAGTGGCGCGGTCAGCTTCGGTACATAGCCAAGTGCCGCTCTCACCGTTTTATACAAAAGCATTTGCAGCAAAAACATTCCCCATTGGTTTGAATACCTTTCAAGGTAGTGGGTGTGATAGATATCCAGCGAAAAATAGGTATCTCTGCCGTCGGCGGCATTGCGGCAGATGATGTCAAGATATTTGCCGTCGCTGACGGGAGTATAGCGTATACACAAAACAAATACTATCTGAGCTATAAAAAGTACAGCCGCAGTTATCACATATACTCTGCGCACCGATACGGCGTTCAAGATGTTCTTTGCCTTTTTTATTTTATCATTATTTGAAACCGTACACACCAAGAATATTATAAGAACGGCTGCTGCCAGTCCCAACACTTTTATGCCTGTGCCGTAGTAAATGTTAGGTAAAAAATAAAACGCTGCCGTTATTGCCAAAAAGATAAAAGCGCCCAGAATATTGGCTATATTTAGTATCCTCTCTTTCATATTCCCTGCCCCTTTGCCGCAAAATTTTCTTTTGTCAGAATACATTGTAGCACCGTATTTTCGGCATTTCAAGGCAATTAAGATAATCTTAAACAGATACTAGAGTAATTTTAAGCTCATTTTAAGATATTGCATATTGAGAAAAAATGTGTTACAATATTTAAGACGAAAATTTATCGGGAGGAAACAGATATGCCACAAAGCGAAATACGAAACAAGGATATATGGGAAAGCGGCAAGCGCAAGATAGACTGGGTAAAAGGCAATATGCCGCTGCTGCGTATGTTGGAGGAAAGGTTCTCAAAGGAAAGACCGTTTGAGGGGCTGCGCATAGCTTTGTCGGTACATCTGGAGGCAAAGACCGCTTACCTTTGCAAGGTGCTGAGCGTGGGCGGAGCAGAGATGTTCGTAACTGGCTCTAATCCGCTTTCAACGCAGGACGATGTTGCGGCTGCGCTGGTGCATGACGGTCTGAACGTTTTTGCGTGGCACGGCGCCACCGATGAGGAATACAACAGGCACATTGACTGCGTTATCTCCGCCGCTCCGAACATCATCATAGACGACGGCGGCGACCTTGTGAGCCTTATACACTCAAAGCACCCCGAGCTTATACCGAACGTAATAGGCGGCTGCGAGGAGACGACTACGGGCATTATACGCCTTATTGCGATGAACAAAGACAAGGCTTTGAAATTCCCTATGGTGCTTGTAAACAACGCCGACTGCAAACATCTTTTTGATAACCGCTACGGCACGGGGCAATCGGTATGGGACGGCATAAACCGCACTACTAACCTTATAGTTGCAGGAAAGAACGTTGTTGTTGCAGGCTACGGCTGGTGCGGCAAGGGCGTTTCGATGAGAGCAAAGGGTCTTGGCGCGAAGGTTATAGTTACCGAGGTCGACCCGATAAAGGCTATCGAAGCGGTAATGGACGGCTTCAAGGTCATGCCTATGGAAGAAGCCGCGAAGATAGGCGACTTCTTTGTTACCGTAACGGGCTGCAAGGACGTTATTACGGAAAAGTCTTTTTACAACATGAAAGACGGCGCGATACTTTGCAATGCAGGTCACTTTGACTGCGAGGTCGATGTTGCGGGGTTGAAAAGGATATGCGTGGAGAGCTTCCCTGCGCGCAACAACATAGAGGGCTACAAGCTTTCTAACGGTAGAACGCTGTACGTTATCAGCGAGGGCAGGCTGGTAAACCTCGCGGCGGGCGACGGTCACCCTGCGGAGATAATGGATATGTCGTTCGCGATACAGGCTATGTCAGCCGAGTATCTTGTAAAAAACAAGGGCAAACTTACCGATATGATAATAGACGTACCTAAAGAGATAGACAACGAAGTTGCAAGAGCAAAGCTGAGATTTTTAGGCTGCGATATAGACACCCTCACGGAAGAACAGCAGAAGTATCTTTCGAGCTGGAACGTTTAAAGCATAGAAAATTTTACCGCTCCGAACAGTTTATGGAGCGGTATTTATTTGCTAAAAAATCAAAATAATGCGATTTTCCTTGACAAAATCTCAAAAAGGATTATAATAATATTTATTAAGGAGTGATGTTTTAAATGAGCCATAACATTGCTATATGTTTGCCGCGTATCGACGACCAGGTGCAGAGAGATGTTCTCCACGCCATTATAAACGCTGCGGAAAACGACGAAAAGTATTCTGACTATAAGTTTTATGTATTTTCTACTTACTCGGACATAACAGGTCCTACGCCGATACTGAACGGCGAGCTGAAGATCTTCAGTATCATCGACCATATCAGTATTGACGCTCTTTTGGTATTCCCCGAAAGATTTTATTGGGACGATGAAATGAAAGAGATAATCTCTGCCGCCAAAAAGAAAAACATACCCGTGCTGTCAATAGGAAAAATAATTCCCGAGGCTGCCAGCATAGGATACGGCATGGGGTCGTCTATAAGCGATATAGTTTCTCACGTCATTGAACATCACGGCTGCAAGTATATAAATTTCATTGCAGGAAAAAAGGCTCATGAAGCGACTGACGACAGGCTCAAAATGTTCAAGGAAACTATTGCAAGATACGGTCTGCCAAACGAGCCTGAAAGAATCGGCTGGGGCGAGTTCTGGGATTTCCCTACCGAGCAGGTAATGGAAAAATTTTATCAGAGCGAGCTTCCCTTCCCCGAGGCTATCATCTGCGCCAACGACGTTATGGCGATAACGGCTATAAGCTCATTGCGTCAGCACGGTTACAAAGTGCCGAAAGACGTTATAGTTACGGGCTTTGACGGAATAGATATGGAACGTTTCCACAATCCGCGGCTCACGACCGCCGTACTTGATTACAAAAAGCTTGCGGACAAGGTGCTGGAATACATAGATATGATGTGCAGCGGCAGGGAGATACCGAAAGAAAGCACGGTAGACTTTATAAAACGTATCTCCGAGTCGTGCGGCTGTTCAATAGAGGAAACGCCCGATAACTACCAGCTTTCGTCGCTCTGGAAAGAGGTAAGCTGTGATATAGGCTTCAGCGATGAGGTAACAAGAATGAGCTCGTCGCTCATACTAAAAGGCTCGTTTGACGAGATACTCGGTTCTATCGCTGATTTCTTCAACCATATTTTCACAAGCGAAGTAAGAGTATGCCTGTTCTCGGACTATGTAACAGGGCTCTCAGATGATGTCAAATATGCTGAAAACGCCGTTACTGACACCGTTTATTCGGCGCTCGAAAAGCACGGCGATGAAAGCGTTGTTACATTTGCGGACAGAACGTTCCCTATTGCGGATATCGTTCCCGACAAGAAATACGGCGGACAGGATTTTCGCTATCTCATACTTTTCCCGCTTCATTACAATGACATAGTTTACGGCTACGTTGCTGCAAACACCGATATAGACCACATATGTATGTATCAGCTCAGGGCTTTGAGTATGCATTTGGGATTTGTCTGCGAGAGGATATCAAATTTCAAATACATGGAGGCTATCAACAAGCACCTCGAAAAGACAAGCTTCTATGACAGCATGACGGGTCTTATGAGCAGAAACGGATATTATTCGCTGACCAAAAAGATGATAGAGCCGCAGCTCAGTCAGAACAAGCATATCGTCATCATCTCTGCCGACCTGGACAACCTCAAGGATATAAATGATAAATTCGGTCACGCCTGCGGCGACAAAGCTATAAAAATAGTTGCCGATACTCTTTATGAATACATCGGCAAGGACGGAATAGCGGCGCGCTTCGGAGGAGATGAATTTGTAGGCATTAAGCTGTTTGACGAGTCACCCGACAGCTTCATACAAAAGTTTTCGGAGGGATTTTCCTGCACAATTTCCGACAAGGTCGAGGAAAACGACTTAGAATACAACGTATCGGCAAGCTTTGGAATTATATCTCTGCTGACAAAAAATCTGCCGTCGCTTGAAGAGGGCATAAAGAGCGCGGACGTACTCATGTACGCGCAGAAGCGTGCCAAAAAGCGGGCAGGCAGATCTACGGGTATGTATTGACGGGAAAAAGTCATATTTAAAGAGACGCCTTTTTAGGACGTCTCTTTTTATATCGGGATAATATATGCTTTGTTCACAGAACAAAAAAGGACACATCGCTATGTGTCCCGAAATATGTGCAGCGTTACGCTTTTGACTTAGTTGGGATAAGGCAGGGCACTTAACTCACGGGAACAAAAAAAGGACACAGCAGTCTGTGTCCCGAAATTGGTGCAGCGTTACGCTGCTGGCTGGGGTGGAAAGATTCGAACTTTCGGAATGACGGAGTCAGAGTCCGTTGCCTTACCGCTTGGCGACACCCCAATATTTTTTTCTGAAATAATGCGCTTTACGCTCACGGCACTAAGGTTGTAATGGTGAGACAAAATGAACGCACCGGACTAAAGAGCGAAAACACCGCTATGTATCCTATCTGTCCGACGTTCGGTCGGTGGTTGGGATAGATGGATTCGAACCATCGGAATGACGGAGTCAAAGTCCGTTGCCTTACCGCTTGGCTATATCCCAATATCTACTCTCAACATCACGCTAGAATATTATATCAGTTATTTGCCACGATTGCAAGCAAAACGGCATTTTGTTTACAAAAAATTCATAATTGAGCTGCCAAAAATATCCTGTCAGAAAAAATTAAAAAAATACTATGAAATATGTTGATTTTCTTTGGATTTTCTGTTATAGTATTATTAGAATTATTTTTGGAGGTATACATATATGGCGAAGAAATCTTTAAAAGACGGCGGCGTTGCTGCCCTGAAAAAAACCGGAGGTTTTATTACTGAGTTCAAGGAATTTATTTCCAAAGGCAATGTAATGGACCTTGCGGTCGGCATGATCATCGGCGCGGCTTTCACAGCCATAGTCAACTCGCTCGTTAACGACATTATAATGCCGTTTATGGGAATGATCATGGCAGGTATCAACTTTACAACGCTCGGCGTCACGATACCTTGGGGCAACAAGCCGTTCATAGCGTTCGGAAACTTCATTCAGAACATCATCACTTTCCTGCTGACGGCGCTGTGCATATTCATTATGATCAAGGTAATAAACGCGTTCAAGCGCAAAAAGGAAGAAGAACCCGCTGCTCCCGCTGCAAAGCCCGACGACGTAGTGCTTCTTGAAGAGATACGCGACCTGCTCAAGGCTCAGAGCGGTATCGACGATGAAACAAAGGAAGCAGTTGCTTCGGCAGTTACGGAAGATTGACAAAATGACATAAAAAAACAGCTTACAAAACGTAAGCTGTTTTTATTTACTGCTTTTACTGTGCCTGCGCGATAGTCCAGTTTGCGCGATCTGCGGGATTGGGATAACCGCCGACATATCTGTCGCCGTCATTCTGCGCCCATATCACAGCCGCAGGAAATCCGTTGCTGTTGATCTGTACCGAAAAATATGTACCCTCAAAATCGGAGCCTGCATTTATTGCGATAGCCTGTGTTATAAAAGACTCAGCGTCAGCTGCCGACATTGACACCAAAGGAACAGTAGGTGTACGGTTGCCGTCCTCGGGAAGTCCGCCTATCTCAATAAAAGTACCGGAAGCGGGATATGTTGCTGAAGGTATTTTAATGCCGGCATTTATACATTGCATACAGTAGTTATTCATGGCATTATAAACTGTCTTGGCAGAAGAATTTGCCGAATCGAGCCTGGACTGAGTAATATATGCGACCATAGAAGGAACTGCTATAGCAGCCAATATACCGATTATCGCCATAACGATAATGAGTTCCATAAGCGTAAAGCCGCTGCTTAGTCTGTTATTGTCCTTTTTATTTTTGAACATACTGCGCATGAACGGATCTGTCCTTTCATAAACTTATTCTCTATTTTATTATATATTAATTGTCACTCAAAGTCAATACGGTAATGAAAATTTACTTTATCAAACATCTATTTTTGTTCATACCGCACAAAAAGCGCAGCAGCTTTTGAACATTTTTAAAAGTTACTGGCGCCGCGCCGAAGCTTAATTTTAAAACAAAAAGCTTTCCCGGATACTGTATCGCAGTTTTGGGAAAGCTTAATTTTTTTCGTTCTTGTTGTTTGTTCTGCCTAAGATGTAATCGGTGCTGACGCCATAAAAATCGGCAAGTATCAGCAAATGCTCAACGGGGATAGTACGCACTCCCCTTTCGTAGCGCGAATACACCGTTTGGCTTGTAAAGAGCAGCTCGGCTATCTGCGTTTGGTTCAAGTCCCTGTCCTCACGCAGATCTTTCAGGCGTGGAAATTGCACAACATCGCCCCACAATTTTTTCATATTCCGACAAAACAATTTAGTACCTATCGGTACTATAACTTTAACACATTTCCGTAATATTATGCTCTCGTTAAAACCAAACGGTCATATTTTTATATAAATAAGCGATAAAAATTTTGTCGGATATTTGTTTAATAAGTAGAAATTTTTTTATTACCGTTTGGTACTATTGACATTCCGTTCAAAAATGTGTATAATCTTTATGTTAGTATCATACGGTACTAAAAGCATGATATCTCATTAAAGGTTAGGAGTTGTTTATAATGGAAGAGAAAAACGGCGTAGGTCTTTCAGTAGCCTCTATGGTGCTTGGCATACTTTCTTTGGTATTCGGCTGCTGTTTTTACTATCTTGCTTTTCCCTGCTCACTGCTTGGCTTGATCTTAGCCGCAGTCAGCCTTAAAGGCAAAAAGGGCGGAAAAGGAATGGCAATCGCAGGTCTTGTTACCAGCATAATCGGAATTATCCCTGCGGTCATAGGTATTGCTCTTGGCGGGGCAATTGCTTCAGAGCTTTTCTGATAAAATCATAGGTCTTATAAAAACAAGCCGAAAGGATATGGCGCTGAATGAATGTTATAAAAAAGCATTTATCTGTTGCTTTGGCTGTTCTTCCGCTTGTTTTTATTTTTGCGTTGATGTGCCTCAAAAATGAGCTTATCTGTTTTTTGGCGTATTTGCCTGATTGCAGATTTCGTTCACAAACCGGTTTTCTCTGCCCTGCGTGCGGCAACACCAGATGTATCTTGGCTATGCTTAACGGTCATTTTATACAAGCGATAAAGTATAACATTGTACCGCCTGTATTATGTATACTTGCCGTTGCAGGATATACCGAACTGCTTTTGTCAGGCTTCGGGATAAGAAAAAAACTGATCCCCCGAAGTTATGTTTTTTTAACTGTGCTTCTTACGGTCGTTATATTGTATCTCTCACTTAGAAATTTTATTCCGTGGCTTACAATTGCATGAGCACTATACGCACCCCAAACAAAAAACTCCCCTTTTGTGGGGAGTTTTTATTATGCCTAAAATTAGTCTATCTTGTTTCTCTGTATCTTTCCGCTTATGGTCTTGGGCAGCTCGTCGCGGAATTCTACAACTCTGGGGTACTTATAAGGAGCGGTATGCTGTTTTACATAGTTCTGTATCTCCTTTTTCAGCTCCTCGGTGCCAACGGTGCCCTTGGTGAGCACTATTGTTGCCTTTACCGCCTGACCTCTTATCGGGTCGGGAACGCCTGTTACTGCACATTCGAGGACATACGGAAGCTCCATTACAACGCTCTCTATCTCGAACGGGCCTATACGGTAGCCCGATGACTTGATAAGGTCGTCGACTCTGCCGACATACCAGAAGTAGCCGTCTTCATCGCGCCATGCGGTATCGCCTGTGTGATACATACCGTCGTGCCATACAGCGTCGGTCTTTTCCTGATCTCTGTAATATCCGCAGAACAAACCGCAGGGAACGCCCTTGTCGGTGCGGACTACTATCTCGCCCGTTTCGCCGGTCTGTACGGGTTCGCCGTCGGAGTTTACTATATCTATATCATACATAGGGCTCGGACGACCCATAGAACCTACCTTCGGGGTAGTGCCGTAGAGGTTGCCTATGGTAAGTGTGGTCTCCGTCTGACCAAAGCCCTCCATTATGGTAAGACCCGTTGCTTTCTTGAACTGGTAGAATACTTCGGGGTTGAGAGCCTCGCCTGCTGTGTTGGCATACTTTATCGTAGACAGATCATACTTGGAAAGATCTTCTTTTATAAAGAATCGGTACATAGTCGGCGGAGCACAGAATGTGGTGATGTTGTACTTCTTGAACATCGGGAGGATATCTTCCGAATGGAATCTCTCAAAGTCGTATACGAACACAGCGCCCTCGCACAGCCATTGACCGTACAGCTTGCCCCAGAGAGCCTTGCCCCAGCCGGTATCGGATATTGTGAAGTGCAGACCTTCGGGGTCAACATAGTGCCAGAAACGCGCTGTGATATAGTGACCGAGCGGATATCTGAAATCGTGAACTGCTATCTTGGGGTAGCCGGTAGTGCCTGAGGTGAAGAACATCAGGCTGTGGTCTTTTCCGCAGGGGGTATCGGGCTTGCGCTCGTAAACGTCGCTGAACTTTTCTATCTCCTCGTCGAAGTTTATCCAGCCGTCTCTCTTGCCATGAGCGATTACTTTTATCTGAAGCTCGGGGCACTTGTCGGCGGCTAAGTCTGCCTGATGTGCGGTATCGCCGTCTGCGGTACAGATTATAGCCTTAACGCCCGCCGCGTTGAAGCGGTACTCAAAGTCGTGGTCAACGAGCTGATTCGTTGCAGGGATAACTATTGCGCCTATCTTGTGCAGAGCTACTATTGAGAACCAGAACTGATAATGCCTTTTCAGAACGAGCATTACCCTGTCGCCCTTCTTTATGCCGAGGCTTTCAAAGAAGTTTGCTGTCTTTGCGGAATATTTTGCGATGTCTGAGAACGTGAAACGTCTTTCCTCCTTATCGTTGGAGACGTGCACCATTGCGAGCTTGTCGGGGTGCTTTCTTGCTACCTCGTCAACAACATCAAAGCCGAAGTTGAACTTATCTTCGTTCTTGAATTTGATGGTCTGCAATACGCCGTTCTCGTCCTCGGTGGTATCTACAAAATTATCTGCAACTATGCCTGCATAGTCGTGTCTTTCGGGCTTTACCTGCTCTACCTGCATATACTCCATATCTTCAAGAGTATTTTCAAGTATGATAGAATACATAGCGCAGCCCTCTTTTGAAGTGGCTATCATGCCGTGCGGCTGTGAGGAATCATAGTATATGGAGTCGCCTGCTTCGAGGTCTTCATAGTGGTCCTCCACTCTTACTCTCATAGCGCCGCTGATGACGATATCCAATTCCTGACCCTTATGGGTATTGGTATGTATCTCTTTTCCCTGCTCTTCCTCGGAATACGGCATAAATACTCTGAACGGCTCGCACACGCGGTTTTTAAAGCCCGACGCGATATTGAGATACTCAAAGCCTGCGCGTCTTGCAATAGGCAGACCCTCGCCCTTTCTGTTTACCTGATATGAGGTAAGGCTGGGCGAATATCCCTTGAGTATGTCAACGATATCAACGCCGCATATCTTGGCAAGCTTATATATGAACGTAAATGTGAAATCGGTAGTACCGCTTTCAAGCTGTTCATATTCATCGACCGTTATGCCTATCCTTTCAGCAAGCTCCTCTTTTGAAAGAGCCGCTACCTCTCTCAGCTCTCTTACACGCTGAGCGATCTCTTTGATCCTTTTTTCCATGGTGTTTTCCATAGCGTTTTCTCCTTTTTTATATAATGTGTTTACAAGACTGCGAAAGGTGGTTGCGAAAATAAAAAACGTCCCAAAGCAGACAATGCTGCATTGAGACGAGAAAATTCCCGCGGTACCACTCAACTTGCGCATATACGCGCCGCTTTCAGGCTCCAACAAGCCCTTGACCTTAACGCGGTCTTTACGGGGCAGTCTACTTGCCAAAAGGCTTTCGGTACCCGACTCAAAAGAGATAGGCGTATATGCAGACTATATATCCGCTTGCACCAAACGCGGACTCTCTGTAATATATCCTGCAAAGCCGTCTTTATCACAGTCTTTACTACAACAGGTATTATACCACCCTTTTTTTCGGTTGTCAAGGGGTTTCGATAAATTTTTTTAAATTTTCTTCAAGTCATATCTTTTGCCGTTTTCCGTATACAGTCCGATATGCTCCTTGCTCTTTATTATATGCACATATTCGGCTATACTGTCAAGCCGCTGCGGAAGATACACGCCGCCGAGGTTATCCCGACCGCTGAAGTGCGCGTCGCTGCCGCAGGTCATAAAAAGTGAGAAGCGGTTTGCGTACCATATGGCGTTCTCGTTATATTCGTCAAGATAGTTCGCGGTGTTTATCGCTTCAACGCCGTCGCAGTAATCGGGGTAAAGACAGATATTTTCAAGATATGAAGCCCTGCGGAACGGGTGCGCCTGTATCATAACGCCGCCGCTCTCGGCAACGAGCGCATACAGCTGCGGTATGCTCATTTCCATAATGTCCTCGTGCCGCATTAGCCACAGCTTATCAACGCCGTATATAAGAAACTCCGCTCCGCGGCGGTTGTATTCAAAGCCAAAAAACACCGCAAAGCCCGAGCGGTCTCCGTGCGCTTTTGCCCTCTCATACCCTTTGCAGAACTGCTCGACCTTTTCTTCCCACGACAGAGAGCGGTCTATGCCGCAGTTGCCGTTGAAAAAATGGTCGGTTATCATAACGCCGTCATAGCCTTTTTGAATATAGCAGTCTACCAGCTCTTCGGGTGACCACTTGGCACACGCGCTGACAGGCAAGGTATGACAATGAGTTTCGTACAGATAATATTTTGTTCCCGATATCTCTTTCATCAGTTATCCCCTTTTTCAGCAGATATATTTTAGTATATCATAAAACCCGCAAAAATACAACCCTGTCAAGGTACACGGCTGTCTTTTTCTATTGACAAAACGGCTTGGCTTTGGTATACTGTTTGTTAGGTATATATTACCTATGAAAGGAGAACTTTTTATGAGCAAGATATTGGTAACAGGCGGTGCGGGCTACATCGGCAGTCACACCTGCGTTGAGCTTCTGGAGGCGGGATATGAGATAGTTATTGTTGACAACTTCTCAAACTCAAAGCCCGAGGCGCTTAAAAGAATACAGCAGATAACCGGCAAGGACTTTGCTTTCTATCAGGTGGATCTGCTTGACAGGCAGGCTCTTGGCAAGGTATTTGACGAGCACGGCGACATATGCGCCGTTATACACTTTGCAGGACTGAAGGCGGTCGGCGAGTCGGTGGCAAAGCCCGTTGAATACTACCACAACAACATTACCGGCACGCTTATGCTTATTGAAGAGATGAGGGCGCACGGTGTAAAGAAGATAGTTTTCTCTTCCTCCGCTACGGTTTACGGAGTTGACAACCCGGTGCCGTATGTTGAGACTATGCCGACAAACACCGCTACCAACCCTTACGGCTACACCAAAGTTATGATAGAGCAGATATTCAGAGATGTGTATGTTTCGGACAACGAGTGGAGCATTTCTCTGCTGAGGTATTTCAACCCGATAGGCGCACATTCGAGCGGTCTTATCGGCGAAGACCCTAACGGCATACCGAATAACCTGTTCCCTTACATTCAGCAGGTGGCTGTTGGCAGGAGAGAACATCTCAACGTTTTCGGCAACGACTACGACACCCCCGACGGTACTGGCGTGCGCGACTACATTCACGTTGTAGACCTCGCGAAAGGTCATCTGTGCGCGGTGAAGTATGTTCTTGAAAACAAGGGCGTTGAGGCTGTGAACCTCGGCACGGGCAACGGCTCTAGCGTTCTGGACATTCTGCACGCGTTTGAAAAGGCTTGCGGAAAGCAGCTTCCTTACAAGATAGGTCCAAGGCGCGCGGGCGACATCGCTTGGTGCTATGCTGACGCTTCAAAGGCTAAGAAGCTTTTCGGCTGGCAGGCGCAGTACACCGTTGACGATATGTGCCGCGACGGCTGGAAGTTCATTCAGCAAAACCCGAACGGTCTGTGATGAAAAAAATTTATCTTTACGGCATGATATGCCTGTCGCACAGTTTTCTTATAGGCGATGAGTTTTTAACGCCCGACACCTACAGAGAAATGCAGCAGAAATACTGCTTCCCCGGCGGCGAAACGGGCACTTGCGCGACTGTGCTCTCATCGCTGGGCGCTGATGTTTGTATGGACGGCAACCACATCTGCGGCGGCGCAATAAAGGCTGTGAAAGAGTTCTACACAAGGCTCGGTGTGGATATATCTCCGCTGACATTTGACGAAAACGGCGAGGTGCTGGAAGACTACATCATAATCTCGGGCGACACAAGAACGCCTCTGGGCACATACGGAAAGTTCTACGAAAGAGCCAAAAGCAGCGGCAAAGAGTCGTGGAACACGCCGAAAGAAGAACACATTCGCGGCTGCGCGGCGGCGGCTGTTGACCCATACTTTTTTGAGACTTCAGAAAAAGCGGCAAGGCTGTGCGTAAAATGCGGCGTGCCTTACGTGACTGTTGACTGTGCGTATGACAGCTACATACACAAAAATTCTGCGGTATCTGTAATATCGGGCGAAAGCTTTGAAAGCACCTGCAAAGGCAGCACGCGTGAGGAGCTCGAAGAAAACTATATGCAAAACGGCGGCGGTCTTACTATTATAACCAACGGCGGCGGCGAATTTGTATATGGCAGAAAGGGCAGCGATATAAAGCGCTTTATGCCGTATAAAGTAAATGTTCAGAGCACTTTGGGCGCAGGTGACAGCTTTAAGGCAGGGTGCGTTTACGCGCTGGCGCATGGCATGGGAGACGAAAGTCTTGTAAGCTTTGCAAGCGCGGTGGCTGCGGCTGCTATATCGCACTTCCCTATCCAGCTGTATCCACCAAAAATAGACGAAGTTTACGGCATTATAAAAAGCAGAGAATAACGCTTGCTGTGTATGTCAAAACTATCAAGGGGCGATAAAAATGCTCGGCATAATAAGCGATAACATTGGTACGATAATAGTCGCCGCGCTGCTGCTGATATGGCTGATACTTGCTATAATAAAAATAGTCAGGGACAAGAAAAACGGCAAGGGCTGCGCAGGCTGTCCTTACAGCGGCTCGTGCGGCAAGACCGTATGCAAAATGACAAACGATACATCTGAACATAAAGGAGAGATTTGAAATGGTAAATGTAACGGAAGATATTCTGTATGTGGGGGTGAACGATCATCAGGTAGACCTGTTTGAGGGGCAGTATGACGTGCCCAACGGCATGGCGTACAACTCGTATGTCATTATGGATGACAAGATTGCCGTTATGGACACGGTGGACATAAAGTTCACGCACGAATGGCTCGACAATCTGCGCGATGTACTTGGCGGAAAGTCGCCCGACTATCTGGTAGTTCAGCACATGGAGCCTGATCACTCGGCAAACATAGTCAGCTTTTTGAAAGCATACCCGAACGCACAGGTAGTGGCAAATGCAAAAACTTTTGGCATGATGAGCAACTTTTTTGAGGGTCTTGACATCGAGAGCAAAAAGGTCACCGTTGAAAACGGCGGTACTCTGCCGCTTGGCAAGCACACGCTGAACTTTGTGTTTGCGCCGATGGTTCACTGGCCTGAAGTTATGGTGACATATGACAGCTGCGACAAGGTTTTGTTCTCGGCTGACGGTTTTGGCAAGTTCGGCGCACTTGATGTTGATGAAGACTGGGCGTGCGAGGCGAGGAGATACTACTTCGGCATTGTGGGCAAGTATGGCGCTCAGGTGCAGGCACTTCTGAAAAAGGCTGCGGCTCTTGATATTCAGACCATTTGCCCTCTGCACGGCCCTATCCTCAAAGAAAACCTCGGCTATTATCTTGGTCTTTACAACACTTGGTCTTCATATCAGCCTGAGAGCGAGGGCATTATGATAGCATACACCTCCGTTTACGGCAACACCAAAAAGGCTGTTACACTTCTTGCGGACAAGCTGAAAGAAAAAGGCTGCCCGAAGGTAGTAGTCTGCGACCTTGCTCGCGAGGACATGGCGGAGGCTGTTGAGGACGCTTTCAGGTACGGAAAACTCGTGCTTGCTACCACGACTTACAACGCGGATATTTTCCCGTTCATGAGGACGTTTATTGACGCTCTTACAGAGAGAAATTATCAGAACAGGACTATCGGTCTTATAGAGAACGGCTCGTGGGCGCCGCTTGCCGCAAAGACGATGAAGAAGATGTTTGAAAACTGCAAGAACATCGAGTGGCTGGATACCACGGTAAGCATTATGTCGTCTGTAAAGAGCGAGAACAAAGAGCAGATAGAGGCTATGGCTAACGAGCTTTGTCAGGACTACATTGCGCGCTCCGATATCGCGCCGAAGAACGACCCTGACGCCATGTTCAAGATCGGCTACGGCTTGTATGTAGTTACCTGCAACGACGGCAGCAAGGACAACGGTCTTATTGTGAACACGGTATCACAGGTAGCAAACAATCCCGACAAGATAGCGGTCACTATCAACAAGGAAAACTACTCTCACCACGTTATAAAGCAGACAGGCAAAATGAACGTTAACTGTCTGAACACCGACGCGCCTTTCAAGGTGTTTGAGGATTTCGGTTTTGTAAGCGGCAGGAACACCGACAAGTTTGCCGACTGTCAGACCGACCACTCGGCAAACGGTCTTGTAGTGCTTCCGAGATATATCAACGCGTTCATCTCTCTGGAGGTAGAGCAGTATGTTGACCTCGGCTCGCACGGAATGTTTATATGCAAAATAACCGAGGCACGCACGATAAACGACAAAGAGACCATGACCTACTCTTACTACCATGAGAACGTCAAGCCAAAGCCGCAGACAGAGGGCATAAAGGGCTTTGTATGCAAGATATGCGGATACATCTACGAGGGCGACACGCTCCCCGACGATTTCATTTGTCCGCTGTGCAAACACGGCGCGGCTGACTTTGAGCCGATAAAATAACAACAAAAAAGAGGGCGTTGACCCTCTTTTTTATTTTTGCGTGTTAAGCTTTACGACCTCTACTACCTGCGCTGTGCCGTCTGCGACTTTGAAACGTATATCGCACCCTGCAAAACGCATACCGTAAACACGCTGTTCGTCGTCTTGATAAGAGGGGCGCGGGTCATCTGCTATACAGGCAATTGCGGCCTCTCTTTTATCCTCGGGGAGCAGTTCAAGGAGCTTTGGCGGAAAGTCTACATTAAGGCGATAATCTGAAAACTCATCTGCAAAGCCGCCCGCAGCCTGTGGTATACAGTCGGCGGCAGGCAGGTAGGGTTTTATGTCATAAATGGGTGTACCGCTTAAAATGTCAACGCCCGAGACCACAAGCTCACAGTCCTCTACCCTTTCGAGCTTCACGCAGGAAAGCCCGAGGTTGTTCGGTCTGAAAGGCGACCTTGTTGCGAACACGCCCACGCGCTTATTGCCGCCCAGTCTTGGCGGTCTTACTGTCGGCGACCAGTTTTCACGGTGCGCGAGCGAAAAGTCAAATATCAGCCACAGGTGTGAAAAGCCCTCTATCCCGCACAGGGCTTGCTTGCTGCGGTACTCTTTTTCAAAAACTATCCTGCCGACAAGCTTAGCTACTCTGCCGCTTTGCCGAGGTATGCCGAATTTGTCGTCAAAATCTGTATATATATGAGCTATCGGCTGTATCTCCACTATTCCCTCTCCTCTCTGCTATATATTATAAGGCAGATAAATTATATCACACAACAAAGAAAACTGCAAATATGCTCGTTAGTTTTGTACACAAATACTTATACGGCTATCAGCGTAGGCGAAAGTGTTGTGCAAAATAACGAAGAATAAAAAAATCGGGCAAACCTCTTGACAAAAAAAAGAAAAAAGTATATAATTATAACGTTGCCTGTGCAAATATACGGGAGCATAGCTCAGCTGGGAGAGCATCTGCCCTACAAGCAGAGGGTCATAGGTTCGAGCCCTATTGTTCCCACCAGCAGCGTGACGCTGCAATTCCTTGATACGAGAGTGTTTTGCACTCTCGTATTTGGGCGATACGGCCCGGTAGTTCAGTTGGTTAGAACGCCGCCCTGTCACGGCGGAGGTCGTGAGTTCGAGTCTCATCCGGGTCGCCATCGAAAAAATCCGTTGGATTTTTTCGCCTGAAGTTTTATTTTGCCGCCATTATGGGGGCGGCAATTTCTCGAAGTCTGAATAGTTTCCTTACTATCAAAGTGTGCAAAGAAATACTCTTTCCCCTTACAACAACTATAAACTATTCGCTATTCATTATTCAATATTCTCTATTTCTGCTTCTGTAGCTCAGTAGGTAGAGCAGGGGACTGAAAATCCCCGTGTCGATGGTTCGATTCCGTCCGGAAGCACCAAAATGCGGATTTAGCTCATCTGGTAGAGCGCCACCTTGCCAAGGTGGAGGTAGCGAGTTCGAGCCTCGTAATCCGCTCCATTTCCCTTAGCCTGAGCCGGGGGAATTTTTCTATAAAAACAGTTACTTGATTTTTTAGCTCCGAAATATTTCTTCGGAGCTTTTTTGCTAGGAGGCGTTATCATGCGCACATTGTTCGTTATTGACAAAAAAGACTACAACGAAAGCGGTACTGCATTTGTACGCCCGTCGGTACGCGGAATTATCAAAAAGGGTCGCAAATACGCGCTTATTCACAGTCTTAAATACGATTACTACAAGTTCCCGGGCGGCGGCGCTGAAGCGGGCGAGGACCACACCGCGACCCTTTGCCGCGAGGTACTGGAGGAAAGCGGTCTTGTTGTTATCCCCTCCTCCGTGCGCGAATACGGCTTAGTTCACCGCGTGCAAAAGGGCATTGACAGCGATATGTTCATTCAGGACAACTATTACTACTTTTGCGACGTGGAGGAAGAAATTCAGCCGCAGAGGCTGGAGCAGAACGAGGTCGAGGAACAGTTCGTGCTTGAATTTGTCACTCTGAAAGATGCGATAGAGGCAAACGAGCGGCACGACCACGGTGAAAAGGCAGGCAACGAGCGTTTTGAGTGCATAATACAGCGCGAAACGGGCGTTATGCATATGCTTGAAAAAGAGGGCGGCAAAAAGCGCTTCTCCCCTCTCCTGCTGACGTTCATACCGTATGCCGCCATTCTTTTGTACGGCTTGTTCTGCGCCATATTCGGCATAGACTTTTTATGGAGCACATCATACGGCTTTGACGGATTTTTTGTAGGCGTTATGGGGGCGTGCCTTTATCTTTCGCCGCTTTTGGCAGTATGCCTGATAATTCAGCTTGCCTGCCTTGCAAAGAAATTGTTTTTCAAAGGTGTATTTGAAGGTAAAAACAAGAAGAAATTCGCCATAGCGGTAGGTGTAATATGCGCTTTTGTCGTTGGAGCTATGGCGCTTAGCTTTTTCTCATCGGAGATAGAAATGCTGAATGAAAAACGTCACGCAAAAAGTATGCTGAAAAAATGCGATGAGGTCATATCATACAACGAAAGCTATCAGAGAGTCGACGACATTTTAGGTATAGATGAAATAACAAATAACAGCATACTTATTGACTACGACAAGAAAAAGATTGGCTTTCTTATGTACAGCGATTATGATGAGTACATAGAATACGAGCTTGAAAAATGCGATAATAATACGATCACAAGAATAGCGCAGCAGTATGATGTGCAGGCTGTTGTGCCGCTTGACTCTCCCGGCATTACGCTTACCGCATACACGCGTGAAGCAAGCTATAAGCATATGACGTCAGCGCTGGTGCTTGAAACACAGGACGGCGTATATTATAAGGAAAAGCTGGAGAAAGACGGCGACGGGGCATACGAATATCTCGGTCTGAGGGACTCGGACTTCAGCGTTTATGATGATAAAGAATACCAGGCGCAAAGAATGCTGAAATACTGCGATGTGACTATCCCGTACAATAAGGGTGAGCAGGTCGGCAGCATTTTCGGCATAGAGGGCATTACGAGCGACACGATACTTATTGATTACAGCGACGACTATGGATACAGCACCAGAAAAGTAGGCTTTTTGATGAACAACGGTGAAGATGAGTATATAGAATACGATCTTTCGCAGTGCAGTAACTCGACTCTGGACGGGATAAAACAGCAGTTTGAGGTGCAGGCTGTTGTGCCGCTTGACTCCCCCGGCGTGAACCTGACGACATACACAAGCGGCGGTGAAAACGGCGAACTTACTGCGGCGGTTGTGCTTTCGACCGAGGACGACATTTTCTGCGCGACTAAAATATATGTGGACGATGAAGACAAATTTCTTGATCTGAAAGACTGCGAGTATTATGTTTATAATAAGGGGTATTGATTTTTCAGACAAAGTATGTTACAATAATTAAAACAGTTAAAACATAAAACATTTCACGGAGGTAAATTTATGAAAAAACTTATGTGTTTGCTTACGGCAATGGTGATGACTCTGTCGCTTGCGGCGTGCAGCGATAACGGCGACTCTTCAAAGGGAAATTCATCTAAGGGAGATATATCGAGCAACAGCTCTTCCGCCGCGGATACAAGCTCGCTGGCTGACAGCTCCTCGCAAGACGACAGCTCGTCAAAGACTGACAGTTCATCTAAAAACGACAGCTCATCTAAGGACGACAGTTCTTCAAAACCCTCGGGCGGCACGGTAATTGATCCCTCGGGCGTTACAGATGTGAACGAAGACATTACAGAAAAAATAATCGCTATGCTCAACGCCGCGGCTGTCAAAGATCAAAATACATACATAGAGCTTTCGGACGTTGAATATCTGGAAAAGGCGTACCCCTACGACTACATAGATGATATTGGTGAGCAAGCTGCGGACGATTTTGAAGATTGCAGCGAGTACCTCGGCGGCTTTACGGGCGAGATAAAAATAGTCTTCTGCGAAAAGGTGAACGACATGATAAAAGCGGAGGCTGACAAGGAGCTGATATGCGATATATACGGTATTATACTTATTGCAAAATGCCCAGTCACCGACGTTTGCATAGAGGCTATGGCGTTTGACAAAGGCGGCAGCTGGGCGGTCTCGCTGACCCCTGACGGCGAGATAGACCACGCGTATTACGATTTTGAAGACATGATAAACGAGCAGCTGCAAGCCGCCGCGGACGGCAACAAAGACAGGTACATGGAGCTTGTCAATAGTGATCTGTACCTTGAATGTGCAAAATCTGAATACAAAGAAGAATACGGCGAAGAATTTGCAAGTGATGAAATTCAGGAATTGAAAGATATGTACAACGAGCTTACACAGGATTCCTATGATGAATTGCATGAGCTTCTCGCCGGCAGGTTCAATAATTCGTATGTTTTTGTTGAGGAATTTCCGCTTGAAACGCAGTACGGCGATGTGGCGAGCTACGGCAGGATGGTTATTGCGGTGTTTGATATGCAAGGTGGTTACGACGAAGTTGAGGGCTATGCATACACTGACGGCAGCAAGCGCGGTATATGGCTCATGCCGGACTAATGGGAAAAGCTTTTTTGATATTTTTACAGCAGGCATTTTCTTTGGAGAGTGCCTGCTTTTTTAAGCTGTTGACCTTTGCAATAAAATGCTGTATAATATTTTACAAAAAAGCATCAGCATTTTTACAATTACAGAAAGGACATGCGTTATGGGATTTAAAGATAAACTGCGCAATTCGTTTGATATCCACTATTCAACGCCGGAGGGCTTAAAGCATCAGATCATCGGCGAAGAAATTAAAATAACAGGCTTTCACAAAAAGGCAAATATCACCGAAATTCCGGCGTATATTGACGGTCTGCCTGTCGGCATCATATCCGGTTTGCAGAGTATTCCGTTTACGGGTGAGATGATCATTCCGAACACGGTACACACAATTTGCGACTGCGCTCTTGACATCACAAAAGGGATAACAAAGATTGTTTTGCCCAGCAGCGTTCGTACTATTGGCAGTCACGCATTTGATTTCAACGAGGCTTTGGAGGAAATTATTTTCCCTGAAGGAATGGATTTTCTCGAAACGAATGAGGGCGTTGCAGACGGCTGCCCGAAGCTGAAAAAGGTCGGTCTGCCGTCTTCGATGCTGCGTGTGCCGACGGGATTTCTGAGCAACTGCGAGCAGCTGGAAGAGATAATTATCCCCGATGCGGTGACGGAGATAGGCGACATTGCTTTTATGTATGACAGCGCTCTGAAAAGGGTTCATCTCCCGGCTTCGTTGAAGATCATCAAAGAAATGGCGTTTTGCGATTGCAAGGCTCTGGAAGAGATAGAGCTGCCAAATGGTATTGAGGTAATTGAAAAAGGCGCTTTTACGGGCTGTGAAAATCTGAGAAAGATAAATTTTCCTAGCACGCTGCGGCGGATAGAGAAAAATGCTTTTGATGACTGCCCTTTGCTCGTCAGACCTGATATCCCTGCCGCCTGCGAAGTGCACGAAAAGGCTTTTGGGTAGGTGCTTAAAATGTGCGCTGAGATATCCCCTTACAGCAGGCGTCCCGTAACAAAATGCCGTACAATGTGAAAAATTCACAACAAATGAAACGTGCGAAAGTATCAGCGTACTCAAAATGAAAGATAACTAAATACTGTGGAGCGGTGAGCAGCTCCGCAGGCTGTGCGTAAGCGCAAATTTGAAGCGATCCTGCGGCTTTTTAATATTTTCAAAATTACCCCTTGACGTGGGCGGCAATTTGTGATATAATATTTAGGCTGGCTAAAAACGCTGCACCCCTGCCCTATCGGCAGCCTGTCTTACAATTTAGTATACCGGCATGGGTCAGCTTTGGTAGAATGGAGGATAGTATTCTATGGCTCGTATGGTAAAAGCTTATTTGACTATCTCTCTGTTATTATCAATGTTTTTTCTGACTTCTTGTGTTGGTAATCAACGCGTTGATAAAAAAGATATTCAAAATAATGCCGAGCAGATGATGGAATGTATTGTTGACAGTAATTCAGAAGGATTGTTTGACTATTTTAATAAAGATATGAAAGATAACTATTCAGATCAGACACTGCAAGAGATCGGTACCTTATTTGATTACATTGACGGGAAAATAGTATCTTATGAGTATAAGGGTCCCGGCGGCGGCGAAGAAAACAAACACAACGGAAAGGTCTACTATTATGATTGTTATCCGAAATTTGAGATCACGACTGATACTGAAAAGACATATACAATAAGGTTTTCTTATCACTATATATGGGATGAGCATCCTGAATATGAGGGTGTAAATATGATCTTTATCCTAGAAGATAATGACTATGATACGGAATTGATTGTAGGCAGGAATTACTATAAAGATTGACCCCGGCAACCGATCCAAAGAATCATTTTATACGCTGGTATGGCTCAGTTGTGGTAGAGTACCGATGCTTCACATCGGGGCACATTCACAATGCGAGGTCGTGGGTATAAAGCGACACAGCCGCACACGGTCTTACAAAATTTAATATGCTGGTATGGCTCAGTTGTGGTAGAGTACCGTTACTTCGTAACGGCGCACATTCGTAATGCGAGGTCGTGGGTATAAAACGGCACAGCCGCACACGGTCTTACAAAATTTAATATGCTGGTATGGCTCAGCCCAGTAGAGTACCGATGCTTCACATCGGGGCACATTCGCAATGCGAGGTCGTGGGTATAAAGCGCACAGCCGCACACGGTCTTACAAAATTTAATATGCTGGTATGGCTCAGCCCAGTAGAGTACCGATGCTTCACATCGGCGCACATTCGCAATGCGCAGTCGTGGGTATAAATCGCACAGCCGCACTCGGTCTTACAAAATTTAATATGCTGGTATGGCTCAGTTGTGGTAGAGTACCGATGCTTCGCATCGGCGCACATTCGCAATGCGAGGTCGTGGGTATAAAGCGCACAGCCGCAGCCCGGTCTTACAAAATTTAATATGCTGGTATGGCTCAGTTGGTAGAGCAGCGCATTCGTAATGCGCAGGTCATCGGTTCGAGTCCGATTACCAGCTCCAGCCGAATTTATTCGGTGAAAGCGCCCTTGGCTTTTGTCAGGGGCGTTTTGGCGTGTATATATAAAAAACAAAGCCCCCGAAAAATCGGAGGCTTTGTGAGAATATATTCATCAGATTTTATGAACGGTGTAGATGGTTCGGCAAAATATCGCTTCAAATATATTCAATTGTATTCTTGTTCTATTATTTTTTTAATTTTAACTCACTACATACACTTCGTGTTACAAAGTTACAATCGTTTTCACAAATACTAAATACTCTATCTCTAATTTCCTTTGTTAATAAATTACCATCACTAATTTTTCTTAAAATAAGGTTCTTAATATATACATTATCCGATTCTATTAATGAAATAATTTTTCTGTTTATTATGTCAGCATTCTCATTGTTTCTAGTTAATGCTAACATTATCCTTGTTGCATTATGACGAACAACTGTAAAATCCATTTGCAACCATTCAAAAGTATTGTATAGCAAAATCGGTTCAATCTTTCTATCTAGAACAAAGCTATCACTTGTTTCTAGAAAGTCAGCAATGAAATCTGTTACTTTAGCTGCAGTTGCCGTATCATTAATTATTAGTGGCAATAGTTCTATAACATCAGTATAGATATCACTACCAATTAACGAAAACAGCATTTTTAATCCAATTTTTAAAGCAAGACTACTGATATTAGATAATGAATCGGAAACAATATATATTTCGCTTTCATGCATTATCACATTTTCATATAAATTACGATTACGAATATAATCTTGTGGGTATTTTATTACAATGCAGGATAGCAAAAGAACGGCATCCAGTTTAATTAACACGTCTTCTCTAGACTCAATTAAAGTTTCTGTAACTGTATATATGAGTTTATCCATCAATTCTCCCGTATAATTAAAATCAGAGGCTCGTAAAATTGAAGTTATAATAGCAATATTTCTTTTTCCACAAGAAACATGTATTCCGTTTTTGTCTTGCTTCATATTACTTTTATGTACATCATCAATTAACTTTTCTAAATAAACAGGATAATCTTCCATTTTATTTCCCGTAGTTTGAAGTTTATAATCGAAGTTATAAAAATTTGGAAGATATTCAGAAATAATCTTGTCCAGTTCTTCAGTAAGCGTCTGACTTTGAATTCTAAAACCTATTAGAAAATAAGGGCTATTCTTAATTAGTTCACATTCATTTATGTCTTTTAATACCAAAATAATATGGGCAATTAAATTATGAGCACTTTTACTGCTCATTTTATTAAGATTCATTCCATTAGACATAAATTGAAACATATCTTTATACCAACGCGAGAAATGCCTGTCAATAAACGAACAGCAAATTTTTGAAAGAGAATCTTGTGGCATTCGATATATAACATCAGATAAACTGCTAAAAACATATTGTCCCACATTCACAACTGCATCATTATCTTGTATCCAACATTCAATTTCCTCAATTATTTCTTTTTCATACTTTGCAAAACTTTCATCATTAAGGTAATATCCGACCTTACCGAATGCAATCAACTTTCGAATTAGTCGTTTATACTTAATCGGATGCGTTTCAGAAAACTTCATAATGGTTTCTGCATCTTCCGCAGAAAGCTCTTTCAATATTTCTGGATATGCCTCTATAATGCGGCTAACCTCTTTTGAATTTCCGCTAAAAATTGTAAACTTTAATAGATTTTTCTTAAATTTCCAATCATCATATCTATCAGAAAGATAAAATAAAAAATTCTTAAATTTATCATAAAGTAAAATAATATGTGTCAGAGATCCGTTATACAACGCTATAATATATGCACTTGTCAACAACGCTCCAAGATGATTTAAATTGCTTCCAAATTCAATGGTGTATGGTGATGCGGTTCTCTTCTTATAAAGTCCCTCAATGTACTTTTCTTGTAATGTTTCATTTATACGATCTAATACAGGATAATACAGTTCTTCTGCATTACAGTCAAGGGTGTTTTGTGCCTCGGATTTGGAATATGAATTTGTTAATGTTGCCAACTCCCAATGTTGATTGCGAAGATCTATAAGGATATCGTTTATTATCCAAGTAGCTTGTTTTGTATTTCTAGCTAAATCAAGAGCTTTTTTCAAATAATTTATACATTCCTGTACATTTCCGCTAAAATATGACTGTATCGCCACCCAACGAAGAGAAACAACGTTAAAAAAAACTTCAGATTGCATTTTTTTAAGCGTTTTCAAAAACAAATTAACATTAAATTCTTTTATTGATTTGCCCTCAAATAAAACATCTAAGAACTGATTTCCCCAATCATCAAGATCACTAGTCTGAACTTTTTGCTTTAATGGAGAATAATGACAATCTGCGACTGCACTCAAAATATGTTTAATAGATTTATCAATATTTTTAAGAATAACCTTTGGAAAAGAAATCTCCTGAGTTTTTTCGGTCGTTTGGATATCAATTTCTTCTGGCGAATCAATATCATCTTTTCTACATTCTACTATCCTTTTTGTGCAATAATAGTGGTATATGAGTGTTATATCATCTATCAATGCCTGCGCACACTTATGAGTCAAATCTTTAAAGTGATGCACTGTTTGACTTTTGGAATAGACCGCTCCTTCAAGACTTTTTTCAAGGTCAGTTTTTTCATCAGAATTTTCATCACAAAAGTAATAAAGAGCCATTTTTTTCTTTTTTCTGACCGTATCTATCTCTGCTTGAACACCATTTGGTATCCCATCTGCATTATCAATTAAAAAAATACAGATATCAGCATCTTCTAAAGCATAAGTATAATGAGAACCTGCACTCAGAGTAGATCCGCTTTCATTTTCAAAAATGTATACAGTAGCAAGATTTGTACTTTCAATTATTTCCTTGAGTTCTGCACGAACTGGGTTATACTTTGGAATTTCTCCTACCTTATCACACTTAGAACTTACAAACACTTTAATCTTTTGATTCGGATATAACTTATTCATATAATCACTCCATAGGCTTAATTGCTGATCTGATAAAATCAATTTCTTCTGATGTAAATTGCTCATCTATTTTTATCCCATTTTTGAGCAAAAGAGAAAAGCCTTTTAGTCGTAAAAAGTTTTCTGCATTCAAATATGCCTGCTGTTCAGTATTAGGCTCAAAGGTATGGCTGATATTCCACATTAAGGTTTCACCAAAATACTTTTCAGTTAATTTTCCTATATGCTGCCGCATCGCTTCATATTTACCGCTAAAATAGTACGACCGCAGCATTTTGACATCTGTAATTAAATCAGAAATATCTTTGTAGTCTTTGTATTGTTCAAGAGTTGGTAAATAATCATTCATAGCCATTACTCCAAAATAAATGCTTCCAGTTATATAATAAGTCGCTATTTTCTTTTGAGCCAATTAAATTTCTTACCGATAAAAAGGGTAGTAAATCCACCCACTGCCGTACCTATGCCCACTACAACATTTTTAATATTTTGGCTCCTTTTGCGCCTACAGTTCTGACATAATTTTTTCTTGTTAGTACTCATCAACTCGCGACCGCATTTCTTGCAGTAACGCATATTCGATACATCACTCATTGTTATCCTCTCCATTCTTATCATTTGCAGTCAAAAGAAAACGTATGTTATCCTTAATTTTTAATGGATCACTAAAGGATGCGATCCTTGAGGAAATATTCGCGAATTTATCAACAATATCTATTTTATTCTCTGGTGCGTTCTCATTAAGCAATAATAGAGTGTCTCTGTCATTAAGTTTATTATCAATAATAAACTTATTAAATTCAACTAAACATTCCCTGCACGATTCATATTCTCCCAGGACAGCATATCCTTCACATTCTATTTGAACGGAATTTGTTATTGCGATTATAGCTTGCAAAGCATCGGTAGCATTTTTTGACGGATCTTTTTTCTTCCTAACATCTCCGCTATGCTTTATTACCAAAAACAGATTCTGAGAAAAACTGCGCATCAAAACTCTCTTTGCATCGGTTGCAGAACTAATAACGCTCAACAACGCCATCTCTCTTTTTCTTGAATCCTGTATTTTTATTGCCTGTTTTAACTTGTCCCTTGCAGCTTCAGCCATAGCCAATCTGTCATTTTGCAATTCAATATGTAATTCACGAATAGCATCGCCTACACATTCGATCTTATCGATTATTAGCGCCATTGCTGCGTGAACTGACAAATCATTAAGAGATCTGGTCAATTCAGGCGATAGTTTCATTTCTTCCAGACGAACTTGCTTAACTATTTTTTGTCCATCTCTTATAGTCGGCAGAATCTCTCCATTTTTATCGATTGAAAACCTATATAGCCCTTTAGCTATCAATTCTTTAACATAAGGATCTAGCTTTGCAACCATCACATGATCTTTTTTAGCCATAGAAGCAATGACTTCAGCTATGGCAGGCAGCGAATTCTGAATGATTTTCCATTGCCCGAAATACTCTATAAAGCTCTTGTTCTCCTCATACGATATTACACTCAGTTCGTTCCTATTAGGCTGCCAACCTTCTATGTCATATTCAAAGGTAGGAACCATTTCAAACTTATCTTGCTCACTTATAGGTCGTGTAGGATCATCACTGCAAAAGCCGCAGTTAGGACATTGTGTAGCTCTGTCAGATATCTTTGTGCCACATTCAGGACATGATATTAAGCCCATAAATCTCCTCCTTTATGGCATACAATTTCCATTTATATTATACTATAAGTCTGCTGATATTTCAAGCAATTTGTGTACAAATAATTATACTTAATCAATTGAATCTACTATTCATAAGTTGTTGGATCAATTTGTACTATAAATCTTTATCAGAATAAGTCCTGTATATTATTAAATTATTAGAGATACAGAACTATATACAAGACTATTTGCATAATTCACTTGTCCAGCTATTCAGGCTTCCTTTAATATGATCAAGCCATACCGTAGAATCTGATACCTCACTCATATCTACACACTCGTCATAAAATCGCAACAAATCATTGTGAGTAAATTTTTTGTGTTTGTCTGTCATCTCTTTAATAGTTTGCAAAATTTTGATAAGCTGTGATATTGTTATCGGCAATATTCTCTGCTTTTTGCCCTCATATTCATACTTAGTAGCAAAATAGAAAGTATTGACGGTATCTTGATGCAATCTCGGAGCAATGAATAAGCAATAACTATCCTTTTCAAATTGATTCTCAAAAGTTCTTAAGTGTCGCATTACCGGCTGACCCTCGTTATACCACTGATCACGTGATGTCAGCATCGTTACTTCACAAATCGCATTGAATTGCTCATAGAAGCACTCAATATCAGGCACACCGTTTGGCGCGGTGTAAGTCGGTTCATTATCATCGCCAACAGGTGCATTAGGCTTAATAAACTTACTATCATTTATAATATTTAGTGCAATATGAGCCCACTTCTCTAATTCTACAGAATATTTTTTTACAAGTTTAGTCTTATTGTGAGTGAGAATATTATTAAGCGCTATAATAGTCTCATCAATCTTATTCGTATTATTATGATAATCAGCCTTTATTTCAAGGTTTTGCAAGCGAGTACGATATGCTCGCCTGTTATCAATCTCAGCTTTCAGTTCTTCTCTGGTAACACATTTTGCCGAAGTAGTATGAGTCATTCCCAACTTATCTTCAATATTTGCGATCTCTATGTCTATATCAGAAAGAATCTTTGTAAGTTTATCAATTGTTTCAAATGGCAACGGATACGCACCGTATGTTCCCATATAATTGTGCCAATCGTCTATACTATAATCAGCAGCCTGACCGTCATCGGCTTTTAAAATAGAATCGATCTCTATCATGCGTCTTGGTTCAAGGTCAACGTATGTATAGGCATACTTGCCACGAATATAAATGTATTTTGTCAAACGCATATACCGAATCATATTATCAGTATATTCAGATGTGTTCTTTGCCGGGTTTTTAAAATCAGCCAAATATGTGTTTATAAATTCGCATCTATACTGCTCACGCTCTTCATCCGATGAAAAAGAATTATATTCCTTGCGGAATTTGAGTATATCCGCTGCTGTTTTATCTACATCACTAAAACTTCGCATTGACAAGACAAAAATCCCGAATTCAGTCCTAGTAATACCTTTAGGTGTTATATTCTCTGCAACGCACAAATCATTAACCTTTTTTATCAGCCTCAGAGTATTAATAAAAGGTTTAGTATTCCACGTCTTATAACTGCTTTCTTCGGGATTCGGATATTGAAATTTTAACATTGCATCCAACATAAAATCGCCAAAATTGATCTCTTCATTTAATAATCTTCGACCAACATCCGTAATCTTTACCTTTTCATCAATTATATATACTAATCCCAGCTTATATAAAGGGGACATTGATTGTCTGCCCCTCATTGCAGGTCCTCCTACATAATTCTTGGCTTTGATAATTCCCTCAGCTTGTTCATAAGTCATTTTTATTGACTTATTTCGTAGCAGTTCGCATTGCTCATCATTTAAGCGGTTATAAATTTGTTTATTATCCGGATCACAAAGGTACTGACGATTTTTCACAAGCAAAACTTGAAACTTTGCTTGTGTTTCATCGTTCCACACTTTGCCTTCAATTTCTGCCGCAGTCTGAAGAAAACCAACAATACGCTCTGCTTCTCTTATCGTGGTACTCATGCTCCAAAGTTGCTCCATAAAATCACCTCATTAATAATTTGTAATAAGAACTTCTTCTGATCTTCCGATTTTATCTTTTGTATGATAATTTGAATTAGCATAGCTATAATCAAGCTGATGAACTACATATTTACTCTTATTTCTTTCAAGCCATTCAATAAGTATGGGGTTCTCTTTCCCCTTACTTCTAAGAACATTTGATAATGCACATCTTATTTTAAATTCCGTAAGATGATCTATAAAGTCCAACAGCTGTCTTTCTTTATCAGCATTCCAACCATCTTGCTCATTATAGGTAGCGCAAGTAATAAGATAAGGAGGATCCATATAAACAAAATCTTTTTCTGTCAATAAAGAAATATCAAAGTCGGCAAAATCAAGACACGAAAAATGTGAATCCTGCGTTTTAATAACATTAATGAAACTCACAAGTTTGTTTTCCATACTGTTGTTAAAATCTCGTTTCCCGACAGGAAGATTAAATTCACCATTACTGTTGAATCTGATCTGATTGTTAAAAGAATACACTATCATTACATACAGCAACGTATAGTAATAATAGTCTTCAGCCGTATTGTGATTAAAATCATCGCGCATTTTAAGGAATTTATCTTTATTATAATTACCCAGACCACTACTGCTGTCACAGCCATAATAGTCATATCCGTATTTGCTGACAAGAGAAAGCCCATACTTATCAATAATGCCATATATAGTCTCAAGCGTGACATCTATATCGTTATTTTTTAAGGTATTATAAAGATATAACAAGTACCTATTAGTATCGTTATAAATATGCTTTTGAGCTTTTACATTTATACCGACATTACATCCGCCGCAGAATAAATCAACGAATGTTTCTATATCAGCTGGAAATAGCGGGAGGATCTGAGGAAGTAATTTGTATTTTCCTCCCGTATAATTGAGTGGAGATTGAATCATAAGCACTATCACCTATTACAAACACATAAGAATAAGCGTTCGGCGTTATCCTTTATATCAGATTTTCCAGTCGAAAAAGCCTTGTAACTTTCTTCAAAAACCTGAACAGAACCCTTTTGACTTAGAATGTCTACAATTGCTTCATCAGTAATTTTTGCATTAGAACGATCATTGCCTTTATTCGCCATATTATTATAGGAAAATAAAATATATTTTGCATTGATTCTTTCAACAAGTTCCCTAAAGGCTTTTTCTGCTGTTCTTGTGCAATATCTGCTCTTCATAGCCGATCTGTCCATCTTTTTTGCAACACCAAACACATCAGGCTTTTCCCATTTTGCTACATTCTCCAACAAATGATATGCATCACAGTATTGTCTTGAATTATAAGGCGGATCAATATAAACAAGGTCGGCATAAATATGTTCAACTAGTTCATTAGCATCTTCGTTATAACATTGATTCAGCGGATTATTAAGAGATTTTACGTTTGGCATTGACAGCTTGAGATGTTTATCAAAAATTGCATTCTGAATATAGGCATCGTAATGACCGCAAGTATTTGCAATTTTATCCATAGCATATATCAAAGACATTATAAGCAACGCTTTCTCTCTGTCATTTATCTTGTGCTGGTAATATAAAGTTTCAATATTTTCACGGATATAACCTATTTTAGCGCAATCGGATTTGCTGAAGTATGTATCAGAAAAGTTTTCTGTCATATAATTGTTTTCGTTCACGACCATGTTATTATATTTTGAAATGATTTTTATAACCTTTGAACGGTCAAACGACTGGCTGCCAAACCAAGCGTAATTACAGATATAATTGCTGTACATCAAATCATTCGTAATAATCTGCTTATCAGTGAAAGCAGAAGCGACTGCGCCTGTTCCGGAAAAAATATCTGCCACAGATGAAATGCCGCTGCAATGGCTATTTACAATTTCGGTTATAAAGGGGAGCAGCTTATATTTGTTCCCTAAATAGCGTCTATTGTTAATGCCAAATGATGATATATCATCTGGAGCCATGCTTTCATCAGAAACATAGCTTACTATATCGCCATAATCGCATTCTAAAAGGGAGCAGATTTTCCCTAAAATAGAAAGAGCAACATCTTCATTTCTTTTCAGCTTAGTCATTGTATTGGGAGCAATACCGGTAACTTTCCGTAAGTCGGCTGCGCTGACATTTCGATATGATAGCATTCGCCATAGACCTTCATATGTAACAGACATAATACAATCATCCCTTTGAATATCCTTAAAACGATTATACCACAATGCAACTAAATTCGCAATATCTTGCGAATTGTTTCGGCGATTTTAATAAAAAATACATAATTGCTTTAGCAAATATAAACAATAAATTATTCAAGAAAAACATATAAATCATGTCATGCAAAATTGATGACATCATTATTAAATAAAAACAGTATCAAACATCGGCATGACAACAGCACCTAGTCACAGTAGATACGGTTACTATTATGAACGGATACCGCAAAAGTGGTGATATGCGATATTTGTGGTAAAATAGCGCTTTTCTTTGCACTACAAGGCTGAAAAAACTGTTCAAAGTAAGCGATGTATCTACACGATATGTGCGCACTGACTAATAATAAATACGACAAGGCTCATACAGATCTAATTCTGTATGGGCTTTTTGTTTTTTGTCTATATGGCAAAAAGAAAAAGGCAAGCTGTAAGTTATAAAAATGTCTAAAACAGAACCGGCGAATTTGTGCAGACATACGAATTTAATTTGAAATTTCATTTTTGGGGGTATCAAAAGCCTTGCAAATATCCCTATACGAGTAAAGGGGAAAGAAGCGAGATGCTGTCAAAATACTTAAAATGAGATATGTGAATTTGTGCAGCTCTACAAAAAAGTTACAAATTTCATTTTTTAGGGTTGTTAAATGCCTGACATCTTCCCTTATACAAGTAGAGAAGGATAGAATTGAACAGCAGATGTGAAAATAACCAAATTAGCACTTGAGAAATTATGCAAGCATACGAATTTTTATGAAATTTGAAAATTCAGGGGTAACAAAACGCTTACATCTTCCCTTATACAAGTAGAAGAAAATATTTTGGACGGCAGTTGTGAAAATGCCTAAAACAAAATAAGAGGATTTGTGCAGGCATACGAAAATAAAAAATTTTTGCAAAAAAAGTTGTTCAAAACGCAATTTTTCTTCCTATACAAGTGTAAGGACGCTGAAAGGAGGTGATGAAATTGAAAAATGAATTGAAAGCAAAGTCGTGCGAGGAGATCATGACGACGGTATACAGACCTTTGGAGTTTGTGGTGGACGGGCTCTTAGCGCAGGGGTTGTACATACTAGCAGGTGCGCCAAAAGTCGGCAAGTCGTGGTTGGTACTGGATATGTGTCTTTCAATCGCAAAGGGAGAGAATGTGCTAGGCAGGACTACCACACAAGGCTCGGCGCTATACCTGTGTTTAGAGGACAGCTACTCGCGGATACAAAACAGGCTATACGAGCTGACAAATGAACCGTCCGAAAGTTTGTACTTCTCGGTACTGGCGGAGAGTATCGGAAATGGTTTGGAAGAACAGATCGAGCAATTCAAGTTACAGCATAGCGATTTGAAGATAGTTGCGATAGACACGTTGCAGAAGATCAAGACCGATGAGGAATACAGATACGGATCAGATTATGCGGAGTTGACTGTTCTGAAAAGGCTTGCAGAGAAGCTGAACATCTGCATACTGCTGGTTCACCACACGAGAAAGAATCGCGATGCAGATCCGTTCAATATGATATCGGGAACGACAGGCATCAGCGGTTGTGTGGACGGAAGTCTGGTACTGATGAAGTCAAAACGGACAAGCAGTACCGCAAAGCTGTTCGCGACGGGGCGTGACATTCGGGAATGCGAAATTCATCTGGAAAAAGATGAGTGTAAATGGATAGCGACTGATGTGCAAATTGAAAAGCCTGTTGACCGTTTCCCTTTCGCGATACACGATCTGATGATGACGGAGTTAAACTTCAAAGGCTCTGCGACGGAGTTGTGCGAAAAGCTGAAAGGCAGTCTGGGAGTTGAAATTCAGAGCAATGTGGTGAGCAAGAAGCTGATGCAAAATGCCGCGCAGCTTGAGAAGCTGGGTGTGAAATTTGAGCTTAAAAGAAGTCATGGCAAGCGGTGGATCGAGGTGCGGTGTGACTGTTCGGGTGACGGCGGTGACGGCAAAATACCGCGCGTGACAAATTGCTGTCCAGCCGGCACCCGACCTGTGAAAAGCATTGAAAATATGTGTGTTTCGCCGGGTGACGGCAGGGTGACGGGTGACGGCTCGGTTTCAAAAAGTGACGGTAAAACTTTGCAGAAATCTCGCAGGGAGAAAGGGGTGATCAAGCCGCGAAAGTCAAGAGGCTCAAAGTCAAAAAGCAAGAAAGGGGCGCGAAGAAAAGCGAGGCGCAGGGCTAAGAGCAAGAGGTAAGAAAGGAGCGTGAGAAATGTCGGTGAACTATCCGACCGTGAAACGCGCAGAAATGTATTGTGTGCTACTAGAGGCAAGAGGTTAAAAGGCAAGAAGCAAGAAAAGAGTGGTGAAGCCAAAGCGGACTCGCGCAGTAACGCACAGAAATGCGCCAAGTGCGGTTTTGTGGCAGAGGTCGGGTAGTTTAACCACCGCAGACAGTCAAAGCCCGTGTGAGCGATTTGTCGGCTTCTGTGGGCGAGGAGGTGAAAAATATTTAAAACGAGGGTGAGAAAAATGTAATAGGAAATGTTAAAAACGCGCTGTGAACTAAGGCTGGGAGTTTTGCGGTTCTGCTTGCAGAATTGAGATCTGCGACCTCAAAGCAAAACTCGGTGGCGGACAATCTGCACAAAAGGTCATATCAAATGACGTGTCCGCCATATTGCAGGTTAAATTGCGGCTCCATTTGCCGCAAAATTCACAGCGGACGGCAAAGCCGACCACGATTTTACGAGAGATTTCGGCGTTCGGAAAATGGCGTCATTTTGAATGAGGGTGAAATATGACGGCATCAAAATTTGAAGAAGTAAAAGAAAGCAGCGAAACTACGATATAATTCAGTGACACCACAATCGATAAAATCAGTAAATGACCTGATCAGCAGCGCAATAAAAAGGATATCGTGTTTCGGTATACCCTTTAACGGGGTACACCGCTGGCTGATGTCAGTTTTTCTGACGGCAGGTAATGCAAGATATCGGCAAATGGGTGTACAAAACGGACAGCCCTTGCGTACAACCAACGATACCCCGAAACGGGGAGTCATAAAATTTGAAGGTCAAAAAAATACATAAAACAGGAGGCAGATAATTTGGCAAAGGAAATCAAAGAAAAAGAAAAGACCGCAGAGGGTCTGGAAAAGCCTCAGTGCGGCGGCGCGGAGTGCGAGTACAGTGACATTACGCTTGACGGTGTAACTTACAGAGTGTGGTCGTCGTTTGTGGGAAAGGAAGATGCCTCGCGGCGGCTTTCAGACCTCATGCTTCGCAGCGTTAATTCGGGAGAAGAAGTCGGCGAGGTGGTAGACTGGCGCGTGAAAGAGATCGAGCGCATATACAGAGAAACCGAAGAAGTCGCAAGGCTGGCGCGAAGTGAAAACGCTGACGATGAAAGCGAGCAGGAAAACGAGGGTCAGAATATGAATATGTAAAGAACCGACTGTGTTTTTTATGCAGTCCTACAAAAACAGTCGGGTGGGCTGGATTTGTGCAAAACAGTGTGGTATACTGTGCGTGTAAGACCGGCGTGCCCGGCTGGGAAAGGAGTTAATATGAATATACAGCCAAAAAAGGCAGCGCTCTATTGCAGGCTCTCTGTGGACGACGGACGTTACGGCGAAAGCGTGAGCATAGGTTCTCAGAAGATACTGCTGGAGCAATACTGCAAAGACCACGCTATTACAGATTACGATTTTTACGATGAAATGTAAACCCAAGAATTGATACAAAGAAATGCTGTTGTCAGAGCGGCAGAATGGCTTGAAATCAAGGGCTTTCA